>CAZZLW010000022.1:0-38156 GCA_964654605.1 uncultured Cytophagales bacterium | reverse complement strand
GGCTTTATCACACTTGCCTAAACAACAAAGGTTCAAGTAGGCATATAACTCCAAAGATAAAGAAGATTGCAAACTTACAAAAGGTTCATAAGGGTAAAGTGTGCGAAAATAACTCCGAAAAAAACCTTTTATTGCCACATTGTAGTAGCTTTTGAAGTTCCTAAAACCTGATAGATGACAGTATATCAGAATACTCATCACTTCGCTTTTGTTCATTGCTCGTTTTGACCATTTATCCTCCCCCACAAGATATTTTTGTAGAGCAGGCGAAAAATTTTTCAAAAAATCATCTACTCTTACGAAAATTTCAACTAATTTTAGCGGACTTAGAGGTAATTTACTCATATGATTAAATATTTAAAAAGTACAACTCAAAGTTAATCATTTTTTCAATTACCCTAAGTTTTTTTATTTAAATCCCTTGAAAACAATAAGTTAGACTTATAATTCACGTAAAGATTCCATAAAAAATAAGGCTATTTACCAAATAATATTCTGCAATATACAAACTTTGCAAAATAAAAAAGGTTTCTCAAACAGACTTTTTTTGCACTTTGCTGAATAATCTCTAATATTGCTTTCTAATTTTTGAAAAAACTTTTATTCCTGCACTTTTGAAAAGCATTTTAACCCCACAAATCTGTAAATTTTAGTAAAAAATGATAGCAGTAATTCAAAGAGTAAAAAATGCTTCTGTAAGCATAGAAAACGAAATAAAGTCTGAAATTGGGAAGGGTTTGCTTGTTCTTTTGGGTATTGGCAACGAGGATACTCTTGATGATATTACTTGGCTTGCTAAGAAAATTGTACAAATGCGAATTTTTGCTGATGAAGAGGGGAAAATGAATCTTTCGGTGCAAGAGATAGCAGGGGATATTTTGCTGGTAAGTCAGTTTACATTGCTGGCAAGTACCAAAAAGGGTAACAGACCTTCCTTCATTGAGGCGGCTCGCCCCGAGGTAGCCATTCCTCTATATGAAAAGGCGATAGAAATATTTTCGCAAGAACTTGGCAGGGCTATTCAGACAGGAGAGTTTGGGGCAGATATGCAAGTGAGCCTTTGCAATGATGGACCCGTAACCATTGTGATAGATACCAAGAATAAAAAGTAATGGTTTGGACATTTACCCCGCCTTTCTATCGTAGCACAAGCAATGATGCCGCTCTGATTGACATCATCGCTCTCAAAAATATTTTGTGCCTTACATCAATTGCCTAAATCCTGCTTTCCTACTGAAAATAACGCCTAAACATTTACCAAATTTTTAGACAAGCTCTTTATCAGGACAGATTTTCAAAAAAATTGTGGAAGGCATTAATTGGAAGATTGCCGAAAATTATTTTTTACAAAAAATTTGGCGATAAAAAGTTTTTTCGTACCTTTGCACTTCAAAATTAAAAAAGGTCTAAAAATCTGAAGTAAATGCCTACTATACAGCAATTAGTGAGAAAAGGAAGAGAGGCGAAAAAGGCAAAGTCAAAGTCGCCTGCCCTTGATGCGTGTCCGCAGAAGCGAGGCGTATGTACCAAGGTTTATACAACTACGCCCAAAAAACCTAATTCAGCGTTGAGAAAGGTTGCCAAAGTGCGTCTTTCTAATCAGCAAGAGGTAATTGCCTACATTCCTGGCGAAGGTCATAACCTACAAGAACACTCCATCGTGCTTATTCGTGGAGGTCGTGTAAAGGATTTGCCTGGTGTTCGCTACCATATAGTTCGTGGTGCTTTGGATACGGCAGGTGTAGCCAATCGCCGCCAGAGACGTTCAAAGTATGGAGCCAAACGTCCTAAACCCGGTCAGCAGGCACAACCCGCAGGAAAAGGTAAAAAATAATTTCAAGGTTTAGAATATTTTTACAACTTCTAAACCAATTCATTAGAAAATTTAGTTTTCAGTGAAGTAAAACAGCCGATAGAGTTTCGGTTGAGTAACTTAAAAATTTGTTGGACTTATGAGAAAATCAAAACCACCTAAAAGGTACGTATTACCTGACCCCAAGTATAAAGATACTTTGGTAACCAAATTTGTAAATAATCTGATGATGGAAGGCAAGAAAAGTCTTGCTTACAGAATATTTTATGGAGCGATTGATTTGGTAAGTGAAAAAACCAAAGAAGACGGCTTGGAAGTATGGCGTAGAGCCTTGAACAACGTAATGCCTAGCGTAGAAGTAAGAAGCCGAAGAGTAGGCGGTGCTACGTTTCAAGTTCCTACCGAAGTTCGTCCTGAACGTAAGATTTCTTTGGGTATCAAGTGGCTGATTAAATATGCTCGCCTTCGCAACGATAAGACAATGGTTGAGTGTTTGGCTAACGAAATTATCGCCGCTTCCAAAGGCGAAGGTGCCGCTGTGAAAAAGAAAGATGATACTCACAGAATGGCTGAAGCAAACAAAGCGTTCTCGCATTTCAAATTCTAAAAATATTTTTATCCGTTTCGCTAACAACCTATAATTATGGCAGACTTAAAGTATCTCAGAAATATTGGTATCTCTGCTCACATTGATGCAGGAAAAACAACCACCTCTGAGCGTATCCTGTACTATACAGGTAAAACCCACAAAATTGGAGAGGTACACGAAGGTGCCGCCACAATGGACTGGATGGAGCAAGAGCAAGAACGTGGTATTACTATCACTTCTGCCGCTACTTCTACCCGCTGGAACTATCCTACCGTACAAGGTGAAATTACACCTGAATCTAAAACTTATTCAATCAACTTGATTGATACGCCCGGTCACGTAGATTTCACCGTAGAGGTTGAGCGTTCTTTGCGTGTATTGGACGGAGCTATCGCCTTGTTCTGTGCTGTGGCAGGTGTTCAGCCTCAGTCCGAAACTGTTTGGAGACAAATGGATAAGTATCGTGTTCCTCGTATCTGTTTTGTAAATAAAATGGATAGAGCGGGTGCCGATTTCTTTAAGGCTGTCAGAGAAATAAAAGAAAATTTGGGAGGAAATCCTGTTCCTCTACAAGTACCTATTGGTGCTGAAGATACTTTCAAAGGAGTAGTAGATTTGATTACCAACCAAGGCATCATCTGGAACGAACACGATGAAGGTAAAACCTATCAAATCGTTCCTGTTCCTGCGGATATTCAGGAAGATGTGAATTTCTGGCGTCAGAATCTTATTGAAGCTGTTGCTTCTTATGACGACCACTTACTTGAAAAATTTTTTGAAGACCCCAATTCTATTACACCTGCTGAAATTCGTGCCGCCATTCGTAAGGCTGTAATTGATATGTCAATGCAACCTGTAATGTGTGGTTCGGCTTTCAAAAATAAAGGTGTGCAGTCTTTACTTGATGCTGTTTGCGAATTTTTACCTTCTCCTTTGGATTTGCCTCCTGTAAAAGGCAAACACCCTGAAACTGAGCAGGAAATTGAACGCAAACCTGATGTAAAAGAGCCATTTGCGGCACTTGCTTTCAAAATCGCTACTGACCCTTACGTAGGACGTTTGTGCTTCTTCCGTGTGTATTCTGGTTCTTTGGACGCAGGTTCTTACGTACTCAATACACGTACAGGTAAAAAAGAGCGTATTTCTCGCCTTATGCAAATGCACGCCAACAAGCAAAATCCTATTGATAAAGTAGAAGCAGGCGATATTTGTGCGGGTGTTGGTTTCAAAGACATCAAAACAGGCGATACACTTTGCGACGAAAACAATCCTATCATTTTGGAAGCAATGAGCTTCCCTGAGCCTGTAATTGGTTATGCTATTGAGCCTAAAACCACTGCTGACTTAGACAAAATGAGTAACGCTCTTGCAAAGCTATTGGAAGAAGACCCTACGCTTAGTCTTTATACAGACCACGAAACAGGACAAACCGTTTTGCGTGGTATGGGAGAGTTGCACTTGGAAATTATCTTGGATAGAATGAAGCGTGAGTTCAAAGTAGAAGTAAATCAGGGTGCCCCTCAGGTAGCCTACAAAGAGGCTCTTACTTCTACCGTTGAACACAAAGAAGTCTATAAAAAGCAGACAGGTGGTCGTGGTAAATTTGCTGACATTGTATTTGAAATTGGTCCTCGTGAAGATGGCAAGCCCGGATTAGAGTTTATCAACGATATTGTAGGTGGAGTGATTCCAAGAGAATTTATTCCTTCTGTGCAGAAAGGTTTTGAGGCGGCAATGAAAAACGGACCTTTGGCAGGTTATCCTGTGGATTCTATGCGTGTTCGTTTGTTCCACGGCTCATACCACGAAGTAGACTCAGACTCCTTCTCTTTTGAAATGGCGGCTTCGCTTGGTTTCAAAGAGGCGGCTAAAAAAGCCTCACCCAAACTTTTAGAGCCTATTATGGCTGTAGAAGTTGTTACTCCAGATGAATTTACTGGACCTATTACAGGTGATTTGAACCGCAGACGTGGTGTAATGAAAGGAATGGACAGCAAAGGTGGTGCTCAAATCATCAAAGCAGATGTGCCTTTGGCAGAGCTATTTGGCTATGTAACTACGCTGCGTACCATTTCTTCGGGTCGTGCTTCTGCTACGCTTACTTTCTCTCACTACGATTTTGTACCTCAAAACATTGCAGAGAAAGTTATCGCAGAGGTAAAAGGAGCAAAAGCAAACTAATCACTCAAATTTAGGGTACAGAGTAGCTGGTAAAATACTCAACACTCTGTACCCAAGCCAATTTTCGGGAATAAATGACGCTTTCCGAAATTTGGCTACAATATAAAAAACGCGTCTTTCATTGGGTACAAACGTGTATCCGCAAATTTTCAACGACAATGACACAGAAAATTAGAATTAAACTGAAATCTTACGACCACAATTTGGTGGATATTTCAGCCGCAAAAATTGTAAAGGCTGTAAAAGACAACGGAGCAGTTGTTAGCGGTCCTATTCCTTTGCCTACGCGTAAAGAAATCTTTACCGTACTTCGTTCCCCTCACGTAAATAAAAAATCACGTGAGCAGTTCCAGCTTTGTACCTACAAACGCTTGATTGATATTTATTCGTCAAGTCCTAAAATTGTAGAAGCACTGCTCAAATTGGAACTTCCCAGTGGAGTAGATGTAAAAATTAAAGTCTAAAAAATTTGGAAGATTGCAAAAGATATTGTACTTTTGCAATCCAATTTGTTCTCGTAGCTCAACTGGATAGAGCATCTGACTACGGATCAGAAGGTTGAGGGTTCGACTCCTTCCGAGAACACAAAAAATCATAATTTATACAAAAAAGCCCTTTTGCAAGGGCTTTTTTTATTTGCTTAATGATTTCAAACAAAAATAAAGCACTCACATTGGGTTTGTAAGTGCTTTATTGGATTTATTTCTTGTAAAATTTGCTTATGAACTTTGTCCTTTACTTAAAACTCTCACCACAGTAGCACCAATATCGGCAGGTGAATGTACTACGTGGATACCACATTTACTCATAATTTCCATTTTTGCTTGAGCAGTATCATCTTTTCCGCCAATAATAGCCCCTGCGTGTCCCATACGTCTGCCTTTGGGGGCAGTTTGCCCAGCGATAAAGCCAATAACAGGCTTTTTATTGCCCGTAGATTTGATATATTCGGCGGCAACCGTTTCATAGTTTCCACCAATTTCACCAATCATTACAATGGCATCAGTTCCTTCGTCTTCCATTAACAATTCAACAGCTTCTTTGGTAGGTGTGCCAATAATGGGGTCTCCGCCGATACCAATAGCAGTAGAAATACCCAAACCCGCCTTTACAATTTGGTCAGAAGCCTCATAAGTAAGCGTTCCTGATTTTGAAACAATACCCACACGTCCGGGTTTAAATACGAAACCGGGCATAATACCTACTTTGGCTTCTCCGGGAGTAATGACACCAGGGCAGTTCGGACCAATCAGACGAGATTTTTTGCCTTTCAAGTATTCTTTCGCATACATCATATCCTTCACAGGAATACCTTCTGTAATACAAATGATTACCTCTATACCTGCATCAGCCGATTCCATAATGGCATCAGCGGCAAAAGCAGGAGGTACGAAAATAATAGAAACATTTGCTTGTACATCTCTTACAGCATCATACACGGTATTGAATACAGGGCGTTCTAAATGCTTCTGACCGCCTTTGCCCGGAGTTACACCACCCACAACATTAGTTCCGTATTCAATCATTTGCTGAGCGTGGAAAGTTCCTTCCGAACCTGTAAAACCTTGGACAATTACACGAGAGTTTTTATTTACCAAAACAGCCATAACAAGTGAAGTTTTTTGTTTTGGCAAATTACGAAAAAATTGTATTTCAATAAAATTTTAAGAGAAATGTTTTGAAAAATACTTGCAGAGGATATCCTCTGCAAGTATTTGCAAATAGCCTAAAAATTTGTCCCATTAGGTTGATATACGTAGCGAAAAGTGTAATAACGAGGAATGTCTGAACTAGCATTAGGATTAGCAGGAGCATCTTTGTAATAGCTTAAAATCTCAAATTTTGCGTATTTGCCGTTAGTGGTTTTTACTACAAAAACTCTTCCCGCAATAGGGGTTATTAAAAAAGTTTGTGAGTTGTAACTATACCAGCCGTTTCCACTGCCTGTGGGGATAGCATAGAAATTTTGTCCGTCTTGACGAAAACTAGAGGCACTTGGAACTTGATTGATTTCCTCAAAAGTTCCAATTTGCATACTTACTGCGGCTTGCCCTGTACGTTCGGTTTCTTCATTTAAACCAATTTTTGAACCTCCGTTCACAATAATAGTGAGTCCGCGAAAAGCTATGTCCCAGGTATCGTCAGTAACTATTTCCCCCTTTGCAAAACTAAATTTTGTAAAAGTTCCTCCTATGGGTTGCCCCGAACTTCCACCTCCCGTTTGTGGAGCATATAAGTTTTTGTAAGTTTTTACTTCCAGAGGTTCAGGAGTAGGCTCTTTCTTCTTACAAGATACTGCAGAGAGTAAAGTAGAAAAGATAAGCGTAAGAATTGAAAATCGGTTCATAACATTTTAATTTTTGGGTTAAAGAATTGATTTATTGAATAAAAGATGTTTCCATTTATGGTATTCAATACCTATAAGCCACAGGTTAAATAAAAACATTAAGCCTGTTTCAATGAGCTCACCAACCTCGTGAGGTTCAAGAAAAAGATGAAATAAGAAGATTTGGATAGTCATTGGGAAAGCAACTACTGCACCTATTAAGCGAAAAACTTGACTAAATAAAAGCAAACTCGCTAAAATTTCACTTATACCTAAAAATTGCCAAAAGTACCCTGTTTGTTTCATACCGAAAATGTAGTTTTTTATTTTAAGGGTGCTTTCATCAATTTTATCATACTCACCTTTTTTGAAGGCTTCTATTTGAGCATTAGGTGTAGGTAGAGGTTTGCTAAACTTACGAGTGCCACCCCAAAAGAGTGTCCAACCTAAAAAAAGGCTAATAGCAATGTTAAAAATAGAAAAAAACTTTCTCATACTTGTACTTTTATTTTTTATGGTTTAGAAATGAAACTGCATTTTTGCAAAAAACTGTCTGCCTGCAATGTTGGTAATATTCTCGGCATCAGTGAAATTAAACAAATTATTTGCTCCTGCTTGAAATGATAATTTATTCATAAAATATTTACTAATGGATAAATTTACCCAAAAATATCCTTTTACAAAGTTGTCATAGTTATCCAAAATACCATTGGCATTACTATCCAAAATACCAAATTTGCTTCTGTAAAAAAGTCTTGCTAAAATATTAGTTTGCCATTGAGGAATTTGGTAATTGATTTTGAAATTAAGTAAATGCTTAGACCGATTGAAAAGTCCAAAATAATCTGATGGTTGTAATTTGAATGATGCTAGTGTTTCAGGGTTGCGAGCAAATACTTGTCCGTTACGAATCTTTTCAACTATTCCCCAATCTTTGGCGGTAAGATATTGATAACCTAATGAAATATTGAGGTTCTCATAAGGACGATACGAAAGGTTTAACTCAAATCCTGATGTAAAAATGCGATTGATGTTAAAATAAGAAAAAACATTTTGTCCGTTTGTTAGTTGAGCTACTACTCGGGTATCAATAAGATTGCGAATTTGGTTGTAGAAGAAGTTTAAATCAATATGCCAAGTTTTTTGCTCAAAATATGTTCCTAAATTATAGTTTAAGGAACTTTCAGGTTTTAAGGGTTCAGAAAAATTTGCATCTCGCATAAATAATATCTGCCCTTGTTTTTGCAAAGTCTGGATTTTACTTTCAGCAACATTATATCCAAAAACAGCGTAGCCTACTGCACTATTGAGAAAATCAAAGTAAAGCTGGCGTAAATCGGGGGCTTTGTAGCCGTAACCCAAAGAAGTTTTTACGAACCAGTCTTTTAACAAACGATAGTTGAGTGCTAATTTAGGACTAAACTGTGATTGGTATTGTTGTTGGGCGTCGTAACGAAAACCTATTAGGAAATTCCATTTGTCTTTCAAAAACCACTCATATTGAGCAAAAACATAATAAGCTTTCAAAGTAGCGGTTTGTGAAAAATAAGTGCGTTTAAGGTTTTCGTGAGTTAGACCAATACCTGATGTAAGTGTATTTCCACTAAAATGCCAATAAGAACGAATTTCAGGTCGCCAAAACCATTGATTGTAAAAATTCTGTTCAAAGAGATGATTCTGAGAATTATTCAAGTATTCATCAAAACGAAAGTTTGTACCATAGAAATCGTAATTAATTTTCCAATGAGATGAAACTTTTTGTTCAATGAGCCAACTAAGATTCCACTCTTTCGTGTTGCTTTCTCCCTTCATTCTTTCTTGTTGAATAATAGCTTTGTAATCTTGATTTTGTGTGTAAAATCGGTTATTGAAGATGATTTTCCACTTTTCTGTAAAATTGAGTTGCAATTTAGGTTGAAATGTGAAGTTGCGAAAAGGCTCAACGGTTTGTAAATAATCGTTATTAGAGAGGTTATAGCCTTTTGATGCAAAAAAGTTACCAAATAAATCTATACCTATTTTATTCTTTGAGAGTTGTAAATTAAAAGAAGCATCGTGAGTACCGAAGTTGGCAATTCGGTAGCTTACAGCACCATTGGTTCTGAATATACTATCGGTAGAGATTTTTTTTGTAATAATATTGATAACCCCTGCCAGTGCATCAGAGCCGTAAAGTGAAGAGGAGGCACCTTTTACAATTTCTATTCTTTCAATATTGTGTAAACTAATGCGAGCAAGGTCAAGTGTACCTGCTCTACGCCCCACAAGTGGCTGTCCGTCAATTAAAATCATTGTGTAGGCGGCGTCTAAGCCCTGCATTTGTACCCCTTCACCTCCACCAAAATCAGGAATTGTGAGAAGCCCTGTCTGCTCTTGAATAATTTCGTGTAATCTGCTCAAAGCCGTTTTCTGAATAGCTGCTGCTGTAATAATTTGCGTGGGCAAAGGTAAAGAGGCTATAACTCTTTCGGTGCGAGTAGCAGTAACTACAATCTGTTCAATTTCTTGATTTTGCTTCAAACTATCAGTTTGCTGAGCCCAAACACTTAAATTAATTTGAAAAACACAGATTAGCATTATTTTATTTTTGAAATAACACATTAGGTTTTCAATTTTTAAGTTCAAAGAATTGCTCAATTAAACGATTGATTTCTTCTTGGGAAGCGGTATTTTTCAAAGCAAAGATGTGCATAAAAAGAGGTTTGTCTTCAAGACGCTTTTTGAGTTTGACATATTGGTTTTTAGCAAGTTCGCTATCCCATTTTTTACGTACTTTTGTCCAAAACTCACTATTCTCTCTCCACCATTTTTGAGCGGCGGCACAGCGGCTATCATCTACTTTTTTGTAGGGTATGAGCCCCTTTTCTTTGGCAAGCAGTTTCTCTTCCCCTTTCTCATTGATAATAACTTTATCGTTATCTTGCTCAAAAATCCATCCATAGGGAGTGATTTCGTGGCGATTACGGCGAATAAGCAAATTGTAATCATTTCTTTTAGTAAATTCTCTACGAGGTAGTGGAGAATAAGCAGTAGCCTCCCAGTAATGCTTGCCATCTTTGTGAATCCAAGAACCAGAACCTTCGTAGCGAGGCGAGTCATCTACTTGATATACTTTTTGCGTCCATTGTCCTTTAACTTTGTCTTTGGGTAAAACTATTTTTTTCCAATCTTCAAAACCATTGAATTGCATAATATGCGTATTTTCATAAAGCCAGTCTTGCCGCCAGTGCTTCAAAGCCCCTGTATCGTTGATTACAAGAATGTGCTGTAAAACAATTTTTCTGGGACTTTCCTCTACAAGTTCTACCCATTCAAGAGCTTTTTCGTGATAAACTTCTGAGGGTTTGTACTTTGCTACATCTTTGGGATAAGCAAATGTTTCTGCAAAATTGAATTCTATTTCATAACAGCCACACATTTGCTTGATGGCTTTTCTATCATCTTTGGGCTGAGCAATAAGGCATTGCCCCACTAACAAAATTGAAAAGAGCAGTTGAGTTCGCATATGTCTTTTAATTTTATTTAGACTAATTACAAATTTTGATACAAAGAAAATCATTATTTAGAAATAGTCCAAATAAAATTTGATTTTTTTTCAAAACCCCCTTTTTGGGGGTAAACAAATATCTAACACAAAGTATTTTTGGAAAAAATATGTTTCCAAAATTTTTGGAATAGAATTTGATTACCTTTTATGAGAAAATTGTATAAATAATCATAAAAAATATATTTTAATATTTTGTAAAAATCACTACATCTATGAAAAAGTTACTACCAGCTATTTTCGCTATTTGGGCTCAGGTATCTTTTGCCCAGAGCATTACGGTAGGTACGGTTAGCCCGCTTACGCTCTGTGCAGGCGACCCTATTGCAGTACCTTACACACGAACAGGCACATTCAATCCTGCTAATGTATTTACAGCCCAACTTTCTGATGCTTCGGGCAGTTTTGCGAGTCCTGTGAATATAGGAACTCTTATTGGTACAGGCAATGGAACTATTGCCGCAACTATTCCCATAACTACTCCCAATGGTACTAACTACCGCATACGTGTTGTAAGTTCAGACCCTGCGGTAGTAAGTTCTAATGTTAGTGCCGCTATCACCGTAACTACTACTACAGGTAGTCCTTCTGTTTTTGGTAGTGGCGAATGGATTGCTTATGTTTTTGAAGGTAATATATTCGGCACTGCTACTTACAAAGGTTTTTATACACAAACAAGCCTCAATTTCAATTCAACTTCTCGTTGGGGGGCGACAAGCACTCCTTCTAACGCCAATGGTACAGGCGGTAATCCTTATACAGGTTGTGTCGTTGGAGTAGATAACCATTCGGTTAGCTATAAAAGAACTAACTTTACTTGTGGATATTACCAAGTAGATATTACTCATTCAGATTATTATGAAATGGTTGTTGATGGAGTAGTGGTAGCAAGCAATACAGGCGGTACTACTCGTACCAATCGTTGGCGTGGAATTTTGGGAGCTGGCTCGCAAGTAGAATTTAGATGGTATGATAACACAAGCCCCAATGTGAATAGCAACCTTGCAGTTACTTTTACAACGCTTTCAGCAGATGCAATGATAGTAACACCTGTACCGCCTATTTGTGCAAGTTCTTCTGCTACTATCAATTTGGTAAATTCAGCTTCTAATCAGACCGTAGACTTTCGCATTCCTGCACAAGCAAGCAATTATACTTTTACTTGGTCTGGACCTGCGGGTTTTACCACCGACCCAACAGGTACAACCCTAACCACCGCACCCGGAGCCGTAGGAACTTACACCGTTACAGCTACGCATAGCTCGGGTTGCGTAATTACAGGTAGTGTAACTGTAAGCTTAGCTCCACCGCCTTCGGTTACTATAGCACCTACCAATCCCACGATTTGTGCAGGAGAAAGTATAACCCTTACGGCTTCGGGAGCAGTAAGCTATCTTTGGTCTACGAGTGCTACTACACCCGCAATCACCGTTTTTCCTGTTACTACTACTACTTACACCGTTACAGGAACAGATGGCTGTACAAGTAGCAATGCCAGCGTAACCGTGAATGTTTTACCCAACCCCACCGACCCCGGCACCTTTGGCAATGGACATTGGTTTGTAGCTTGCTATCAGGGTAATAATTTTCAGAGATATTTTGGTTATTATACAGAAAACAATTTAAGTTTTAGTACAACCACTCGTTGGGCTCAGAATTCAACGCCCTCTAGTGCCAATGCGGCAACAGGACTTCCTTATACAAGTCCATTAAGTTGTGATATAAACGTAGATAATCACTCTTACACCTACCGTCGAACTAACTTTGCTTGTGGCTACTATCGTATCAGAGTTTTACAAAATGACGATTACGCTTACCTGTATATCAATGGTAATTTAGTTTGGCAAAGACTGACTGCCAGCAATACCAATGTAACTGCTTGGGAGGGATTTTTAGGGGCGACTTCTACGGTAGAAATTAGAGCAAGGGAATTTAGTGGCAATTCAAGGCTTATTATAGATGTAACAGAAATTTCGGCTACGCTTGCTCCCATTACTTCGCCTTCGGCAGTTACGATTTGTCAAGGTTCATCAACCAATATAACTACTAACGGACAACCTGTTCAGGTATTTTACAATACAGATGGTTCTTTTAATTCCTTTGGAACAAACTCCAATATCACTTGGACGCAAGTTACAGGCAATCCCGGCGATTTCACAATAACCCCAAGTGGTACAGATGTTACCGTTACGGCAAATGTAACTCCCACGCCCAATCCTGCTATGATACGAGCCACTTTTACAGACCCTTTCTCAGGGTGTAGTATCAGTAGAGATGTTGCTATCACGGTGAATCCTTTGCCTTCTACATCGGTTTCTGCCACGAATCTTACTATATGTTTAGGAGAAAGCACTACGCTTACGGCTTCGGGGGCAAATACTTACACGTGGTCGCCAGCGGCAGGTTTAAGCAGTACCACAGGACATATTGTTACAGCATCGCCTATGGTTACTACTACTTACACCGTTTCAGGTAGTAATAATTGTGCAACTATTGATGCCACCATTACTATCACGGTTATCAATCCGGGGCTTACAGGTTCGGAGTTTGGTATAGATGAATGGATTGCTCATTGCTATAATGGAGCAATTATTACTAACCCTGGCGGTGTAGCATATAGGGGCTACTA
This sequence comes from uncultured Cytophagales bacterium, assembly GCA_964654605.1. GTDB lineage: Bacteria > Bacteroidota > Bacteroidia > Cytophagales > Thermonemataceae > Raineya. The sequence goes on along the minus strand of CAZZLW010000022.1, from coordinate 25,074 downwards.
TACAGAAAAAAGTATCAGTTTCAATTCACAAACTCGTTGGGCACAAAACCAAAACCCTACACTTGCAGTAGGCTTGCCCGATGGCTCTTTGGGCTACAATGGTTGTTCTGTAACCAACGACAATCATTCTGTGGTTTGGAAACGTACCAATTTCCCTTGCGGATTTTATACTATCAGTGTGGGCAGGGACGATAGATATGAGCTATTGGTAAATGGAAATTTAGTAGCCAGTAGTACCATTGCGGGCTTTTCACCTATTGTATGGTCGGGTTTGCTTACTACTACATCTACCGTGGAGTTTAGGGTGCAAGAAGGAACAGGCAATTCTTATGGACAATTGAGCATTGGCTTTGCCTTGGGCTCTGCTACCACAACTATCTGGACAGGTGCTGTGAATAACGATTGGTTCAATCCTTTGAATTGGTGTCCCGTTGTGCCTACGCAAAATATTGATGCTATTATTCCCGGAGGGGCTATCACAAATTTCCCTATCATCAATGCCACAGGGGCAGAAACTCGGAATCTACTCATTGCCACAGGAGCAACTTTGACCATCAACAGCGGTTTTGCCTTAAATATTCACGGCGATTATCAACAAGACGGTAACTTGGTAGCTAATACGAATACCATTGTTCGTATGCTTCATAATAGTACGCCTGCTTCAGCTACTATGCAGGTTGCAGGGACGGGGGCTTTCTTTAATTTAGAAATCAATAAATTGGCTCATCAGGTAACTTTGCTTTCTGGCGTGCAAGTGAATAATCAGCTCACTTTGGAGAATGGGGAACTCAATCTCAACAATAACACCATTTCTATCCAAAATCCTGCTCTTACTGCTATTGTAAGAAATAACAACGCTTATATTCGCAGTGAAACCAATGCCGCAACCAATAATAGTCGTATCTGTTGGAATACAGGTACTAATACAGGTGCATACGTGTTTCCTTTTGGGGTTTCGGTTTCAGAATATATCCCTGTTACATTTAATAAACTGACTAATGTCAATACCACAATTTGTATTGCTACACGTGCCACGGGTCCCGATAACACCCCTTGGGCGGCAGGTGTAACTAATGTAACAGGTGTTTCGGGAGCAACGGCTATCAACGATGTAATTGATAGATGGTGGAACATTACTTCAAGTGTTAATCCTTTGCCTTTGCCCGGTGCCAATGTAACTTTCCGTTATAGAGGTGTAGAAAATACACTTGCTCCTTCACAAACGGATAATATCGCCGCTCAACACTGGAACGGCACTGATTGGGACGCTCCTTATGCCAACTCTTCCCCAGCTGTGGTAGCAGGCATAGGTAGTGTAACTGCGGTAGGTTTGCAGAATTTTTCTCCTTTTGTTTTGGTGCGAGAAGTTCGTCCTTTGCCTGTTCGCTTGATAGATTTCACGGCTCAAGCCCAAAACTCTTTTGTTACTTTGCGTTGGCGTATTGCTCAGAAAGTAAATAATGAAACCCATATCATTGAACGCTCTGCTGATGGTAGAACTTTCCAAGCTATTGGTAGTGTAAAACCTGAAAATGATGATAAATTTGAGTGGATTGATAAAAATCCTTTGCAAGGCATTTCTTACTATCGCCTGAAACGTACCGATACGCAAGGTGGTGTAGAATATTCACAAATTCGGGCTGTAAATCTAATAGCTTCACTTTTCGAAGGAATGTTTGTAATTCCCAATCCTAGCAACGGCGAGGCTGTTCTCATTACTCTACAAAGTATTCCTTTTGAAAATGGCAGGCTTACTATCACTGATGCCTTGGGAAGAGTAGTATTTGAAAAAACTATTCAAACAAACGAATTGGGCAGAGCTGATACACAACTGCACAACCTTTTGACCAAGGGCATATATGTTGCTCAAATTCAAACCGAAAGAAAAATCTATCAGCAGAAAGTTGTAATCAAATAAAAAGTTGAAATCGTAATGCTAAAAGCCCTTGCTTAAAAAAATTGCAAGGGCTTTATTTATTACGAAAACTATTCTAAACAGGTTGCTACTGAAAGCAAAAATTCTACTCTTTCTTGTAGCATTTATTTGTTTTTTGCTACTTTTGCAAAGTGCATATACCATTTTTGAAAATCAGCCCCAAAATTATGGCTCATCAAAAACTCTCCATCGTTATTCCTGCTTACAACGAAGCTAAAACCATAGAGTTCATTTTGGATAAAGTAAGAACGGTACATTTGATAAGCGAGCTATCTAAAGAAATTATCGTAGTAAATGACTGCTCCAAAGATAATACAGAGGAAGTTATCTTAAATTACCGAAAAAAATATCCTGAATGTAATATTCAATATTTCAAACACGAGAAAAATCAGGGGAAGGGGGCGGCTTTGCGAACAGGTATCCAAAAAGCAACAGGTGATTTTCTTATTATTCAAGATGCAGACCTTGAATACGACCCAAGAGAATATAATCTGCTTCTTCAACCTATTTTAGAGGGTTTTGCAGATGTTGTGTATGGTAGCAGATTTATGGGGGGGAATCCGCACAGAACTTTATTTTTTTGGCATTCCATAGGCAACAAATTTCTTACTTTCCTTTCTAATATGTTCACCAACCTGAACCTAACAGATATGGAAACTTGTTACAAAATGTTCAAAACGCCTATCATACAAAACATTCAACTACGAGAAAATCGCTTTGGCTTTGAGCCCGAAGTAACTGCCAAAATAGCACGTATCCCAGGCATTCGCATTTATGAAGTAGGCATTTCGTATTATGGTAGAACCTATGCCGAAGGGAAGAAAATCAATTGGAAAGATGGCTTTCGGGCAATTTATTGCATTCTGAAATATGGAATGTTGAGAATTAAGTAGTCAATAGGCTTATTCTATGAACTTTTTTATTGTTTTTTCTTTTTTATCCTTTGTTGCTCTTTTTGCGATTTTATACTCCGCTCCCCAAAGTCTGAGCAAAAGTAAAGTAAGAGAAAGTTTTTTACTTGCAACCCTAATATTTTTTTTATTTGTTGCAATAAGCACTGAAATATTAGGCTCATTTCACTTGCTTAGTGCATTTTCAGTAAGACTTTTGTGGATTATATTGTTTGTAGTTTTACTCGGAATTTGCTTTTACAAGTTAAAAAAAGCCAGTTTTTTGCTATCAAATGATAATTATGAAAGAATTGCAATCATAATTCTGGCTTGTTTACTGGTGGGACTACTAATAATTTGCATTATTCACCCTTCTACGAATTGGGATTCTATGACCTATCATTTGAGTAGAGTGATGCACTGGCAACAAAACCAAAGTTTGGAGTATTATGCTTCACATATTGAAAGACAAATTGTTTTTCAAGGTTTTGCCGAATATTTTATCTTACATACTGTATTACTTACCCAAAATGATTATTTTGTAAATATACCTCAATGGCTTTCATTTGTAGGGCTGATGGCAACCGCCTCTCTCATAGCTTCCGAACTTGGTATTTCACGTAAGGGGCAACTGCTTACAGCCTTTTTAGTGCTTGCTATTCCTATTGCTTTGTTACAAGTTCCTTCGACCCAAAATGATTTGGTAGGTTCTTTTTTTGTAATTTACTCGTTTGGGCTTTTTCTTAAAATACTGAAAAAAAAATATCAATATTCACTTCTATTAGGGATAAGTATTGGAATGGCTATTCTAACCAAAGGGACTTCTTATTTATATCTAACGCCTTTAATTCTTTTTTTTGTTATTTTTTGGTTAAAAGAAAGAACTTATGTGCTATTTAGGGCTGGGCTTATCACTGCAACTGCAATACTTCTGATAAATGCGGGGCTATTTTTCAGAAACCTCTATACCTTTCGTAGTTTGCTGATTTCAAACTCTACTGAAGTAAATGCTGTAAAAAATCAGACCTATCAATTGCAAAGTTTTTACAGCAATTTGATTAGGAATTTTTCCAATAATTTAGTTTTACCTCACCTTCAAACAACTGTATTTTGGGAAAATATTGTCAGAGGTTTGCACAAGGTTGCTCAAATAGATATAGATGACAAGCGTACTTCTTTTACTAATTTTGAAATGCCTTATGGGCAAAAATTTTATTCCCAAGACTATGCTCCTTCTCCCTTACACGCTTGGGCTTTTTTAATACTACTACCGATTTGGTATGTTTTTAGAGAAAAGTTGAGCAAAGAGTTCAAATATACATTTATTTGGGGGCTGGGCGGGTTTTTGCTTTTGATTTTTATGCTCAAATGGCAACCTTTTGGAGTTCGTTTCCAAATTCCCTTTTGGACTTGGGTTTCTGTTTGGATAGCCTACACCATTGATGTATTTTGGCAAAAAGAAAATAGGCTTAAAAAATGGTTTTTTCTTGTGCTCTATTTACTTTTATCTTTGAAGGCTGTATTTTATTTGTATAATTCTGCTAATTTGGCTCTCAAAGAAGAAAAAAACGTTTGGAATACCCCAAGAGAAGAATTATATTTTTTAGCTCGCCCCGATTTATACCCAAGCTACCAAAGACTTGTAGAGCAAATCATTCAAACTCGCTGTAAAAAAGTTGGGCTTATACTCAAATTAGACGATTGGGAATATCCATTATGGAAAATGTTGCACAACAGGGGTTTTTATCCTGAAATCAGGCATATTCAGGTAGAAAATATTACCAAATCTTTGGAAGATAAAAACTTCCAACCTTGCATTGTTGTAGAAATTGATAATCATAAGGGTATTGCTAAAATTCGTTAGTTATGGCTTGGAAAGAAAGGCTGTTTTTGGTAAGTATTATTATCGGGTTGATTGTTGCATTGTTTTTTACCATTGATGCCTACGAAAATCGTATCTTGAAAGAGGAATTTCGTGTGGTAGATGGCAAAAAAATCAAGAAGAAATACACCAAAAATGAAATTTTAGAAATGATAAAGTCCCTGCCCGACTATCAGGGAGATAGCCTGACTATCTTTGAAGATGGCACTATTCGCAGTTCTATTCCTGAATTGGACGGCGGTCTGAACTATGCCCAAACTGATAAAGCAACGCGTAAATATTTAGAAGATATTGCCCGAAACGAACATTTGCCTTTTGCTTTTGTGGTGTATAAGCACGTTTTACCCTATTACATTAACGAACACGTCAAAAATAAAAACAAAGACAATAAACCAAAATAAGGATATGAAGTTAGTGGAGAGTTTTGTAAAATTAGGTAATCATATTCCTCAAATACCTGATGAAATCAAGTTGAAGGCACATTTACACAATGCTTGGTTTTCTGTTGAAAATATTGAAAAAGCCCTTAAAGGCATTGAAATTTATTTGCAGAAGGAAAACTTACAAAAATGGTTAGCTTCTTATCAGGATAAATTGCCTATCCAAAATCCTAAAAAAGTAGCCGTAGTAATGGCAGGGAACATTCCTTTGGTAGGTTTTCACGATTTTTTGAGTGTGCTGGTTTCAGGACACACATTACTAGCTCGTATGAGCAGTGATGATAAAATTTTGTTACCCTATCTTGCCCAAAAACTTTTGGAAATTCAGCCCGAATTTGCTCAAAGGCTATTTTTTGTAGAAAAAGTAAATGAAGCAGATGCTATCATAGCCACAGGAAGCGATAACACCGCTCTGCATTTTGAATATTATTTTCGCAACAAACCGCACCTTATTCGTAAAAACCGAGTGAGCGTAGCCATACTCAACGGAAAAGAAAGTCAAGAGGACTTGGAAAATTTGGGAAATGATATTTTCACACATTTTGGACTGGGTTGTAGAAATGTCGCTAAACTTTTTGTACCCACAGGCTACGACTTTTCAAGATTCTTTCAAGCTACAGAAGGCTTTGCCCCAATCAAAAATCATCATAAATACGCCAATAATTACGAATACAACAAAGCTGTTTATCTGCTTCGCCCTGTAAAACATTTGGATAATGGCTTTTTGTTGCTTTCGCAAAATGATGAGATTGCTTCGCCTGTGGCTTGTTTGTATTATGATTTTTATGCCAGCGAGGCAGAATTGGAGCAAAAATTAAATTTGCATAAGCATAAAATTCAATGCGTAGTTTCGCAAAATGCTTGGTGGGCAGGAAGTATTCCATTTGGGAAAGCCCAATACCCTGAACTTTGGGATTATGCTGATGGTGTAAATACTTTGGAATTTTTACTCAATCTTTAAGCATTAAGGCAATGATATACGTTGTATAGGTCAAAATAGCGGTGGTCTATTACTTCGTCAAAAACATAGCTAAATGACAAACTAGAAGGTTTTTTACCAAATTCTACGTTACGTACATACTTTTGAAGTAAATTGTAAATGCCAGAATCTTTGCTAATTTCTCCATATAGTTTCACCTGACAAGTTTCAGCATCAAGTTGTAATTCATCTATGGCAAAAAGCACAAAATACACAAAATCTTGCGGACTTTGATAATAATAACGATTGTGTAAAAGCAAGTTATCGCCTTGTAGAATGGTCATATTCATATACTTGCTTTCAATGTAGATGAATATATTAGCACCTTCGTGGTTTTCTTGTAAAGCTCCTTCCAGAAAAGCATCGGACTGATGTAAAACTTGAATTTCTTTATTGGGATAGGCTTTTTTTGCCCATTCAACAAATTCTGTTTCTATGCGGAAAATGCTATGATACTTGCGTTTGCTATGGAAAAAACTTCTTACCTCTGCATTGTCCAAGTTGTTGGGATAAAGTTCAAGGTAAGTGTGTATTAGGGTTTCATCAAAAAAATCATCAGGAACGAGAGCAAAACAGCCACTGCGAGCCACTAAAATAATATCTTTCCAATACCCTGCCCGTAATACCAAATGGCTTTCCAAAATAGCATTGAGTTGCTCTATGGTATCGGAGCGGGTATTTAAGCCCGAAAAGCGATAATCTTCTAAAAGCATACACTTTTTTTGTGCTTCATCAACAACTACTACTCGCAGGTTTTTATCTTCTACGGAAAGAAATAATCCATACTGACTTAATTGGTTGATATCTAACGAAGGGTCATTGATACGATGAGTAACCCTGACTTTTTTGCTAATTTCCTGCATTGAATAAAATTTTGAGAATTGTCCGAGAAAATTCAATTTGCAACAAGCAAAAAAATAAAATATTTTTCAAACTTCAAAAATTCGGAATAAAATTTTGCAAAAAGGCTTTTACAAACAAGGGCTTCGCAGTGCAAAGCCCTTATCTGTAAATTATTGCCAGATCTATTAAATTTTAAGGGAAAATACCCATTAGTTGATAGCTCAAAGCTATTTTCTTGATAGCGATATAAAAGGCAGCAGTACGCAGGTCGCCAAGTTCAGGTTTTTGCTTCAAGGCTTCGCGAATTTCCTGATAAGAGCCTATCATTGTATCTTCCAAACCAGAACGTACAATATCTTCCTCATCTGCTCCCTGCACAATTTTACTTCTTTCTTCATAAGAAAGATGTTTTCCCGTCAGGGCTTCTACGGTATCTACTATTTTACCATAGCTTTTCTCTTCGGCACGCTTGCCCATACGTCCAAAACGCACATTAGAAAGGTTTTTGAGCCACTCAAAATATGAAACTGTAACCCCACCTGCATTCAAATATAAATCGGGAATGATTACAACGCCTTTTTTGAGTAAAATCTCTTCGGCAAGCATTGTAATAGGTCCATTAGCGGCTTCTGCAATCACTTTTGCCTTAATTCTATCGGCATTGTCTTTGGTAATTTGGTTTTCCAAAGCGGCAGGAATAAGAATATCGCAAGGCATTTCAAGCATTGAAAGAGAATTTTCAATGTTTTGAGCTCCGGGAAAATTCAGGATAGATTTGGTTTCTTTGCGATGCTTGAATACGGCTTCTACATCTAAGCCATTTTCGTTGTAGATACCGCCTTCATATTCGGCAATACCTATGATTTTCGCTCCTGCTTCGTGCAAAAATTTAGCTGAATGGTAGCCAACATTTCCAAAACCCTGTACAATGACTGATTTTCCTTGTACGCCAGTTGTCAAACCAATTTTCTTAACATCATCTTCATAGTTCAAAAACTCTCTGATGCCAAAGAAAACGCCCAAACCAGTGGCTTCGGTACGCCCACGTATGCCCCCGATACCTACGGGCTTTCCCGTAACACAACCTTGGGCATCTGTATCGCCAAACTTAAAAGTCATATAAGTATCTGCAATCCAGCCCATTTCTCTGCCACTTGTGCCATAGTCGGGTGCAGGAACATCTAAGGAAGGACCAATCAAATTCTTTTTGATAAGCTCGGCGGCAAAACGGCGAGTAACTTTTTCTAAAACTTTTTCAGAAACTTTGCGAGGGTCTATCTTCACCCCACCTTTTGCCCCTCCAAAAGGTACATTTACTACGGCACATTTGAAAGTCATCAGCGTAGCAAGGGCTTTTACTTCATCTTCCGACACTTCGGGGCTGTAACGAATACCTCCTTTGGTAGGCAATTTGTGCAAACTATGCTGAACGCGTATTCCCTCAATATTATGAATTTCGCCGTCAATTTCCACAGGAAAATAGACTTTATAGACACTATTGCAGTTTCTAATTCTTTCTAAAAGCCCTTGGGATAGCCCTGTGTGCTTGGCGGCTTTGTCGTAATAATACATTACGGTGTCCAGGAATTTTTTGCCTTCTTCCAAATAATTGCTCATAATTTTGCTGATGTTTAAGGTTAGAACATTGCGTTTTTCACCCGCTAATTTCTGCTTTTTCCCAAAAAAATCATAAAATTTCCCAAAAAAATTTTATTTCTGCTTGGGCTACTCAATTACTTTATTGATAGCGTGAATGATACCATTTTTGGCAGGAATATCCGCCGCTACTACTTGGGCTTCGCCAATGGTAATTTTATCACCTTCCACACTTACTTTGAGTTTTTTGCCGTCCAGAGTAGTTACTTCGGGTGTATTTTGAAGGGCTTTTACATCAAATTTACCCTTGATGATATGCCTTTTGATAAATGCCGCTCCTTGCGAAACAAACTTGCTCATTTTGGCTTCTCCCAGACTTTCAACCGCTTTGTTGTTGGGGGCAAGTACAGTATATTCGCCTTCGGTAAGGATTTTTGAAAACTCGGTATTGAGATAAGAGGCAAACATTGAAAAATTTTCACCTGTATTCAGAATATCGGTGATAGTAGGAGCTTCTTGCATATTGGCTATGGGCTTTTGCTCCTGAATAGCTTTGGTACTATCTTGCAGGTTTTCGGTGGTTGTTTGCGAACTTTGCTCGCCACTACAAGCCCCAAGTAATATAAGAGAAGCAATCAGAAAAAGGTTTTTGAACATATACTACAAAAGTTTTAGTTTGCAAAAGTGCAAAAAAAATTTCATTTCTCCGAAAAGCCCTGGTAGGATTTTTTGAAACAAATTTGGCATTTTGCCCTGAAAGAATTTTCTTTGCGAAAAAAACGTTATGTCTATTCATAGAGAAGGTTTTACTACGATATTTTTGGTTCTTTTCGCTTCTACTATTTTGTATTTGGGGGCAGTTTGGCTTTTCCCTGAAAATAGAATCGTGCAGAACGTTGTTTTAGGTGTTTGCTTAGTAATTTTTGTAATTGTTTTGCAGTTTTTCAGAAATCCTACAAGGCATATTGAGCAAAATTTTGCTCATATTCTTGCTCCTGCCGATGGCAAAGTAGTAGCCATAGAGGAAGTATTTGAAAGCGAATTTTTGCAAAGAAATTGTCGGCAGATTTCTATTTTTATGTCGCCTTTCAATGTCCATATCAATCGCAATCCTATTTCAGGCGAAGTAAGTTATTTCAAATACCACAAAGGCAAATACTTGGTGGCTTGGCACCCCAAATCCAGCACCGAAAACGAAAGAACTACCATCGCGGTACGCACTCCCGAAGGAAAAGAAGTGCTATTTAGACAAATTGCAGGGGCATTAGCCAAACGTATTGTTTGGTATGTAAAAGAAGGTGAAAAAGTACAACAAGGTGATGAGTTTGGTTTTATCAAATTTGGCTCAAGAGTTGATATTTTTATTCCTTTGGAGGCAAAAGTGGCTGTAAAAATTGGCGAAAAGAGTGTAGGAGGAAAGACAATTTTAGCTACTTGGTAGTTATCAGTAATGTTTTCTCAATCTTTCCAGATAGGTTTGTATAGAATGAGCTTGTAAGCCATCAGTGGAATAGTCCCAAAGCATATCCATAATTGTTGAAAAGGTATTTTCAGCCGTTTCAAAAATATTGCCGAAATACTCAATTTCAAAAAATCCATCGGCTTTCAGCTTTACTCCTATACCCGAATGATACAAATTGGGTGGGTTTTTCACTACACTATCTTCTTCGGTGTAGAGCCGAAAAGTTTGGTTACGCAGTACGTTGTCGTAACTGGAAGCAAAAAGTAAATCTCCTACTTTGGGTTGCCCGAAGGTATAAACGCCTTGTATAGAAAATTTTTCATCAAAAAGCCTACGAGCTGTTAGTTGTGCCAAAGCTCCACCTTGGCTATGCCCCGCGAGCCAAAGCCTTTGAGTAGGTTTGTAATGAAAGCGAAGTTGCTCTAATAGTTGCTCCCAAACTACTTGGGTTGCCTCCCAAAAACCTTGCCGCACATTGCCTATGCCATAAGCAAAGGAGCGGTTATCTACGTTATTGAGCCAATCTTCCAGACTATTTTCTTCTGTTCCACGAAAAACAATTAGAAAAGCGTTTTCGTTAGTAGCTACAAAAACATTGGTATCATAGCCTCTATTTTTACCTGCGTGCAAAAAAACAAAATGCCCGTATCCTAATGTTTGTAAATCATTTTGTAGAGTATTCTCATCTTCTCGGTATGCCCAAGCTGAAAGTTGTGCCAAATGTAGAGCATTTTGCAACTCAAAATCGTTGGCACTTTGTAAAAGAGGTAGCATAGTGGTAATTGTTTAGGTCTGATTTGCATTAGTGAAATAGGATTTTAGGCAATTGATGTCAGATAAAAATAACGAGGTAAAGTTCTTAAATTCTCTGATTCCCAAACTAAATCTAAAAGCTAACGCTCTAATCTTAGTTAGCACTTTCACCCACAAGTTGTATGAAAATATCATTGATACTTGGGATATTTTCTTCAAAATGATGAATTTCTACTTGTGGGAGTAAAAATCTCAAAAGGTCGTTAGGGCTTTGCTCGGGCGAAATTTGAATGATAAACTCTCTTTCCCCTTCCTTATGATTTTCCTTTAAGATATTCATTCCTTCGGGCAATTCGGCAATAATGCCATTACAACGCACTCTGTAAGAATGGTTTTTGTATTGTTTTTTGATATCAATGGTTTTCCCTTCTAAAATTTTTTTGGAACGATTGATCAGCACAATGTTATCGCATAGTTCTTCTACGGATTCCATTCGGTGGGGTGAAAAAAGAATAGTAGCTCCTCTTTTTCTTAGTTCCAAAATTTCATTTTTAATAATTTGAGCATTTACGGGGTCAAAACCTGTGAAGGGTTCGTCTAAAATAATCAGTTCGGGTTCGTGCAAGACGGTAGCCACAAACTGCACTTTTTGTTGCATACCTTTGGAAAGTTCCTCAATATTTTTTTCAGCCCAGCCCTGCATATTTAGTTTTTCTACCCAGTATTTGATGCGTTTTTTAGCTTCTTGGCTACTCAAGCCTTTTAGGCGAGCCAAGTACACAAGCTGTTCGCCTACTTTCATTTTCTTGTAAAGTCCTCTTTCTTCGGGCAAGTAGCCAATAGCTTGTGTATGCGAAGGATTTAGCTTTTCTCCTTTGAAAGTGATTTCTCCACTATCCAAGCTGATAATTTGCGTAATAGTACGAATAAGCGTGGTTTTTCCTGCTCCGTTGGGTCCTAAAAGTCCAAAAATACTTTGAACAGGTACATCAAAACTAACATTATCCAGTGCCTTGTGTGTAGCGTATTGCTTGCTTAGGTTACGAATACTTAAAATCATAGCAGATTTTTTTACAGAACGCAAGATACTAATTTTTATGTTGCAAGAGAAATAAAAAATCCTGAAAGGCTATTTGCTTTCAGGATTGCAGTTTGGGAGTGCGAAAGGAGGGACTCGAACCCTCACGGATTGCTCCATACGCCCCTCAAACGTACGTGTCTACCAATTCCACCACTTCCGCTTAAAATTTGGGATTGCAAATTTAGTAAAAAAAAGTTTTCTTGCAAAAAAACACGAATTTTTTTTCGCTTATCCACCCAAGTTTTGGTATCTTTGCGGGCAAAAAATCAAAATTCATTCAAAATGAAAAAATTAGCCATTTTCGCCTTCATCAGTCTTATACTTGGAGCTTGCGAGAACAAATCGCAAACAAGTAATAGCACCAATAATACTACTTCTACCAAAACCGAAGCCAAAAATGATATTGACAAAAGTATTGTATATGTAAATTCAGATTCGGTAATTGCCAATTACGAGCTGTACAAAAAATCTATCAAAGAATTTGAAGTAAAACGTAATCAGTACACAGGCGATATTGAAAACCAAGCCAATGCTTTTCAGAACAAAGTGCTACAAGCCCAACAAAAGGCTCAATCAATGACTATGGGTGAAATAGAGGCTACTAAAAAAAGCCTTGCCGCCGAAGAGCAACGTCTGATGCAATATCGCGAAACTTTGCTTCAGAATCTTGCCAGCCAAGAGAAAGAAATGGTAGAAAAAATCAATAAGAATATTGATGATTTTATGAAACGTTATGCCGAAAAAAATGGCTATAAAATGATTCTGGGCTACAAACAAGGCGTAACAGCTTGGTATGGCGATAGCCGTTTGGATATTACCCCCGAAGTAATTAAAGGACTTAACGAAGAATACAACCAAGCACAAGCGGGAAGCAAAAATGAAAAAGAAACCAAAAAAGATAGTGTTAAGAAGTAGTAATTAAGCAGATAAGTTGTGTGTGTTGAGTTGTTTCTGCTAATCTAAAAAAATAGGCTTCGCAATTGCGAAGCCTATTTTGCTTAAACACTTAAAACTTATTACCCGGATAGTAGGCTGTTTCATCAAGCATTTCTTCAATGCGTAGCAGTTGGTTATATTTTGCCATTCTATCTGAGCGTGAAGCCGAACCTGTTTTAATTTGCCCTGTATTGAGAGCTACTGCCAAATCGGCGATGGTGGTATCTTCTGTTTCTCCTGAACGATGCGACATTACGCTCTTGTAACGATTGCGATGAGCTAAATTCACTGCATTGATAGTTTCTGTAAGCGTACCAATCTGATTTACCTTTACCAAAATTGCATTGGCAACCCCTTCATTGATACCTTTTTGTAAAAATTCAACATTCGTTACGAACAAATCGTCTCCTACGAGTTGCACTTTATCTCCTAATTTTTCTGTAAGCAATTTCCAGCCCTGCCAATCATTTTCAGCCATACCATCTTCTATGGAGCGGATAGGATATTTTTTTACCCATTCTGCCCAATAAGCTACCATTTCGGCGGAACTGAGGCTCTCGCCTGTACTTTTCTTGAAAATATATTTTTTCGTTTTGCTATCATAAAATTCAGAGCTTGCCGCATCCATTGCAATAAAAATATCTTCGCCGGGTTTGTAACCTGCTTTTTCAATGGCTTGCAAAACAACCTCTATGGCTTCCTCATTAGATTTCAGGTTAGGTGCAAAACCTCCTTCATCACCTACATTCGTAGAATGATTTTTATCTTTCAATACCTTTTTGAGTGTATGAAACACTTCCGTACCCATACGCAACGCCTCGCTGAAAGATTCAGCTTTTACAGGCATAATCATAAACTCCTGAAAATCAATGGAGTTATCAGCGTGGCTACCGCCATTCAGAATGTTCATCATTGGTACAGGCAAAGTATTGGCATTTACGCCGCCAATGTAGCGAAATAGTGGCAAGTTCAAAGAATTAGCCGCCGCTTTGGCAACTGCCAAAGAAACCCCTAAAATAGCGTTGGCTCCAAGTTTTTTCTTGTTGGGTGTGCCGTCTATTTCAAGAAGTATTTTATCAATCAGATTTTGGTCTAAAACATTGTAGCCGATGAGTTCATCAGCAATGATTTCATTGACATTTTCCACAGCCCTCAACACTCCTTTGCCGAGGTACTTAGTTTTATCGCCATCGCGAAGCTCAACTGCCTCGTGAGTACCTGTGGAAGCCCCCGAAGGAACAGCGGCTCTCCCTTTAATTCCTTCGTTAGTTAGTACATCTACTTCAATAGTGGGGTTGCCCCTTGAATCTAAAATTTGTCTTGCGTAAATTTCTTCTATAAATGCCATAATTTTCTGATTTTAAGTAAATGAAAATGAGCCTGCAAGTTAGAAAAAATGTTGTAAATGCAGAAGCAAGAAATAGCTGAATTGTTGAGTTTGTTTGCAGTACATCACCTAAATTGTACTGGAAGTAGGAAGCGAGAAACAGAATTATTTTTCAGAGTTCCTGAATGGGGTTCCAGAAATGCTTTTCAAAATCTTGGATTTGGTCGTCTATAACTCTGATACCTTCGGCTTCCAAGAGTTCTTGCATTTGGGTAGGGGTAGCAAAAAAATGTTTGCCTGTAAGCATACCATTCCTATTGACAACCCTATGAGCAGGAATATCTGCTTGCGTATGAGAGCAGTTCAATGCCCAGCCTACCATACGAGCAGAAAGTTTGGTTCCTAAAAATTTAGCAATTGCTCCATAAGTAGTAACTCGCCCTTGGGGGATAAGGCGAACTACATCATAAACTTCCTGAAAAAAATTGGAATTTGATGATTTTGAACGAATTTTAGCCATTTTGTAGAGGTGATAAAGTCTTGAAGTCTTGAACTCCAAACGCTGACATAAATACAAAGCCAATAAAAAAACGACAACATCACTTGCAGGTGATGTTGTCGTAGAAGGATTTTGCAATTATTTTACCTCTTCAAACTCGGCATCAGTAACATCAGAGTCCTTACCTGTATTAGCAGAGCCATTCGCTTCAGAAGTATTCTGACTGCCCTGATACATTTCGGTAGAGGCTTGTTGCCAAGCGGCGTTTAGTTGGGCAAGAGCCGCATCAATGGCATTGACATCTTTATTAGCGTGAGCCTGACGCAAAGCAGAAAGAACATTTTCTATCGCCGATTTGCTACCTGCCGAAATCTTATCGCCGTATTCTTTAAGTTGTTTTTCAGTTTGGAAAATCATAGAATCAGCGGCATTGATTTTTTCAATACGCTCTTTTTCGGCTTTATCGGCGGCTTCGTTGGCTTTGGCTTCGGCTTTCATTTTTTCAATTTCATCTTTGGAAAGTCCAGATGAAGCCTCTATACGGATTTTTTGCTCTTTACCTGTTGCTTGGTCTTTGGCAGTAACATTCAAGATACCATTGGCATCAATATCAAAAATTACTTCAATTTTAGGTACCCCACGAGGAGCAGGCATAATGCCATCAAGGTGGAATCTTCCGATAGTGCGGTTATCTTTGGCAAGAGGTCTTTCACCTTGCAAGACGTGTATCATTACGGAAGATTGGTTATCTTCGGCAGTAGAAAACACTTCCGATTTTTTCACAGGGATAGTGGTGTTTGCTTCAATGAGTTTGGTAAATACGCCACCAAGCGTTTCAATACCCAAAGAAAGAGGCGTTACGTCCAAGAGCAATACATCAGTAATTTCTTTGTTGAGTACGGCTCCCTGAATAGCGGCACCAATAGCTACTGCCTCGTCAGGGTTCACGTTTTTGGAAGGTTTCTTACCAAAAAATTTCTCTACTTCCTCCTGAATTTTAGGAATACGTGTAGAACCTCCTACCAAAATTACTTCGTCAATATCATTTACACTGATACCCGCATCTTGAATAGCCTTGCGGCAAGGTTCAAGGGTACGGCGAATGAGGTCATCTACAAGTTGCTCAAATTTGGCACGTGTAAGGGTACGAACAAGGTGCTGAGGCACGCCATCAATAGGCATAATATAAGGCAAATTGATGTCGGTGCTTTGCGAAGAAGAAAGTTCAATTTTGGCTTTTTCAGCGGCTTCTTTGAGGCGTTGCAAAGCCATAGGGTCTTTGCGTAAATCTACGGTAGGGTGGTCTTTCATAAACTCTTCGGCGAGCCAATCAATGATTTTTTGGTCAAAATCATCACCGCCCAAATGCACATCACCATTGGTAGATTTTACTTCAAACACACCGTCGCCAAGTTCCAAAATAGAAATATCAAAAGTACCTCCACCAAGGTCAAATACAGCGATAGTAGCTTCTTTGCCTTTTTTATCCAATCCGTATGCCAAAGCGGCGGCAGTAGGTTCGTTGATGATACGCTTTACATCAAGCCCTGCAATGATACCCGCTTCTTTGGTAGCTTGACGCTCGGCATCGTTAAAATAAGCAGGTACAGTAATTACGGCTTCGGTTACGGTAGTACCCAAATAATCTTCGGCAGTTGCTTTCATTTTTTGAAGAATCATAGCCGAGATTTCTTGTGGAGTATAGAGGCGGTCGCCTATACGCACACGAGGGGTATCGTTGGGACCTTGCTCAACGGTATAAGAAATATGTTTGAGTTCGTTGCCCACTTCCGAAAATCTTTTACCCATAAAACGCTTAATGGACATCACGGTCTTTTTGGGGTTGGTTACTGCTTGCCTTTTGGCAGAGTCCCCTACTTTTCTTTCGCCATTATCCAAAAAAGCCACGATAGAAGGGGTAGTTCTACGTCCTTCGCTATTGGGGATAACCACTACCTCGTTACCCTCCATTACAGCTACACAGGAGTTTGTAGTTCCTAAGTCTATACCAATAATTTTTCCCATTGCTAAAAAGTTTTTAAGTGAATAAACATAACTTGCAAGGATTATATCAATGAATATGCCAATGCCAGAATACTGACAATTTGACATAAAGCAGACTTGGCAAAATTTTATTTTAATTTTTTCTGAAAAAATTTCTTTTTCCACTGAAAAAGGCTTTACTTTGCGGGCAAAAAAGTATTAAATTTCAAAATCCTTCAATCTTATGCAAGAAAAGAAAAGCTTAAAACTTGATGAACTTGACCAGCTCATTTTGGAAAAATTGCAAGCTGATGCCAAAATTACCAATGCCCAACTCGCCAAAGAAATAGGACTTTCGCCCGCTCCAACTTTGGAAAGAGTAAAAAAATTAGAAAAGTTAGGCGTTATTAAGAGCTATCACGCCGTAGTAGATGCCAACCAAATTGGCTTGGGTGTAACTACTTTTGTACAGGTTTCGCTGGTGAGCCACAAAAAGTCTGTTATTCAGTCTTTTGTGAAAAAGATTGAAAAAATTCCTAACGTGATAGAATGTCATCATATGACGGGAGCATCTGACTTTTTGCTAAAAATTACTGCCAAAGATATTCCTGCCTACCAAAAACTAATGCTGGAAGTAGTGAGCGAGATAGAAGAAATCAATCATATGCAATCAATGATTGTACTTTCTACTTTCAAGCATAGCCACGTTTTGCCTTTGGAGCAGGCTCTTGAAGACTAATCCTAATCTTCCCGAATTTCACCATCTTTAATAGGTGAAGCCATCGTCAGTTTCTTGACGGTGGCTATTGTTACTTTGGCGTATTGCCTGCTTTCGTTGTGCAGTCTATCAAAAGATTTTACTGCATAGATGTAGCGTCTATTTTGCTCCAAATCTTTATCCAAGAAATAGTTTTCCCGAAGAATAGCAACAATTTTAGAGGCATCTTCAAAATCCATTTCCATTTCGTTTTGGAAACGAAAAACTACATAATAATCGGGCTTTTCTTGGTCTGGGGCGGCTTTGGGGCTTTGCCAATACAGCAGAACGTTGTTGTGAAATACATTAGCTTTCAGACTATCAGGGGGTAGTGGTGGAATGGAATCTTTCCAAGGCATAGCAGGTACCAAAGCAGGAAAGCGAAACACAGAATTTTGCAGGCTATCGCAAATTTTGAGCGGATTGCGAAGCAAATGTTTAAGCGAAAAAAACATTCCGCCTTTGATATTTTTAAGAGAGCGATTGAGGCGAATTTGCCTGATGATTTCTTGGCTATCGTTCCAATTATCTTTTTCTTCGGAGTTGGCAACTTTGAAAAGTGCGTGTCCGCTGTAAATATGCCTTCCGAAGTTATTTTCATTCCACCATTCGGCAAGCACTTTGAAAGAGGCTTGTGGCGAAGCGATTGTCCAATAGGTTTGGGGGGCAAGATAATCCACCCAGCCTTGCTCTAACCACTTGCGAGTATCGGCAAAGACATTATCGTAAGCGGGTTGTCCTAAATTGGTAGCCGAACCTCTACTATCTTTGTTTTTGTTTCGCCAGCCTCCTGCGGGGCTTATACCAAATTTCATTTTAGGCTTGATTGCCCTGATGCTATCCGAAACAGCTTGTACAAACAAATCTATGTTGTTCCTTCGCCAATCTTCAATATTTCTGAAATCTTTGCCAAATTTATCAAAAGTATTGTCGTCATTGATTTTTTCCCCAGCAATAGGGTAGGGGTAAAAGTAATCGTCAAAATGCAAGCCATCAATATCGTACTTTCTGACTATCTCTAAAATGACTTGTAGCAAATACTCTCTCACTTCGGGAATACCCGGATTGAAATAAACCCTATCGCCATAACGAAAAAACCATTCAGGACGCTTGCGTGTGATATGCTCGGGGTGAATATGGCTGTAATTTACATTGGCAACGGCTCTGAACGGATTTATCCAAGCGTGAAATTCAAGAAGTCTTTTTCGGCTCTCTTCAATCATAAAAGCCAAAGGGTCATAACTGGGAGCAACACCTTGCTTGCCTTGCAGCACCTCTGACCAAAGTTCCAAACTGCTTTCATACAAGGCATCAGCGGCAGGACGCACCTGTACTATGATGGTATTCAGGTTTAGCTGTTTGCATTTTTCTAAAATGTTGATAAATTCTTTTTTCTGCTCTTCTGCCGAAAGTCCTTTGCGAGAAGGGAAATCTATATTTGCCACAGTAGTTACCCACACTGCACGCATTTCGGTGCGTGGATACAAGTTTTTTTGTGCAAAAATTGTAGCACCAAACATCAAAAGAAAAAAAACAAATAAGCTCTTTTTCAACACAAACAATGATTTTTTTCAAAAATAAGCAGAAAAATGTAAAATGCAAATTCTGTCAGTATTACGAGTTAGAGTATGATTTTTAGATAGTTGATAAACAAGGGGTTAGTTTTTGGGAATATTCACCCATTTTTACAAACGCATTTAGAGTGTCTATTAGCCAAGAATGCAGAACTTTCAGAAGAAAGCCACCCCAACAAGGGTAGCTTTTTTCACTTTCATAGTTATTATTCCTCCTCGTTTTGCATAGCACCTTGCAAATAGATAGCTCCTTTTTCTACTATAAGGGCATTTTCGGGAATTTCTTTGAGTAGCTCAATGGCTACCCAATTTTCCTCTCGTTTTTTGATTTTGATAGGCATTTGGTAAAAGCGTTTTTGGTCAGTGGTGAAGAAAACAAAGTTTTCTTCACCTTCTTGTACAATAGCCCCTTCGGGAACTGCCCAAAACTCGCCTTCGCCTACTGCAATACGAGCATTTACATACATACCGGGCAAAAAGGGCTTGCCCACTTCTTCAAAATGAATATGGACGTTGGCTGTTTTGCTTTGCATATCAAAATTTTGACCTATTAAAAACACCTCTCCCTCAAACACCGCTTCGCCTAAATTCGGGCTTTGAAAATACACTTTTTGCCCCTTTTTGATTTTGGTAATATCTTTTTCAAAAACTTGCAGTTCTATATGTAAATGCTCTTTGCTCACAATCTCAAAAAGCACCGTTTCGGCAAGTACATTTTGCCCTCTGGCGATATTTACGCTTTTTACATAGCCACTGATAGGGGCGGTTACTACGAAAGTTGCACCGATAGAGCTTGCTTGCAAAGCCACAGGACTGATGCCCACAAATTGTAACTGCTTTTCAAGGCTTGCCAAACGAATTTTAGCACTTTGCAAATCGGTACTTACCTTTTGCAGATTT
The DNA here is from genome assembly GCA_964654605.1 of uncultured Cytophagales bacterium. GTDB lineage: Bacteria > Bacteroidota > Bacteroidia > Cytophagales > Thermonemataceae > Raineya. The sequence continues at coordinate 5,236 of CAZZLW010000022.1, read as the reverse complement.
TTCTTTGTGCCTGCTTCGGCTTCGTCCAAACGGCTTTGGCGAGCAAATTCTTGCTCCAAAAAAACTATCTGATTTTTGGTGTTTAGGTACTCTTCTTGCAGGCTAATGAGGCGTAAGTTTTCCAAAACGGCAAGGACTTGTCCTTTTTGCACAAAATCTCCGATAAGCAAATCACATTTTTTTACAAAACCTTCCATTTTGGCAGTAACAATCGCTTTGCTTTCAGGTGGCACGTCTATCATTCCATTTGCCAAAATAAATTCGGAAATTTTTCTTTTCTGCAATTTCCCCAAACGAATACCCATTGTTTGGATTTGCTTGGCGTTGAGTTCTATGGAAACATTTTCTTGTGAGTTTTGAGGAACTTCCATTTCGCTTTCAACACCTTTCCGACAGGAAAGTAACACCAAAATCAAAATAACAAAAATTTGTACGTTTCGCATAATTAAAAGATTTTTGAATGATTTTACTGCAATAATTCCCACTGCAACACAAGTAAATTGTAGTTTGTGAGGGCATCTAAATACCCCAAGCGAATTTTCCAAGCCTGCTCGGTGGTTTGTACGAAAGTGGTGTAATCAATTTCGCCTACCCGAAACATGGTTTCAGCTTTTTCTAAAATGGCTCGGGCTTGCAAGAGTGCTGTTGTTTCGTAAAAATCAAGTAAAGAAACACTTTGGCTTATTTTGCTTGCAAGCACTCTCCGCTGATTTTCTTGGATTTGCTTTTGATAATCGTATTGGGTTTGAGCCAAATACTCTTTGGCTTTGGCGGCTTCAATACTTTTCTCGTAGGCTCTTGAAAAAATAGGCACTGCCACTCCCGCCTGAAAAACCTGTGCTATGGGTCTGCCTTCTACCGTCATCAGGTAGTAGCCCACCCTAAAATCGGGCAGACGCTGGGCTTGCCAAACTTTACGTTCTTGGGTGGCAATGTTTTTTTGCTCTCGCCAAAGTGCTAAAAAAGCATTTTCAGCACTAAACGCAAGTGTATCGGGCAAAGGCAATTTTTGAGCCAAATTGGTATCTAATGCTATTTTTTCCTCTTTGCCGAGCCGTAAGGCAAGCTCTTTTTCTAAAATAGCTTTTTCCTGCTCAAGCAAAATTTTATTTTGCATTGCTTCGCGTAAAAAAGTTTCCGCACTGATTTTCTCCAAAACGTTGCTTTCGCCTTCTTGCCACCTGCGGGTAGCTACTTTGAGCAGTTTTTCGTACAACTGCATTTTTGTTTGCCATACTTCTATGCGTTTGCAAACGAAAAGATGTTGGTAAAAAATAGATTTTATTTCGTTGGCGATAATTTTTTCTTGCAAAGCATAATCTTTTTGGGCAAAATCTATACGGCTTTGCCAAAACGCTTTTTGGGTTTTGTACAAACGAGGTGAAGCAAAACCTTGTGAAATTTGCACAGAAAAATCGTTTTTTTCTAAAATGTTGATTTGCCCGTATTGCCCTTCCAGAGCCATTTTAGGTAATTGAAACGCCGTTTTTTGGAGATTGGCTTGGTATAATACTTCTGTTTTTTTGCTTTGCAAGAGCAAATTCTGATTTTTTGCTATTTGCAAAGCCTCGTTCAAGGAAATAGGATTTTGAGCTTTTGCTGAAATTCCTAAAAGTATCAAAATCGGAATAAGCGGAACTTTTTGAGAAAATTTCATAGTTTTTTGTTCAAAAAAGTAATACAACACAGGCAAAACAATAAGGGTTAGGAAAGTAGCCGAAATCAATCCGCCAATTACTACTGTGGCAAGGGGTTTTTGTACTTCTGCCCCCGCCGAAGTAGAAAGAGCCATTGGTAAAAAGCCCAAACTTGCCACCGAAGCCGTCATCATTACAGGACGCAACCGAACAAATACGCCTTGTAAAATCCTGCGGTGTAGGTTTTTTACTCCTTCTTTGGCTAATTGATTAAAGTAACCAATCAGCACAATGCCATTTAGCACCGCTACGCCAAATAAAGCAATAAAACCCACTCCCGCCGAAATACTAAAAGGCATATTACGAAGCCATAAAGCAAACACGCCCCCAATTGCTGAAAGAGGTATAGCCGTAAAAATAAGTACCGCCTGCTTCAAAGAATGAAAGGTAAAGTACAAAAGCATAAAAATCAGTCCCAAAGCAATCGGAACGGCTATCATCAGGCGTTTTTTGCCTTTTTCAAGATTTTCAAATTGTCCGCCAAATTCTACATAATACCCCACAGGCAGGCGTACTTGCTTTTTTTCAAAAATGCTTTGCATCTCTTTTACGACACTTTCTACATCACGCCCACGTACATTGACACCAATGACAATACGCCTTTTGGTATTTTCACGAGAAACCTGCACGGGAGCAGGCTCATAATCAATCCAAGCGACCTCTTCCAAACGCACCTGAACGCCATTAGCAGTACGTATGTAAAGATTTTTGAGATTTTCAAGGTTGTTGCGTTGGGTGGTGTCCAGACGTACTACTAAGTCAAAACGTTTTTCGCCTTCAAACACAACGCCTGCCGCTTCGCCTGCAAAAGCCGTCCTGACAGCCTGATTAAGTGTCTGAATATCCAAGCCGTATTGGGCAATTTTGGTGCGATTGTATCTGACAAGCATTTGAGGCAAACCTAAAACTTGTTCTATTTTCATATCTGCTACTCCTCTGATTTTTCGGATTTTTTGGGCAGTTTGTTCGGCTTTTTGTGCAAGAACTTCCAAATTCTCACCATAAATTTTGATAGCAATATCCGATTTTACGCCTGTCATTAGTTCATTGAACCGCATCTGAATAGGTTGCTGAAATTCAAAATTCACACCTACGAAATGCTCTTGTAGAGCTTTTTCCATTTTTTCGGCAAGTTCTTCCTTACTGCTGGCGGTTTTCCATTCTGATTTATCTTTCAGAATTACCATCAGGTCGTAGGCTTCAATGGGCATAGGGTCAGTGGGGATTTCCGAAGAGCCAATCTTTGAAACACAGGTTTTTACTTCGGGAAATTGCAAAAGCACCTTTTCCATTTCAGTAGAAATTCGGATAGTTTCCGAAAGTGAAACCCCCGTTTTGAGCCGAACCTCAATAGCAAAATCACCTTCATCAAGTTGTGGGATAAATTCCCCGCCTAAACGTACAAAAACCAATAAAGCTATTGCAAAAAGCCCTATGGTAGCCCCTAAAATCTGTATTTTTCGCCGTAAAACCCACAAAATTATAGGCTTGTAGATTTGAGCAATGCGAGACATTAACCTATCGGAAAAAGTAGGTCGGAAACGGATTTTTTTGCTTAATCCTAATGCTGACATCATTGGCACATAGGTAAGCGAAAGAATAAATGCTCCCAAAATAGCAAAACTTACCGCCTGTGCCATAGGCTTAAACATTTTACCTTCAATGCCCGAAAGCGACCAAATTGGCAAATACACCATCAGGATAATAATTTCGCCAAAAGCCGCCGATTGCCTGATACGCTTTGCGGCAGTGAAAACCTGCTCGTCCATTTCTCTTTGGGAAAGTTGAAAATTTTTGTATTCCGTAAGCAAATGCGTATGAAGGAAATGCAAAATTGCTTCTACAATAATGACCGCCCCGTCTACAATCAAGCCGAAATCAATTGCCCCAAGGCTCATCAAGTTGGCAGAAACTCCAAAAATATTCATCATTGCGAGCGTAAAGAGCAAAGAAAGAGGAATAACACTTGCTACTATCAAGCCTGCTCGCAAGTTTCCCAGAAATAAAATCAAGACAAAAACTACTATCAGTCCGCCCAAAGCTAAATTTTCAGAAACCGTGAGAATAGCTTTATTTACAAGCAATGTCCTATCTAAAAAAGGCTCAATGATAAGCCCTTCGGGTAAGGTTTTTTGCACTTCTTGTATGCGTTCTTTGACTTTTTCAATTACCTGTGCCGAATTTGCACCTTTGAGCATCATCACAATACCGCCTACCACTTCGCCTTTGCCATCTTGTGTCATTGCTCCGTAGCGAGTAGCACTGCCCAAACGTACTTTGGCTACGTCTCGTATCAGTATGGGCATTCCATTAGGCATAGTTTTGATGGCTGTTTGCTCAATATCTTGAAGCGTTTTGACAAAGCCTTCCGCCCGAATAAAATACGCTTTCCCCTGACGCTCAATATAGCTACCGCCTGTATTTTCGTTGTTGCGGTGCAACGCCTCAAATACTTCGCTAATGGTAAGGTCATAGGCTCGGAGTTTTTCGGTTTCAAGGGCTACTTCGTATTGTTTTACTTTACCTCCAAAGCTATTTACCTCTACCACGCCTTCAATGCCTGCAAGTCTTCGCTTTACTATCCAATCTTGAATAGTTCGCAAATCTTGGGCGTTGTAGCGTTTTTCGTAGCCTTTGAGGGGGCGAATGACATACTGATAAATTTCCCCCAAGCCCGTAGAAACAGGAGCTAAATAGGGTTGCCCCATTGTAGGGGGAATGTCTTTTTCGGCAAGTTTAATTTTTTCAGCTACGAGCTGGCGAGCCAAATAAACATCGGTTTCATCGGTAAAAACAATCGTAATGACCGAAAGCCCAAAACGTGAAATGGAGCGTATCTCCTCAATATTTTGCAGATTAGCAAAAGAAATTTCCAGCGGGGCTGTAATAAATTGCTCTACTTCTTGTGCCGAAAATTGTGGGGCAGGGGTGATTACTTGGACTTGGTTGTTGGTAATATCGGGAACGGCATCAATAGGAATTTGTGTAGCCGAAAATCCGCCCCAAATCACGAGTGACACCACAAACGCCCCTACGATAATCTTATTACGGATAGAAAATCCGATAATAGCGTCTAACATAGATGTTGTTTTTTGAGCTAAAAATCAAATTTAGTAAGCCAAGAATGGCGGAAAATACATTTTTGGGTAAAAATTGCCCAATTTGGGGTTCAGGAGTTTGAAGTTTCGGGTTTGAACTTCTGAACCTTAAACCTAAACCAACGGGAGTTAAGAGGCAATATCTTGAAAAAGTTCAAGATTTGTAAGTAGATTTTTTTCTTGAAAATCGCTAATAGTGGGCTTTTTATCTAGTGATGTGTCGGCAATAATTCCAGACAACAAATTGACCAGAAAGTTTTTAGGATTTCTATGCCTTGTGTGTTCAATTTGACACACGTTTTTAGGCGTGTCAATCACTGCTTCAATTAAACCTCTTTTAGCGAGGAAGTATTGCTCTTGTTGGCTCAACTTTTCAGGTTTCATATTTTTGCGAACTTTGGTAATCAACTTTACTTTTTTTTCCTGAAAATAGGGTTTGAG
>CAZZLW010000021.1:0-23808 GCA_964654605.1 uncultured Cytophagales bacterium | reverse complement strand
TAGCAAGCGATGATGTCGCTCTAAGCGACATCATCGCTCTAAACCCGATAATACATCTTAAAAATTCATCTTTTTGGAAGGAAATTTCTATTGTTACACTTTGATTTTTCTCTAAACAGACTTTTTAAGGGACGACTAAATAAGCGGTAAATTCGTTTAGCGAACTTATCGCTTATTTCTAATGATTTAGTCAATCATTTCAAAACCTGTGTAAGCGTGCAAAACTTTTGGGATACGGATACCTTGCGAGGTTTGGTTGTTTTCCAACATTGCCGCTACAATTCTTGGTAAAGCCAAAGCACTACCATTGAGCGTATGCAAGAGGTGAGTTTTTTTGTTTTCATCTCTAAAACGCAATTTGAGTCTATTCGCCTGATAGCTTTCAAAATTGCTCACCGAACTTACTTCTAACCATCTTTTTTGTGCCGCCGAATACACTTCCATATCATAAGTAAGAGCCGAAGTAAAACTCATATCCCCACCGCAGAGCTTTACCACTCGGTAAGGCAATTCTAATTTTTCTAAAAGCCCCTGTACGTACTCACGCATTTCTTCCAAAGCCTGATACGATTTTTCGGGGTGTTGGATTTGTACAATTTCCACCTTATCAAACTGATGCAGGCGATTCAGCCCTCTTACATCTGCCCCCCAACTGCCCGCCTCACGCCGAAAGCAAGGTGTATACCCTACATTCTTGATAGGCAAGTCTTTGATTTCTACAATTACATCTCGGTAAATATTGGTAATAGGCACTTCGGCAGTAGGAATAAGATACAATTCATCGGCATTAACGAAATACATTTGTCCGTCTTTATCAGGCAGTTGCCCTGTGCCAAAGCCCGAGTCTTTATTCACCAAAATAGGCGGTTGCACTTCGTAATAACCTGCTTTTTCAGCCTCATCAAGGAAGAAGTTTATCAAGGCACGTTGCAGTTTTGCCCCTTTACCTTTGTAAAATGGAAATCCTGCCCCTGTAACTTTATTCCCCAGCTCAAAATCAATGATGTTGTGCTTAACGATAAGTTCCCAATGAGGCAAAGCGTTTTCAGGCAAGGTGGGTATTTCGCCGTGCTGATGTACCACTACATTTTGCTCTGCTGTTTTCCCTTCGGGAACCTGCTCGCTGGGTACATTGGGAATAGTTACCAAAAGTTCGTGGAGTTTGTTTTCCAGTTCAGAGGCTTTTTCTACGAGTTTTTTGGCTTCATCGGCAAGATTTTTCGCCTGAATTTTAGTATGCTCGGCTTCTTCTTTCTTGCCTTCCTTCATCAGGATACCAATCTGTTTGGAAAGACGATTGGATTCTGCCAAAGTATCATCTTGTTCCTTTTGGGCTTGTCTTCTTTGTGCGTCAATTTCAAGCACTTGCTTTATGATATTTTCCGCGTTGGCAAAATGCTTTTTTTGTAATCCTTGAATAATTTTTTCAGGGTTCTCACGAATAGCTGAAATCTGCAACATAAGCAAAAATTTTAGTTGCAAAGCTAAAAAAAATCTACGAAAGCAATATTTTTTCTCCAAAATCTTTATTTTTGTAAGGTTCAAAAATGAAAGTTTGAAAGTTTTTTAGCTTTGAACCGCTCAAACTTTTGAACTTCCAAAACTTTGAGCCTGTATAAGCAAAATATTTTAGACAGCCTATAAAAAAATAATTAGCAAGAAACACATACACTTATGAGTTTTCGCAGTCAGTTCACTATTTTACTTCTAATTCTTTTTGTACTTGTAGGCGGCGATGTAGTATATGTAGCCCTTTACAATGAAATCAATTTATTTTTTGAAATCTCTTTGCTTATTGCCACACTCATTGTGATAGGTCTATTGGCGTATATTGTTGAACAGAAGGTTTTTGGGACTTTTAATGATATGCGTTTAATTTCTGAACAGCTATTAGCAGGAGAAGTTTTAAGTAGCGAAGATATTGAAAAAGCAATTCCCGAACAAAAACCCACTTTGCAAACTTTACAGAGGCTATCCTTAGAAATTCAGGAAGCCTTGCAATTTATCCGAAAAATTGGTGAAAAAGACTTTTCAATGCAACTGGAATATCTGAACCCGCAAGAAGGTTTGGGCAAATCGCTGATTGAAATGCGTGAGCAATTGCAGCAAATTTCAGAAGAAGAAACCAACCGAAACTGGACGGTTACGGGTATTACAAAATTTTCAGACCTATTACGCGATAACCAAAATGCCGAATTGAGTGAGATTGGGTATTTATTCATTCGGGATTTGGTAAATCACGTAGGAGCTAATCAGGGGGCAGTGTATATCATCAATAATGAAGCCAAGCCTCGTCCTGTGGTTGAGTGTGTTGCCGCCTATGCCTATTCTCGTAGAAAGTTTTTGCAAAAAACCTTTGAAATGCAAGAAGGATTGGTAGGTAGGTGTATTATGGACAACGAAGTTATTTACATTGACGATATTCCTGAAAATTACATTCAAATCACTTCGGGTTTGGGTGAAGCCTTGCCACGTTCTATTATTCTTGCCCCTATACGCGTCAATGAAATCACTTATGGGGTTGTAGAACTTGCCGCTATGAAAAAATTTGCTAAACACGAGATTGATTTTGTCAAAGAAGTAAGTGAAGACTTGGGTAGTACCGTAGCCAACGCTCAAATCAATAAACAAACTCGTGAACTTTCCGCAAAAGCCAATGAAATTCGTCAGGAACTTGAAAAAAAGGAAAAGATGCTACAAGAGTTCCAAAACAAACTAAAAGTTTTGGAAACCGACCTTCGTACCAAAAATGCCGAAATCAATGCACTGAAAAAATCTTTGAATACGTAAAAACTATTTTTTATGCCCTACAACAAAAACTACTTCGCCAATTCCTCTGTTGTTGAGTACGAAGGAGAAACCAATGATAAAGGAGAAAAAATCGGAAAATGGGTGTATTACTACCCCAACGGAAACATCAAGTCATCAGGGCATTACGATAGCGACCTCGCCGAAGGAGAATGGACTTTTTACAGCGAAAGTGGCGTTATTCAATCCAAAGGAGGATTTGAAAAAGGGCAATGGCACGGACCTTGGCAATGGTATGATGAAAAAGGCAATTTACGAGAAAAAGGAAGCTATCGGAACAATCTTTTGCACGGACATCATACTTGGTTTGTAAATGGCAAGATTACCACCGAAGGCGAATACCGAGAAGGAAAAAAAGCAGGTGTGTGGAAATGGTACAACAACGAGGGTATTTTGGTGAGAAAAGATGAATACCTCAACGACCAAATCCACGGAACATCAGAAATTTTTAACGATGATGGTTCGCCCAAAGAAATTGCCCACTACTATCATAACCTCAAACACGGCGAGTTTATCACCTTTCAGAAAGGTAAAAAGAAAGTACAAAAATACGAAATGGGCTTACTACTCCTTAGCGATGATAAAATGCAAAAAATTGCCGAACAGCTCAACACTCAAAAAGATTATTACAAAAAAACAGATGTGCTTATCAAAAAATTTGGCTACGAAGGTATTACGCCTGCTTTGTGGTATTTTGTAACCAAGGGCTATCTGGATATAAACAAGCACATAGACCTTTTGTACGAGCTAACCTCCTACAATGCAGAAACATTTTTTACCCCCCAAAATGTTATTAAAATTTTACAGCAAATCAACCTTGCAGAGCATAAAAACTCCTATACAGGCATTACGCCCTATTGGAACACTCATTTGGATAAAATGACTTTCTGGGCTTACCAGAATAACCCTCGTGCTTTTGATGATAGTTTTTCAACCTTTACCCATCAGGCTCAAAAAGGCTTTTGCACTTTGCTTGCACGGGCAGGAAAAGCTATTCCCGAAAATCTCAAAAAAGAAATTTTACAAGACATTGCTACCCAAGTAGCCAATTTTGGAACGCTCGGCAACACAAAAATTGGTGAAAAACAAGAGTTTCTCTATACCCTCACAGAAGGCAAAATAGATGAAATAAATATCCTAAATATAGAGGGTACTTTCAATAAGAGTTTTTACGAATTTCTTGAAAACTTTGGCTCTTATTCAGATTGGCAAAATACTTTACTTTCTGCCGCTTTGAGCCCCAAAAGTGCTAATATTCACCCCAATAGGTGTAAAGACGCCTTCCAAATTGCTAGTGTAGAGCAGTTTTGTGCTTTAATCAAGAAAATGCACTATTCGGGTTACCATACACTTTATCATTTATTCAACTGGCGTGGGTTTGGCATTGATGAGCTTGAACACTGTGCCAAAATTCTTGACGAAGGTTGGCAAAAAGGATACAGAGCCGAAATTGCCTTGGTAGTGGCTATTCTGCAACACCAAGAACAAAAAAAAGCCGTTCCCAAATGGTATGACGAATGGCTCAATTTGGATAGCTTCTATTGGGGAGAAAGCAATGGAACTATGTTTGAAGGCTTGGATTTCACCAAAAAGGCTCTTGAATATCTTGGGAAAGAGCGAAGTTCAGGAATAATTCTCAAAAAACTTGGAAATCAGTATGGTTGGGAAAAAAGTTTTGCTTTTATCAACCTTCTGGATAAAAAAGAGCAAGACGAACTGATTAGCAAACTTAGTAATATTCAAGAAAGCAACTTGTATAGCATACGTAACTTTATACAAGCCATAAGTCAGCTACATTTAGAGTATTTGGAAAGCAAACTCAAAGATTTTGCTAGCAATTCCATACCTTATCAAATTTTACAAACGAGTATTTTAGCTCATTTGGCAAACTTTGCCAAAAATCAAATCCAGTGGAGTGAAAGCTATGACACCTATCTTGATATACACCTATGGCAACCGCAATATCAAGACGATTTTGCTCATTATCTCCTTCCCTACTACAAAAAAATACTTTCTTTTTTGCCCTCGCAACGAATAGAAAAGATACTATTGCCCCAAATTGATCTACAAAAAAACACTTGGGGACGGATTTTTAGTTTGTTCAATGAAAATACGCCTCAAAGCCTTCTGCAAAAAGCCGCAGAATCGCTTGCCAAAGCCTCTGCCTCTCAAATTTCTAAAATCCGAAATTTCGTTTATTACTTCTTATTAGATTTCCGAGAGAGCGGTACAGCCTCCTATTTTGTAAAAATAGCTCTACAAAATAATGCTAAAGGCGAAATATTGCAAACCTTCCAAGAAGGATTAGGTACATACAAGTATGAAGAAATTTTGAAGCAATCGGGAAAGCAAGCCTCTACCCCTGCTACCAAATCAGAAACTATCAAGCAACTTATCGACGAATACTTTGCCGAAAAACCTGATGCCCCTACAACTCACATTTATTATTTAGAACCCCTTTACGACCAAAAACCAGACAACCATTCGCTCAATTATATTGGCGGGCAGGCTCCTATCAAAAAGGAGTTAATACCCACTTTTGAAAACAAAAAAATGCAACATATTTTTACGCTTGATGTACGTACTATGCCTTTGCTTGCACAGCGTATTCCTGAAAATACCATAGCCTTGTCTTTTTTTGTCTATAATCCCGATTACAATGAGGCTTATGAGCCTTTTAATGAACAAACCGCCATTTTATTCTTGAAAGAAGGGGATATTCAGAGAAGTAAGTCTTTGGCAGATTCTTACACTTTCCAAATTACAGCACTCAAAGTACCAACAGAAATTTTTGATTATGAGTGTAGTGATGAAGGCAGAGAAATTCGCAAAAAGGTTTATCAAGCCCCTTGTTACGTATTGGGCGAGCCAATATGGCTCCAAGATGAGCAACATCAAGGTAACTTCCTATTGCAATTTGATGAGAGTTTTGGGAACGTAAATCTTGGAGATAGTGGGCTAATGTATGTTTTTGAAGACACCGCCTTCTGGCAATGTTATTAGACTTGTGCTTTCAGTTTTTTTTACTACTTTTGCCTGATTTTTTATTGAAAAAATAAAAAGTGTATAATGGAAGTTCTCACGCAATCTGCCCCGATTTCTTTTGAAGATACTGCTACCGCTTTTGAAGCCCAAAGCAATAGACAACTTACTAAAACTTATTGGCTTTTTTGGGCAATGAACAGCAATTTTTTAGTTAAATACGGCACTTCTTTTCTGAAATTTGCCTTCAAGTATCATCTGCCTTTTGTAAAAAGTGTTGTTCGCCATACTATTTTTGAGCATTTTTGCGGGGGCGAAACTATTGAAGAATGTGAAAAAACCATTCAAGAACTTGCCAAATACCACATTGGGGCTATTTTGGATTACTCGGTAGAAGGCGAAAAAAACGAAAAAAGTTTTGATGCCACCTGCGAGGAAATTTTACATACCATAGAAAAAGCCGACCACAATCCCAATATTCCCTTTTCGGTGTTCAAGGTTACGGGAATAGCTCGTTTTGGTCTTTTAGAAAAAATTCAAGCGGGTCAGGCTCTTTCAGAACCTGAAAAAGCAGAATGGGAACGCGTACAAAAGCGTTTTGATAGCATCTGCCGAAAGGCTTATGAACTTGATGTCAATTTACTTGTAGATGGCGAAGAAACTTGGATTCAAGATGTAATTGATAAGCTCACTTACGAGGCTATGGAAAAATATAACCGCCAGCGAGCTGTCATTTACAACACTTATCAGCTTTATCGCTGGGATATGCTAAATAACCTAAAAAAAGCCTTTGCTGATGCAGAAAATAAAGGTTATTTTTTAGGTGCAAAATTGGTGCGTGGGGCTTATATGGAAAAAGAAGCCGAGCGTGCCGAAAAATTGGGCTATAAAAACCCTATTCAGCCAAGCAAAGAAAGTTGCGATAAAGATTTCAATGACGCCACTCGTTTTTGTGTGGAAAATTTAGACAAAATCGCTCTTTGTTTGGGTACGCACAACGAGTACAGCAATCTTTTGCTTACGCAACTAATGCAAGAAAAAGGCATTGCCAAAGACGATAAACGCATTTATTTTGCTCAACTCTTTGGTATGAGCGACCAAATCTCTTATGCTCTTGCCAAAGCGGGCTATAATGTAGTAAAGTACGTTCCTTACGGACCCGTAGAAGCCGTAATGCCTTATTTATTTCGCCGTGCCGCTGAAAACACCTCTATCGCAGGACAAAGCAGTCGCGAGTTTATGCTTGTGAAAAAAGAACGTGAAAGAAGAAAAAAACTCAAATAAATAAGGTCGGTAGTTGAAAAGTTTGAGGTTTGAAGTTTGAAGTTTAGAACTTCAAATTAAAGTTTTGTTCCGTGTATCTTGTTTCTAAATATACCAATCCAAATATGAAAAAATCTTTACAAGAACTTCAAAATATTGCAACGCAGGTTCGCCGAGATATTGTACGAATGGTACATTCGGCACAATCGGGACACCCAGGTGGCTCTTTGGGTTGCACCGATTTGCTCGTGGCTCTTTATTTTGAAGTAATGAATCACAAGCCACAGCCCTTTGATATGCAAGGAAAAAACCAAGATTTGTTTTTCCTTTCCAACGGACACATTTCGCCGCTATGGTATAGCGTGCTGGCTCGGAGTGGCTATTTTGAAACCACAGAATTAAAAACTTTTCGTAAAATCAACTCCCGCCTGCAAGGACACCCCGCTACCCACGAAGGTTTGCCCGGCATACGAGTAGCCTCTGGTTCTTTGGGACAAGGACTTTCGGTAGCTATCGGGGCGGCACAAGGAAAAAAACTCAATGGCGATACCAGCCTTGTGTATGTGCTTATGGGCGATGGCGAGCAACAAGAAGGACAAATCTGGGAAGCCGCTATGTATGCGGCTCATCATCAAGTAGATAACCTTATTGGCATTGTAGATTACAATGGTCAGCAGATTGATGGACCCGTAGAGCAAGTGATGTCTTTGAAAAATCTGCAAGCCAAATGGGAGGCTTTTGGCTGGAAAACCCTCACAATGAATGGCAACGATATGCAAGTCGTTTTAGAGGTTTTGGCAGAAGCTAAAAAACAAACAGGCAACAAACAACCTATTCTGATTTTAATGAAAACCGAAATGGGTTTTGGAGTAGATTTTATGATGAATTCGCACAAATGGCACGGCATTGCCCCTAACGACGAGGAACTGCAAAAAGCCCTTGCCCAATTACCCGAAACTATCGGCGATTATTAAGATAATCAAAAGGCAAATTGAACATAAGCAACTGCTACAAGGTTATACTCACATCAACCATCAAATTTTTGCTTGTAAATGCTTCTTTCGCTACACATACGAAATTACGCACTCATTGAAAAATTAGATTTAGAGCCTCATAGGGCTTTCAATGTAATTACAGGCGAAACAGGAGCAGGAAAATCTATTATGCTGGGGGCTTTGGGCTTGCTTTTGGGTGGAAGAGTTGATAAAAAAGTATTACTCAACGAGAACGAAAAGTGTGTTATTGAAGCCCATTTTGATATTTCAGCCTATCATTTGCAAAATATTTTTGCTGAAAACGATTTAGACTACGAAAATACTGCTACCATTCGCCGAGAAATTTCATCTGCGGGCAAATCAAGAGCATTTATCAACGATACTCCTGTAAATTTAGAAACACTTTCGCAAATTACTTCCCAACTCATTGATATTCACTCCCAGCACGACAATTTACTACTTTCTGCCGAAAGCTATCAACGCAATATCATTGATATTTTCGCCGAAAATCTCCCACTTTTAGCCGAATATCAAGCACTTTTTCAAGATTATTTGCAAAAAAACAAATTTTATCAAAGCCTACTTACCGAAAAAAATCAGGCACAAGCAGAGCTGGACTATCATAAATTTTTACTGGAAGAACTGCTCAAAGCCGCTCTGCAAGAAGATGAACAAGAAGAATTGGAGGCTGAATTTGGTATTTTGGAAAATGCCGAAGAAATTAAAACCAAACTTGCGGAAAGCCTTTACAAACTACAAGAAAGTGAAAGTTCGGTGCTATCCAGCCTAAAAGCTATTTGCAGAGATTTTGAAAAGATGAGCGAGTTTTCAAGTATTTATGAAGAACTTGCCGAAAGATTGGAAAATACGCTTACCGAACTCAAAGATATTACCCGCGAGGTAGAAAGGCTTTTTGAACGCACCGAATACAATCCTGAAAGACTCGCTTGGGTACAAAAACGCCTTGACGAAATTGAACGCTTGCAGAAGAAGCATCGCGTAAAATCAGTTCAAGAGCTATTGCAAATTCAGCAAGATTTGCAAAACAAAGTAGAAAGAGTGCTAAATTTTGATGAAATTTTGGAAAAAGCTGAAAAAGCAATGCAAATAGCTTTGCAAAAAGCAACCGAAAAAGCCCAATTGCTTTCTGAAAAACGCAAGGCGGTAGTTAGCTCATTAGAAAACGAGCTTCAAAAATTGCTTTCTGAGCTTGGTATGCCCAATGCTCGCCTGCAAATTCAAATTTTACCTGCAGAATTATATTCGGGGGGCGGAGATAAAGTTATTTTCTTATTCAGTGCCAACAAAGGCATTGCCCCACAAGAAATCAAAAATGTAGCTTCGGGAGGTGAATTTTCAAGGCTAATGCTGGCTATTAAGTACATTTTAGCGGGCAAAACTGCTATGCCTACACTTATTTTTGATGAAATTGATACAGGTATTTCAGGCGAAATAGCCCTCAAAATGGCACTGATGATGAAAGAAATGGCAAAAAATCATCAAATCATTACCATTACGCATTTGCATCAGATTGCCGCCAAAGCCGAAAAGCATTATTTTGTTTTCAAAGAAGATACCGAAGCTCGTACCATAAGCCGAATTAAAGAACTTTCTTACGAAGAGCGTTTGCAAGAAATTGCCCAAATGATTAGCGGCATAAAAAATTCTACTTCTGCCCTACAAAGTGCCAAAGAACTTTTAGGAAGTAAATAAAAAACTATTTGCGTTTGTTGAACGTTTTTTTTCATAGATTAAAGTAAAAAAAACTATGATAGTTGATTTTGAGCAATTACCTTCATCGGCTCGTATTTGGATTTATCAGGCAAGCCAAACTCTAAACCAAGAGCAAACTTCTGCTATGCAACAAGAATGGGAACAATTTTTACAGACTTGGAAAGCTCACGAGCAAGACCTGCAAGCGGCTGTAAAGTGTTTCTACAATCGTTTTTGGGTGGTTGGTGTTGATGAAAATTTCAATGCCGCTTCGGGTTGTTCTATTGATAAGCAAGTAAATTTTGTAAAATTTTTGGAGCAAAAGTATCAAATTTCTTTGCTTGACCGCTCTCAAATTGCTTTTTTGCACCAAGAACAAATTTTTACTATACCTTTCTACGAACTTGAAAAAGCCATACAGGCAGGTAAAATTACTCCCGAAATGCAGATTTTCAATAATAGCATTACGCAAAAGCAAGATTTAGAAAAAAATTGGCTTACCAGTGTGGAAAATAGTTGGCTAAAACGTTATTTTGTGGCAGTTTAGTTTTGTAATTCAAGAAAAAACAAAAATTATGCAGTTATATGTTATAGAGGCAGGTTATTTTAAGTTAGATGGTGGAGCAATGTTTGGTGTTGTACCCAAAACGATTTGGCACAAACTTGTTCCCGCCGACGAGAAAAACCTTTGTACTTGGGCAATGCGTTGCCTTCTGATACAGAATGGGAAAAGGCTTATTCTCGTGGATACGGGAATGGGCAATAAGCAAGATGAAAAGTTTTTCAGCTACTACGAACCCACAGGCGATACTCTTTTGAGTTCTATTGAAAAGGCAGGATTTAGTGCAGAAGATATAACTGATGTTTTGCTCACACACCTACATTTTGACCACGCAGGAGGAGCTATTAAGCGTGAAGGAGAAAAACTTGTGCCCACTTTTCCGAATGCTCGCTATTGGAGTGAAAAAACACATTGGGAACTGGCAACCCTGCGTCCTAATGCAAGGGAAAAGGCTTCTTTTTTGAAAGAAAACATTTTGCCTCTGCAAGAAAGTGGTCAGTTGAGTTTCATAGAAAATGAAAGCCCTTTTGAAGGTATTGAGATTTTGAAAGTTGATGGGCATACGGATAAAATGATACTACCGCTAATCCACTACAAGGACAGAAAAATTTTGTATTGTGCCGATTTAATACCTTCTTCGGCACATATTCCTGTGCCTTATGTGATGGGGTATGATGTTCGTCCTTTGCTCACAATGCAGGAAAAAGAGCAAATTTTACCAAAGGCACTGCAAGAAAATTGGATTTTATTCTTTGAACACGATGCCAAAGTACCTGCTTGCTCCCTTACCCAAACCGAAAGAGGTATCCGAATGGGAGAAATAATTGAAGTGGAAAAAATCTAAAAATCAGTATTTTGTAAAGTATTTTTACTTTTTTTTCAAAAAAATGTAAAAAATTTTTGCAGAATTATTTGGCGGTTACAAAAAATAGTTGCAACTTTGCACCACGTTTTGAGCGAAACACGCTCCGTTCGTCTAGGGGTTAGGACGCATCCCTTTCACGGATGAAACACGGGTTCGATTCCCGTACGGAGTACATTAACTTTATTTTGTTAGCCTTCAAGCCTATTGAAGGCTTTTTTATTTGTGTAAAAAGCCTTTCTTTCATAGTCTAATACAAATAAGTTCCTTACTATTAGTTTTGCAGTAAAAAGTCTATGCAATACAAAAAATGAAAGTTCGCTTCTGGTTTCGCAAGTGCCAAACCAATCCCAAAAATCAAGTTGGCACGCTTTACGTGTATGTTACGCTTAATGGCATACGCTCACGAGAGTTTAGCACAGGTATTAGCGTAGAAAAAAAGCAATGGGACGCTAAAAACCAAAAAGTCAAGGGCAATTCTATTCTTACGCAAGAAATTGAAAACCTAAAAAACACAATCCTGAAAGCCAAACAGAAACTTGAATTTGAAAAGAGCGATTTTACGGCTAATGATGTGCTTGAATTGGTTTTCAATAGTAGAAACAAACAGCTTCAACCTACTTTTCTGCAAATTTGGCAACAATTCTTTGAGGTAAAGCAAAAGCAAGAAAAGTGGAGTTACAACACAATCCGTAATCACAAAACTATGCTGAAAACGTTTAGCAGATTTTTGCAAGAAAAACAACTTGAAAATATTTTGCCCCAAAACCTCAAAAAACTACATCTGCAAGAGTTTATTATATGGTACAATCGTAGTAAAAACGTTACGGCAAGAGTTATTGCAATGGTGCAAAGAGTTTTGCAGTATTGTATAGATTGCGAAATAATTCACGAAAGCCCGTTATTGCATTACAGCATTGAAAGAGAAAATCGCATTGATAAAACTCACCTGACCGAAACAGAACTTGAAAAATTGGAAAACTATCATACAGAAAATTTAAGCCACGTCAGAGCCAAAGATATTTTTCTTTTTTTGTGCTATACAGGGTTAAATGTTTCGGACTACTTTCGTTTTGCACAAAATCCGCAAGCGTATATCAAAGAGAGTTTTATCATTATGAGCAGGCAAAAAATGGAAAAGAAAAGCAGTCAGAAGGCTTATATTCCTATCACGGAAAAAACGCAAGCGATTTTAGAGAAATACAAATATCAGTTGCCAACCTTCAAAAACCCGCAAACTATCAATAAAATTTTGAAAGAACTTGGGCAAATTTTACGGATTGAGGCAAAAAAAATGCGTACCAAAGTAGGACGCAAGACCTTTGCTCACTTTTGGCTCAATAGTAATATTGACCGCAAAGCCGTCAGCAAAATGCTTGGACACGCTAAAACTACTACATTAGAGCAATATTATGCTGATGTAGATTTTGAATTTGTGAAAAGCCAAATCCTCAAAAACGCCCCTGAAATATAGAAAGGTAAATCAAATTTATTGTAAGTTTCTGTAAAACAATGAATTTACATTTGTAAATAGCAAAAAAGTACAAGAGCTGAAAAAGTTTACATTTGTAAATTAAGCCAAAAAGCCTCTTACGAGGCTTTTGTTATATACACAACACCCCGCCCAGTGGGCAGGGGTTGTAAAGGCAAATTTACGCCTATGAAACAAATATGAAAAAAATACTCTAAAACCCTAAAATCTTAAATTTCTTTCGGAAAGCTATTGAGCCTATTGAGCCAACCTTGCAAGAAAATCCGAAAAGCGGGGTTTCGCTTGGTAATATCGTAGTAAAATATCTCTCTTGCCTTCCAAAGCCTTCTGTAAAGCTCTTTGGCGTGCCTATTGATAGCCGTAATGGTAAGGATACCACAAACGCCGTCAGTGGCTAATTTTTCCCCAAGTTCGTTCAGTATCCTTTGCACCCGCACAATCGCAACACCTGCACCGCTATTGATACACCAATCGCATATCAGTTCGGCAAGTTTTTGGTTTTCTACAAGGTGCATATTGTTTGCGTACCAAAACTGACGCTCATAAATCGCTTCAGCGTCCTTTTCGGTAATGCGTTTTACGTCCTCGCAAGTGATGATACCATCGCCGTTTTTATCATAACCAAAAGTTTTCCACGTGTGAATAGTAATACCATATTTAGTACAACCCCCTGGATCTTCTTTATAGTCTGCATAACCACCTTCCCAACGAAGAATGTGCGGGAAAAAAGGCTTAAACTCTGCCATATTATTTCTTTTTACTTGTTTTCGTTTTTGGTTTTTCACTTGCTTTTTCTTCTTGTGAGTTTTCTGTTTCTTCTTCCAAAGTCATTAGCTTTTTTACAAACTTTTCTTTTTCAGTAGCTTCTTTCTTAATACTTAATAAAAATTCATATGTTTTTTCTTTGAAAGAACTATAAGAATATTTATTACCTTCTTTGTCTGAAATAACAAAACCTCCTTTATCGTCGTTTTCTATGATAAAGAAGATTTGGTTTTTAGCATTATTGCTATCTACAAAGAATACCTCTATGCTTGTAGAAAAATTAACAGAAAATCCTGTTTCTTTAAGCAAGTGTAATTCATCAGCAGTAAGCAAATCCCAAAATTTACGTAATCCGTTCATAAACTATAAAGCTATTAAGGTTAAACCAATGATAACAACTATTAAGATAAAATTTTTTTTGCGTATATTCTTGATTTTTTTTTCTTGATATAGTATAGTGTTTTCTTTATCAGATATTACACTATTTAATTTTGTTATGATATTGTTTGAGCTTTTTATACTATCTAATAGCAAACTATTTTTATCCTCTAATAGACCTATAATTTTAGCACGTATATTAAGCAGGCTATCTCTATACTCTATATTACGTACTAAAATTTTACCATAATACATAGCTTTTTTTAAGCTATCACAGCAATACACTTGCGAATATAATGTATTAGATAGAAAAATAAATCCTAATAATATGATAGTTTTTACTTGAACCATTCTATTGCCTTTTCAACTTCACCTTTTTCACGTTCAATAATTTTATACAATATACTATCTTTCAAAGATAACTCTAATGTATAAACTTTATTTTCAAGCATTATATTTTCCTTTTCCAATAATTTGATATACTTATCTTTCTTTTTTACTATCTCTAATAACTCTTTGTAAGTCTTATCTTTTGTATAGTACAAATATAAAAATATTAAAAATAAAAAAGAAACAAGTATTAAAAAAAAATTAGTATAGTTAATTTTCATAATCACTATTCTTTTGTAATATAAATTCCTTAAACTCTTTTAATAGCTTTTCAGAATGTTTGATTAGTTCATAATACTGACTTTCTGCTTCCCAATCTATTTTATTTACTTTGCCTTCCAAATCATAAAAAGTCTTTATTACTTTTTCTAACTCTTTTAAGAAAGCCTTTGCTTTATGTTTTAAGTCTTGCTTAAACAAATATGTTTCTTGTAATACATCTATACTTTCAATTAAGATTGATGTACAGATAATCGCATTTAGCATTGCTTCATATTGCTTTTCTTTTATTATCATCATAAGTACAAAAACTTTGAACTTTGCTTTCTTACAAAATCTTGCGGTGTAATTAAACTTATATCTTTCCAATCTGTACAAAAATAATTTGCATATTTTTGTACTAACTCACTACATATAAATCTATGCTCTTTGCCTATAAAAAGAAAATCTAATCCTAATTTTTTAGCAATAGCTATTCTCAATAATAAAAAATAATCATATCCTATATGTCTATTCCCCTGCCAATACCATAGCATACTTTTAATAGCAAATGGTATAATATGTACATCTTTGGGTCTAATAATAAGCTGTTTAGGATATACATCTAATCTCTTTTCAATAGGTACTATTTCTATACCTTTGCTCCACATATCTAATATAAATATCTCTTGACTAATAGATATACATATCCCTACATGCGTGTATTCTGCATTATCAAAATAACGCACTAATTTCCCCATTAAACCACTACTACCTCCAAATAATACTATGTCTCCTTCTTTAAAAAACATATTAAATAAAATGAGATTTTAATATACATTCTACCCTATCTACTTTTATGCTTCTTACAAGCGGTGTAGGTTGTGTGCCACTTCTTGCAAGCAATGCACCAAAGCTCATATTCAAAGCCGCTAAGGCAGGATACGTAACAAAAAAATTAGGAAATGTATTTTCGTAAGTTGTTGTACCATCTGAACAATAAATATACAAACTTGTATTTCTCTTTTCTATTCCTAATCTTACATATCTATTATTAGTGCTATCAAAAGGTACAGTAGTATCTAATACTAATAAATCCGAATTTCCTATGCGAACTATAAATTTCATAAAGCTACTTTCCCCTACACGAGGGCATCTGAAAAAGATACCATTAGCAGTAATAGCTGCAAAAGTTTGCAAAAAACCCACCGCTTGAAACACATTGTCCGTTGCAACATTTATCAATCCATTTACAAAAGCTACTTCTACATAGTATCCAAAATTAACACTATCGTATAATCTAATTCCACTACTATTATGAAAGCCTGCCCTTGACGAAGCAGTAGTAGTTATATTTAAGCGTGTTATGCCTAAACGACCCAAAGGTAATGTACTATTAAAATTAGGTTGCTCTTCAAATAGCTCTTGCACTACCGACCCACCAAAAGCGGTACTTGTAAGAAATCGTAATGCAAAACCGAATGTATTACCAACAAAATTTTCTGTTACCCAATTTCTTAAATTAGCTTCTACATATCCTTCGGAAGCTATATTCCTCCAACTAATATTGTCCCTATACTGCAACTTGTTCGTCGTAGTATTATAGACCATATCTCCTATTTGTGGGACAATAGAAAGTATTTGAGCATCTGTCTTATTAGGCATACGTACTACATCTGCATTAGCAGTATCTACACGCTTAATAAAAGGTTCATCATCTACAAATACTTGTCTTGTTAAATAATTTCTTGACATTAGTCTAACATTTTTAAGTTATCAGCCCTTGTAACTATATTAAGTATTAAATGATTGATAGATATTGTACTATTTCTTAAAAATTCAAAAAAAGTGTATTCCCCTACAATACTTGCTCCTTCTCTTTGTTTAGGGATTTTTTTCTTATATGTAATTGTTTCTCCAGCCTCTTCCATTACTTCTTCCACCTCTTCCCATTCAACATAATCCCCATTATCGCTATACACTAAACTATTGTTAGTAGCTATTAGCTGTCTTGCATAATCTAAATTTGGCAAATATACTTTATTGCCTTCATCATCAAGATAATAATGCAAAACTTCTAATACCAAACTTACAAATTTCTCTCTTGCATGAAAGGTGAAAAATACCTCTTTTGCTTCTCTCTTTATTTCTCTTGCATTGTATTGCAAATGAGAATTTGAAATATTAAATATCATAACTTAAATATTTTAATAGCTACCCATTTAAATATCATAAATACAAATATGCCTAATGAAACATATAATAGACATAAAGAAAATATATCTGTTATAGACCAATCATAAATATCTAATATGACATTTATCTTTTCATCTTGCATATTAAATACCATTACACGTATAGTAATAGATACTATGATACCTAATACACTATACATTATCATACTGCTTGAATTAAATAGGTTTTTCATATATTATGCAAAAATACCTGCAATTAAATTACTATCTATAATAATACCATTGTAACTATCAGGGATACGACCACTTGTAATATGTTGCAATAGCACACAATTTTGCATTTCAAGTCTTGTAATGTTAGGATTAGTGCTATCGCAAACACTTGGCAATGTATTGTGTATTATACAATTTTTATAGCTTATTTCTGTTGTTCCTACACTTCCACTTGAACTATCAAATCTATGATAATCTGTATTTTGTATATTTTCTCCTAAAATACAATTATCAAAAACAACTTTTCCGCTATTTATTCTGGCAATAAGTTTGCTTGTCTTATAGTTGTAAAAATGTATAAAATATCCTGTGCTTATTGCAGGCATATAACTATACGTAATACATTCATTTATATTGGCTCTACTTCCATAAGCCGCTGAAATATTATATGCTTGTATTATAGAACTCTTTACAAATAAATGTAAAATGCTTGAAGTATTTATTGTAAGTGTAAAACCAATATAAACACTTTTAATAGATAAATATCCACTGCAATTTGTAGCGTTAAGATTATAAATAATGCCCCAATTACCTCCTCCTACAATCTGTATATTTGAACAACTAACTAAATTTAGAGTAGATATTTTACTTGTTTCATTTATATTATCTATTTCATAATATATGAAAATATCATCTCTACTGATTAACGTATAACTTCCATTATAGTCCCCATTAAAAATATGTATACAATCCCCATTTTGACAAATATCAAAAGCTCTTTGCAAAGATACAGGCTTATTTATCTTTCCTAATGCTTGTGCTCTTGTAAGCGTTGTACTACCATTTTCACTTACAAATAATGTTCGTCCTATACTTGGTATTTTCTCACCTGCACTAATTAAATCTATTCCCATAATTAGTATTGCATTTCTATTATTCTTAACCGACCCGAAGTTACTGAAAAGTTAATGCTTGGCAATGCTTGTCTATGCTGACTATTTGCCGTAAATATTATTGGTGGAAAAGTCTCATCATAAAATAACCCATTGATAGTACCAGCTCCTCCACTATGAAATATAAACGCTACACTATAAATTCCTGAACTTGTCGCTCCAAAAAAAGGTGCAGTGTAATCAAACTGCGAAATTTTATGAAAACTTAATGGACTTGGCGAAGATATGAAATTGTATATTTCTGTTACATTTGTATCTATATTTGCTATATAAGATAATATAGATGCTATATTAGCATCTATATTTCCCATATATACATTGATACTTGCAACATCTGTTTGTATTGTACTTAATATAGTGCTAATACCTGTTAAAGTGCTATCCATATTGACTAAAGTACTATCTATATTAGACAATGTACTATCCATATTAGTAGTAGTATTGTCTATACTTGTTAATAGTACCTCTAAATCTTGTATGTTTGTATCTATGTTAGTAAGAAGTGCATCTATATTAGCTATATTAGTATCTATATTAGATAGGTATGTATTTGTAGTAGTTATCAAACTTTCAACATCATCTACCGAATTGTATATGTTTGCAAGTGTACTATTAGTAACTACTAATTTATTATCTATATCTTGTAATTCTGCTAATATAGCATTTAACTCGGCAGAACAATTACAACCACTCATAGAGGTTAGTAGTTCTATTATTCGCCTTGTCCTTAACTCTATCTGCTTAATGTTATCAAATTGCTCTGACCTCATATTACATTTTTAATTTCTTTTCTTCTTGTTGTTTCTTTACTTTTTTGCTCTAATACCACTGCATTCTCATATTCTTTCCTCTCCAAATTTAATAAATCTTGTTTTAACTTCAAAATTTCTTGCTTATATTTTTTATCTATTTCATTCTTTTCTTTCTCTAATTGTGCTTTCTGTAAGTTTTCATTCCTTGCTATCTCTAACTCTAACATCTTTATTTCTTTCATCTCTTTTAGTTTCATCTGTTCTATTTGCAGTTTTATCTCCATCTCTTTCATCTTCATTTCCATTTCTTTGTCAGGTTGATTGGCTTGCTGTTGCTTCATAGCTTCCATTTGCTTTTCTGCTTCCTCTATCTTTGATAATATCTTACTTTCTAACTCATTTATACTATCTACCTTTAATAACCTAATTACATCACTTGCTTTCATCATTTGATTTTGCATCATACTTCCTAACATACCTTTTAATTCCTCAAAATACCTATTCTCTTTTACATTGTCCGTCATAAATATACCATAATCAGCAAGCAAGAAATCCTGACTTAACTTAAATATTTCCTGTTTCCCATCTCCTAATACATACGTTAAAGGCGTATTAACATTATGAATGTAATAATAATGTTTAGCATAATTCAAAAATCCTTCTAATACTTCCCTAAACACTTTGCTTTGAAAATAATATAATACTGCTGTGGCATAACTTCCTTGCCTTATTGCTCTATCTATCTGCCCTACTAAATCTTTTTGAAACATTTGTCCTTGCCTTTGCCTATTAAATCCACTTATCCTATCTACTTCATTTCTAATATCCTCTAACATTTGCGTTATTACAGATATACTTGCATCTAAACTATCATTATAGCTTTGAAATTGATTAAACTGCCCTTGTCCTAATGAACTATCTATTATTAACAATCCTAACTTTCTGTAATACAATAAATCGTGTAATTCTAAACCTTTTGGTAATTGCGATATATCATATATTACCCCTTTTACACCACTTAAAGCTATCATTCGTTCTCTATGATAGTTTAAGATATTATACAACTCTTGCAAATCCTTTAAATAATATACTAAACTAAACTCCTCGCCTGTACTATCTATCTTAAACTCTAATCCCCCATAATGCAACTTGACATAATAAGGATTGCTAAATGAACGCATTTGTATATTACTCTTCCCTATCTTATCCCATACATATATATCACTACCTATACAAACAAACTCATACAATTCTTGCATATACCTGCTCTCCTTACTCTTTATCGTTTTTCTATTAACATTATCTTTTTCTGTTAATAGCTTTACATAATTGACACCATATTTCCCTTCTATTTCAGCAAGTATTCGTTTAGATATGCTCTTCCATTGACCAATATACACCTCTATCTTATCTTGTGTATCTTGCAAATAATAATTTGGATTGTATCCTAAATCTTGATAATAACTCTTTACCATCTCTACAAAATGATAATACTCGTTAGTAAGATAGTAATTTGATTGCCTATCTAACTTTTCTTTATCTTCATCAGTCAAATAATCTTGGTATCTATCTAATATCTGTTCCCTTGTCAAATATAAACGCTCACAAATCCAATTGCTATCTGCTATGTTTTCTATCCCTTCCTCGTTAGAATATACTAAATTGTAACTTGGTATTACCCTAATCCCTATCTTACTTTTATAGTTTCCTTCCTCATATTTCCAAAAACACTTACCTACTTCTAATATACTCGCAAATAAAGCAGTCCTTATCCCCTTAAAATCTAAACTTAACTCAAAATATTTTAATAACTTCTCACATAATATTTCTACTTCCATTAAATAATCTCGCCCTATATTTTCTTTTAATTGCCTTAACTTACGCTCATCTAATACCTCCATCTGCTTTGCACCCGCTAATGACTTCTCAAACTCGTTATACAAAAACTTCATTAACTCTATATGTACCTTGTACTCCTTATACAATAACCCATCTTCATCTATCCTACGTATATGATAATTGTATATCTGCTCCGTCTCCTCCCCTAATGCTACCTGCAAAACAGGTCTTATTAAAGGATAATTCTTTAACTTTACAGGATACTCCTTCCCAAACTCCTTTGTAATATACTCAAACTTCTTTTCCGATAAGTTACCCTGCAAAATATTATACACTAAATAGTCCTTTACCCTCCTGCTATAATAATGATTAAAACTATTCCTTATAGCATCTATATTCTCCTTTAACCAATCCCTATTCTTGTCCTTTTCTGATATGTTCTGTCTTGGTAATAACATATATCAAACACGTTTTTTATACACAAATATAAAACTTTTATTTTTCTATCCCTATTACATAATAAAAAAATTATGTATTAGACCTATTATCAAATACATAATCTATTACCTTGCCTCTATCCTTGTAATATCCCTTATAGATAAATTTAGGGTTTATAGCATATACTCCACGACCTATGCGTATTAAAACATTACAAGATACCAAATTATATATGCTTTTTTCTACACACCTTATACTAATACCTAATATATCCCCTATTATACCCTTCTTACGTTTATTTAATACAATATGCACCAAATCACTACCATAATAGACCTCTCCTAATAAATAGAATAATAGCCTATAATCTGTAATATTCACTAAACAACTACACCAACTCATATCCTCCACATATAACTGCACAAACATTTCTACCTCTATACGCTTCACTACACTACTACGCTCCACTAATACACTACCTCCACCTACATTCGTAGTGTCTAAACGCTCATATATTACCTTCCTTGTTCGCTTGGACATATACTATTTTTATATGAAAAAAACTTCATTAACGAACTATTGGTTCGGTATTAACGAACTACTGGTTCGTTATTAACGAACTACTGGTTCGGTACTTTTTTCGTTAATTCCTTATCTATCAAGCAGATACGTATTCATTTGCTATTATCTCACTCTACAAAAATTATTACCTAAAACTACATAAAAAAAATAACAAAAATACCTTATCTAAGGCATATTTGTTACTCCTATGTATAAACCTAACTCCTAAAAACTAATCCTCAACTTTGTTAATACCTACCTTTTCAAAATTCATCACTAACCTAAACTTCCCCTTCATCAATATATCACTCACCCTATACAACCCTCTCCTAACCCTCTCTAAAAAACCATAATCCTCTAATACCCTCAATATCATTAACAAATATACACGCTTCACCCCTAATAACTCCATCAAATACCTCATACCCTCCCTGTCCCTCGTGCTAAATAAACCATTCCCATATAATACACTTATCTCATATATAGCCTTCATACAACGTGTAAAAGTTATTAAACGCTCATCCCCTAAACCCCTCCCCATCATATAACCCATAAACTCTATCATATCATATACATTCCCACCCCCTACAACTACCTCTATATAACCATTCCCTATCTCCCTAAAATTAAAAAACTCCTTTAACTTTACAAACCCTTTCATAATATAATAATTTATCCAAATACAAATTTATCCCCCTCCCTACGCCACGTAGGAAACTTAAAACTACTACTACGCTCCTCAAAACCTAAACGCAACTCCTCATCATATATCAAACATAACATACTCGCTATCGTCCTGTCATACTCATTCCCCTCAAAATTAAAATTCATTATGTCTTCCACTTGCTCTATTATCCATAACTTCTCCATACTCTCCTTCAAATACTTACTAAACCTTTCCACAGCAAACATCTTCCTCCTATAATCCATAACATAACCATACTTGTTCGTTACCCTACTATACTTTAACCCTATATTCAATAACCTCGGACTACTCGCTAATATACTACCCCAACCTACCTGCTTCAAATACGAAATTATACCTATCTTACTATGCTCCACCATCACCTTCGCATTGTAATACAAACATAAACTTAATACACCCTCGTAAAAATCCTCTACATTATTCGGTCTATCTACATACTCCGCAACAAACTTCCCCTCCAACCTGTCAAATACATATACAGCCCCCTTACTCTTACTCCATAAACTCTTGTCTTGGTCATAACTATCACAACCCGCTATGTACCTCCCCTCCTCCACTACCCCACCTACTCGTATAGGCTCATCTATTATTACAAAATTCCCTAACCTGTCCTCCTTAAACTCTACCTCCACCTCAACACCACTCCTATATCCATTACAATATAATACACCCCTCTTCACTATTTCCCTATACTCCCTATCACTTATCAATAACAACTCCTCTAACCGCTTCCTCACAAACGAAAATGGCGTTATATTGCTTACTAAAAACGCTTCATTTACCTCAAACGGCATCTCTTGTATAAAACTCTCATATGCCCCTATATCTCCACTCTCTAATAACTTGTTACGATTCCCCTCTAAATAAACCCTCGCCCCAACTTCATCACTTACCCCATCCTCACCATAATACCCCTCTAACTTCTTGTAAGCAGGTATAAAATAACATACCCTCTTCCCATTATCAACCTCAAAACTATACAAATTAAAAGCATCAGGATTAAAAAACATATCCCTCGCCTCTATACTACCACCACTCTTCATCTCTCCCCCAGTACCAAATAATATCGCTACACCAGTCCTTATACTACCCCTGTACAAACTATTCTCCACAGCCTTGTAACTATCCTTCAAATTGCTCTTCCAACTACCTACCTCATCTAATATAACCCTCCTCGGTCTCCCACCCCTCGCCTTACCACTATCATCAAATATTATCATCTCTACCTCACTATTAAAACCCTTTCGCAACCTCTCCCCCTTCTCCCCTATATACTCTACCCCACTCATTATATACCCCTCCTTGTCCTTTATCTTACTATGACGCATCTCCTTCGGCAAACTATCTAATCCCTCCACCATCTTCTTCCATAACTTTATACCATGTGGATACGTACTCGCTCCCAATAAAGCATAACTATTCCTGTAAAATGTATAACTATGCGATAATATACAAGCCCCTATGTAACTCTTACCATAACCCCTCCCAGTTATTACAAGCAAATTCTTCCCACTATTAAATGCTAATTCCACTAAATAAAATAACTCCCTGTCCTCCTCACTATAATTCGGATAACCTAATACTACCTTACCACCCTCTAACTTGTTTATCTTAAAATAATTCAAAAAAAAATAATACTCCCCAGTTATCAACTCACCCCCTACTTCATACCCATATCAACACCTATTCAACTCCTCCCTCCCCCAACCTATATACCCCCTGTCCCTTATACAACTCCCCAAA
>CAZZLW010000020.1:0-35570 GCA_964654605.1 uncultured Cytophagales bacterium | reverse complement strand
TTGAGTCAAAAACAGCCATTCTTCATCGCTAAAAGAGGGTATATTTAAGACGTGATTGAAACGCTCAAAAACGTGTGTTAAATTTAAAACACAAGGCATCTAAGTCCTAAAAACTTTCTGGTCAATTTATAGTCTGGAATTATTGCCTACAAATTCCTCGTTAAAAAGCCCACTATTAGAGATTTTCAAGACAAAAATCTACTTACAAAATTTGAACTTTTTCAAGATATTGCCGCTTAACTCACGTTGAAAAAAGAACAATGACGCGGTAACAGCCGCTTGCCACAATAGGGGCTGAAGTGGTTAAATCAAGTGCAGTGCTTCTATAAACATTTGTGATTAGTTGACAGTGAAGTAATCCGAAGCACCCTACTACGCCAAACCGCAAACCGTTTGCCGCAAGTAGCAGTAACGTACTCTTTTGTTATTTTTGTATAAAAAAGTTTTGTATGGTAATAAAAACAAAAGGTTTACCAGATGGAAAGGGAAACCCTGATAGGATTTATGAATTTAATATAGATAAAAAACATATATCTATTCCTGGATATTACTATGGGAGAGATATGATGGGAGAACCTTATTTTCCTGAGCAGAAAATGTGGTTAATTAACCTTCCCCCTCTCATAAATATTAAAGAAGTTTGGTATGGCTGGTTTGAATGTGCTACCGATGAAGATATTAGTAAGTTGATTGCAATACTAGAACCTATTGCAATAAAAGAATTGTAGTTTTTAGATAATGTTTTACGAGTTAAAAATTAAATATCAATGCTTTGCAAAGATATTTTCTTTTTACAGATTTCTGCATTTAAGCATACCAAACTTTACGAGCCAAAAGAAAGCTAAATCAAAAATATAATTGTATCTAAATATATATAAGTGCCTTTTTATCAAATACTTGCATTCAAAAAACATTATCTAATATGGAAAAAGAATTAAAAGACTTTTTTGAGCAGTTCACCACCGAAGTTGCAGACATCGGCAAAACCCTTTTTGAACTAACAGAAAAAGTATTGCTTCCAGAAAAGAAAATGTGGATAGACCACGCAGACAAAATGATAACTTTTGGAACAGAAAAAAATATGAAAGGTGAAATCTGTTACATTAAGCCACTCAAAGACTCTGTAAATCTTGGATTTTTTCACGGTACCAACTTAAAAGACCCTAATAAACTACTTCAAGGAACAGGAAAATTTTTAAGACATATAAAGTTCAAAAAGAAAGAAAATATTGATATCAATGCAATAAAGGAACTTTTAGAAATAGCCTTGAAAGAACACAATGACCGACAGAAAAAATGAACGCCGAACCAGCTACAGCCGTTTCACTAAAACTATTTCGCAATACAATTATCTATAAAATTTGTTTCTTTCTCTCGCCAAATCAGATATAGGCAATGACAGATAAGGCTTAAAAACACTTTTAGCAAAGAACAAAAAGCATAGACTCAAAAAACTTTTTCCCTTGCCAAAACGTTATTTTGCAAAAAAATCTATGAAACCTGCTACTTTTCGCTTATGGCAATTTTGGCTTTTGGCTATAATGTTCCTTTCTGCTTGCGGCTTGGAACGTGATATAGACCTCAAACTGCCTGAATATGAAAAAAAATTAGTTGTAGAATGTTACTTAGAACGTGGGAAGCCCATTCGCTTACTTCTTACTGAAAGTCAAGATTTTTTAGATAATAGCTTTCAAATTCCCGAAGTAAAAGACGCCCAGATTGTAGTGAAAAATGGAAGTACCATTTATCCTTTGCACTACGAAGTGCAGTTAGATACACTCTATCGTAAAGCCTATAATTATGTTTCAGATGTATCTTTGCCTGCAAACCCCACAGGAGAATTTCACTTAGAAATTATAGATAGCAAAGGCAGAAAAGTAACAGGGAAAACGCAATTTTTAGAAGAATTACCTATCAAAGAAACGCTTTGGCAGTTTGAAGATGCCGATAAAGAACCTAAAATTGATACTGCCAAGGCATACGTGCTTATTCGGCACAATGTTTCGCCCAGCGGAAACTTTTATCGGTTCATTATCAACAAAAAGAAAGGTAATGAACTTATCAATCAGTTGGATTTTATTTACAGAGGTATTACGGCTACCAATGGAGAGGTAAGCATAGGCACTTCTTATCGCTTCAAAAATAAAGATACTTTGCAAGTATTACTCTTTCACATTGAAAGACAATTTTACAACTATTTGAGAAGTGTAGAAGATGCTCGCGATGCGGCAGGCAACCCATTTGCACAACCTTCGCCTATTATTTCGGGGGTGCAAGGAGGTATAGGCATTTTTACTACTATCCAAAAAGATGAGCAGTGGATTGTAATCAAGAAAAATTGATTTTTTTGTAACTTGCAAGCAAAATTTTCTGCAAATGCGAAAAAATTTTGTTCAGTTTAGCTGGGTAACTATTTTAGCAGTGTATCTGCTCATTTTAGTTGGCGGTATTGTACGAAGTACAGGTTCAGGTATGGGTTGCCCCGATTGGCCCAAATGTTTCGGAAAAATTGTACCTCCCACCGATATAAGGGAACTTCCCGAAAATTACAAAGAAATTTACGCCCAAAAACGCAAAGAAAAAAACTTGCGTTTAGTCGGTTTTCTGAAATCTATTGGAATGAAGGACGCCGCCCAAAGGGTTCAAAATGATGAAACTATTTATATTGAAGAGGATTTTAATGTTCAAAAAACTTGGATTGAGTATCTCAACCGGCTTTTGGGTGTTCTGATTGGCTTGCTTATTTTCGTTACTTTTATCACTTCTTTAAGCTATCTTAAAACCAAACCTATTGTAAGCATTTTATCCTTCGTAGCTTTGCTACTGGTAGGTTTTCAGGGATGGATTGGTTCTATTGTAGTTTCCACCAATCTTTTGGAAGGAATGATAACCCTACATATGTTTTTGGCAGTGGTGCAAGTACTTCTAATGGCTTATACCGTGCATTTGGCTCAAAGCTCTTTACAGGCGGCGGGCAGTCCCAACGACTTTTCTGTGAGCAATTTTACAAAATTTCTACTTATTCTGAATTTGGTGTTTTCTTTGGGGCAAGTGCTTTTGGGTACGCAGGTACGTGAGCAAATTGATACCTTTGCCCGAGAGGTTGCCAATCGGTCTTATTGGATTGAAAAATTAGATATTCGCTTTTACATTCATCGTTCTTATTCGCTTTTTTTACTGGCTCTAAATGTTTTTCTGCTTTATAGGCTCAAAAAGGAAAATACTTTTTCAGTTATCCAAAAACCTTATTTTTTGCTTTTGGGCGTGCTTATTGTTTCTACAATTACGGGAGCAATAATGGCATATTTCGCTATGCCTGCATTCTTACAACCCATTCATTTACTTTTGGCAGTGGCAATGATGGGTTTGGAATGGGAAATTTGGTTACGTTTGAAATCAAAAGGGAAATCATCAGCCCAAACTACATTCTAATTCTGGCTTCTTGATTGAATTTATTTCTTTCAAAAGTGGGTGGCTTTTGTTGAATGATTGGTGTGCTATTTTTGATAGTTTCAACTTTTTCAGGTTTCTTTTTAGGCTGTGGCGGCGGTACATACATTTTTTGAGTAAATTCGGTGATATTTTTTTTCATATCCTCTTCACTACCCAAATCATCATCAGGAGAATGTTTGATAGGAATATCCAAGGCGTGAAAATGGTTTGTCCTATTTTTAGCAATTCTCCCTTCGTACAAATTAGCTCTATTGATAGATTTCGGAGGCTTCACAAAATGAATTTCGTAGGTGAGCATTTTATTCAAAGGCATTCTGAAATAAATACTTGGTTTGCCTATTGATTTGAGAGAGTAAAGTACCAAAGAGTCGCCGATACGAATGTTTTTCATATCAACCATTTCATAAAACTCATTTTCATTTTCAGTGTTTTCCAAGCAATAGGGATAAGCCCCTTGTGGAGCAGGAGCGTGCAATTCAACACTTGTATATTGGCTTACTGCATAATACCTAAAAAACACAACCAAGCTATCTTTGCGATACTCTATTTTATCAATAATGTAATTGCGTTGCCATTGCTTGTAAGTTGGTTTGAAATCCGTGTAATAGTGCTTCTTTTTTTGGGCAAAAAGAAAAGAAACCGCAAAGAAACACCAATAAGCACTCAAACCAACAACTTTCCCCATAAATCATTTGATTTTTAGCAATTTACGAAAAAAGATGTGTATTTCCAAGAGAGATAGGAAATTTTTTTTATCTTTGCATAAAAGCTATTCTAAAAGATGATGGTGTTAGCACGATATTGTGTGATGAGTTGTATGCTGGCTCTTCTGGCAATTTCTATGACTTTTGCCCAACAATATCGTTTTGTAACTTACGGCATAGAAAATGGCTTGCCTCAGTCAGAGGTTACAGATATTTTGCAGGATAGTCGTGGAATGATTTGGATAGCTACCAATGGTGGTGGAGTAGCTCGCTTCAATGGTAAATCTTTCAAAGTTATCAACAAAAACAATGGTTTGCTGAACGATAGAGTAAAAAAAATCTACGAAGATAAAAACAAAAACCTATGGTTTTTTACTGAAAAAGGAATTACCATTTACAATGGTAGAACCTTTCAGAAAATAGCTGATGCCGAAGGTTTTGTGATTGGAGAAGGTTATGAAGTAGTAGAAACTAGCGACACGCATCTTTGGGTGCTTGTCAAGACTTTTCAGGGGAAAAAGAAAATTTTGCATTGGAACGGAGAGCGATTTGTGGATTTTACTGCCCAAAACCTCAAACTTTTGCAAAACAATGATGTATGGGCAATAGCCGTAGATAAGCAAAACTCTCTTTTCATACAGACAGAGCAAGGTTTTTTTGAATACGCTCACGAAAAGTTGAAAATTTCTGAAATCAATAAATTTTTACCTCCTCATTCTCAGATACTGCTACTAAATAGCAATTTGCACAAAGAGCCTCGTTTTTTGATAGAGCAAAATAATCAGCTTTTTCTATTTGCTTTCAAAAGTAATAATTTTGAGATTTTACACAAACTTGCCAGCGTACCACTCAACGATTTCCTTTACCTCACCGAAGATGAGCAAGGCAATATTTTCTTTTCTACTCAAAAAAGAGGTTTTTCTATTATTGAAAGCAATGGAAAAATAACCAATTTCAATACATCTAATGGCTTGCCTTCGGCGAATGTATATGTAATTTTCAAAGATAGCCGAAATAATATTTGGCTAAGCTCTTACGGAAAAGGGCTTATTCGGTATATGGGCGAAGATTTTATTCAGTTTCATACCGAAGTAGGGTTTGAAACAGGGATTATCTGGGGGATACACCAAGATAAAGAAGGCAAGCTATGGGTTGCTGAAAATGGTGATAGACCGCTTGGCTTTTTTGAAAATAAAAGTTTTAGAACAATACCCGTAGCAACAGAAAAATATGTAAAAAGAGGCTGTGGAATAACTATCAATGATAAAAACGAAGTATTTATGAGTAGTACCCGAGGCTTGTGGCAAGTGCAAGCAGGCAAACTCGTAAATGTTTCTAAAAAATTTGGCTTACCCGAAGATATTTACACCAACGCCATTCGGCACACTACCAAAGGGCTATGGATAGCGACTTACCAAGATGGTTTATATTTTTATGATTATCAAACGCAGAAAACAATATGGTTCAACGCACAAAACAGCAATTTGGTAAGCAATTTGGTCAATGATGTTTTTGAAGACTCCGAAGGTAAAACTTGGATTTGCACCAATCACGGCATATCTGTCTATGACGGCAAGCAGATGCTTAATTATGATAAAAAACACAAATTACACTTGGATTACATTATTTCCGCCGCCGAAGACAAGCAAAAAAACTTGTGGTTTGCTACTTTTGGCGGATTAGTAAAATTCAATAAAAGTACCGAAACCTTTGAAATTTATGATGAAAGAGCGGGAATTAGCTCGGCTACCATTTATTCGGTTTTGGTTGATAGACGAAATTGGGTTTGGTTGGGTACGCAAAATGGTATCAATATTCTGCAACTCAATGAAAAAGGCGAAATCCAAAAAATTAAAACTTACAGCCAAGACAATAATTTTGCCAGTATTGAAGCTAACGAAAGAGCAATTTTTGAAGATAAAGACGGCAACGTGTGGATAGGCACCGTCAAAGGGCTCATTAAATGCCAACCAGATTTTGTGAATTTTGATACCCAAATTCCTGCCGCCCATCTCATAGATTTAGACCTCAATTTGCAAAAAACCGATTGGCTTGCCAAAGATTTACAAAAACATCATCAGGGCTTGCAGGATTGGGAGTTTGTACCCAGAAATCTAAAATTACCTCACAACTACAATTATCTGACTTTCCATTTTGAAACACTGGATTATTCTGACGAAAATCTTTTTTTCCAATGGAAACTTGAAGGCATAGAAAGCGAATGGAGCAAGCCCTCTCGTAAAAATGAAGCCATTTACACCAATCTGCCACCCCGAAATTACCGCTTTCTTGTAAGAACTTGTTTGCCGAATGGCAAATGCAGTGAGCAGATGGCTTCTTATAGTTTTACCATAATGCCAGCCTTTTGGCAAACTTGGTGGTTTTCGGTGCTGATTGCTACTTTTATCATTGCTTTTATCGCTTTTGTAATAATGCAACGCATCAAAGCGATTGAAGCACAGAAAAGGCTTTTGGAAGAAAAAGTACAAGAAGCTCGTAAGGCTTTGCTTCTGCAAAATCAAGACCTTTTGAAGAAAAATGAAGAAATTGAAAAACAAAAAGCAGAGCTACAACAACTCAATGTTACCAAAGATAAGTTCTTTTCTATTTTAGCCCACGACATCAAAGGACCACTCAATTCGCTTACGGCTTTTTTAAGCATAATGTCCGAACACTTGGACGCAATGAGCCGTGAAGATATTTTATTTATGAGCGAAAATTTGAGCAAATCAGTAAAAAATCTTTACGGATTGCTGGAAAACGTCCTTTCTTGGTCGCGTTCGCAAATGGGTGTTTTGGAGTACAAGCCCGAAAAGTTATGCCTGCACACACTCACCGAAGAAAACCTACAACTACTCACCATTTCAGCCCAAAATAAAGGCATAGAACTTATCAATTTGGTAGAAAAGGAAACTTTTGCTTACGCAGATGCCAATTCTATCAAGGCTGTTTTGCGTAATCTTATTTCCAATGCCATTAAATTTACTTCCACCGATGGGAAAATCATCATTTCAGCCAAAGCAGATAAAAACGAAATTGTTGTGAGCGTAGAAGATACAGGTGTAGGAATGAACGAAATTGCTTTGAGCAAAATTTTTGATATATCGGCACGTTATTCTACCAAAGGCACTGCCAATGAAGTAGGCACAGGTTTAGGACTTGTACTTGTAAAAGAATTTGTTGAAAAAAACAAAGGAAAAGTTTTTGTAAAAAGTGAGGAAGGTGTAGGTACTTGTTTTTCTTTTACTTTGCCAAAATTTGATAGCAACGAAAATCATACAATATCAGAACAAACTATTCAAATGGATTTGGAACAATGAAATTTTTTATTCTGTGGCTTGTTTTAGCTTGCAACCTCGCTTGGGCAAATAATGATGTCCTTGTGCTGGACAAAAAGAACGATAAAAAATTTATCACCTCTTATTTTCAGATGTTTGAGGATAAGAGCAATAAACTTTCTTTACAAGAAATTTTTGAGGAAAATGTAAAATTTGAGCCTATACAAACACGAAACCATTTGCATTTGGGAGTTTCCAATTCAACTTTTTGGCTGAAAAGCAATCTGTATGTGCCTCAAACGCATCAAAGTAGCACCAATTACATTCTAACTATTACCGACCCTTCGGTCAATTTTGTAGATTTTTTTATTGTGGATAGCAATGGGAAAATAATCTCTCAGCAAAAAAGTGGCTCGGCTATCAAACCCATAGAACGCTCTATTAGCAACAACCAAATTGCTTTCAACCTCAACGGCTTGAAAGAAGGTAGACACTGGTTAGTGTTGAAAGTTCGTTCAAGGGCTTTCCTGAATATTCCCATACAATTAGAACTTGATGAAACTTTTCAGAAAGACAGTCTGATTATTTATTTGCTCTTGGGCGGCTTTTATTCTGTGATGCTCTTGCTGATATTCTACAACCTTGCCGCTTTCCTGATAACCCAAGAGAAAATTTTATTTTATTCCTTTGCAAGCTCTGTACTTTTTACGTTTGCTTTATCTACTTATGATGGCATTTTGGGCTTTTATACACCTTTGGTAAGAGTCCTACAGCCTTATATTTCATTAGAAGCCTTATTTTTAAGCTCGGGAATGGTGTTTTTACTGCTTTTCAATAAAAACTTTCTAAAACTTCCCGCCGATGCTTTTCTGACAAAGTTGTTGAATGTGTGTATTATTGGCTTTATTGCCAACTTTGCTCTTTCTTTTGCAGATAATGTTTCTGCGATTTATTTACTCGTAACAATGGTGCCTTTGTGCCTTGTGCCTATTTTGTGGAGTTTCGTTTGGGCATATAAAAATCAAGTACCGATGTCCTCGTATTTGCTTACTGCAAATATATTTCTCACCATTGGCGTAATCATTAGTCTTTTGCCTTCTTTTTCACATATTATTCCTGCGTGGTGGGCGGTTTATGGCTTACACATTGGCTATATTTTGTACGTGCTTACTATTTCTTTGGGGCTTTTGGTACGTTTTCATAAAACACGTTTGGAAGTTGTACGCAAAGAAACGCAAATTTTGAAAGAGAAAGATAAAAAACGAATGGAAGCCGAAAAAAATGCCGCTTTGCAACGCATTATGGAAGAAAAAACAGCCGATTTATTGCGACAAAACGAGGAATTGAAAAAGCTAAATGAAGAATTGGATAGATTTGTGTATAGCATTTCTCACGAATTAAGCTCGCCACTCAAATCGCTCATCGGACTAATACAACTAATGAAGCAAGATAAAAATCAAGATAACCTGATGATGTATTTGGAAATGCAAGAGCGAAGCATCAGAAAATTAGACCTATATACCAAAGAACTCACCGATTTGCTCAGAAATGCCCGTGTAGATGTTTCAAAAGTTCATATCTCTTTCCGAGAACTGCTCAATGAGGTGCTGAACCAGCGAAAAACTGATGTAGGCTACGATAAAGTCAAGAAAATCATTAGTATCCGTCAGGATTTGCCTTTTGTTTCCGATAGAAACAGGATTGCCATTATACTCAACAATATCATTAGCAATAGCATACAATATCATCGCGAAAATGTACAAGCTCACGTAAAAATTCAGGTGGAAGTAAGCAGAGAAAAAGCAAGTATCACCATCTCCGATAATGGACAAGGTATCGGTAAAGACCATTTGGGAAAAGTGTTTAATATGTTTTATAGAGCTACCGAAAAAAGCCAAGGGGCTGGTTTAGGGCTTTTTATTGTGAAAGAAACTATTACCAAACTGCAAGGCTCAATAGATATGCACTCCGAAATAAATGTAGGTACAATTTTTAAGATTGAAATTCCTAATTTGCTGGACGAAACAGAAAAAAACATACACTATCAGACCAACGGACATTCTACCTAATGTGAATGATAAAAGTCAAAAGTTTGAAAGTTCTAAGTTTGAATTTGGGGAGTTCAAAGGTGTAAAATATACATCTGCTTTCTAAAAACCCTTTTTTCTGTTTCAAGTGCAAGTTGTGCCACCAAAATCTCAAATGGTATGCTTTCTTATCTGCAAAAAGTTATCCGAAATGCTTTTGGTTTTTCGCAAAAGGAAACCAATGGCACAATATTACTTTTTGCAATTGTTGGGCTTTTGCTTTTTTTGCCTTTTATGCAAACTTTGCTCATCAGG
Source organism: uncultured Cytophagales bacterium (assembly GCA_964654605.1). GTDB lineage: Bacteria > Bacteroidota > Bacteroidia > Cytophagales > Thermonemataceae > Raineya. The sequence goes on along the minus strand of CAZZLW010000020.1, from coordinate 25,793 downwards.
CAAAGATTTGAAAATTCAGCTAATAAGTTTTTTCAGGATAGCATAGTAGCTTATTTGGAAAACTTACAACCCAACAACGAACCCATTTTCCCTGAAATTGAGCTATCCCCTTTTGACCCCAACAAAATTTCCAAAGAGGAGTGGCTCAAATTGGGTTTGAGCGAAAAGGTTGCCCAACGCATTGAAAATTACCGAAAAAAAGGTGGCAAATTTCGTAAAAAAGAAGATTTACTTCGCGTATATGATTTCCCCGAAGACCTTTACCAAACTCTTGAACCCTTCATTACCATAGAAAATGTAAGTTGGCAGAAAAAAAACGAAAAAAAAATCATTTAGGCAATATACAAGAGAAAATAAGCAAGATTACTCCGGAAGAAAATTCACCTATAAAGACAGCCTCCAAAACAGAAAAGATTTTCAACAAAAAATAAGCAAATTTGACTTGAACCAAGCCGATACCGCCCGCCTGAAAAAACTACGAGGCATCGGCGAAAAAAGAGCTATGAATATCATCAAATACAGAGAAAAATTAGGCGGATTTGCAAGTATGGAGCAAATCAGTGAAGTATGGGGTTTGGATAGTATTTCTATCAGCAGTCTGAAAAAATACGCTTATATCTCGCCTAATTCTTGGAAAAAAATCGCTATCAACACCGCTAGCACAGAGGATTTGAAAAATCACCCTTACATTGGTTTTCGTTTGGCAAATACCATTGTAAATTATCGTCTGCAACACGGCAAATTCAAAGATGAAACAGATTTTGCGAAAATCAAAGCCATTGATGAAACTACACTACAAAAACTCAAACCCTATCTACTTTTTGATTGATTTTCGGAAAGTTTTTTTAACTTTGCCACATAGCACTAAAATGCATAAACCTAACATCATCAAACCCAAAACTAAACCAACAATGAAACGTGCTATTGCCTTGTTCGTTTTTTTGAGCTTTACTTTGCTCATTTTGCAATCTTGCAAAAAGCCGCTTATTTTTGGCATAGAATACCAAAAAAATCTGGGCTTGCAAGTAAGAGACCAAATTTTATCGGACCCGCAAACCTACCCTGTTCTTGATGAAAAACGCTACCCCGAAGCCTATCGGCATATCAACCGCATTACACAAAATATTCTCAATTCAGGAAAAGTAGAACTCAAAGACCGCTTCAATTGGGAAGTGAGAATTATTCAAGACGATAAAACGCTGAATGCTTTTTGTACGCCCGGTGGATACATTTTTGTTTATACGGGGCTTATCAAATATCTGGAAACCGAAGACCAACTTGCAGGCGTTATGGGACACGAAATTGCCCACGCCGACCGCCAACATTCTGCACGACAGCTGGAAAAACAATTTGGTGTAGCTTTACTCGTAGAAATTGCTTTAGGGCAAAGAGGCGGGCAAGACCTGAAAAACCTTGCTAATGCTCTTGCAGGTTTGCGTTTCAGTCGCGACCACGAGTACGAAGCCGATGCCTTTTCGGTAGAATACTTATCGGGTACGCAATATCGTTGCAATGGTGCCGCCGATTTTTTTATTAAACTTACTCAAAGCGGAGCCCAAACGCCCCCCGAATTTTTAAGCACACACCCCAATCCCGGCAACCGAGTAGAGGCTATCAATCAGAAGGCTCAGGCTATCAATTGCCCTACCAATAAACCCGATAGTAAAGCCGAATATCAAAAATTCAAAGCCAGTTTGCCATAAGCTATGAAAAAGTTTGTTTTTCTTTTGTGGGTTTTTCTTGCAGTTGCTTGCAAACCCTCTTTGTATCAAATTTCACAAAGAAATGTTCAATTTACCGAAGTAAATGCCTCGGTAAAAGAAGATGCCCAAACTCTACAAACTATTGAGCCTTACAAAAAGCAGTTAGATGCTCAAATGCAAAGAGTGATTGGCTATGCCGAAACAGAAATTGCGAATGGCAGAAAAGTAAATGAAACCCCTTTGGGTAATCTCGTGGCAGATATGTGCCAACAGCGGGCTAACCGAGAACTTGGTAAAAAAGTAGATTTGGGCTTTGTAACTTTTGGCGGCTTACGAACCAGCATACCCGCAGGAGCTATTAAAGTCAGCGATATTTTTGAGCTAATGCCCTTTGAAAATGAACTTGTTGTTCTGGAAATAGACGGCAAAACAATGCGAAAACTTTTTGAATACTTGGTGGCAGTTCGCAATATTGCTATTTCCAACTCAAAAGTGCTTATTCAGGGTGGAAAGCTCAAAGATGTGCTTATCAATAACGAACCCATTGAAGATAATAAAATCTACCGAGTAGCCACTTCCGATTATTTGGCAAGTGGCGGCGATAGTATGGATTTTCTGAAAGAAGCCAAAAGTATGCACTTTACCAACGTAAAGTACAGAGATATGATAATCCAAGAAATAGAAAACTTACACAAGCAAGGAAAGAAAGTAACAGCAAGTGTGGGGGGAAGAGTAGAAGAAAGACCTTGATTCATCAAAAAACCTATAAGAGTTTCCCCTTATAGGTTTTTTTCTTGCCTAATCTTTGCCTTTGGTTGCCGCCCATTTACGGATTTCAGTACGGAACCACTCATCAGCTTCTTCTGTCCATTTGAAATTCTCGCGAATGTACGCCATTGTGTCTTTTTCAATGTCGGTGTAAGAGTTGCCATCTTTCACCTTGTCTAAAAGCACTTGGGCATCTTTCAAAGAAATACGTCCATCGCCCTGACCTTTTACGGCTTCTTCGGCGGCTTTGAGAAGCTCGTCATCATACTTTTTGCCGTCAATAATTCTGTAATAAGACATAATCGTAAGGGGTTTGTTTGAATGAGCAGAAATTTAAGTATAATTTTTGAAGCAAACAAATTTTTGAGGAAAAATCTTACACGTTAAGCTCAGCAGAGCAAAAAGTAAAACATTTTTTTTCACAAATGTTGTTTTGCAAAAAAAACTCTGTATTTTTGCACGAATTTAAGCCTTTTGAGGTTTTCTTATCCTGATTTTGGGTAAAACAAGAAACTTTTTCCACAATATTTCGTAATTCTAATAAAAGCCTTTTTTTGTAACAATGGGAATTTTTGATTTTTTTTCAGGAGATATAGCCATAGATTTAGGCACTGCCAATACACTTATCATTTACAAAGATAAAATTGTGGTAGATGAGCCTTCTATTATTGCCATAGACCGCAAAACAGGCAAAGTGCTTGCCATTGGCAGAATGGCTATGCAAATGCACGAAAAAACGCATAGCGAAATTAAAACCATTCGCCCTCTGAAAGATGGCGTAATTGCCGATTTTACCGCCGCCGAACAGATGATTCGCGGTATGATAAAAATGGTAGATTCTCGCCGAAAACTCTTTCAGCCTTCATACCGAATGGTAATTTGTATCCCTTCGGGTATTACAGAGGTAGAAAAAAGGGCAGTAAAAGACTCTGCCGAACACGCAGGGGCAAAAGAAGTTTATATGATTTATGAGCCTATTGCCGCCGCTATCGGTATAGGCATAGATATTGAGCAACCCGTAGGCTCAATGATTGTAGATATTGGTGGAGGTACTACCGAAATTGCGGTTATTGCCCTTTCGGGAATTGTTTGCGACCAATCTATACGTGTAGCAGGTGATGTATTCACACGCGATATTGCCGACTATATGCGAAGACAGCATAATTTGCTTGTGGGAGAAAGAACTGCCGAAAAAATTAAAATGGAAGTAGGTTCGGCACTTGCCGAGCTGGACAATCCCCCACCCGAATATGAAGTAAGAGGTAGAGATTTGATGACAGGTATTCCCAAAGTAATCAAGGTAAGCTATCAGGAAATAGCTTTCTGCTTGGATAAATCCATTTCTAAGATTGAAGATGCCGTGCTAAATGCTTTGGAAATGTCGCCGCCAGAGCTTTCTTCCGATATTTACCAAAATGGTATTCATTTGACAGGCGGAGGGGCTTTGCTCAAAGGTTTGGATAAACGTCTTTCTCAAAAAACCAAGTTAGCCGTACACGTTGCCGAAGACCCCTTGCGAGCTGTGGTAAGAGGTACAGGCATTGCCCTAAAAAATCTACAAGCCTATAAAAAGGTACTGATGACCTAAAAGGCTCTTTGAGCCGCTTCAAATTTGAGCAATGCAAGCCATTTTTGATTTCATCTATCGCTTTCGGGCAACTTTCTTGTTTCTGATTTTGCAAATCATTTGCTTTTTGATGATTGTCAGGTTCAACAATTATCAAAAAGCATATTTTTTGAATACGGCTTCTGCTTTCTCAGGAAAGCTCAACGCTTGGGCAAATGAATTAAATAGCTATTTCCATTTGCGACAGGTCAATCAGGCTTTGAGCGAAGAAAATGCCCGCCTCAATAACGAGCTGATGCGTCTGAAGCAAAGTCGCTTTGAAAGCCTCACCCCTATTCGCAACGAAGCAATTATTTCCAAATACCAATTTGAGCCTGCCAAAGTTGTCAATAAAACCATTCACAAACTTCGCAATTTCATAACCATTGAAAAAGGTTCTGCCGACGGCATTCAGAAAGATATGGGTGTTATCACTTCGGAAGGTATTGTGGGTAGAGTAATAGAGGTTTCAGAGCATTATGCAGTGGTTTCTACTATTCTACATAACCAAAGCACTTTTTCTGTAAAAGTAAAGCTCAAAAATTTGCAAGGCGAACCTTATTTGAGCTATATTCAGTGGGATAGTCGTAATTTTCGTTATACCAAGCTCAAAGATATTCCGCTTTCAATTCCAGTGGCAATAGGCGATACCGTAATTACTTCGGGCTATAATGTGTTTTTCCCCGAAAAAATTATGGTGGGCGTGGTAGAACGCATCAACCCACAAAAAACTTCAACTTTTCACGATATTGATGTACGCCTTTCTACCGACTTCAATACACTAAGCTATGTGTATGTAGTAAAAAATAAATTGCAACAAGAACAAACCGAGTTGGAAAAAGACACAACCAATATCCCTCGTAATACCAGAGGCGTTAGATAGATTTTGGCAAACTGCTTTCGGCGTGTATTCTTTCCAAAACTTTTTCGTAATAACTTTCGTACAAAGGTACAATTTTAGAAATTTCAAATTCTTTGGCACGAGCAAAGGCATTGGCACGAAAAGTAGGTAGATTTTCATCTTTCAAAACAAAAAGTGTTTTTTCTACCATATCTTTTACATCACCTACATTGCTCAGAAAGCCTGTAACCCCTTGAATATTCAGTTCGGGTAAGCCCCCAGCGTTAGAAGAAATGACAGGCACTTCGCAAGCCATTGCTTCCAGTGCCGCCAGTCCAAAACTTTCAGTTTCCGAAGGCATCAGAAAAATATCAGCTACCGAAAGCACCTCTTCTACGGCATCTAATTTCCCTAAGAAATGCACACAGCGACTGATTTCCAAATCGCGACACAATTGCTCTATTTTAGGTCTTTCGGGTCCATCGCCCACCAAAAGCAGTTTGGCAGGGATTTGCTTTTTTACTTCTGCAAAAACAGCAATTACATCTTCAATTCGCTTGACTTTACGAAAGTTGGAGGTATGAATAAGCAATTTCTCGTCATTGGGGCAAATAGCTTTTTTGAAATGCTCTTTTTTCTGCCTTTTGAATTTGCTTAAATCTATGAAGTTGGGGATTACTTCAATTTCTTGGGTAACTTCAAAATGGGCATAGGTGTCTTTTTTCAAACTTTCTGAAACAGTAGTTACGCCGTCAGAAAGATTGATGCTATGCGTAACAACAGGCTCAAAAGAAGGATCTTTCCCTACCAATGTTATATCCGTGCCGTGTAAGGTAGTAATTACAGGCAGGCTGATACCTTTGGTAGCCAATATTTGCCTTGCCAAAATACCCGCCGAAGCGTGAGGAATTGCATAATGTACGTGCAGAAGGTCTAACTCAATATTGGTCGCTACATCAACAATTTTACTTGTCAGAGCCAATTCGTAGGGAGCGTGCTGAAAAAGCGGGTAACTCGGGATATATACTTCGTGGTAGTAGATATTTTCGTTGAAAAAATCTAACCTTACAGGTTGCGAATAGGTAATAAAATGTATCTGATGACCTTTTTGAGCCAAAGCCTTGCCCAGTTCCGTAGCTACTACACCACTGCCTCCGAAGGTTGGATAGCAAACAATACCGATTTTCATATCAAAAAATATGTTCCAAGATTGAATTTTACAAGATTTACAGGATTTGCGTTCCTGATTTGTAAAAAAGAAGTTGTGGTAAAAAATGATTAAGCCAAAAACTTCTATTAGCTAAACGCAAGAAAAATTTTTTTGTTTCAAAAATGTACCTTTTTTGAGCGAAGCAATAGAATTTTTTAGCCAACTTTTCGTATTCAATAATATCAAAGGGAAATTCGTTGTTTTCGTTTTTAGGAAAAGAGGTACGGGTTACTTCTTGCCAATCTTTGGGAGAAATTTCAGGGAAAAAGGTATCGCCTTCAACGTGAGCCTTTACGCGTGTGAGGTAAATTTTATTGACAGCCTTCTTTTTGATAGCTTGTTCGTAAATAGAGCCTCCGCCAATAATAAAAATCTGCTTGCCCAAAAAAGTTCGGGCAAAATCAATGGCTTCATCTAAAATATTGATAACATAGCAATTCTCGTCAGCAACATCATAGTTTTTATCACGCGAAACAATGATATGCACCCGATTGGGAAGCACTTTGGGCAGAGATTCAAAGGTTTTTCTGCCCATAATAAGTACGTGTGAAGTAGTAAGTTTTTTGAAAAACTGCATATCATCTTTCAGACGCCAAGGGAGTTTGCCTTCCTTACCAATCACATTATTTTCCGAAGCCGCAACAATCAAACTAACCATTCCCGAAAACCATTAAGAAATTCTTGTGTGTTCATACGCTTTTTGCCTTCCAGCTGTAATTGCAGAACTTCTATCCAACCTTCTTGGCTCATAAAAGCAAGTTTATTTCCTTGAACGCTGAAAGAACCTATTTCCGCTTTAAGTTCCCAATCTAATACTTTTGGATTGATTTGAAAAATTTTGCAATATTTTTCTTTTAGCAAAGTCCAGGCAGTAGGGTAAGGAGCAAGCCCCCTGACGAAATTATACAATTGTAAGGCTGATTTATTCCAATCAATTTGGCAAGTTTCTTTGAAAATCTTGGGAGCGTGGCTTACCTCTCCCTTCTGCTCATAAGTTTGCAAGTTTCCCTTTTCAATCGCCTGAACGGTTCTAAGCACAAGTTCTGCCCCTTTATGCATAAGCCTTTCGTAGAGCGTTCCTGCGGTATCTTCAAAGTAAATGGGTTCTTTTTCTTGGAAAATGATGTTTCCTGTATCTATTTCGTGTTTGAGAAAAAAAGTGGTAACCCCTGTTTCTGTTTCTCCATTGATAATTGCCCAATTGATAGGAGCGGCACCTCGGTATTTGGGGAGCAAAGAAGCGTGTAAATTAAATGTTCCTAAGGGAGGCATTGCCCACACCACTTCGGGTAGCATACGAAAAGCCACCACTACTTGCAAATCGGCTTGCAAATTTTTTAACTCCTCAATAAATTCAGGACTTTTGAGATTGGTAGGTTGGAGCAAAGGTAAATTTTTGCTCAAAGCATAGGCTTTTACTTCCGACATCTGTAATTGTTTCCCCCTGCCTGCGGGTTTGTCAGGTGCAGTAATCACTCCTACAATAGAATACCGATTTTCTACCAAAATTTTAAGTGAAGGAACAGCAAATTCGGGTGTTCCCATAAAAACAATTTTCATCAAGATGGCTTACTTTGGTTGGCTTGGTTCAATTTCTCTTTCAGTTGGGATTGCCTGTAATAGAAAAACGCCGAAACTACCGCTAAAAATATAACAAAGCCTGCAAAGCCCCAAAAAATTCGGTTTTCTTGCTCTCGGATAGTAGCTTCGTAACGCAATTTATCTATTTCCTTCTGATATTTTTCGCTTTCATATTTGCTAGTAAGGCTATTGATAACTCGCAAATTCTCCAAATCGTTGAGTTGTTTTTCTAAAACATTGGAAGCAAGCAAGTCGGTATAAGCACTCTGAAAATCGCCCTTTTGGGCATAGATTTTTGAACGCTCCCTGAAAATGAGAAATAGCTCTTGCTTGGCTTGGGCTTCATCAGCAATTTCTAAGGCTTTTTCATAAAAACGCAAGGCATCGTTCCATTGTTCTTTTTCGCCATAAAGGCGTGCCAGATTGGCATAAGTATTGGCTAATCCTTGCTTTTCTTTGCAAAGCACAGCACTTTCCAAAGATTTTTCATAATATTTTTGTGCTTTTTCGTAATCTTTTTGGCTTTGAGCCAAAATTCCCAAATTGTTGAGGGTGCGTGAAATGGCAAAATGGTCTTGCAGTTCCTCGCTAATTTTCAAGGAACGATTGTAGTAATCAATAATTTGAGAAAAATCAGGAGTGGCATTTCCAGAGGTTTGCAGTTGTAATTTGAGCGAAGAAGCCAAATTATCTAAAACGCCTGCAATTTCACGCTTTTTTTTGAGTTTTTCGTAAATATTTAGGGCTTTGGTGTATTCTACAACGGCTTGTTTGTAGTCGCCGAGTGCATCATAAATAATCCCTGCGGTATTGTAACAACGAGCTTTGCCGTACTCATCTTGGTATTTTTCACGAATTTTCAAGGATTCCAAATTCAGCAGAGAAGCCTCTTTATACTCGCCCCATTGAAAATAAACATTGGCTAAACCACTTAAAGTTTTTGCTTTGGCTTTTTGGGCTTGCTCCGAACTATTTTTTTCAAGCAAATTGAGAGCTTGTGTATAATTTTTATACGCCTCCTGAATATCTTTGGCTTCACTTCTTTGCAAATAAGCATTGGCAAGATGGGTATGCGAGGAAGCCATTAAAATTTTGTTTTCAAGGGTTTGGGCTTTTTTCAGAGCTTCTTGGGCGTATCGGATAGCCTTTGGGGTATCAAAACCTAAAAATTCATCATTGAGTTGAAGTAAAATCTGGATTTGGCTTTCGGTATGGGCATTGGGTAAAGTATTTTGAAGGCTATCAATTTTGGAAATATCTTGAGCCCAAAGAGAAAAGCTAATCCATTGAAATAAAGCGATAAAGCGTTTTGTCATAGGTATATTTTTTAGCCCTCTTGCCAAAGACACAAGAGGGCTATGAAAGAATATTTAGACCATTGGAACGGCAATCGTATCGCCCGCATAGGCACCATCTTTGAGCTTTACGGCAACTTCTTCAAAAGCGGCAATAGTTTCAGCTACATCTTCCAAAGTATGCACCGCCGTAGGTATCAGGCGAAGCATAATTCTATCTTTGGGAATAACAGGATAAGCTACCACAGAGCAGAAAATATTGTAGTTTTCTCTCAAATCCATAGCCATTTTGGTAGCCTCACCTTTACCACCTTGGAAAAACACAGGAGTAACAGGGGAAACGGTTCTACCAATATTAAAGCCCTTTTCTTTCAGACCGCTTTGCAGAGCATTTACAATTTTCCAAAGATTTTCACGCAATTCGGGACGAGTTTGCAGGAGTTCCAAACGTTTCAAAGCACCTTCTACAAGTACCATAGGCAAGGTTTTAGCAAAAATTTGCGAACGCATATTGTAGCGAAGGAAATCGCAAACTTGGGCATCAGCGGCTAAAAATGCCCCGATACTTGCCATAGATTTAGCAAAAGTAGAAAAATAAATATCAATGCCGTCTTGTACGCCCTGATGCTCGCCTGTACCTGCACCTGTTTTGCCCATTGTACCAAAGCCGTGAGCATCATCAACCATAAGGCGGAACTCGTATTTCTTTTTGAGAGCAACAATTTCTTTCAGATTACCCGTAGTACCTTCCATTCCAAAAACGCCTTCGGTAATTACCAAAATAGAGCCACCTGTTTGCTCAATGATACGAGTAGCTCTTTGGAGTTGCTTTTCCAAAGATTCCATATCGTTGTGAGGATAAACAAAACGCTTACCCAAGTGCAAGCGTACCCCATCAATGATACAAGCGTGAGAAAGTGAATCATATACAATTACATCGTGGCGAGTCATTAGAGCATCAATCGCCGACATAATGCCCTGATAGCCATAATTTAGCAAAACTACATCTTCTTTGCCTACAAATTTGGCAAGACGTTTTTCAAGTTCTTCGTGCAAATCTGAGTTACCCGACATCATTCTTGCTCCCATAGGATAAGCAAGTCCCCATTTGGCGGCAGACTCGGCATCAGCTTTGCGTACTTCGGGGTGATTGGCAAGCCCCAGATAATTGTTCAAACTCCAAGTAAGCACTTCTTTGCCCCTGAATTTCATTCTTGGAGCTATTTCCCCCTCTAATTTGGGAAAAGTAAAATACCCGTGAGCCTCTTTGGAATGTTGTCCGAGAGGTCCTCTATCTTTCAGCAAACGTTCAAATAAATCCACAGCAGTAAAAATTTTTAGTGAAAAACCACGCAAAATTACAAAATTTTTACACAAATAAAGATAGATTGATGATTTTTTGTTAGAAACCCCCAAATGCTCCAATCGCCATAAGATTTGTTTTTTTTATGCAAAAGTGCTAATTTGGCGAAAATTTTTGAGTGGCTTTTTTGAGCAAAAGCAATATCTTGTAAAAAATTATCTAAAATCTGAACCAATGGCTTCTATTTTTAGTAAAATCGTTGCAGGCGAAATTCCTTGCCACAAAATTGCCGAAAACGAACATTATCTGGCATTTTTGGATATATTTCCCGTTAGTAAAGGACATACGCTGGTAATTCCTAAAAAAGAAATTGACTATATTTTTGATTTAGATGATGAAACGCTGGCAGGTTTGCACGTTTTCGCTAAAAAAGTAGCTTTAGCCATTCAAAAAGCTGTCCCTTGCGAAAGAATTGGGGTAGCGATAGTGGGTTTGGAAGTTCCTCACGCACACGTACATCTGATTCCCATCAATAGTATGGCAGATATGAATTTTGCCAACAAAAGAGCCGCTTCACAAGAAGAACTTGCCCAAGTGGCTGAAACTATTCGTAAATTTTGGAACAATTAAACTCAAAAAAATCAATGGTACTATTAGATTTTGAGCAACCTATTGCCGAATTGGAGGCAAAAATATTGGAAATGAAGCAACTCGCCGAAAATAGTAAAGTAGATTTGACTTCGGCAATTGCGGCAGTAGAAGAGCAACTCATCAACCTCAAAAAAGAAACCTACCAAAATCTAACACGCTGGCAAAGAGTACAACTTTCTCGCCACCCCGAACGCCCTTATTCGCTGGATTACATTGAAAATATGTGCGAGGAATTTATTGAACTACACGGCGACCGAAACGTAGGTGATGATAAAGCTATGATAGGCGGTTTCGGTAGAATTGGCGAGCAAACTATTATGTTTATAGGGCAACAAAAAGGCAGAAATACCAAACAACGTCAGTACAGAAATTTTGGTATGCCCAATCCCGAAGGTTATCGCAAAGCCTTACGCCTAATGAAACTCGCCGAAAAGTTCAAAAAGCCTATCGTTACGTTCATTGATACACCTGGGGCTTTTCCGGGCATTGAAGCCGAGGAGCGAGGACAAGGCGAAGCCATTGCCCGAAATCTGAAAGAAATGATGATGCTGAAAGTTCCTGTTATTTGCATAATTATTGGCGAAGGAGCTTCGGGGGGAGCATTGGGCATTGGTATTGGCGATAAAGTGCTTATGCTGGAAAATACTTGGTATTCGGTAATTTCTCCTGAAAGTTGCAGTTCTATTCTTTGGCGTAGTTGGGACTACAAAGAGCAAGCCGCCGAAGCATTGAGCCTTACTGCCTCCGATATGCTGAAGCATAAACTCATTGATGGTATCATTGAAGAGCCTTTGGGCGGGGCTCATACAAACCCACAGAAAATGTACGCTACCCTGAAAAAGGTGATTTTAGAAAATATCAAAAAGTTAGAAAAAATTGAACCTGAAAAGCGTATTGAACAACGCATTGAAAAGTTCTGTAAAATGGGAGTTGTGGTAGAGTGATTTTTTTGTAATGATGTAAAATAAAACTCACCCAAAACGCTTACACACCTTTGCCCCTTTTGGATTGGAACTAATCCATAAATATCCTGAAAGGGGCAAAATTTAATAGGCAAGCATAGCTTTTAAGGCTACAAAGTTTTACTGCTTACCAAAACTGATGCGTTTGATAGTTTTGTAAGTTAGAGCAACTCTTGGGGCTTCCGAATCTAAAAAACCTTCTTTGACTTCCAAGAAATTGCCATTTTGCACTACATACAAAGTAGTTTGCAAACCTCCCCAAAAGCCATAGCAGGCGGTGAGTGCATTAGACGGAATTTTGTAGTTTTTATCTTTGTAATTGGATTTGGGTATTTCCTGAAACCCTCCTGAACCATTCTTGATAAAATGTTTTCTACCATTTACTTCCAAAGAGATAGCTGTCTGCAACATTCCTGTATCATTTTCCTTGCTTTCAAATAGCCAAGAAATTTTTTGAGCCTCTACTGCAAAGCCCAAAAGAAAAAACAAAGACGCAAAGATTAGTTTCATTTTGATAAATTTTTAGCCAAAATAATAATTTACCGAAAAATGCGTATTCATTTTTTACAAAATATAGATTTTTCTTTACGAAAAGCCACCAAGAGCCTCAAAAACTTTCTAATGTTTGAACATAAATCAGGCAATTTTTAGTAAAATAGAAAATTATCACTTAATTTTGAATGAAACTCATCAATCAATGAAAACTCGTTTTGCAAACTTTGTCAAAAAAATACTGCTCATTGGTTTGGGAATTATTTCAGCGGGGTTTGGGCTAAAAGGTTTCTTACTACCCAATCAGTTTATTGATGGCGGTGTTACGGGAATTTCAATGCTGACAGCCAAATTTACTCCGCTTTCTTTGCCTATTTTGCTCATACTCATCAACATTCCATTTTTAGTTTTAAGTTTGAAGCAGATTGGGAAAGGTTTTACCATTAGCAGTGTGCTTGCTATTGTAGGTTTGGCACTTGCAGTGGCTTTTTTCCCTTATCCTACCATTACTTCCGACAAATTGCTTGTAGCGGCTTTTGGTGGATTTTTTTTAGGCGGTGGAATTGGCTTGGCAGTGCGAGGCGGGGCAGTTCTGGACGGAACAGAGGTGCTGGCAATTTATTTGAGCAAAAAAACAGGACTTACCGTCGGCGATGTGATTTTGATTTTCAATATTATCATTTTTTCAGTTGCCGCCTACTTGCTTTCTATTGAAACAGCTCTGTATGCCATTCTTACCTACCTTGCCGCTTCACGCACCGTAGATTTCGTTTTGGAAGGTATTGAAGAATACACGGGTGTTACGATTATTTCTAAATTTAGCGAGGAAATTCGTATGATGATCATTCACAAAATGGGCAGAGGTGTAACCATCTATCAGGGGAAACGAGGTTATACCCCCGAAAATACTCCACCTGCCCCGATTGATGTAATTTTCACGGTCATTACACGCTTGGAAGTAGCTCGTTTGCAATCGGAAGTAGAACAAATTGACCCCGAAGCCTTTATCATTATGCACAGCATCAAAGATACACGCGGGGGAATGATAAAAAAACGCCCTCACAAACATTAACGTATTGGAGAGTAGCAACAAGATATTAGACATCACGAACCCAAATTCGTTTTTAGAGGTTTTTTTTGCAAATATTTGAAAGTCAATAAATTTTTGTAGAAGTGGTTTTTCTTAAAACCAAAAAATATGAAAATCTTTCCGATGAAGCACTTTTGACGCAATTTCGTCAGAAGCAAGATATGAATTTGCTTGGCATTTTGTATGAACGCTATATGACACTCCTATACGGCTTGTGCCTCAAATATTTCAAAGACCGTGAGCAAGCCAAAGATATGGTAATGCAAATTTTTGAAAAACTTGCTCAAAAAGCCTCACAAACAGAAGTTAGCAATTTCAAATCTTGGCTTTATGTACTGGCTCGGAATGAGTGCTTAATGGCACTTCGCAAGAAAAATCAAATCTTTTTACAAGAATTTTGGTTAGATAGTGAAGAAGAAAATATGGAAAAACCTGCCTTTTGGCATCTTACGAGTGAAGACCCTGATGAAAGTGAAAATGCCTTGCAAATATTAGAAAAAGGCTTGGAAATGCTTTCTGATGAGCAAAAAATTTGTATCAAGCTATTTTATTTGGAAAAGAAAAGCTATCAGGAAATTTGCCAGCAGACAGGCTACGAAATGAGTAAAGTAAAAAGCTACATACAAAATGGCAAAAGGAACTTACGAATTTTTATGGAAAAAAATGGCTTTCAGTACATTTGGATTGTACTCTTGTGGAATATTTTGTAAGCGAACCAATGGATAAAAGCAAAAAACATATTGATTTTGAACAAAAATTAGAAAAGTTTTGGCAAAAAGGCTTTGATGAGCAAGAAAAAGCCAACTTTGAGCAATTTCTTTCAGAAAACCCTTTTGAACAAGAAGCCTTTGAAGGTTTGCAAAGTCTTGATAAAGCAACTTTCAAGGCAGATATTGCCGAACTTACACAAAAACTGCCTCAATACCAACGTAAAAATGTATCTTGGCGGGCTATTGCCGCTTCGGTTGCTATTTTACTGGGCATTTTAGGCATTATTGTATGGCTTTCCCAAGAAGTGAGCATAGAAACCCCAATTGCCTTAGAGAAAAGCGAACCCAACGTCAATCAGCATCAGCAAGAACCCAAACTAACTCCTCAAACAACAGAAGCACAAAAAAATATTGAAGAAAGGCAAAACTCTACGCAAAGAATGGAAATTCAAACTATTCGCCCTCCCAAAGAAACAAGTTCTGCTCAAAGAAACTACATAGACGGAACAGAGGCTCAGCCTTTGCAAAAGATACAGGAAACTCCACCCGAAATCAAACAAGATGATGCCTCTATTATTGAAAGCAGAAAAGAAGCAGAAAAAAATGTAACTCCTAAGCAAGAAACCGGAGAAGTAGAGGAAATTCAGTCTGCTTTTGCAGAAAAAGATGATAAAAAAGTAAAACAAGAGCAAATTGAAAAAAAGCAAAGAGCTACAAACCGCCCTCAAAAGTTCAAGGCAGACAAGGAAAGCCGAGCCTTTAATACCGAGCAAGCCGCAGGGCTAAACGCATCAGAAATTTGGCAAGCCCAAGTATTAGATGCCGTTACGGGTAAGCCTTTGCAAGGTGTGGTAGTATTTTTAGAAAAATCGCCACACACACAACTCACCACCGATAAAGAAGGCAATTTTTCTTTACAAGTTCCTTTGAATGAAAAAAATATCTTACATTTGCAGAAAAAGGGCTACAAATCTCTACAAGTAGAAATTCAGGACTTGCTCACTAAAACCTTTTACCTACAACCCGAAAAATAAAGTATGAAGTGGTTTTGGTTACTCTTGTGGAGTAATGTTATCTTTTCGCTTCAAGCACAGACTTTGGCTGAAGTTGAAAAGAAAATCTCAGAAAATACTCAAAAAGATACCAACTGGGTGCTTCTGCTTATCAGGGCGGGGGATTTGCACACCGATAACAGAAACTTCGTGAAAGCTCACGAGTATTTTCAACAGGCTCTTCAACACTCTCAGAAAATCAAATACACCAATGGGCTTATCAGAAGTTATTATTTTGAGGGCTTGGCTTATCGGAATGAAGGGAACTATAAACTTTCAGAAGAAAATCATCTCAAAGCCATAGAGTTTGCCCAAAAACAAAAAAACGAAGACCAATTGATGCGAAGTTATCTAAATTTGGGGAATACCTACCGAAATTTAGGAACTTATGATAAGTCTTTGGATTGCTATCTGAAAAGCCTTGAACTCTCTAAAAAACTCGGAAATAAACGTATTGAAGCCGCTAACTACAACAATATCGGTGAAATTTATCGTTTTCAAAACAATAGCTCTTGGGCATTGGAATTTTATGAGAAAGCCCTGAAAATTAGTCGTGAAATTAAAGATGAAAGGCAAATAGCTTCTAATCTGAACAACATCGGAATTATTTATTTCAAAGAAAAAGAACTCTTGAAAGCAGAAGAGTATTTGAAAGAAAGTTTGGCTTTGAGTGGAAAAATCAATAACAAGCGTCTGCAAATGCTCAATTATATCAACTTGGGCAATATTTTTCTTAAAAAATCAAAAGGCGATGAAGGTATAGAAATAACTATGAAGTATTTGAATAATGCCATTCTGCTTGCAGAAGAGCTGAAAGACCAGTACAATCTCTCTATTGCCAAACGTAATTTGGCAAGGTGTTATATGTTGCAAAAAGATTACAATAAAGCCGAAGAACTTATACAAGAAGCCTTATCAATTGCTGAAAAAATAGGTGCCCGAAACGAAAAAGTTGGTGGCTACTACGATATGATTTTACTAAAAATACAGCGAGGTGCAAGTATCAGAGATATAGTTGAGTATGAAATGCGTTACCAAGACGAACTTAACCAAATACAAAACGAGGAGCTAACAGCCAATATGGCAAAACTTCAAAACACTTACGAGTACAAACAAAAAGAGATAGAAAATAATCTGCTACGCAAAGAAAATGAAATCAAAAAATTGCAGATGTTGGAGGCTCAAATGCTTCAAAAACAGCAAAAACAAGAAAATGAGTTATTAGCTTCGCAGAACAATCTGCTTGTAATGGAGAATAAAATCAAAGAAAATGCTTTGGAAAAAGAGCGAATACTAAAAGAAGAAGCACGCATCAAGGCTGAAAAAGAACGCAAAGAAAAAGAACTTTTTGAAAAAGATGCTTTACTAAAAAAACAAACCCTTGAAAAACAGAGTTACCTGATTATTGGAATAGCCCTTATTGCAATTCTTACTGCTTTGCTTGCCTTTGGCTTGGGACGGGCTTACCTCAATAGAAAACGCTTTGCTCAAACGCTCCAACTCAAAAATAAAGAAATAGAACAACAAAAAGAAGAAATTCTTACCCAAAGAGATTTGCTTGATGAGCAAAATAAGCTACTTGCCTACCAAAAAGATGAAATTTTGGCAAGTATTCGTTATGCTAAAAATATACAGACCGCTCTTTTGCCTTACAAAAAAAGAGTTTTAAGTTTTTTCAAAGGTTTTTGGGTGTTTTATCAGCCACGTGATATTGTGAGCGGCGATTTTTACTATTTCATTGAACGGAATGGTAAAGCCTTTTTGGCACTTGCCGATTGTACAGGGCACGGCGTTCCTGGGGCATTTATGAGCAGTTTAGGAATATCTATTTTGGAAAATACGATTGTAGCTAAAAATATTACCCAAGCGGCTCAAATTTTACAAGAATTGGATTATACACTCTACAAATCTTTGAACCAAGAAGGAGCAAACCAACAACAAGACGGAATGGAAATAGCTTTGTGCGTAATTGATAAAAATGAAAAAACAATTGAGTTTGCAGGAGCTAATCGTCCTGCATTTTTGGTAATAGATGACCAAAAAGTTCAGGAAATCAGCCCAAATAAGCAAGGCATAGGCGGAGAAAGAGCAAATGAATTACAATCTTTTGGTAGTCAGATAATTCATTTTGAGAAAAATTGCAAGATTTACCTTTTTTCCGATGGCTATCAAGACCAGTTTGGCGGCGAAAAAAACAAAAAAATGGGTAAAAGAGCTTTTCAAGATATTCTACTGCAAGCCATTCAGTTGCCTTTTGAAGAGCAAGAAAAGTTTTTACAAGAAAAATTTGAGTCTTGGAAAGGTAAAAATGAGCAGATTGATGATGTTTCTGTATTAGGTGCTTGGGTAGAAGCATAAAAAAGCCCTCGGAATGAGGGCTTTGGCATTTCTATTTTTTTCTTTTTCTTTTTTTATCCTTACCGCTTTCGTTTTCTTCGGCAGGTTGCTCTTTTTTAATCAAAAGTTCTTCTAATATTTTTTCTCTTTCTTCCTGCTTGCGTTTTTCTTCTCTCATTTGCTTTTCTTTGGCTTCTTCCTCTGCCTTACGTTTTGCTCCTATTTCGGGTGTCCATACATCATTATCTCCCGCTATATCAGGAAGTTTTTTATCAGGATCTATTTCGGCTTTAATTACTTTTTTGGTAGTATAAGTACGGATAGCTTTGATATTGGTTTTTTGCCAGATTTCCACAGGCAGGTTCATACGCGTTTTTTTACCGTCTTCTTCGGTTACCTCTAAAACAAGGGGCATTACATCACCATTATTTTTAATAACTACCACAGCTCCATTCTTGAAATCATCTTTGAAAGGGGCGACATTGGTAACTTCAAAATCTATGGTACCTGTGCCATAGAACCAAGCCTTCCAGAACCAGCCAAGCTCTTCGCCTGCGGCATTGTTCATAAAATTGAAAAAATCAAAAGGTTGAGGGTGTTTGAAAGCCCAAGTTTTGATGTAACTACGGAAAGCATAATCAAAACGCTCAGGTCCTAAAATGTATTCACGAAGCAAATACATACCAATACCCGGTTTGTAATAAGCTGTTATCCCCAAATTTCTGTCTTGTACTACATCAGGATACGTGCTGATAGCTTCCCTACGTGGATTGGTGAATAGCATTACAAGTTGGCGTAAATTATCAAAATCCCTTTCATTAAACTCTCCGTTATTGAACTCACGAGTGCTGTAAATATTGATAAAGGTATTAAAACCTTCGTCCATCCAAGGGTAAAGTCTTTCATTATTGCCCACAATCATTGGAAACCAGTTATGCCCAAATTCGTGGTCAGTTACGCCCCAAAGACTTGCCCCTTTGGAACGATAACTGCAAAAACTTAGTCCGGGATATTCCATTCCACCGATATTACCCGCAATATTTACTGCGGTAGGATAAGGGAACTCATACCACATTTTGGAATAATGCTCAATAGCGGCTTTGGTGTATTCGGTAGAGCGTTCCCAACCGCCACCTTTGGCATTTCTATCAACACTTTCTTGGGTATAACCTGAAATAGCAAGAATTTTTTTGCCGCTGGGCAAATTGATACGAGCCGCATCTACAATAAAGGCTTCAGAAGCACCAAAAGCCGCATCGCGGGTGTTTTCTATTTTATAGTGCCAAGTAATTTTGCTCTTACCCGCAGGACGCGAAGCTGGTGTTCCAACTTCATTTTCGGCAATAATATCTACGGTTTTGTCGCTATTGCGAGCTTGCTCCCAACGTTTAAGCTGTTCGGCAGTCCAACATTCAGCAGGGTTTTGCAAAGCTCCTGAACCTAAAACTACTACACTGGCAGGAGCAGTAACTTTGTATTCAATATTTCCATATTCCAAATAAAACTCTCCTGAACCTAAATAAGGCTCAACGTTCCAGCCTTTGATGTCGTCATACACACACATACGAGGAAACCATTGGGCGATGTTGTAAATCCAGCCTTTTGCCATTTTGATACGTCCTGTGCGGTCGGCACCGTATTCGGGTATTTCAAAGGAATAAGAGCCTTCAATATCAATTTTTCCACCTTTAGCTTTCAAAGGAGCATCTAAACGGATTTGCATACGCGAGTCGTCAACGATAAATTTCACAGGTTTGCCTGCGGCACGCAAGTTTTCAATTTTGTACCCTTCGGTGGCATCGGCACGGTTTCTGCTACCTTCTAAGGCTTGTACCAAAGTACCACGCGAATCGGCTTTGAATTTGTTTTGGTCTAATTGTACCCACAAGAAAGGCAGATTATCGGGTGAGTTGTTGGTATAAGTGATTTTGAAAGTGCCTTTGATTTGGTGTTTTTCAATATCCAACTCTACATTCAAAACGTAATCGGCACGATTTTGCCAATAGGCTTCGCCGGGCATACCGCTTGCCGAACGGGTAGGAGTAGCTCGAAAATCAAATACAGGCTCAAATTTTGACTGATTGTTTTGTAATTGAGCCATTGAAACTGCCGCCCAAAGGCTCAAAAACAGACTGCACACTATTTTTTTCATTGCTTCTTGGATTTTGTTTCAGAAAAATTAAACGCAATAATAACGCTTTTCTTGCAAATTCATTGCAAAAATGAATTTTTTTTCGTCTTTTTTCGTATCTTGCCAAAAAATCCTATATTTTTATGAAAAAACTTTTGTATGTAATCGCCATATTTTCTTCTTTACACGCCTCTGGGCAAAATGAGGTAGTTTTGAAAAAGTATTTTGACCTCACCAAAAACACTTACGACTCGCTTCAAATTTTGCAAAAACAATATTTCCAAATAAAATTGGAAACAGAAAAAGAAGCACGTACTTTATACGAAAAAAATACCGAAAGTTTGCGAAAAACTGCGGGGGCTGTTGATGCTCTGAACAAAAGTCTTTCGGCTCTGAAAGCATCTCTTTCGGCTACGGAGTATTTTTCGGCAGTTGCCGCCCTCAACAACCCCACCAACGAAGACTTAGGCTTTCGTTTGGAAAGTGAAATTTTGAAGGTGATAGATGAAAAAGTGTTGAAAAAAGCCAAATTAGGTACTAAAAAAATATCGCGTTTTCGTCAGATAGTTTCCAATATCATCAACAACCCCATTACCAATCTGATTACCAGCAATATCCCTGTGGTAAATTCCATTACTTCGGTAGTCAATTTGGTCAATCACACCATTATTGATGAAGACAGCGTTACACCAGACGACTTGAAGATTTTTAATCAAGAAATCAAGAAATATGTAGCTCATTACGAAAATTTGGCTCGTATTTCGTCAGAGCTTGAAAAGCAAAGTCAAGAGTTCCATATCAAAATTGAGGCAGTAGAAAGCTTGCTCAACGATTTTGTAAAAAATGCTACCTCCGACCTTTTTCCCGAAGCTAAAAATTTAGACAATCAAAGCACCAACGACCTGATACGTAGCTATTTCAATTATGCCAAAATTGATGCGACTATCAAAAACATTGAAAAAAAATACACCCAAGCAGGTAAAATTGATTATGTAAAAATTTTTGAAGACGGCAGGGTGCATTATTCCATAGTAGGCAGACAGAAATTAGACTTTCTGGGAGATGAAATTAGCCGAATAGC
The DNA here is from genome assembly GCA_964654605.1 of uncultured Cytophagales bacterium. Classification (GTDB taxonomy): domain Bacteria; phylum Bacteroidota; class Bacteroidia; order Cytophagales; family Thermonemataceae; genus Raineya. The sequence goes on along the minus strand of CAZZLW010000020.1, from coordinate 4,980 downwards.
AGGCGAATATCTCAATTCTTTGGAAAATTATCACAAAAACCTGATAGAAACTTTGCAGAAAGCCAATGAACTTTCGCCCGACAAAACAAAAATTTCTCAAAAAATAGAGAGCCTCAACAAGCAATACAAAAATTTACGTAGCAGTTTTGAGCAAAACTTAGACCTCAAAACGATGCGTAGCCGTATTGCAGAAGTGCCAAAATACTAAAAATCAGCAATTTCTTTTAAGTTCAATTTTCAGAAAAGAAACAAGATTTTTTGAACAATTGATGTCAGATGCAAAAAAAATCCTTAAAGTCTTGAACGCCATACCTGAATTTTTGGAGCGTAAATAATTACAAAAACCAAAAAAATCATCTTGAATTAACACTTGCTTGATGTGTTTTGCTATTTTTGCAGGCAAACAAACGTTTATATGGTTATGCTGAAAAACTATTTCACCATTTTGCTCTCTTGCTTATGGATACAAGGAGTTTTTGCTCAGGCAAACCTTTTGCAATCGGGTCCTATGGTAGGATATTCGGAAATGAAAGAAGTTTTGCTATGGGTACAAACCAAAAGCAGTGCAAAAGTTAAATTTGCCTATTGGGAAAAAGGTAATGCAAGTCAAAAGAAATTTACAGACGAAGTAAGCACCAAAGCCGATGAGGCTTTCACGGCTCGGCTCGTTGCCAACCAAGTAGAACCGGGCAAGCGTTACGAATACGAGCTTTACATCAATAACCAAAAAGTAAGCCGTTCTTATCCTTTGGAGTTTCAGACACAAGTTTTATGGCAATATCGTACTGAGCCACCCAATTTCAAATTTGCTACGGGCAGTTGCTTGTACATCAACGATACCCCCTACGACCGTCCAGGCAAACCTTATGGAAGTAATTACGAAATCCTAACACGTATCTATGAGCAAAAGCCCGATTTTATGCTTTGGCTCGGCGATAATATCTATTTGCGTGAAGTAGATTGGGGAACAAAAACAGGCATTTTCTATCGTAATACGCATACACGCTCAACCCCCGAACTACAAGCTCTTTTAGGTTCGGTGCATCATTATGCCATTTGGGACGACCACGACTACGGACCCAATGACTCCGACAAAAGCTATCCACATAAAGATTTGACTTTGGAAGCTTTTAAGCTATTCTGGGGTAATCCGAATTATGGAATAGCCAATCCGCAAGGAAAGGGCATTACAGGTACTTTTGTTTGGGGTGATGTCCAATTTTTCTTACTTGACGACCGATATTTCCGTACCGCCAACAACAATTTCGCAGGAAATAGATGTATTCTCTGCGAAGAGCAAGTAGAGTGGCTCATCAATGCTTTGGCTTCCAGTCAGGCTTCTTTCAAGATAATTGCCGTAGGTAGCCAGTTTTTGAGCTTATCCAAAACCAAAGAAAACTTTATCAATTTCCCCGAAGAGCGTCAGAAAATTCTTGATGCCATTGTAAAAAATAAAATTTCAGGAGTTGTTTTCCTAACAGGCGACCGCCATTTCACAGAACTTTCCAAAACGAATACCAATCCGCCCATTTACGATTTGACCGTTTCGCCACTCACTTCGGGTACTTTCAACCCCGAAAAAGAACAAAACGAATTGCGTGTGCCAAATACATTGGTTACAGAACACAATTTTGCTTTGATAGAAGTAACTGGCAAACGCAAAGAACGTGTGATGAGTATCAAAATTTTCAATAAAGACGGCAAAGAGCTTTGGAAGCAGGAAATTCAGGAAAAAGAGTTGCTGTATTCAAGAAATTGAGTTACTCTCTCATCGTTCAAAAAAAGCCCTTATTGGATAAGGGCTTTTTTTGTGAAAAATTATTTAGAAGCAAATACTTCGTTTAGTGCTTGTTCTAATGCAGGTCCTCGTAGATTTTTAGCCAAAATTCTGCCGTCTTTGTCCAAAAGAAAGTTCATTGGAATTGCATTGATTTCATAAATAGGCAGAATCGCCGAATCCCACATTTTAAGGTCGGAAACGTGTGTCCAGGTAAGTTCATCTTTTTCAATGGCTTTGAGCCATTTTTCTTTGTCATCATCAAGCGAAACGCCTAAAATATCAAATCCTTTATGCTTAAATTTTTTGTAAGCGGCAACTACATTCGGATTTTCCATTCGGCAAGGACGACACCAAGCCGCCCAAAAATCTATCAGCAACACTTTCCCTCGGAAAGATGCCAAAGAAATAGGTTTGCCTTCGGGAGTGGGTAGCGTAAAATCGGGAGCAATATCACCAACATTCAGTCCTATTTTAGCAGGACGCAACTTATCCAATTCAGGAGAATGAAGACGACCAATAAACTCTATGAAACGCTCTCCGTGTTTATCTTCGGGCATTTGCTGGGCAACTTTATCAGCAAATTCTTTCAAGAAAACATAATCTTTTAGCAAATCTAAATGCTCTGCAAAAGCAATGGCTGTAAGAGAAGGCATACTGGCATTGAGCAAAGGATAATTTTTTTCACTCAAGTCTTTGTAAATCACCCAATCACGTTGTTGCAACAGCCCTTTCAATGAGTCTTTGGCTTTTTCATTGCTTTCTGCTTGCCAAAGTTTTTCCAAATTTACGTAAAGGCTATCTGTTTTGAGGTTTTGCTTGTAAGTGGTAAAAAAGCCCCAAAAGGTTTTGAAAAGTTCTTTATCTTTATCATCAGCTCCTTCCAAGAGCATTTCGGTAAGTTTTTCAGGATTGATTTTCTTGATTGTAAGATTTTTTTCCCCTGCTACCACCCACAAGGGCAAATCTTTACGTTCTGCAAAAAATATTCTGTAAATTCTTTTTTCTTTGGGTACTTGAAAGCTAAAAGTATTCTGTTGAATTTCGGTACTATCCAGCAAAATGGCACTATCCCAAAAATTTTCGTTGTGTTTTTCGGCATAGGCTAAATAAACTTTACCTTTAAGGTTTTCTGTTTCACCTGAAAGCGTAATTTTCTCATTTTTACAAGCCTGAAAGGCTATCAAAGAAACAATCAGAGCTATTGTTATGTAACGTTTCATTGGTTATATTTTTTTGTGCAAAATTACACAATTTTCAAAATAAATCAGGACTAAAATGAGATTTTCAGGATTTAGGATTTGATTTTCAGGTATTTTTGCAATAAAAAAAGCCCCAACATTGGGGCTTTTGGATAAGTGATCCCGCTGGGGCTCGAACACTTATACAAAATAAGCCAGGTGAGCGGATTTTCCGCTTTTGGGCAACCGAATTTGTAACCGATGGTAAAAAAAAATAGGGTTACAAACTGGCTATTTCGGTTGCCCTATGGCTTTGAAAGAACCTCAATAGTATTGAGGTAGATTTCTCTTTCGCGGGTGAGTCGTTTGATTTCGTTTTCGTAGTCTTTAATTTTTTGTTCTAGTTGCTCTACGACTTGCTTTTCATTGGCATTAGGTTGAGGGCTGGTATTGAACATTGCACCTTTTCCACGCAATAGCCAAGCGAGATTCACATCAAACACTACAAAAAGGTTATCCAGCACTTGGATCGGCATTGTGCCGCTTTGCTCGTAATAACTCACATTTGCCTGGGTTACCCCTAATTTTTCGCCGAATTCACTTTGGTTAAGCCCCAAGTATTGGCGAAGCTCCTTCAATCTTTTTCCAATTTCATTACTCATAATTACAAAAATTTTTATACAAATTTGTTTTATTTACAAATTTTTTTTGTATATTTGCAAAGTAATACAAAATAAATTTTGTAACAATCTTGCATACAACACCACAAATATAGTAAAAAAAAATAATAATACAAAACTAATTGTATAAACTTATGGAAGCTACAAAAAAAATTGCAGAGTTAAGGGCTGAAATAAACAAAATTTCAGCGGAAGCAAAAAAAACAAAAGAAAACTACAAACAACGTCTCAAAAATGTAGTTAGCCGCTTGCCTAAAAATTACGCAAGTATTGCAAGTTTCATAACGACCGCAGAAAAAAAAGAAATTTACAACGTAAGGCAAGGCAGAAAAATAAACGAAGAAATATTGTCGGTATTGGAGCAAATTGCAGAAGAATACCAAAAAACAATACAAAAAAATTCGCATAACATTAAAAATGAATTTGTAACAAACGAAAATATTTACAAAGAAAATTGTAACGTTATTGCAGATTTGCAAGAAAATTTGTACAATTTGCAAAAAGATTTGCACAATCCCGAAAACTTTACAAATCACAATGAAACGCAAAACCCTGAAACACAAGAAAAAAACAACAATACAGACACAAAAGAAACTTTTGTAAAAAAAGTTTCTCTCTCTTTATATAATAATAATATAAAAAATAATTTAGATATAAAGAAAGAGAGTAAAGAGAGAAAACAAAACAGAGAAACGGCAAAACTTTTTAAGGAAGTTTTCCCCGATTTTCAAACCTTTAGAAATATGCTCCCCGATTGGGACGAATTTACCGCAAAACATTGGTACGAGCAAGCAGAGTACTGGAGTTCAGAAAACAACGCCAAAAAAAAAGACTGGATTAAAACAGTTCAGATTTGGAACAAAAGAAACCCAATCAAATACATTAACAACTCAAACCAAACCAACCAAACCAACCAAAGCAACGAAATCAAAATAAAAGAAACAAAAAACAAAATTCAAAGGCTTGAAAACGAATTGAACGACCTACGCATATTGTGGAAAGAAAGACCACACCAAAGAGAATACATCAACCAAGAAGCCAAATCCATACAAAACGAAATAAAAAGGCTTCAAAAATGGCTATTGCTTAACACAACAACAAAATAAACCATTAAACATATGACACACAAAAACGAACTACTACTAAAAATCTGGCAAGAGTACCAAAAAGAAAAAGCCATCGCAAAAGAAGCCAATAAAAGAGCTTCACAACTCATAAAAACTTTTGAAAAAATCTTGTATCAACAAGATGAACAACTTTTTGACGATTTTACTACCTATAACCCTAATAATAACATTTATGAACATCAAACCAAATAATTTCGAACACATCACAAAAAAAC
>CAZZLW010000019.1:0-46666 GCA_964654605.1 uncultured Cytophagales bacterium | reverse complement strand
ATGTTTTTGTATCGTCCTGAATACTATAAAATAACCCAAGATGAAAATGGTATGCCTACAAACCAACTTGGCGAAGTGATTGTAGCCAAGCACCGCAACGGCTCTACCGATACCATAAAATTACGCTTCATAGGTGAATTTACGAAATTTACTAACTGGGAAGATAGTCAAATAGCTGATGTAGGGGCTTCTTTTGAAAGTTTTTCTAATTTTCCTTCCACACCGCAAATCCCTACGGAGTTCCAAGAAAATCCTCAAATCAATAGCAGTAGCTCGCAACAATATTTGGTAGGTAGTAAAATCAACGATAGAAACAAACCTTCGCAAGAGCCATCACCCGAATATGATGAAGATAATCCACCTTTTTAATAAGGCTAATGTTCAGAATCTCAATGCTTAAACTTTTATTTCAATGTATGTATGGTTGTACAACCTCGTTACGAGAAGTTATTTTTGGGGCATACACATAGCGGCAAACTTTGGCAATCGGAAAGCTGAGCTTTGGAAAAAAGGTAGAAAAAACATTTGGCGTGCTTTGCAAGAAAACATTTCAAAACACAAAGAAAGGGTTTGGTTTCATTGTGCTTCTTTGGGGGAGTTTGAGCAAGCCCGCCCTGTTTTAGAAAAATTTAGGGAAAAATATCCCGATTTTCAGATAGTTCTGACTTTTTACTCTCCTTCGGGCTATGAAGTCCGAAAAAATTATGATAAAGCCGATTTAATCACGTATTTGCCTACTGACACCCCTGACAATGCCTTGAAATTTTTGAATATTGTTCAGCCCAAACTTATTTTTTGGACGAAATACGAGTTTTGGTATCATTTTTTAACTACTGCCAAGGAAAAAAATATCCCCGTAGTTCTTTTTTCTGCTATTTTTCGGAAAGAGCAACTATTTTTCAAACCTTATGGCACTTTGCACCGCAAAATGCTTGCTTGCTTTGCTCATATTTTTGTGCAAAACGAACTTTCTTTGCAACTGCTTGATACTCTGAAAATACCTTTTGTAAGTCTTGCAGGTGATACTCGCTTTGATAGAGTAGCTCAAATTTTACAAGAAAGGCAAGAGGCAGATTTTGCCAAAATTATTCAATTCAAAAATAATATGCCTTTGCTCATTGTGGGAAGTGCTTGGCAAGAAGATTTAGCCGTGCTTGAAAAATTTTTACAGAAATTCCCCAAACCGCTTAAAGTCATTATTGCCCCACACGAAATTCACGAAAACGAAATCCGACAGCTTAGGCAAAAATACAATGCCTTGCTTTATTTAGATTTGCCCCAAGAAAACTTTCCTGAAAAGCATAAAGTTTTGATAATAAACACCATAGGCGTACTATCTGCTTTGTATCGTTATGCCGATTTTGCTTTTGTAGGAGGGGCTTACAAGCAAGGTTTGCATAATATTTTAGAACCTGCCACTTTCGGACTGCCGATTTTCTTCGGCGATAGAGCCTTTCAGAAATTTCAGGAAGCACAAGATTTGCTTGCTCTGCAATCAGCTTGGAAAGTAGCTGATGAAAATGAGTTGCTTGCGATTTTTGAACATTTGTACCAAGATGAAACTTTTTATCGGCAGTGCCAAGAGCGTACCCGAAGCTATGTTCAGAAAAATATAGGTGCAACTGATAAAATTATGCAAGTTATTGAAAAATGGCTGTAATGATTTATGTTCAAAAAGTTTATTGTTTGATGTTCAAGCCTTTAAGGGCTTTTCTATCATTTTTGTTTGACAACTATTTTCTAAAATCCTGTTTCCTGCTTCCTGTTTCCATAATGCTACTTAGCTATAAGCAAAAAATCGCTACCCGGTTCATTAGAGCCAAATTCGCCGTAATGGGGTTGCGGTGAAATAGTTTCCAGATGTGTCATTATTTCGGCGATAGTCATAATTTTATCTTTTCCGCCGTAGCTTCGCAAAGCCTCTAAAAATTTTCTTACAAAAGGCGAGTGCATACCCGGTGTGCCGTCTGAAACATATTCTTTGCCGCCTGAGGTGATATAACGCCTTGTACGGGCTTGCATCTTTCGCTGAATGAAAGCCTCTACATCATCATCATTGAGTTTGGGGGGTAAGCCACGAATATTTTTAGAGGCAAGTGAGGGGTCAAAAGTGCCTCCAAAACACACGTCCATTACCAAAAGAATGTGCTTCGCCTGAATGTTGTTGATATAGGTTCGTAGCGTGGAATAAGAAATGTAGGAAGATTTGGCGTCATCATCAAGACGAGAGTCTTTGGCTACTACGTAGCCTTCGCCAAAAGTTTCGTCATATTGTCCGTGTCCTGCAAAAAAAATAAGTAGTTGGTCGTTGGGTTGGAACTTTTTTTGTAGATATTCTTTGAGTTTGAGAATAATTTGGTTTTGTGTAGCATCTTGCACCAAATCAATTTCATAGCCATAAATTTCCTTCAAATCTTTGGCAACTGCTTCGGCATCGGGAATGGGATTGGTGAGGTTGTTCCAATATTCGTAAGTATTGGTGGCAAAAATGAGAGCATAAGATTTTCCAATATTTTTGAAACGCTTGTTTTCAGTTGTTTTTTCGGTGCCTCGTATCAGTTGGAAATTGACTTTTTCGGTATTGCCTTTGTTGTCGGTGGCTTCAATGGTGAGCGTTTTGGTATCAGGTTTCACAAGGGCTATTCCATTAAAATCGCCGTTACTAAAAAGCCTTGCAGGGTTGCCGTTGATAAAAACTTCTTTCACCCCACTTTCATCAGTGGCTTTGCCAATAATGCTCATTTCACCTTCTCTGCTTACAATGATGCCCCCACGCATTACCGCAGGCGAAACCAGAGTTACTACGGGTGGAATATCATCAACTTCGCTGATTTTTTCCAAGAGTTTTTCAGCTTCTTCGTAATCTACGTTTTCTTTTTTGGCAAGGCTAATGGCTTTTTGGCATACATCAAGAGCGTTGAGCTGTTTGCCTTGCAAGTTCAGCAGGGAAGCATACAAAAAATTGTGTTTGTAGGTATCTTCCATTTGCACAGCACGCAAAATCCATTGCTCGGCTTTTTGCAAAAGGGCAACATTTTTCGGGGTAAATTCAAAAATTCTTTCAGCAAGCAAAGCAAACTTTTCGGCTTTGGGAGTATCCAAAAATTTATCAAAACAACTTTGAGCTTCTTGTCTGAAATTTAGCATAAAAAGGGCAATGCCTTGTTCGGCGAAGGGAGCAGTTTGGTTTTTGTCCAAACTCAAAGCCTTTTCGGCGTCTTGGTTAGCACCTTCGTAGTCTTGCAGGGCAAGTCTTACAATAGCCCTCTGATGATAGAAATGGGCGTTTTGCGGTTCGGCAAAAATAGCTTGGCTATAATCTTGAACGGCTTTTTCGTAGTTACGCAGGGCAAAATAAATTTTAGCTCTTTCGGCAAAAAAGCGGGGTTGGGATTTATCCAGACTGATTGCCTGCTGAATGTCTTGCAAGGCTCTTTGGTAATTCTGCGTACCAAAATATGCCATTGCTCTGCCATAATAGGCTTCAGTAGCTTTGGGATTGAAACGGATGGCTTCGCCAAAGTCGCTGATAGCTTCAACGTATTTTTTGGCTGTAAGTTGTTTTTTGCCGCTACTGATAAAATCATCAGCTTGCGAAAAGACTACTTGCCAAAGATGTAGTAGGAAAAAAGTCAGAAAAAAGCCGAATTTTGCCATAAAAAGTGGTTTTAGGCAAAAATGTAAAAAAAATGTGAAAAAACAAATTTTAGAGAGTTTTTTGCCTTTCGGCAAGGTCTGTTCGGTGGCAGCCGAAACAGACCAAGAAGCAAGATTTTTATCTGTAAGTCTGGAATGACTAATCAATTAGGGGCAAGTTCTTTGTAATCTCGGTAACCTACTTTTCCGTTGCTGGTGGCTTGCAGAAACTTATTTTTATCTTGAAAGTTTTCGCCTATTTGCACTACGGTTATTTTTTGCTGAAAGCAAAGTTTAGAAAAATCGTTGGCAAGCAGTTCTGTGGCAAATTCAGAAATTTCTCTTTGCTTTTTGAAATTTCCTTTGGGTTTGCCAAATATGCGTACAATTACACTATCGGCAGATATTTTGAAAATTTGATATTTTTTAAGCTCAAACTTTTCCTCAGAAACATAGTCTAACAAACATTCGGCATAGGTTTTGGCTTTTTCGTTGGGGAAAGAAACCCAATAATTTTCTTTGTGTAAAGTGTTTTTATCGCTTTGGCAAGCATCAAACAAAATGAGTAGCAGAAAAATCAAAGTAGTTTGTTTCATCATAAGATTGCTTTGAAAAATTGTAATTATTTGCGTTCAAAAAGTTTGAAGGTTCAAGAGTTTGAGAAAGTTCAACTCCCTCTAAATATCCAATATTCTAAATCCTGTTTCCTGCTTCTTTTTTCCTATTTCTATACTACAAATTAGACCTAAACAATTACGAAAAATTTTACTTTTGCACATCATTTTTGGAAGGAACGCACCCGAAGGGCGTTCCTTGATAGCTGGTGAAGGTTGAATTTCTTGATAGGTTATTTAGTACGATTTTGAGCAGTAAGACCTACTTTGGTAAAGGCTTGGTCAAAATCCTCAATAATATCCTCAATATGTTCAATACCTACACTTACTCGCAGAAGGTTAGGTGTAACGCCTGCTGATAGTTGCTCGGCTTCTGAAAGTTGTTGATGTGTAGTAAGCGAAGGTTGAATAATAAGTGTTTTGGCATCGCCAACATTAGCCAAATGGCTTGCCAGACGCAAATTATTGATAAAGTTCTCGGCTTCTTTTGCTCCGCCTTTTATGGTAAAGGAAAGCACGCCCCCAAAACCATTTTTCAAGTATTTTTTAGCAAGCAAGTGGTAAGGACTGCTTTCAAGCCCGGGATAATTTACACTTTCTACTTGGGGGTGCTTTTCTAGCCAACGAGCCAGTGCCAAAGCATTATCTACGTGGCGTTGTACGCGTAAAGAAAGCGTTTCAAGCCCTTGCAAAAGCAAGAATGAATTGAAAGGGCTAATGCAAGGTCCCCAATCTCGCAAGCCTTCTACTCTTGCCCGAATGATAAAGTTGAGGTTGCCAAAGGGTCCATTTACGCCAAAAACATCATTGAATATCAAGCCGTGATAACCTTCGGAAGGTTCGGTAAATTGGGGAAATTTACCATTGCCCCAATTGTACTTACCCGAGTCTATAATAATGCCACCGATAGAGTTGCCGTGTCCGCCAATCCATTTGGTAGCAGAAGCTACTACCACAGCGGCACCGTAGTCAATGGGGCGGAACAAATAGCCTGCCGCACCAAAGGTATTATCTACAATGAGTGGTAAATCGTATTTGCGAGCAAGCAAGGCAAAAGCCTCAAAATCGGGGATATTAAAACCTGGGTTGCCGATAGTTTCTAAATAAATGGCTTTGGTTTTTTCGTCAATGAGTTTTTCAAAAGAACTTACATCATCACCATTGGCAAAGCGAGCTTCTATGCCCAAGCGTTTGAATTGCACTTTGAACTGATTGTATGTTCCGCCGTAAAGAAAGGAAGTAGTTACAAAATTCTCCCCTGATTGCAAAATATTGGTGAGTGCAATAAACTGAGCCGCCTGCCCCGAAGAAGTTGCCAGTGCCGCAATACCACCTTCCAGTGCCGCTACACGTTTTTCAAAAACATCGGTAGTGGGGTTCATCAGGCGTGTATAGATGTTGCCAAACTCTTTGAGTGCAAAAAGGTTCGCTCCGTGTTCGGCACTTTTGAACACATACGAAGTGGTCTGATAAATAGGAACAGCCCTTGAACCCGTTGTAGGGTCTGCTTCTTGTCCTGCGTGAAGTTGCAGGGTTTCAAAACGATAATTTGCCATAGCAGTAAAAAAGGTTTAGAGTTGAACAAAATTTATGATTGGGAAAATAAAAAGCAGATACCTAAAAATCTGTCAGATTTTTAGAAAAATTTAGCAAAAGCCACAAGCAACAAATGGCTAATTGCTACAAGCAACAACAACAACAAAAGTTATTGGAAAGAATTTGTTGGAGGGTGTAATAAAAAGACCTACGATTTCTTTGTGATTTCATTGGTGTAAAGGTTTATAATTCCTAAAAAATTTTTAGGCAGGTTTTGGCACCGTTCTCGCTCGGATAAGAGTGGTTGCCAGAAGTTCATAGAGCCTGTTCTCTCCCTTCGTTCTTTATAAACTTTACCTTTGAGAGGTGAAGTCGGTACAAAGGTATGAAAATAAAAATGAACTTGTCAAGTTTTTTTGGAAAAAATCTAAATAAATTTTTCAAAATTCTGATTTTCAAGAGTTTGTTTTTGCTAAAAAATACTTTGAATTTCTCTTGATTTTGATATAGCTTTGCAAGTAAATAAGGTTGATATGCAAAATTTGGCTTATACTGAAAAAGGAAAAGGTTCGGTGGTGGTTTTATTGCACGGCTTTTGCGAAAGCAAAGCAATATGGAAAGATTTTATGAACGAGCTTTCCAAGTATTTTCGTGTGATAGCTATCGATTTAGGCGGTTTTGGGGAAAGTGCCAATGCCTTGCCTGAACCTTGCTCAATGGAAACAATGGCAGAGCAGGTATTTCAAACAATTCAAAACTTGCAAGTATCCCAAGCGGCTTTTGTAGGGCATTCTATGGGTGGCTATGTAGCTTTGGCTTTGGCTGAAAAATATCCTACAATGCTTGAAAAACTTTGTTTGTTTCATTCTACGGCTCTTGCCGATAGTCCTGAAAAAAAGGAAAACCGAAACAAAGTGATTGAGTTTGTACAAAAAGCAGGGGTAGAAGCCTTTATTTCCAACTTCGTGAAACCTCTTTTTTACGAAGGTAGGTGGCAAGAATTACAGCAGGAAATCCATTTTTTGGAAGAAATAGGGAAAGAAACACCTCTGAAAACCATAGTAAGCGTGCTTGCGGCTATGCGTGATAGAAAAAGCCGTTTGGATATGCTTGCCAAAGCGAATTTTCCTGTTTTTTATATCATTGGCAAGCAAGATACAGCCGTAGTTTGGGAAAGCTATCAGGAGCAACTCCAAAAAATTCCTAAGGCTCAAACGCTTATTTTAGATAATACAGGACACGTGGGAATGTTAGAACGCCCCCAAGAAACTTTACAAGCTCTTAAAGATTTTCTTATTTCTTGATGGGTTCAGGCGAACCTTCCACTATCCAAGTAGCGAAAATCTCCGATATTTTCCATTTTTGCCCTATGTACTTTGCAGGACGAGCCTTGATATAGCTAATAAAACGCTTTACATCATTTTTTTCGGCTTTCATCATTACGTCAAGCATTTTTTTGCCCTTGTAAGAACCCTTTTCTATGGTTCTATCTATTTCAGGATTATTTTCCTTCATATACTTGCCTACCAAGCGAATATCCTCAACCATTTTTTGCAGGGCTTGCTCTTCTTTTTCTTTTGTCCAAGATGAAAGAACCTCCGCAACCTGAAAAATCGGCTCTTCTTTTTCGGTATCAATTATTTCTACTCCATACGCCGCCAAAGTGCCAATTTGCTCAAAATACATATTCGGAGATTTGGGCATTACCACCATAAGAATATCTTGTGCTTTGGGTGGCGACTGATACGTTTTTTCATCTTTGGTGTTGCAGGCAAAATAGTAGTAATCGCCTTTGATAAGCAAGCATTTATAGTAGCCTCGTTCTTGCTCCAAATTGCTATCATACAAAATGGCAATAGCTTTTTCAGGAATTTTTATTTTAGGTGAATATGCCTGTACTATGTAAGCACCTTCTTCTTTCAAAATGTAATCGGTGATTTTGAAACTGGCAAGATACTTATCTTCATTATTTTGGGCTGAGCTTTTCCATACTACCCAAAAGCATAAGCCCCACAAAAGCAGTTTTTTCATAATTTTTGTTTTTTCAAAAATACGAACTTATTGGCTGAGAAAAATACCTCAAATGACGTATTTTATCAAAACTTTTGGAATGGAGAGTGAAAGGCAAGTTTTGGGGAAAATTCAATCTTTGTAATTTTTTAGGTCTAATTTATAGTATAGAAACAGGAAACAAGATGCAGGAAACAGGATTTTAGAAAATAAATGTCAGAAAGAAAAAATGAGAGATAACGCCCTTAAAGGTTTGAACATCAAACGGTGAACTTTTAGAACGTAAATAATTACCAAATCTTATAGAAGCTTCATTGTTCAATGCAATTTTTTATGAAAAAATTGGATTTTTTTTCGCTGTTTAATTGAAATTTGTATCTTTCGGAAAAAATCTAAAACGCTCAAAAATTATGAATAAGCCATACAATTTCTTTGAGTATTGGATGAAAGACCTCAAAGAACAAAGCAAAACTCCTATGCAAGCATACCAAGAGTTTATGCAAAATATGATGCAAAGCTCTAAACCCAAAGAAGAGGCTGGCTCGCAAGAATTTTTCCAAGAAATAATGAAAACTCAAATGGAAATGGGTAAAATGTGGTTTCAGGGCGTTCAAACAATGTTTGAAACTTTGGCTCCGCAGAAAAAGGAAGCCTCAATGTTTGATAGCTGGAGCAAGATGTATTCGGCTTGGAACAATCAGTTCGGTAAGCCTTTTGCAGGGCAACATAGCCGAAATGATATAGCCGAAACTTTCAAAAATATAATGACCTTCTCCCAAAACTATATGCAGTTGTATCAGCTTTTTCAGCCTATTTTGGAGCAACTCAATATAGGCAAAAAGCCTAAAAAAAATGCTTTCCAAGAGTTTTGGGGAAATATCAGTTTGGATAAATACAACGAAATAGCCTCTCAGGTTTTTGGCGGAATGACGCCTGAACAATCTGAAAGTTTTTTGAAGCAAATTGCTGATTTTTCTCAAAAACTGCTTAATGACCTCAACGAGCAAACAGGAGGAACACTCGGAAAAGCCCTTGAAAGCGTACCTGACTTAATGCACAACTTGCAAGCTACACAATATCAGGCTTTTGGTAAATTGCAAAAGGCTATCAATCCCTTTCTGAAAATGATACCCGACAGCAAAGAAAAACAATTGCTTGAGCTCAATATCCAACTGCAAGATGACTATGCCTTCTATTACATCAAAAGCAATGAAATGCAGGGTTTGGTGCAAAAAACAGCCCAAAAAGCTCTTGAAAAGACGCTCAAAGAACTTATTGAAAAAGTAAAAAATAACCCCGAACATATCATTACTTTTGAGGAAGCCACCAATTTGTGGATGGATATCGCCGAACCTATGATGATTGAACTCTATCGTAGCGAGCCTTTTGGAAAGTTGCAAGCAGAAGCACTGGCTACGAGTACGGCTATCAAAAATCGTTTTGAAAAACAAATGGAACTACTTTTAGAGCCATTACCCATTGCACCTCGTTCCGAAATTGATGAACTCAATGCTATTATCCACGAACTCCGCCGAAAGGTGAGAACTTTGGAAAATGAACTGAGCCGCCAACAACTCAATCAGGCTTTGCAAAGCAAGGAAGGCAAATCTGTTCCCAAAGAAAAAGAGGAAGCAATGCCCGAAAAACAAAGCAAACCTCGTGGCAGACCTAAAAAAGCGTAGGAAATCAAATTATTTTGATGTTCATATCCTAAAAAACACTTACAATGTTGGACGGAAAAATGTGCAATCTTATGAAAGAGCCTATCAACAAAGCCCTAAATGCCAAATATATGATTCAACAACAAATTCTCTCGCTTGCCGATAAGTACCAAGAACGCACCGAAAAATTAGCTAAGAGCTATCATATTCTTTCAGAAATCAAGGAAATAGATGTAGGCACTGCTCCCAAAGACTTGGTTTGGAAAGATGGCAAAATTAGCCTTTTTCGCTATCAACGCTCTACACCTGCTACTATCAAAACCCCTTTGCTTATTTGCTATGCTTTGGTCAATAAGCAAGATATGATGGACTTACAGCCCGATAGAAGCGTTATCCGTAAATTTTTGGACTTGGGGCTTGATGTGTATATCATTGATTGGGGCTATGTAACACGTGCCGACCGCTATACCTCAATGGACGACTACATCAACGGCTATCTGAATGGCTGTGTAGAGTATATTCGCCGCACTCATCAGCTTGAAAAAATAAATCTTTTAGGTGTTTGTCAGGGGGGAACGTTTAGCGTGATTTATTCTGCTATTCACCCCGAAAAAATAAAAAATCTGGTAGTAATGGTTGCTCCTATTGATTTTTCAAGCAAAGAGGGCTTACTTTTTCAGTGGAGTACCTATCTGAATGTTGATGAAATGATTGAAAACAATGGTGGCATTATGCCCGGCGAACTGCTCAATGTGGGTTTTGATATGCTCAAACCTATGAGTAAATTGCGTAAATACACCAGTGTTGTAGATATGTTGGACGATGAAGACAAACTAATGAACTTTCTGCGTATGGAAAAGTGGGTTGCTAATAGCCCCGACCAAGCAGGAGAGTGTTTTAAGCAATTTATCAAAGATCTTTATCAAGAAAACAAACTTATCAAAAATGAGCTTGTGGTAGGCAACCATAAGGTAAATATGAAAAATATCACAATGCCTATTTTGAATATTTACGCCGAATCTGACCACCTTGTTCCGCCTCCTTGCTCTATTCCTTTGGATAAGCACGTAGGCTCAAAAGACATTCAAACTTACAAATTTCCTGGTGGGCATATTGGGGTGTTTGTAGGAGCAAGGTCGCAAAAAGAATTAGCCCCCACTATTGTAAATTGGCTCAAAGAAAGAGATTAAACTATCTACTATCAGCAAAGCGGCGACGTTACTTTTTCAGTAACGCCGCCGCTTGTATGTTGGGTATCAAGCCTAAATTTTTTTTAGGAGATTTGATTTTCAAAGGTTTGGAAGAGGAACTTTCAAAAAATAATTTTGTTTCGGTATAGAATTCAAACATAGAAGCGTGCAACAAAAATTTCTGATTTCCGTAGTAGGGGCAACTGCCGTAGGCAAAACAGAAATGGCGATTCGTTTGGCAAAACACTTTCAAACAGAAGTTATTTCTGCCGATTCAAGGCAGTTTTTCAAAGAACTTTCCATCGGTACTGCCAAACCTACGCCTGCTGAAATGCAAGGGGTAGTTCATCATTTGGTAGATAACCTTTCCATAAAGCAAAACTATACTGCTACTGACTTTGAACGTGATGCCCTTGCTATTTTAGAAAAACTCTTTACAGAAAAAAATATTGTAGTTTTGGCGGGTGGTTCGGGCTTGTATTGCAAAGCCCTTTGGGAAGGTTTTGATGATATTCCTGATGTGCCTGATATTATCCGCAAGCAGGTAGTTGAAATGTACCAAGAAAAAGGATTATCTTTTTTGCAAAGCGAATTGCAAAAATGGGACGAAATTTATTTCAGACAGGTAGATATTCAAAATCCACAAAGGCTAATGAGAGCTTTGGAAGTATGCTATGCCACAGGAAAGCCTTTTTCCAGTTTTCGCAGAGGGAAAAAAACGCAAAGAAATTTTCAAAATATTAAAATCGGCTTGGAAAGACCTCGCCAAGAGTTATACGAACGGATTAACCAAAGAATGGATTTGATGCTTTCACAAGGACTTTTACAAGAGGCTCAAAGCCTATATCCTTACAGAATGCACAATGCTTTGCAAACCGTAGGGTATCGCGAAATTTTTGACTATCTGGAAGGCAAGCAAGATTGGGAAAATACTATCAGACTTTTGAAGCAAAACTCTCGTCATTATGCCAAAAGGCAAATTACTTGGTTCAAAAAAGATACAGAAATAATTTGGTTTCACCCTTCGCAATGGATAGAAATTGTGCAATTCATTGAAAAACGCCTCAAAGAAGCTATTGGGTTACAATAAGCCTTTGGCTTTGATTTCCAAGTATTTATTGATAGCATTGACCGTGAGTTCTTCCGGCTTGGTAAGAATTGCCTGAATACCGTATTTGCGTAATTCCTTGATTATGAGCTTTTTCTCAAAAGCTAATTTTTCAGCAATGGTTTGATTGTATATCTCTTCGGTAGAAGTGGGTTCTTGAAAAATCATTTTATCCAGCTCGGTATTGTAAAAAATAACAACTACCAGCAAATGAGAAGCAGAAATTTTACGCAAAAAACCAATTTGCCTCATCATTGAAGAAAGCGACTCAAAATTCGTATAAAGAAGCAACAGACTTCGCTGTTTGATTTTGTGCTTGATAGCAAGATACAAACGCTCAAAATTTGCTTCCTTGTAAGCAGTTTTTTGTTTGTAAAGATTTTCAAGGATTTTATTCATTTGCATAGGCTCGCGGGTAGCAGGCAGAACCACATCAATTTTATGCCCAAATGCGATAAGCCCAGCTTTATCATCTTTGTTGAGCGTTACTTTGGACATCACCAGCGAAGCATTGATAGCATAATCCAGCAGAGAAAGCCCTTCAAAAGGCATTTTCATTGTTCTGCCTTTATCAATGATGTTATAGACGTGTTGGGAGCGTTCATCTTGGTAGTGGTTTGTCATCAGGTTATTGCGGCGGGCGGTGGCTTTCCAGTTGATAGTACGAATATCATCGCCTTGTACGTATTCTTTGATTTGCTCAAACTCTCTATTATTCCCAAAACGGCGAATTTTCTTGATACCCATTTCGGTCAGATGATTGGAAAATGCTAAAATTTCATATTTCTTCAAAGCAAAAAAGGCAGGATAAGTGGGTACTTTGATATTCTGACTAAACTGAAAACGCCTTGCTACCATTCCGATAGGTGAAGAAACAAATACATTTACAGCCCCAAAATCATATTCGCCTCTTTTGATAGGACGCAAAAAGTAAGAAATCGTTTTGCTTTCTTGGGGAGCAAGACTTTCAAAAACTTGAAAATTTCGTTCCTGAAACTGCTCGGGTAGTTCGTCAATAATTTTTATCCGTACAGGAAAGCGGTACAAGTTTTTTGCCTCTATGTGTATAGGGTTTTTATCGCCATTGGAAAACCGCTCAAAAGTTTTGCGTGAAGCCTTAAAAGCATTTTGGGAAGTATAAAGCAAAAGTAAATCTAAAAAAACAAGCCCCACAAATACCAAAACAAGTATTTTAGCAATAGGAAAAAGCCATTCCAAACTATATGAAGCAACCAGAAGTAAAACTAAAACAATGATGACGTAAAAAAAACGATTGTTTAGGTACAAACTTTTTAGCATAAATTGGGTGAGTAAAAGATTTTCGTAATTTTACGCAAATTTACGAAAACAAACCTTATGGACTTACAAAAAATTCCACTCAACGATTTACACGAAAGTTTGGGGGCTAAAATGGTTGGCTTTGCAGGCTACGCGATGCCTGTACGTTATAGCTCGGATAAAGCCGAACACTTGGCGGTTCGCCAAAATGTAGGGGTTTTTGATGTTTCGCATATGGGCGAATTTTTGCTCAAAGGCGAAAAAGCTCTTGACCTCATTCAGCGTGTTTGTACCAATGATGCCTCTAAACTCACCAATGGTAAAGCTCAATATAGCTGTATGACTAACGAGCAAGGCGGAATTGTAGATGATTTGCTCGTATATCGTCTTTCGGAAGATGAATATATGCTGGTTGTGAATGCTTCAAATATTGAAAAAGACTGGAACTGGATACAAAAATACAATGCAAAAGGGGTAGAAATGCAGAATATTTCAACAGAAACCTGTCTTTTTGCTGTGCAAGGTCCCAACGCTACGAAAGTTTTACAAAAACTCACATCAACAGATTTAGCACAAATTCCTTATTATAGCTTTACAAAAGGCTCAATGGCAGGAATTGAAAATGTAATTATCTCTGCCACAGGCTACACGGGTGCAGGCGGTTTTGAACTTTACGTACATAAAGATTTTGCCGAGGCACTTTGGAAAGCAATTTTTGAAGCAGGCAAAGAATGGGATATACAACCCATAGGGCTGGGGGCAAGAGATACCTTGCGTTTGGAAATGGGCTACTGCTTGTATGGCAATGATATAGATGACACTACTTCGCCTCTGGAAGCGGGTTTGGGTTGGGTAACTAAATTTACCAAAAATTTCACGGCTTCCGATATTTTGCAAAAGCAAAAACAAGAAGGCTTGCAACGCAAATTAGTAGCTTTCCGAATGGAAGGGAAGGGTATTCCTCGCAAAGATTATCCTATTGCAAATGTTAATGGTGAAATTATCGGTAAAGTAACATCAGGAACTATCTCGCCTATGCTCAATGTAGGCATTGGTTTGGGCTATGTGCAACTTGCATATAGCAACCTTGATAGCGAAATTTATATCCAAATTCGCAATCAGGCAGAAAAAGCCAAAGTTGTGAAATTACCTTTTTATGAAAAAGGTATTTAGTTTTTTTGCAAAACTGCTTGCCAGTTTGCTGATTTTACTTGTAAGATTTTATCAAGTAGCTATATCGCCTTGGTTTCCTGCTTCTTGTCGTTATACGCCTACTTGTTCGGTGTATATGATAGAAGCAGTGAAAAAATATGGTGTTTGGAAAGGGGGAAAACTTGGTCTAAAACGCCTGAGCCGTTGCCACCCTTGGGGCGGTAGCGGCTACGACCCCGTGCCTTAATTTAGCATCAAAGCCGTCAAGTTTTCAGAAGAAAGTAAAAAATTGTAAATTTGTGTATAAAACTTTCTCGCCGCTATGAGTAAGGTTAATCCTAAAATAGATTTGGTGTTTAAGAAACTCTTTGGTTCGGAAGAGAATAAAGATATTTTACTTTCTTTGATAAATGCTATTTTGCCTGTAAATGAGCAGGTTGCCGCTATTACTCTAAAAAATCCATACAATATATCCGATTATGCAGAAGGCAAGCTCTCTATACTTGATATAAAAGCCCAAGCCGAAGACGGCAGAATTTTTGATATAGAAATTCAAATTAGAGGGAGCAGTTATTATGGAAAGCGAGCATTGTTTTATTGGGCTAAAATTTTTGGCTCTCAATTAGATTATGCTTTTGATGAAACAGATAGTAATTTGAATATTTCAGAAGTAGGATATTCAGACCTAAAAAAATGCATAGTAATTAGTCTAATGGACTTCAACTTTTTTCAAGATGCCAGATATTATCGTTTCTACACATTAAAAGATGGCGATACCAACGAAAAACACAAAGATTTAGACTATTTGGATTTGTATTTCATTGAGTTGAAAAAGTATCAGGGCAAATTAGAAAATGTAAAAACGACCTTAGAACGTTGGATAACTTTCTTGAACAATGCTCATAAATACGATACGCAAAAGCTACCCAAAGAATTAGCTGAAATCAAAGAAATCCGCAAAGCTTGCCAAAAACTTGATGTAATGTTTCTTGACGAACAAGAAAGACAATATTACGAATCACAGCAAAAATTCTGGCTTGACCAAAACTCTTTCTTGAAAGAAACACTTGAAAAAGCAGTAGAACAGGCAGAAATCAATAGTAAGATTGAAATAGCTAAAAATGCAATTAAAAAGGGGCTGGACAATCAATTTATCGCAGAACTCACAGGTTTGAGCATAGAACAAATAGAAGCCTTACGAAATTAGAGGCTATCGGCACACCGCAAAATGAGATTTTCAAATCTTTTGAAAATTAATAACTCAAATCCCTAAAAATCTTGAAAATCATTTTAATTTTGGTATAAATTCCTCTCCCACGCAATATTTCCCCTTGCACTGCGTTTCGTTGTTGTAACAATAAAATTTTAATAAAACAATGAAAGCGATTGTATTTTTACTTTTGTGCCTGTGGGGGATTGGTGCAGAAGCACAAAACATTAAAGGTAAGGTAACAGACAAAAAGAGCAAAGAAGCTGTACCCTATGCCAATGTATTTCTTTTTGATAAAAAAGACCTTTCAAAAGCTGTAAATGGGGCTACTACCGAAGAAGATGGTTCTTTTGAAATTCAGAATGTAAAGGCGGGTAGTTATGTTTTGCGTGTGCAAATGATTGGCTACAAAGACTTACAAAAAGAGCTGGAGGTAACTACTGCTGATGTAGCTCTTGGCGATTTAGCAATGGTAGGGGATAATAGCGATTTAATTGAAAAAATTGAAGTGGTTGCCGAAAAGCCACTGGTACAAACAGATATTGGTGTAAGAAGCTATAATGTGAGCCAAGACCTTGTCAATAAAGGTGGTACGGCTCTTGATGTTCTGCAAAATATTCCTTCGGTACAAGTTGATGAAAATAATAATGTTACTTTGCGAGGGGCAAGTAATCTTACTATTCTTATCAATGGCAAGCAATCGGGGCTTGCAGGAAGCAACCCTCAAAGTGTTTTCCAGCGAATACCTGCCAGTTCCATAGAGCGTATTGAAATCATCAACAACCCTTCGGCAAAGTATGATGCCGAAGCCAGTGGTGGAATTATCAATGTTATACTCAAAAAACAGCAAGAAGATGGTTTTGGTGGAAATGTTGGTTTCAATTATGGTAATTTTGGTCGCTATAATGGCAATTTTGATATAAACATCAAAAAGGGCAAATGGAATGTGTATGGCAGTCTGAATGGTAATCGTGATACTCGCTTGAATAGTGCTTCTGTTTTTAGAAAAAATTTTATTCCCAATACTACTCCTATCATAGACCAGCAACGTTCCATTGACCGCATAGGCGAAAACTATACAGGTAGCTTTGGTATTGAATTTGCCCCAAATGCTAAAAATAATTTTGCTTTGGAAGCTAATTGGGGAGGCGGCAATAGCAACAGGCTGGAAATTCTAAATAATTTTAACCGAGATTTTGATAACACACTTTTAAGCACTTTTATCCGTACTTCTGATGAGTTTGAATATTCTTTTAACCAAAATTACGCTTTTAATTACCAAAGAAAACTTGCCAAACCCAAACAAGAACTTAAAGTTTCTACTTCCTTGGGGCTTTCTGAAAACAACACCGACCTAAATGCTCTACAAACAGGCGATATTCGTCAGAGAACTTTTGAAAACAACAACAACCAAATTTGGCTTTTGCAGGTAGATTATACGCACCCACTTGCCAGCGACGGCTGGAAAATTGAAGCAGGCTACAAAAATATTTTCCGTAATGTACGCAATGACTTCATTTTGGAAGATTTTGATAACTTCAATGCTCTATGGCTTGCTAATAGCAATTTTTCCAACGATTTCCGCTTCGACGAGAAAGTATTGGGGGCTTATGGTATTTTGTATGGTAAAATGAAAAAAATGGAATTTGAGGCAGGTGTGCGAGTAGAGCAAACTTTTACAACTTCCGAACTGCTCACCACAGGGCAAGTCTTTCGGAACGACTACCTCAATGCTTTCCCTAATGCCGCTATTTCGTATCGTTTGCCCAAAGACCAACAAATTAGGATAATGGCAAGCCGTAGAATTAACCGACCCGGTTTCAGACAGCTCAATCCTTTTGCAAGTTTTTCCAATCCGCTTACCTTGCGTTCGGGAAATCCCTTTTTGCGTCCTGAATATACCAATTCTTTTGAGTTGGGATACCTCAAAGACTGGAAACAAGCCTCTTTCACAGGTTCAGCTTTTTACAGACGCACCAGCAATGTTATTCAGCCTTTTATTCGTCAGCTTGCAGGTGATACTACACTTTTTGCTCCTGAAAATATTGCAACGGCAGAAAATTATGGATTGGAACTGATTGGTAGCTACCGAGTAGGAAAATGGCTTACGCTGAATGCCGATGCTTCGTTTTTCCGTACTTTTGTCAATGCCCGCAACCTTGATGGTGAGTCGCTCAATGATGTATTTTCTTGGAATACACGTTTGAATGCTATTTTCAACTTGCCCCAAAACTGGCGTATTCAAGGAATGATAATGTACAGAGCCCCTGTGGCTACGGCACAAGGTACTCGTAAAGACCTCATAATGAATAGTATAGGACTTTCCAAGCAAGTTTGGAAAAACCGAGGCAACTTTACGTTTCGTGTGAGCGATATTGCTAAAAGTATGCGTTTCGGCGGAACGGTCAATACGCCTAATTTATTCAACGATTTCACCTTTGTAGGCAATACACGTACCTATATGTTTGGTTTTAGTTACCGATTTGGAGGCGAAACCCGAGAAAAACGCAATCGCCAACGCCGAGAAATGCAAGGCGGCGATATGGACGGAGGTGATTTTTAACGCCAAGCAGAGGGGCTTCATTCAAACGAAGCCCTTTTTTCTTTTGATTGCTTTCAAAATTGCATTTCTACATTTTTTATTTTACCCAAAAAATTCCTATCTTGAAGGCTGATTTACTTTCATACAAGGATATGTTACGCTTCTGCTTCATCATTTGTTTTCTTGCTGGTTGGAATACCTTTGCTCAAAAATATTCTACACAAAACAAAGCCGCTATTAGCTATTATGAAAAAGCCCAAGACGAACTACGCCGCACCCTGGACTACGACTTGAAACCCAAACAAAGACAAAAGGTTGAAAATCGTTATGATGAAGCCGCCGAGTATCTGGAAAAGGCTATTCGCAAAGACCCCAAATTCGTAGAAGCTCATTTAGAGCTGGCTCGTATTTATGAGGCTTTTCGCTTTCAAAATCCCACTTATTTTGAAAAATACATTTATCATTACGAGCAAGCCGTGAAATCTGCCCCGCAAAATCCTAAAAATATGGAAGCAACTTGGGTTTTGATGAGGCACTATCTTGCCAAAGGCAATTACGATAAAACACAAAAATTTGCAGAACAACTTTTACAATTTAGCAATCTTACCGAAAGATTAAAACAGGAAGCCGAATTTCATCTAAAAATCGTAGCATTTGCCCGAGAGCAGATGCAAAAGCCTTTGGAGTTCAAACCTAAGGCTTTGCCTGCTATTATCAATCGCAAAGATTATATCCAAGAGTTTCCAAGCCTTACCGCTGACCAAGAAATGCTTATTTTTACGGCTGTTCCTAAAAATGAAATCAGAAAGCGAACAGGCGAAGATATTTTTGTAAGCTACAAAGAGAATGGAGAATGGGGCGAACCGCAATCCATTTCGCCACGCATCAATACGCAAGCCAACGAAGGTACTTGTGCCATTTCTGCCGATGGCAAAACTTTGGTATTTGCTTCTTGCCAAGGCAGACGAAGCGTTGGCTCTTGTGATTTGTACATTAGCGAAAAAATTGGCGATGAATGGACTGAACCTGTCAATTTAGGCTCAAAAGTCAATTCCACAGAGTGGGACTCGCAACCCTCGCTTTCCGCCGATGGCAAAACTTTATACTTTGTTTCTGATAGAAATAAACGCAGTCGTAATGATATTTACGTTACTTATCGCAATGCTCAAGGCGAATGGTCGCAGGCAGTACCTTTGCCCGCCCCTATCAATACGCTCCGCGATGAGTTTTCGCCTTTTATTCACCCCAACGGCAAAACACTTTTTTTCGCTTCCGATGGGCATATAGGAATGGGTGGATTAGATTTGTTTTTTAGCGAAAAACAGAATGATGGCTCGTGGAGCGAACCTAAAAATTTAGGCTATCCTATCAATAACTATCTTGACCAAGTTTCACTTTTTGTAACCGCTGACGGCAAAAAAGGCTTTTATGCCGATAGAAAATTTAGCCCTAATGGCGTAGAAGAAAGCGGGATTATTATGGAATTTGAAATACCTGCTCCTGTTGCTGTAAGCACACGTACACAATACGTAAAAGGTAAAGTTTTGGACGAAAAAAGCAAACAACCCCTTGATGCTCACATAGATTTGATTAACCTTGCCAATGGGCAAAAAGAAAGTTTTACGAGTTCCGATAAAGTAGATGGCTCTTATTTGCTGGTTGTCAATGAAAGAACCGAATACGCTTTGGAAGTGCGTAAGAGTGGCTATATTTTCAAAAGCCTGCGTTTTGATTTCTCTGGCAAAAGCATTGATGATTTCAAACCTTTGGAACTAAATATTCTGCTTTCTCCTATTGAAAAAGGACGAACTTTCGTACTCAACAACATCTTTTTTGATACGGGCAAATGGGAATTACGAGAAAAATCAAAAGCTGAGCTTGATGAATTGGTGCTTTTTATGCAAGAAAATCCACAAGTGAGAGGTGAAATTTCGGGGCATACCGATAACGTAGGTGATAAGAAAAGCAACCAAGAGCTATCGCTCAAAAGGGCTAAATCGGTGTATGAGTATCTTTTGCAGAAAGGTGTAGAACCCAACCGCCTGACTTTCAGAGGCTATGGTGATTCGCAACCTGCCGCTCCGAACGATACAGAAGAAAATCGTCAGAAAAACCGCCGAATAGAGTTTAAGTTTTTGTAGCTACTCATTTTGTAGCTGTAAGCAAAACTGATTTTCTATTTCGCTTTTTACTTTTTCCATTAGCCACATAGGTGTAGAAGTTGCCCCACAAATGCCTACATTTTGGGCATTTTCAAACCATTCGGACTGCAATTCGCTTTCATCTTCTACAAAATAGCTCCTTGGGTTGGCTTTTTGGCATACGGCAAACAAAGATTTTCCGTTAGAGCTTTTTTTGCCACTGACAAAGACAATCACATCATTTTCGCTGGCAAACTTGGCAAGTTGTGGCTCACGATTGGCAACTTGTCGGCAGATGCTATCATTGGCATCAAAAAGAGCCAAATTATCCGAAAAACCTTTTTCTTGAATATTTTTGGCGATAAGGTCTTTCATTTTGTAAAAACCATCGGTGCTTTTGGTAGTTTGGCTAAAAAAAGTGATAGGCTTGCTGTAATCTAAACTTTCCAAATCTTTTTCATCAGTTACAATAACAGCTTCCTCGTTGGTTTGCCCCGAAAGACCAACGACTTCGGCGTGTCCTTTTTTGCCATAAATTACAATTTGCCCATTTTGTGTTTTAGCATTATCATAAGCCGTTTTGATACGATTTTGTAATTTCAAAACCACAGGGCAAGAGGCATCAATGAGTTCTATGTTATTCTGTAAGGCAATCTGATAAGTTTCAGGAGGTTCGCCGTGGGCTCGGATAAGCACTTTGCAATTAGAAAGCCGCTTTAGGTCTTCTCTGTTGATGATTTTGAGTCCTTTCGCCGAAAGGCGAGCCACTTCTTTATCGTTATGTACAATATCGCCTAAACAATACAAGGAACTACTTTCGTTCAATTCTTCTTCCGCCATTGAGATAGCGTATTCTACGCCAAAACAATAGCCCGAATTTTTATCAATAGTAATTTTCATTCAGTTTTGTTTTTGACTTTCGCAAAAAAATCTTGCAAATTACGTGTTAATTTTTCTTAAAAACAAAATTGTCTATGTGTTTTGTTCGGCAAATACCCTAAATTTGGCAAAATTTTCCAAAAAATTATGCCACAACTTTATCTCGTACCTACCCCTATTGGGAATTTGGAAGATATTACACTACGAGCCTTGCGAGTGCTTCAAGAGGTAGATAGCATTTTGGCAGAAGATACACGCGTAGCAGGTATTTTACTCAAACATTACCAAATTTCCAAGCCTCTGATGAGCTATCACAATTTCAACGAACACCAAATTCAGGAAAAAATCATTAAACGCTTGAAAGAAGGTGAGAAAATAGCTTTGGTTTCTGATGCAGGCACACCTGCCATTTCGGACCCAGGTTTTTTGTTGGTGCGAACTTGTCTGAAAAATAATATTGCCGTAGAGTGCTTGCCCGGAGCTACCGCTTTCGTGCCTGCTCTCGTGAAATCGGGCTTGCCTACGGATAGATTTGTTTTTGAAGGGTTTTTACCTCACAAAAAAGGCAGACAAACTCGTCTGCAAGAACTTTCGGAAGAAAAACGCACTTTTATTCTGTACGAATCACCCTATCGTCTGCTGAAAACTTTGCTGGAACTTCAAAATTTCTGCGGTGCAGAAAGAGCCTGTTCCATTTCTCGCGAGCTAACCAAAATGTATGAAGAGACTTTTAATGGCACTATCCAGACTGCCTACGAATACTTTTCACAAAAAGGTGTGAAAGGTGAGTTTGTAATTGTGGTAGCAGGGAAAGAGTAACTAACTCGCTTGCGAGTGTTTTAGCTTTACAATGGCTTGTGGATAGTTTGAGCCAATTTTTACCCCATATTCAGATAGTTCTTTGGTAGAAAGTTCAAATAAATGGTTGATTTTGGGAGCGGGTACGTTTTTGAGTTCAGGAAGCCAATATTTGATAAATTTCGCTTGGCTATCGTAGCGTTCGGCTTGTGAAATAATGTTGAAATAGCGATTTTCACGAGGGTCGTTGCCTACACCTGCTACGTATTGCCAATTTCCCCAGTTGCTACATACATCATAATCCACCAAAAGGCTCTCAAAATAACTTGCCCCCCAAATCCAGCTAATTTTCAAATCTTTTACCAAAAAGCTGGCTACATTCTGCCTGCCTCGGTTGCTCATAAAGCCTGTGGTGTTTAGCTCTCGCATATTGGCATCTATGAAAGGCACGCCTGTTTCGCCTTTTGCCCATTTCCAGAAAATATCACTATTTTTCAAAAGAGGCAACTTTTCGCCTTTGAAGCCCGAAGGATAAAACAGACGATTTCCATATTTTTTGGCAGTAAAACGGAAAAAATCTCGCCAAATTAGCTCAAAAATTAGCCAATAAGTAGAGTCGTTGGCGATGCGTTCTTTTTCATATTTTTTGATTTCTTGCCAAATCTGCCTTGGCGAAATGCAACCCAAAGCCAAATAAGGCGAAAACTTCGAAGAATAATCTTTTCCTAAAAGTCCGTTGCGGGTTTCTTTGTAAGACGCCACCAAATTACTTTCCCATAGGTAGTAGTTTAGTCTTTTGAGGGCTTCACTTTCACCACCTTTGAAAACAAAAGTGCCTTTGTGCGAACTTTCGTTTTCCTGCAAGCCCAAATCTTTTAGCGTTGGCAAATCGCCTGCAAAAAAATTTTCAGGCAGAGGAGCTATGTTTGGGGCATTGGCAGGCAAAGGCTTACGAATTTCTGCATATTTTTCTACGGATTTTCTGAACTCCGTAAAAATATCTGGCACTTTGCAAACAGGAAAGGGCAAATCGTTGATATGGTATAAAGTAGCTTGCCAAAAATACTCTATTCCGATGCCTTTACTTATCAGATTTTTTTCCAAAGCCGCTTCTACATCAAGCTCTTCTTGAGTAACTTCTTTGGAGGTAAAAACAGCATCTGTTTGCAAAGTTTCTGCAATTTTGGCTATTTCTGTTTCAGGCTTACCCCAACGGACTATCAAATCGCTTCCTTGCTTTCGGAGCTGAATACGCAAATCTAAAAGGCTTTCAAGTAAAAATTTAGTCCTAAAAACCCCTGTTTTGGGTATATCCAATTGGTTTTTGGCAAACAGACGGGTATCAATGCAATAGGCTACCCACACTTTTTCGGCTTTTTGCATAGCCTCGTGTAGAGGGCGGTTATCGTGCAGGCGTAAATCATTACGAAGCCAAACTAAAATATTTTTCATTGCGTTGAAGTATGAAAATTGACTTCAAAAATTTTACTTGCATAACTTTTTGTTCAGAGCTTTGTTTGAATTTTTATGGAAAAGAAAATAGGACTTACACTTTCGGGAGGCGGAGCCAGAGGCTTTGCTCATTTGGGCTTACTGAAATTTTTGGAAGAAAAGCAAATGCAGATAGATGTTCTTTCGGGAACGAGTATGGGAGCATTGATTGGGGCTTTTTGGGCAAAGGGCTATCCTGCGGAGCAGATTTTAGAAATTCTCAAAAAATTTACGCTTACCTCGCTTTTGCATCTGAATGTACGCAAAGGCTTGCTAAACTACCAAAAGGTGCGTAGGGTATTGGACAAATACTTTCCCGAAAATAGTTTTGAAGCATTGCAAAAGCCTTTTTGGATTGCCTGTACCGACCTTATTGGTGTGCAAACCATTTATTTTTCAGAAAACGAACTGCTTGAACCACTCATTGGAAGCATTACCATTCCTCCTTTGGCTCGCCCTTTGCTCTGGAAGGGCTATGAACTCATTGATGGCGGTATTTTGGATAATGTACCTGCTCAAATCATACGCAACAAATGCGATATGCTCATAGCTTCGCACTGCAACGTGCCTCTGAAAGCTCAA
This sequence comes from uncultured Cytophagales bacterium, assembly GCA_964654605.1. GTDB lineage: Bacteria > Bacteroidota > Bacteroidia > Cytophagales > Thermonemataceae > Raineya. Next base: position 22,838 of record CAZZLW010000019.1, on the reverse strand, counting down.
AGCAAAAATTTGGTGCAAGCCTTTGAGCAAATGTTTATTGCGGCGGTTTCCAAATTTGCACTGCAAGCCCAAAACGTAGCAGATATTTGGTTTGAACCCCCTGCAATGAAGCACTTTCGTTTTCGTGATTTTGCAAAAGCCGATGAAATTTTTGAGGTAGGCTACCAGCACGCCAAGCAAATTTTCACAGAAAAATGATACTCGCTTAATAAACACTTGATACTAAAAGCAAATTTTTGCTTGACTTTGGGAAAGATAACCAAAGAAAAAATTTTTTTTGCTTTTTTTTGTGTAGCGAGTTATTTATTTTTTCATATTTGCGAAAATTCCATTTTGCAACTATCAAAAAAATATTAGTTTTGCACTGAATTTTTACTAAAACCTAAACCAAATTGTTTTATGAGTACTATCAAAAAGAAACCCAGTACATTCCAAAACATCTTTGCAGGTCTTGCGATTGTGGTGCTTTTTATTATTGCACAAGTATTCTTCCGTGTATTTTTAGGAGACCCCAATAACTTTGAAATGAAAGACGGACACCCTCACCCAAAAAATATTTGGGGTACTATCTACTTAGGTGGAGAAGTTGTGCCTTTCCTTATCACTTGTTTGCTTGTAGTTATTACCTTTTCTATTGAGCGTCTGATTACTATTTTTTCCGCTTCGGGTACAGGTTCTATTACCAATTTTGTGTATAAAGTAAAAGGCTTGCTCGCTGAAAATGATATTGAAGGAGCTATGGCGGCTTGCGACAGACAAAAAGGTTCTATTGGTAATGTAATCAAATCTGTTTTGGAAAAATATAAAGAAATGCTTCACGATAATACCAAAGATAAAGAGCAAAAAATTGCCGCTATTACCAAAGAACAAGAAGATGCTACTGCTCTTGAACTTCCTATGCTTGAAAAGAACCTAACCATTATCGCTACACTTGCTTCGGTTTCTACACTGATTGGTCTGTTGGGTACAGTACTTGGTATGATTAAGGCTTTCTCATCAATGAGTGGTGGTGGTGCAGCAGCGGCGGCTCAACTTGCAGTAGGTATTTCAGAAGCTCTTATCAATACTGCTACGGGTATCGGTGCTTCTGCTCTTGCCATTATTGCTTACAACTACTTCACAAGCAAAATTGATGAACTCACTTACAACATTGAAGAAGTAAGTTATAGCATTTTGCAGAATTTTAATGCCCAAGTAAAAGGCTAATCGGCATAAAATTTGCTGTATTTTACCGAATACAAAATTGTATTTTGTTATATCCAAAAACTAACCTAATCTATGGGAAAAATTAAACCGCCCCGCAAGAATCCTTCTTTGGATATGACGGCAATGTGCGATATGGCATTCTTGCTTCTTACATTCTTTATTCTTACGGCACAATTCAAACCTGAAACGCCGCTGGAAGTAGATGCCCCTTCGTCGTCCTCTAATAAAGAAGAAACGCCCAAAGTTGCTAAAATTATTGTTGATACCGTAGGAAGAGTATTTTTTGAAATCAAAGAAGCTAATAAACGTGAGGAGATTTTGAGAGCGGTAGCTCGTCATTACAAAATCGCTGACCAACTTACCGATGAAGATTACAAAGAGTTTGCAGGTAGGCAAAATGTTGGTGTGCCTATTCAAGATTTGCCCAAAGTCTTGAAAAACAAAGCTCTTTCTAATGATGCTTACAAAAAATTAGGTGTAAGAATAGGTATCCCAATGGATACAATAAACAATCAACTGGGTCATTGGATTCTTTACACCAACAAGGTATATGAGAATGAAACCTTCAATCGTAGGCAAGGTTTTGATGAAAAAACCAAAGCGATTGTTACCAAACCCTCTACCGAAGGTTTAAGTGAAGCCGAAAAGAAAATTTGGGAGGAGGAGCAAAAACAAATGCTCAAAATCGTTATTTTCGGAGACCAACGCTCACAATTCAGGGTAATCAAGAGAGTTTTGGAAGTTTTGCAAGAAAGAAAAGTAAATAAGGTTCATTTGGTAACAAACCTACGCGAAGCACCCGCAGGTGCCGCCAACCAACAAACACAAAAGAAAAACTAACCTAAACTTTGTGAAACTATGGCAGATATAGATACCTCGCAAGGTGGTGGTAAGGACGGCAAGAAGAAAGGTCCCAAAAAAGTTTCAACCAAGGTGGATATGACTCCAATGGTGGATTTGGCTTTTTTGCTCATTACTTTCTTTATGCTTACCACCACCTTCAATACGCCGAAAATTATGCAGGTGATTATGCCTGATAAAACCGAAAAAGACCCTAACAAACGTGACCAAGCCAAGGGCGATTGCTCAATTATTATTCTGGGCGATAAGGATAACAAACTCTACTGGTATCAGGTAATCAAGGGGCAAACCCCTCAACTTCAAGAAATAGAGTATAGCTCCGAAAAAATTAGAGATTTTCTTACCCAAAAGAAAAAAGAAATCAAAGCCAAAGGCGATTGCCCTCAGATGATTGTGGTAATTAAGTTCAAAGATGATGCTCGGTTCAAAAATATGGTAGATGTGCTTGACGAAATGGCGATTGTGGGAGTTTCTCGTTATGGAATTCAGGATATTGAGCCTAACGACCTCAAACTCATTGAGGAGTATAAAAAGCAGGCAAAACGATAGCTAACACTATAACCCAAATTCTTAAAATTATGGATATTCAAAGTTTTTGCTATTTGCCCCACGAAGGTTTTGAAGGTAGAAACCAAGAGTACGGGGCTTATGTACTCCGAAGCAAATATTCGGGGATTGTTACGAGAGTGCTTATTTTTGTAATGATTGGTAGTGTTTTTGTATTTGGCTATCCTACTATCAAGCGACTTTTGGAACCCAAAGAGGAAGTGGCGGTACAACAGCAAGTGGAAGAAGAGGTAACACAGGAAATTCCTTTGGAATTGGAACAACCTCAAGAGCCCGAAGAACAGAAAAAAGCAGAAGTGGTGATTGAAGTACCTCCTCCACCTGAAATTGACCAAGTAAAATTCACCGTTATTGAAATCAAGGAGGAAGTAAAAGAACAAAAGCCGCTTGTAGAAAATGTGGAAGTGGAGCAGAAAGAATCGGCTGTTGCCGCTGAAACCAAACAAGGGGAAGCCGCTTCAAACGTAGTAGAAGAGGTAAAAGTTGTAGAAGAACCGGGTAAAGACCTTAAAGAAGCAGGTACAGGTGAAGAAGACGCCAACAAGGTCTATAATGAATTTGAAGTTGTTAAAAATGCTGACTTCCCCGGCGGTATCAATGCGTTCAGAAAGGCTTTGCAAGAAAAAATCAAATACCCCTCGCAAGCTACTCGCAAAGGTACAGAAGGAACAGTTACCATTTCTTTCGTAATTGATAAAGACGGCAGAATTACAGACGCCAAAGTAGTGAAAGATATTGGCGATGGTTGTGGTGATGCGGCTTTGGAGGCTCTCAAACAAATGACTACCCCTTGGTCGCCTGCTACCGATGCCAAAGGAAAGACCGTGAAAGTTCGTAGAACACTTCCTGTAAAATTCACTTTGCCTAAATAATTTTTCCAAGTAATTTGCTAAAAAAGAAACATCTCGGCTTGGGGTGTTTCTTTTTTGTTTGTAGATTTGCTCAAAAAACTTAATGAAGGAAGCTCTATTAGAAAGTCATAAAAAAGCTATTGCTTCTCTCTGCCAAAAGCACAATGTTTGGGACTTGTACGTCTTTGGTTCAATTCTAACACCTCATTTTAACCTTCAAAGCGATATAGACTTTTTGGTAAAATTTGGTGATATTGACCTTGCTTCCTATGCTGATAACTATTTTAGTCTGAAATTTTCATTAGAAAACTTGCTTCATAGGAAAGTTGATTTGCTGGAAATACAAGCCTTGAAAAATCCTTATTTACGAGCTTCTATTGATAAATTCAAAGTTTTATTGTATAGACAATGAAATCAGAACTTGGCTTTATGACATTTTGCAATCTATCAATGAAATAGAAAGTTATTTTACTGACCAAAATTTCATTCAAGATGTTTTACAACTTTTGACCAAAGAATAAAATATGCAAAAGTACATCGTTTTATGCTTACTTTTCTTTTCGGCTTGTCAGAAAAAAATTAGCACTTCGCAAATTCCTGAAAATAAGAAACCCGCTGAAAAGCAGGAGAGTATCTCTCCTCCCATAGAGCCTCGCAAAAATGAAACTGCCCCACTCAAAGCCAAAATGCGTGTAGGAGCAGAGCAGTTGGAATTGTACTTGCCCGAAATTCAGGATAAAAAGGTGGCTTTGGTGGTCAATCATTCGGCATTGGTGCAAGGCAAACATTTGGTAGATGTACTTTTGAGCAAAAACGTAGCCATTCAAAAAGTATTTGCCCCCGAACACGGCTTCCGTGGCGATGCTGATGCAGGCGAAACCGTGCAAAACGAAAAAGATAAGCAAACGGGTTTGCCCATAGTTTCCTTGTACGGCAAGAATAAAAAGCCCACGCCTGAACAGCTCAAAGATGTGGAGGCGGTTATTTTTGATATTCAAGATGTGGGGGTGAGGTTTTTTACCTATATTTCCACAATGCACTACGTAATGGAAGCCTGTGCCGAAAATAACAAAGAGTTTATTGTTCTGGACCGCCCCAATCCGAACGGTGATTATGTAGCTGGTCCCGTGTTGCAAAAAGGCTTTGAAAGTTTTATCGGTATGCACCCTATTCCCGTAGTACACGGACTTACGGTAGGGGAGCTGGCTCAGATGATTAACGGCGAAAAATGGCTTGCAGGAGGCAAGCAGTGCAAACTGAAAGTTATTCCTTTGGAAAATTATACGCACCAAACCCTTTACGAATTGCCTGTGAAACCTTCGCCTAATTTGCCCAATCATTTTGCAGTAAGGTTGTATCCTTCTTTATGTTTTTTTGAAGGTACGCCTTTGAGTGTTGGTAGAGGTACAGATTTCCCTTTTCAGGTGGTAGGTTATCCTGATAAAAGAATGGGGGATTTTACTTTTACGCCTGTAAGTAAGCCGGGTATGGCTAAAAACCCTTTGTACGAAAATCAGCTTTGTTATGGTGCAGATTATAGAAAAATTTATCCACAAGCACCACGTTTTACGCTTCAACCACTCATTGATTTTTACCAAAAATTTCCGGAAAAAGATAAGTTTTTTAATACTTTTTTTGATAAATTAGCAGGCAATAGTTTGCTCAAAGAGCAAATACGCAAAGGTATGAGCGAAGCGGAAATAGCGGCTACTTGGCAAAAAGATTTGCAAAATTACCTTCAAATGCGTAAAAAATACTTGCTTTATGAGTAAGTTTGCAGAAAACTTTTTGAGCAAAAAATTAGTTTTTTTGAAAAAATTTGTAATTTAGCCTTCAAAATGCAACCTTTTTGAATATGCAAGCAAGAGGTCTTATCACTCGTATTTTAATTGGGGTTTTCTGTGCTTTGTTGTGGTCTTGTAAAACGAACTCCGATACCGAATCTGCCAGCCTTAAAGAAGCCCAAGGAGGCAAAATGTATGGAGGTATCTTGAAGGTTAATCAGACGGAGTATATCAGAAGTTTATATCCTTTGGAAATTGTTGATGTTTATTCTTACAGAGTTGCTACACTCGTTTATGAAGGTTTGTTCAAATTTAACCCCAACGACCTAACCCCCGAACCTGCTCTTGCCGAAAGTGTTGATATTGATGAAACCAAAACCATTTATACCATAAAAATTCGTCAGGGAGTAAAATTCCACGATGCCGATTGCTTTCCTGATGGCAAAGGCAGAGAGCTAACTGCCGAAGATGTAAAATATTGCTTCACACGCGTATGTACGCAGGATAAAAAAAATCAGGGTTTTACCATTTTTGAAGGTTTGCTCAAAGGAGCAGATGAGTATTATCAAGCCTCGGCGGGGGGTAATAAACCTGCCAAAGAAATAGAGGGTATTCAGGTAGTTGATAAATATACGATACGTTTGGCACTTACTCGCCCTTACACGCTTTTTACTACCAATTTGGCTCGTCCTTTTGCTTTTATTTATCCCAAAGAAGCAGTTGAAAAGTACAAAGATGAAATGCGTATCAAGGCGGTAGGTACGGGGGCTTTTATGGTTTCCAAAGTTGATGAAGGTTCGCTGATTATTCTGAAAAAAAATCCTAACTATTACGGCAAAGATGAACACGGCAACCAACTTCCTTTCTTAGACGGAGTGCGTATTTCTTTCATCAAAGAAAAGAAAACAGAACTTTTAGAGTTTGAAAAAGGCGGCTTGGATATGGTTTCTCGCTTGCCCACAGAAGAAATCATAGAGATTTTATCCAAAAATAAAGATACTGTTAATAGAAGATTTGAGTTGGAGCGTGTGCCTGAAATGACTACGCAGTATATGGTATTTATGACACAAAAAGGACTTTTCAAAGATGTAAATTTGCGTAAAGCCTTTTCTTTTGCTATTAACCGACAAGAAATTCTTGAAGCAGTGCTTAATGGCGAAGGCGAAGCCCCCGGCGAAAAAGGTGTTGTGCCACCTGCTCTGAAAAATTATGATATTGAAAAAATACGTGGATACGAGTTTAATGTAGATTCTGCTCTTTATTACTTGAAAAAGGCGGGTTATTCCGATGGCAGTAAGTTGCCTGCTATTACCTTGCATATCTCTCCCGAAGGTGATAGACACATCAACGTTGCTCAAGCGGTGGCACGCCAACTCAAAGATAACTTGGGGGTAGAAGTTACTATCCAACAGCAAACCCTTGCCCAACTCGTAGAAAGAGGCTTGAAAGGGGAGTTTGAATTTATGCGTATGGCATACTATGCCGACTACCCAAGTCCTGAAAATTTCTTGTGGCTCTTTTGGGGTAAAAAAGTTCCCAATTCTTTCGAGGAGAAGTCTTATCCCAATATGCCTCGTTTCCGAAATGTAAAATATGATGAGTATTACGAAAAAGGCTTACAAGCCAGCAGTATGGAAGAGGCTTATGAGTATTTCCGCAAAGCCGAGCAAATCTTGATGAACGAAGCCCCCATACTTGTACTTTGGTATGACGAAATTTACAGATTACGCAAACCTAATCTGAAAGATTGTCCTATCAATGCTATGCAATATTGGGATTTTTCAAAAACTTATTTCACCAAAACGAAATAAATGCACTACTACTTTCCTAAATAGCGGAAGGTAATAGTGAGTTTCTACTTTTCTTTTCAGAAATGCAGTTATTCTATTGTCCTGATTTACAAGCTCCTCAAACCATTTTACCCGAAGAGGAGGCTATTCATTGTTTGCAGGTTCTTAGAAAAAATATTGGCGAAACAATTGCTATCACTGATGGCAGAGGACATTTTGCCCAAGCTAAAATCCTTACCCATAAGCCCAAAAATTGCCTTCTTGAAGTCTTTGAAATTCAGAAGCAAGAAGCCAAACCCTACTATTTGCATATAGCCATTGCTCCTACCAAAAATATAGAGCGAATGGAGTGGTTTGTAGAAAAAGCTACCGAAATAGGCATTGATGAAATTAGCTTTCTGCAATGCGAACGCTCCGAAAGAAAAGAAATTCGTTTGGAACGCTTGCAAAAAGTAGCTTTACAGGCAATTAAGCAATCTAAACAAGCCTACTTACCACAACTTAATCCTATACAGAAATTTTCGCAATTTTTGGAAAAAAACTTTGATGAATATTCTCAAAAATGGATTGCCTATGTAGGAAGCACTGCTTTGCTTACTCAAATTTTGCAAAGCAGAGGGAAATATTTATTGCTCATTGGAGCGGAAGGAGATTTTAGTGAAAAAGAAATAAATATGGCTAAGGAAAAAGGCTTTGAAGATATTTCTTTGGGCAAAAACATACTTCGCACCGAAACTGCGGGCATAGTGGCTTGTACGATAGTAGCCTATCAAAATTTTCTTTGAGCTATGCTCAAAAAAACAGAGGACTTCAATCCAAGTGAAGTCCTCTCAGTAGCTTAAAAGCCAAGATTACTTGAAGAAGCTCGTGATGAGGGCAAGAACAAAAATGGCTATCATCAAACCCCAAGTAAGTTTTTCCATTAAATCAGTAGTTTTCTGAACACCCAACATTTGGCTGGCTCCTGCCGCCGCACCTATGCCGCCGCCACTTTTAGCACTTTGTTGTGGTAAAATTACAATAATCAGTAACACTGAAATCAGCATCATCAAGCCAATGATAAATCCTAACATAGTACAAAATTTTAACTTTCTAAAATTTCAATTTGGGACGCAAAGTAAGCCTTTTTTTCGGGAATTTGCAACATTAATTTACGATAAATTTCAACAGCTTTGGCAGTATTGCCTTCATTGAAATAGGCAAGGGCTTTTGCTTCGCTTACTTCATCATCAGAAAGCGTTTCGGCAAAAGAATTTTCGGTAGTTTGCAAAGATGTTTCGGAACTGTTTGCAGAATTTTCTGCTTCTGAAACTTGCAGTTCTTCGGTAAATTTTTCTGAGGTAGAAGTAGCAGATTGCTCTACTTTGGGGGTATTTAGAATTTCTTGTAAGAGGCTATCGGTATCAATCTGCAAATCTATATGGGTAGTTTCGGGGGTAGTAGATAAAGTTTCATCAGCCACCATATCATCAAGCGACATTGAAAAAATATTGATTTGGCTTTGATAGTAGCTTTCTTTATCAGGATTTTGCAATTTCAAACGCTCATAAACGGCTATCGCTCCCTGAATGTCCCCTTTTTCAAAAAGTTCAATGGCATACTCTTCGTTATCTGTTTCAGCAGGGCTTTCTTCCAGATTAGTAACAGGAGGAGTGGAGGTAAAAAGGTCAGATTTCAAAAATTCGTCAATCAGCGAGTTTTGCTCTTTCTGATTTTCGGTTAGGTGTAGTTCAGTATTTGTGCTTTCTTGGGTTTCTTTTTCCAGATTGTACTCTTGCGGAATGTACGATTCTGTAATGCTTGCCAGTTCTTTGTCCAATTCTTCGGGGGTAATGGTTTCCATTTTCTTATCAAAAGCATCTAACTCCTCTTGTATTTCACCAAAAGGATTGCGATAAATACTTTCAGGAGAAATAAAGCTTTCCTCCTCTGCATTGATACGAGTAGGCTTTTCCATAATGAATTTTTTTAAGATAGAGCGATTGTAAGCATACAAAGCGGCACGCCGTATTTTTTGCGGAGCAAGACTGCTGGCTTGGTCGTGCAAATTTTTGGCAAGCAAAATATGAGGAATAGCAAAATAGGGGTGTTTTTGGATTATCTCGTTCAATTCTTCCAACAGATTATCTTTCAAAAATTCAGGTTGGTGCAATAAACCTAAAAGTATTTGTTTATCCATAATTGAGCAGAAATTGAAAAATCAAAAATCTTTAACTTACAAATTTACAAGTTTTTCACCAATTTGCAACAGTTTTTTGAAAAATATCAAAAATTATTTTATCAAAAATTTCCTGAATTTTCTGAGCTTCTACTTGGGCAAGCGTGGTACTTTGTGGAAAATCGGCGTAGTTGGTGAAGTTTTGTTCAAAATTGTTGTCAGGGTTTTTGTTGTCGGTAAAACGAATTTTTACACTAATATTGATACGGGTTTGTGCCGCCTGCTGATTTGCCCCCGGAGCCAAAGGTACTACTTGATACTCTGTAATATCTCCTTCTACAATGTAGTCGGCTTCCGAGTTGCTAATACGCAGGCGTGAGTTCTGCAAATAGTAAGTTTTAAGGTCTTCGGTGAGTTTTTGAGCCAAATAAGGCGGACCTCCACCGCTCAAATTATTGAAATTTACTACCTGTATCGTTCCGCTTGCCGCCGAGCCAGAAAGCGTGTAATACACGTTTTTGCAACTTACTAAAATCAAAAGCCACCCAATTATCCAAAAACTTTTTTTCATTTGTTTTCCTCAAAAATCTTTCAAATTTACAAAAACAAGAATTATGCCTTTTGTTTTTCTCAAAAAAAATCTCAACATTTGCAAACTATGCTTGCTATCACTATTTTTGCAAGCCCACACATAAATTTAAGTGTTAGAGGTTGGTGTTGAAATTTTAAGGAAAAGCCTAAATAATTGAAAATCAAACCTTTAACTCTTGAACCGCAAAATTTACTAATTTTGGATTACTTCAAACAATAAATTTTCCAGTAGCCTTGAAAAATTTTAGCACATATTCAGAAATTCGTAAAGAATTGCAAGCAGGAAACCTTTCTTGCTTGGAGCTTGTAAATGCCCATTTAGAGCAAATAAATGCTCATAATGCCAATTTGAATGTTTTTTTGAGCGTTTATGCCCAAGAAGCCCAAGAAAGAGCTAAAATAGTTGATGAAAAAATAAAAGCAGGAACTGCGGGTAAGCTGGCAGGTTTGGTAGTAGGTTTGAAAGATGTTATCAGCTATGCCGACCACCCCTTACAAGCCGCTTCCAAAATCTTAAATGGTTTTATTGCTCAATTTTCGGCAACGGTAGTAGAAAGACTCTTAGCCGAAGATGCCATTATTATCGGCAGGCAGAATTGTGATGAATTTGCAATGGGTTCTACCAACGAAAACTCTGCTTTTGGCATTACTCGCAACGCCGCAAATCCCAATCACGTACCCGGAGGCTCATCGGGGGCTTCGGCGGTAGCTGTGCAAGCCAATATGTGTCAAGTTTCTCTTGGCTCCGATACAGGCGGTTCGGTAAGACAGCCCGCCGCTTTTTGTGGCGTATATGGCTTAAAACCTACCTATGGACGTATTTCTCGCTATGGGTTGATAGCCTATGCCTCTTCTTTTGATTGTATCGGTATTTTTGGCAAAAGCATAGATGATGTAGCTTTGGTTTTGGAAGTAATCGCAGGTGTAGATGACTACGATAGCACTGCCTCGCATACGCCTGTACCTGCATACACGCAAAGCCTGAAATTAAATGAAAAAGTAAAAGTTGCCTACTTACGCGAAAGCCTTGAAAGCGAAGCTATACAACCCGAAATTCGTAAAGCTATGCAAGAAAAAATTGAGTTCTTGCAAAAAGAAGGGCATAGCGTAGAAGCTATTGATTTTCCGCTTTTAGAATACATTTTGCCTACCTATTACATTCTTACTACTGCCGAGGCAAGCTCTAATTTGAGCCGATATGACGGTGTGCGGTATGGCTATCGTAGCGAAAAGGTAGAAGACTTGGATAGTCTTTACAAAAAAACACGCTCCGAAGGTTTTGGCAAAGATGTACAAAGGCGTATTATGTTAGGCACTTTTGTACTTAGTGCCAGCTACTATGATGCCTACTACACCAAAGCTCAAAAAGTACGAAGAGTTATCAAAGAGGCTACGGATAGAATTTTTGAAAAATTTGATTTTTGGCTAATGCCTGCGGCTCCAACTACCGCTTTCCCGATAGGAAATTTTGCATCAGACCCACTGCAAATGTTTTTGGCAGATGTTTTCACGGTGCAAGCCAATGTAGTAGGTATTCCTGGACTTGCTATTCCTTGTGGTGCAGATAACAAAGGCTTGCCCGTGGGTTTGCAAATTCTTGCTCACCATTTTCAGGAAGAAAAATTATTAGCCTTTGGTAAATATCTTGCTTCACATTCTTGCTAAAAATATTTTTGCAAGCCAAATTTTTTTTCAATAAGTTTGCTAAAAAATCTTGGCAAAGTATGCAAAAACTCATTTTTATCTTGCTGGTTGTGGGAGCATTTGCTCGCCTGAATGCTCAAAATGTAAGCATTGATAATGGTGCTTTTCCTAATATAAGCATAAGCGTCAGCTCTGAAAAGGCTATCAAGCAAGCAGATGTAAAGATTTTGCAAGCAGGAAAGGAAATTCCTTTTCAGTGGAAAGCCCCTGAAAAAACAACTTCGGCAGGAGCAAAATCCGTATACTTCCTGATAGAAACTTCAGGCTTTACGGCAAATGTTGTAGTGAATAATTGCAAAAAGGGTGTAAGCGATTTTATCAAAAATGCCCCCGAAGGTACTTTTTTCAATGCCTCTTCTTTTTGGAAAGCTGATGCTGATAGCAAAATTCTAAATAATTTGAGTGCTGATTTTACCTCTAACAAGCAAGCTATCGCAGAAGAAATATCACAAAAAGTAAAGCCTGTTGCCGACCCACAGCAACAAGCCGATTTACACAAAGCCATTTACGATGCCATTGATTATGTGAGCAAAACCGCTAATACCCCTCAAAAACAAATTGTAGTGCTTACCGCAGGCGTAAATAAAAGCTATTCACCTATTCGCATTGATGACTGCATAGATAAGGCAAACCAAAGTGGCGTACAAGTATTTTCTTTGGTCTATAAAACGGGCTTTACGTATGCTTTGGATAATCTGAAAAAACTTGCCGATAAAACCTCTGCCAAAAGCATTTTGGTAAGCAGTGCCTCTGAAATTACAGAAAATTTACAAGATTTTTTCAAAACAGAATCTTCTGCCTCTGATGGCGTGCAGATTTATCAAATTTCATTTACGCTACCCAATCCTGATGATTTGAGTGCTTTGGAAATTAGCATTGCAGGAGCAAAACAAGCCCTCAATATTACTAAACCTACGGCTTCCAAAGAAGGTGAAAAGGCTCAAAATGAAAGCAAACCGAATAATAACTTGCTTTATATTGGCATTGCTGTGGCTATTTTAGGAATTGGAGGCTACTTTTTCTATGATAAACAGCAAAAAGCCAAAAAAGAGCAAGAAGAAAAAGAGCGTGCCGCCAAAGCAGAAATGGAACGCCAGCAACAACTTTTTCAGCAAGAACAGCAACGCCTTCAACAGCAACAACAGCAGTTTTTTGCTCAATCTACTACTACGCTCAAAGAACCTGAAAAATTTGACCCCAAGAAAACAATGATTGGCGGTGGTGGCGGAACACCTAAACTTAATGTAGTTGGTGAAAATTTCAGGCAAACCTTTATGCTACATAAACCCACAATGACTATCGGCAGAAAGGAAGGTAACGATATTGTGATACCTATTCAGACCGTTTCGGGTAGCCACGCTATTCTTACCAACGAAGGAGGAAATTGGTTTATTGCCGATAACAATAGTACCAATGGAGTTATTCTCAATGGCAACCGCGTGCAAAAGCATATACTCAAAAACGGAGATGAGATACAACTTGGTGGGGTTTTGATGATGTTTCAGGTCTGAAATTCTACAAAACAAAGGGCAGAAGTCAGGAGAGGCTTCTGCTTTTGATTATTTTTATGATTTATCGCAACAACTTGTCTGAATATTCTAAAAGCAAGGCATTTGTAGGTTCAAGGTTCAAAAAAGTTCAAAGGTTCAAGCGTTCAAAGTTCAAACTATTCAACTTCAAACTTTTCGCTTCCAAACCTTAAAACCTTCTTTTAAGAGTTTTAGACAAGTAACAAGATTAAAATGTACAAGACTTGATTTATTGATTTTCAAACGATATGCTTTCTACCTTCAAACTTCGCTTAAATCCTTTTCTTTTGGCAAATCTTTTTACTTGGGCGGCACTGATTACGCTCAATACCACTTTTTACCTTTTCCTAAGTATTCGTAGCAAAACTTGGGTTGGCGAAATAGATGCTTATTTCAAGGGGGTATTGGAAAATGTTGTGCTACTTATCATTTTTTTCTTTTACCGCTACCGCATTGATAAATTCAGAGAAAAAGAAAGCTCCGAACTGATTGGCAAAGTGTTTTATGTAGGCTTTGTGAGTATAGCTTTGTCTTTGCTGTGGTTTATTGTAATTACTCTGCTTAGAAGAAATTTTTGGGTAGATAATAGCACTCTGCTCAATAGCTTTTACTTGTGGAGTATGTTACTGGCGGTCAATTTCCTGACTTATACCTTTTTTATTTTTCGCATACTCATTTTCCGACAATCGCCCAAATATGTAGTTTGGGTTTGGAATACATTTATCTACATTTTTTTTGCAAGCCTAATTTTTAATTTTTTTGATTTTCCTTTTCAAAGTTTGCCCTACTTGGCTACTTTGGGAATTTTAGTGGCTATTTCATTGCTATTTTGCGTAAATATGCACTGGGTTGCGTATTTGAGTACCCCTGCTAAATTACGTAATATTGGCATTTTGCTCCTGATTAGCCTTTTTGGGGCTTATTTTGCCTACCTCATTTTTTACTATTACAACAAAGGCATAATGCTATATGATATAGGCTTTTCGGTTTATGCAGTAGGTTTGCTTGCTTTTGTGCTGATTTACGCTACTATGGCAATATTAGTGCTATTATTCAATATTCCTACGACTTCGGTGTATAAGAAAAAGATAGAGGAAATTCTTGCTTTTCAGCAACTTACACAATCTTTGCAAGTGGGAAGTTCGGAGCAAGATATTTACCAAGCACTCTTACAAAATGCTTTGCAAGTAACTCAAGCCGATGCGGGCTTTCTGGAAATTAAGGCAAATAACCAGCTTATTGCTTTGGCAATGGAAGATAGTGATGCTCGGCTTATTCGCAATGCCCTCAAAGATAAAATTGCTGACTATGAGCAAATTGATAACCTGATGCTTTTGGAAGAGGCTATGCAGGGATATGGTTCGGTAATGATAAAAACGCTTTACAGCAGAAAGAAAGAAGTTTTAGGCAAAATAATTCTTTTGAAAGTTCAGGAAGAAGGTTTCAATAGCGAACACCAAGACTTGCTGGAAACCTTTGGAAAGCAGGCAAGTATTAGTATTGAGAACTATCAACTTTTAGGGCAAGTAATTGAAAAGGAAAAATTACAACAGGAGCTAGATATTGCTGAAAAAGTGCAGAAAAGTCTGCTTCCTAAAAATCTGCAATTTCACGAAAGCATTGAAATTTTCGGTTTTTCGGAATCTGCCAAATCGGTGGGGGGAGATTATTACGATATTTTCAAAGTTTCGCCGCATAGAGCTTATATCGTGATTGGAGATGTTTCGGGCAAAGGCACCAGTGCCGCTTTTAATATGGCACAGATGAAAGGCATTTTTCAGAGTTTGGCACAATTGGATATGTCGCCAGAGTATTTCTTGCTATACGCCAATCAAGCTGTTTCGCAATGTTTTGAAAAAGCCTCTTTCATTACCATAACTTTGCTTTTGGTAGATACCGAAAAGAAAACACTTACAATGGCGAGGGCAGGGCATTGTCCTACGCTTTACTACAATGCACAAACCCAAATCGCTGACTATATTCAAGATAAAGGGTTGGGCTTAGGCATTATGCGTAACAAAGCCTATACCAAATTTATTGCTACTACGCAAATGTCCTATAATACTGGCGATATTATTTTCTTATACACCGATGGTATCAGCGAAGCTAAGAATTCGCAAGAAGAGGAGTACGGCTATGAGCGTCTGAAAGATTTTTTCGCTCAAAATATTCATTTGCCCATAGATGTACTGCAAACCCGCCTTATTGAAAACGTGAGGGAATTTTCACAAGGTCTGCCCCCTTATGATGACTATACTTGCATGATTATGCGTTTTGTGTAAAGGTTTTTCCCTTAAAATTCCGTTTTTACAAAAAAACAAAATTGGGGAGGTAGAATGAAAGCAATGATGTCGCTTTGAGCGGCATCATCGCTTGCTACGTATAATTTCAAGAAAAATACAAACGAATATACAAGCAAAAACCCTTCATACGTGCAGTATGAAGGGTTTTTCGTAGCGAGGAGGGGAATTGAACCCCTGACCTTCGGGTTATGAATCCGACGCTCTAACCACCTGAGCTACCTCGCCAGAAAGAGAAGTGATTCCGACAGGAATCGAACCTGTAACCTACTGCTTAGAAGGCAGTTGCTCTATCCAGTTGAGCTACGGAACCAGTTAGCTACTTTTCAGTAGCCTTTGAATTGGGTGCAAAGGTAAATGTTTTATCGCAAAATAGCAAATTATTTCCCAACTTTTTCAATCAAATCGGCGATACGATGCGAGTAACCTGCTTCGTTATCGTACCAACCTACTACTTTTACCAAATTGCCCATTACGGCAGTCATTTGAGCATCAAAAATGCAAGAGTGCGTATCGCCTACAATATCAATAGAAACAATAGGCTCATCGGTATAAGCTAGAATGCCTTTCAGGCTTGTTTCGGCGGCTTGTTTCATAGCCTGATTGATTTCGGCAATCGTGGCAGGCTTTTTAAGTACCGCTACCAAATCGGTAAGCGAGCCATCAGGAATAGGCACACGCATAGCAACGCCATCCAGCTTTCCTTTCAGATGTGGCAATACCAAGCCTACTGCTTTGGCGGCACCTGTGGAAGTAGGTACAATAGAATAAGCGGCGGCTCGGGCTCTGCGTAAATCTTTGTGAGGAGCATCTTGCAGATTTTGGTCGGCGGTGTAGGCGTGAATAGTAGTAATATAGCCCGACTCAATGCCAAACACATCATCAAGAACTTTTGCCATAGGAGCAAGGCAGTTAGTAGTACAAGAGGCGTTGGAGATAATGGTTTCCTTGCCTGTCAGGATATGGTCATTAACACCCAAAACTACCGTAGGGATATTGCCTGTTGCGGGGGCAGAAATAATTACTTTTTTTGCACCTGCCGCAATGTGTCCGCCTGCACCTGCTTCGTCTGTAAATCTACCTGTGGATTCCAAAACTACTTCTACGCCTAAATTTGACCAAGGCAGATTTTTAGGGTCTTTTTCGGCATACACACGAATTTTTTGTCCGTTGATAATTAAATTTTCAGCATCATAGCTTACTTCACCTGCAAATTTCCCGTGTACCGAGTCGTATTTGAGCAGGTGAGCCAAGGTTTTGGTATCGGTCAGGTCATTGATAGCAACCACTTCCAAGTTTTCTTTTTTGAGCATTGCTCTGAACGAAAGCCTGCCAATGCGTCCAAAGCCATTGATAGCAACTTTTATTTTTGACATTTTCGTAATAGCTTAAAATGTGGAACATCTGAAAAATTGCCCGCAATATTACTAAAAAATTGATTTGCAAAAAACCTATTTTGTAAAAAAACAAATCTGCCTACCCCAAATAAAAGCAATAACACCACTTGGAGTGATGTTATTGCTTGTTTTTTAGGGCTACAAAGATTTGATTTCTACTCTTCGGTTAGCGGCTCTTTGCTCGGGGGTGCGGTTGGCGGCTTTTATATCGGTAGAGCCATCTTTGGGGCGTTCATCGCCAAAGCCAATAGCGGTAATTCTTTCAGGTTTGATACCCTTTTTCACCAAATAATTCTTGATAGCATTGGCTCTGCGTTGCGAAAGTTGCTTGTTGGCTTGTTTGTTACCTACGTTATCGGTATGTCCTTCTACCTGAATTTTCGCCTCGTTGTATTTTATCATCAATTGAGCAAGTTCATCAAGCATAGGGAAAGACTGACGCTTGATAGTAGCCTTTCCTGTTTCAAACTGAATTTCACGGGCAATAGCGGCAAGTTTATCTTCCTCAATTTTATTGGCGGGGCAACCTTTGTTATCTTTTAAGCCGGGTACATCGGGGCAGGCATCGTCTTTATCTGCCACGCCGTCTGCGTCTTTATCAGGGCAACCCTGCAACTCACGCAAGCCTGCTTCGCGAGGGCAAGAGTCATCTTTATCGGGTAAGCCATCGCCATCGGTATCAGGACAACCTTGGAACTGGGCAAGTCCTGCTTCATTAGGGCAGGCATCATCTTTATCAGGGATTTTATCGCCATCGGTATCGGGGCAACCTTGAAATTCACGTAAGCCGGGCTGGTCGGGGCAGAGGTCGTTTTTATCAATGATTTTATCGCCGTCTCTATCGGCACAGCCCTGAAATTCAGCAATCCCTGCTTCATCGGGGCAGGCGTCGTCGGCATCAGCAATGCCGTCATTATCTCTATCCGGACAGCCGCCCACGCTACCTGAAGCCCCTGGACATTTATCCTTTTTATCGCTCACACCGTCGCCATCGCTATCTTTGGGACGCTTTTTGTTGAAAATTGGCAAGTTCAAACCTGCATAAAAATTTGCACCGCTGGCTTTTTCGCTGAAAAGCGTGCCAATGATATTGTCTGAACCTACAAATAAATATGCCAAACGAAGCGATAGACCTACATTAAAATTGCTAAAATTTTCACTCAACATCACGGGTAGTGCAAACTCTAAAAGGCGACTCTCGTATCGTGGCGTAATGCCTACGAAAGAGGCTTGGTGCATACCAATAGCACTTTTTCGCCGCAAACTTTGTCCGTAAGTAAGATTAGCATAGAGTTTATTAGCCAGTTTGTAGTCAAAGGTAGCAAAAAGCATTGTAGGGAGGGTAGTTTTGTAAGGAGCAGTAATTTGCGTGAGGTTTGCCCCCAAATCTTTTGCCAAACTATCGGGTTGGGTTACATCAAAGCGTTTTACGATAGTGAGCGTATTACGATTGATAGAGTAAAAACGCGAGTCTTGCAGTTTGTAAGTGATGCCACCAATATCCATCAAAGAAAGTCCCACTCGGTACTTGTAGGTAATCATACGGTGGTCGGTACGAGTTTCGCCGTCCATTTGGTATTTGTTTTCATTAGGGTCGGGGCGAAACTCATAAGAAATACCTATATCTGCTCCAAAACCATTCGCAAGTCTGCCCTGAAAAACATCTTGGGGGCTATCAAAGTCTGCAAAACGAGGGTCGCTATAACCAATCGTAATTTCCCCCTTTTCCATATTGTAATAATCGTTATCATCAATGAAAAAATCTACATTTTTTCCTTGAATAGTTAGCCCGCCAAAACCTTGTAAATATTTCAGTGTAGCTCCTGCTTTCAAATAGTGGCTACCTTCGCTCCAAAGAGTGCGAGCAAAGCTGGCTCGGTATTCTGCCAAAGCATTGATGTTCACATTCCCACGGGCATCTTTAAAAAGTTGGTTACGATATACATCGGAAAAGTTTTCGCCTTCAAAACGTGCCAGCGTGTAGATATTTTGCGAGACATCAGTGGCATTGATAAGAAAGCGAGGACGTAAGCCAAAGGCAATGCTATTTTTTTCATTGAGCCTGATTAAAAAATTAAGAAAACGAAAATCTACGCCTTGTCCAAAGAAATTTCCGTTGCTTCTTTCAATCATTTTGCTTACTTTGAAATTATCATAGCCTTGTAATAAAGTAAGTACTTTTTGCCCCGATTGAAAGTAGTTGTTGGCTACGTAAAAATCCAAAGTGTAGAAGTTTAGGAAAAAGCGGTGTTTGCTATCGGCAATACTGGCAGGATTGAGAAAAAGTCCGTTGGTGCCTGCATAATTGCTATTGGCAATACCAAGCAGGTTTTGAGCATTAGCCCAATGCAAAAAACCTATCAAAAGCAATGAAAGTAAGTAGTTTTTCTTCATAATGCTATGGTTTTGAGTTTGAAAAATACAATTTACAAGTGTAAAGTTACACAATTTTTTACAAACAAGCCAAAAAACTTTCTCTTGCTGTGGGGGTGTCAGGGCTTAAAAAAATAAGCGGCAAAATCTTTTTCATAGACTTCGCCGCTTATTTTTGGAAGGTAAAATTTTGGGAAACTATCTTTTATTCAAACTTCCTGCCTCTTTTTTTACTTGCTTGCTGTTACTTCGGTGGCTTTATGTACTTTTAGCTCAAAAACATAGTTTTGCAGTGCTTTGATTTGTTGAGGTCTTTTAAGGGGAGCTATCAAGTTGCGTTGGGGCAGGATAATTTGCTTTTCAGGTTTTTGGGCGATGGTAGCACTATCAATGAGAGCTTTGATGTGTTTTGCTTTGATAGCAAAAGCCGCTCCTTCTTGCAGGGTATGCTTACGATTGATAACCCCAATCAAAAAGCCTTTTTCATCAAAAAGTGGGGCACCGCTATTGCCTGGGTTCACGGGCACAGAAATTTGATACTCCAAACTATCGCCTTCAAAACCTGTACGAGCCGAGATTTCCCCTTTACCATACACCATATCTTCGCGTGGATAGGCAAGCGTAAAAACTTCCTCACCCAAATCTGCTTCCAAACGTAAGGCATAGGGCAAATTCCTGAAACCTCGGAAAGTGCTATCTTCTATTTTCAGCACTGCCAAATCGGTTTTTTCATCTTTGTAGAAAAGTGTTACCCGATAGCGTTGGAGAGAATCTTGCTTGCTTTCTGCAAAAATGGCATCGGCATCTTTTACAGCGTGATAGTTGGTAAGCAAATAGCCACTAGCAGAAATTACAAAAGCAGTAGCGGTATGGTCTATGGGTTGGGTGTTATTTTCTTTTTCTGTTTTTGCTTCCAAATTATTCTGACGCTTTTTTACATCATCAATATCTTTTTTGAGCGAACGGAAATAAGCAGTTTGCTTATCTTCTAACTGATTGAGATTTTTTACATTCCAAAGCACCCCAACGGCGGTCAGAATGGCGACTGAAGCCGCTACTGCCATTGTAGCAAAATGCTTTTTCCAAAAATTTTGAATAATAGGGTGTTTGTAGAAAACCCAAGCCTTGTGCTTGTCCAAATCTTTATGAAATAGGTTCATTTGAGCTTTTAACTGCTCACGTTGAGCCATTTGGGCAAGGGTTTCCATTAAAAATTTATGCTCCTCTACTTCTTGGGCAAAGGCAGGCTCATTTTGCATTTTAGCCTCAAAATCGCTCAAATCGTTGCCTTCCAATTTGCCTGCAAGGTATCTTTCAATCCATTCGTATTTTTGTTGCAAACTCATAGTCGTACAATTTCAAAAATAATCCAAACTACACACTACTCACTACTCATTACTCTGTACTCATTACTCATTACTCAAACTTTTTATATCGTTCAAAAAAGAGTTTTTTCAGCCTTACCAGACACTTGTATTTTTGGTTTTTAGCATTATCGGCATTGGTGTAACCCATTTTTTCGGCAATATCTTGCATACTCAGCCCGCTTACATAAAAATCTTTGAGGAGTGTTCGGCAGGGTTCGCCGAGTTGTTCCATAGCGGTTGCCATTGCCCCGAGTTTTTGCTCATTTTCCTCTATGCCAAGTTCGTCTTCTTCCAAAGGCAAAAAACTTTCAAAATCTTCTAATTTGCCAAAATATTTGCCTTTTTCGCGTAAGCGTTTGAGCCACAATTTTCTGCAAACCGAATACAAAAAAGTTTTAATTTGGCAGGTAAGCAGAAAATGCTCTTGTCGGAGTTTTTCGTACAAAATAATAACAGCCTCTTGATAGAGGTCTTTGGCGTCTTGGTCGGTGCCGTTGTTTTGAATAATAAAGTGCAAAATGGCAGGATAGTGTTGCTTGTAGATAATTTCCAGAGCTTTACTATCGCCTTGCCGAAGTGCCGAAATAATATCTGCTTCTGAGTGTTGCAAAGCCTCGTTCATTTGAGCCTTGATTGAAAGCAGAAATTTAGACATTGCACTTGTATTTTCAAAATCTTGCCCGAAATTTTCTTTTAATACCCATTTTACACAAAAGTAACCTTTGGGAAAGCTAAAAATTTGATTTTGTGTAAGGTTAGCTTGGAAAATTAGCTATATTTGCCCAAAATCTTTTTGGTTTCATTAAATTTTAGCGTTATGGCATACAATTTATTAGCAGGTAAAAAAGGAATTATTACAGGTGCATTAGACGAAAAATCTATTGCTTGGCAAGTGGCTCTCAAAGCCAAAGCCGAAGGAGCTACTTTTGTGCTTTCCAATGCTCCTGTGGCATTGCGTATGGGTAAAATCAATGAACTTGCCCAGCATTGCCAAGCCGAAGTGATTGGGGCTGATGCCACTTCGGTAGAAGATATTGAAAACCTTTACAAAAAGGCAATGGAGGTTTTGGGTGGAAAAATTGATTTCGTGTTACATTCTATCGGAATGAGCCCGAATGTACGCAAGGGCAAAGCCTATGGCGATTTGAATTATGAGTGGTTTTTGAAAACCTTGGATATTTCGGCGATTTCTTTTCATAAAATGTTGCAGGTAGCCGAAAAATTAGATGCCCTAAACGAATATGCTTCGGTAGTGGCATTAAGCTATATTGCCGCCCAACGTACTTTCCCCGATTATTCGGATATGGCACAAGCCAAAGCATTATTGGAGTCTATTGCTCGCAGTTATGGGGAGCGTTATGGAAGGCTCAAAAAAGTGCGTATCAATACGATTTCACAATCTCCTACCAAAACTACCGCAGGAACAGGTGTTTCGGGTTTTGATGCCTTCTTTGAGTATGCCAATATGATGTCGCCTTTGGGTAATGCCCCCGCCGAAGCCTGTGCAGATTACTGCATTACGCTCTTTTCCGACCTTACACGTTACGTAACAATGCAGAACCTCTACCACGATGGTGGCTTTTCATCTATGGGTATTTCGCCCGAAATCGTTGGAAAAATGCAACCTTGATAATATTTCTCAAGCGATAAAATTATACAAAATTGTCGCTTGGGTTGTCTTTATCTCCATATCAATACTTGTATAGTTTTCTGGGCTTTATTAGGACAATGAAAATTCCAAGAGATAAAAAAATACTTCTTTATTGCATTTTAATAGGCATACTCATTGGTTTTTCAATTTATGAATGGTTACAATCAAGTTTTTCTGTTAAAAGTTTTCTAGCTCTTTGTGTAACGACTTTTTCCTTAATTTTGGGTTTGTTCCACACTATTTTATTTGAGAAAAACCAAGCTAAGTAATGCGATATTTTAATTAAGTTTGGAGTTCAAGACATTGAGGACTTCAGCTTTCATTCATTTTTTATATGAGGTTGTTTAGGAATGTGTAGCGATGATGTCGCTATGAGCGACATCATCGCTTTAAGCCTATCCTAAACAACCTCTATGATAAAATTCTCTAAAACAAAAATTTGTGATTTAAGAACGAATTATTATTATTGCATAAAATTATTTACATATGGAAGACAAGCCTATTAAAATTACAAAATTTGATACCAAAACTAAAATCATTATTGGTTTGGTTGTTTTTTTCATTATTTTAACGTGAGTTACAAGACTAAAAATTTGATTATCAAGTTTTTATTTTTAACAACTTAAATCCCCCCTTATTTACCTCCCTGAAAACGAGGTGAGATAAATAAGCATAAAACTTTGATTTTCAGGTGTATAGCTCCCATCTC
>CAZZLW010000018.1:0-8555 GCA_964654605.1 uncultured Cytophagales bacterium | reverse complement strand
CTTGCAGGCTCAAAGGGCTTGGGCAACTTTACTTTCACAATGTTTGTCTTGTTTCTTTTGAGTAAATATGTGTTGAGTAAAATTATTTTTGCTTTCCAAAACAAACTTTGGCCCAAAGTCCAGAATGCTTACAAAAATCTGGTATCTTGGACATTGCAAGGCAAGCGTCCTGCTTGGATTATGGTAGGAGCTGTTTTCTTGTTTATTTTCAGTTTCATTGCTGTAGGTTTGCGTAAGCCAGCAGTAGAGTTTTTCCCACAAGCCGAACCGAATTTTATTTATGTTTATACTACGCTTCCTATTGGTACAGACCAAACCTACACCGATTCGGTAATGAAAGTTTTGGAAAAGCGAGTAAATAAGGTACTCTTCCCCAACAACCAGCCCAATCCTTTGGTAACTTCTGTAATTACGAATGTTACCATTGGGGCAAGCGAAGACCAAAACGACCGTAGCCCACAACCTCACAAAGGAAAAATACAAATTGCTTTTGTAGAATTTGCGAAACGCAATGGGCAATCTACTTGGGAGTATATGGATAAAATTCGCAAAGAAATAGAAAGCATAGAACTGCCCCATACCGTTAAGATTGCCGTAGAAAAAGAACGCAACGGACCGCCCACAGGAAAGCCCATAGCCGTAGAAATTACAGGCGAAGATTTAGACGAACTCATTATGGTTGGCGATTCTTTGCAGAATTTTTTGGAAAATCAGCAAATTGCAGGCGTTGAAAAACTACAATCCGATATTCAAAAAAATAAGCCCCAATTACGTGTAGTCATTGATAGAGAAAGAGCCTTGCGTGAGGGCATTTATACAGGACAAATTGGTAGCGAAATTAGCACCGCTATTTTAGGAAAAGAAGTATCCAAGTTCAAAGAAGGCGAAGACGAATACCCGATTATGCTTCGCTACAACAAAGAACAACGCGATAACCTCGCCGCCCTTATCAATCATAAAGTTACTTTCCGAGATATGGCAAAAGGTGGCGTTTTGAGGCAAGTTCCTATTTCAGCAGTTGCCGATTTGAAATACGACAACACTTTTGGAGGTATCAAGCGTAAAAACAATAAAAAAATCATCACACTCTCTTCCAATATTTTGGCAGGTTACAATCCCGCCGCAGTAGTGCAGGAAGTAGAAAAGCAAATTGCTGTTTTCAAAGATAAATACAACTTACCTGAAAGCATTAGTATCCGTATGGGTGGGGAGCAAGAGCAACAGAAAGAAACACAAGGCTTCCTTGGACTGGCTCTCGTGATTTCAGTGGCAATTATTGTTACCATTCTGCTTTTGCAATTCAACTCCTCTTCACGAGTGCTAATCATCTTGGCTCAAATAATGTTTAGCATTATAGGCGTATTTTTGGGCATTGCCATTACAGGAATGAAAGTTTCTATTGTAATGACTGGCGTGGGCATTGTTTCCTTGGCAGGTATAGCTGTAAAAAATGGTATCTTGCTGATTGAATTTACCGATTTGCTTCGCAAAAGGGGTTACTCGCTCCGAGAGGCTATCATTGAAGCAGGTAAAGAACGTATGACCCCCGTACTAATGACCGCCGCTTCTACCATTTTAGGACTTATTCCACTTGCCATTGGCTTTAATATTGACTTTGCTACGCTTTTTGCCGAAGGCAATCCGAATATTTATTTAGGAGGCGATAGCGTAGCCTTTTGGGGTCCGCTTGCTTGGACAATGATTTACGGACTAACTTTTGCCACCATTCTTACTTTGGTGCTTGTTCCGCTGATGTACTGGATTGCCCAAAATTGGAAAATGCGTTTGCAAAAACTTTTCGGCAAAAAAGAAATAGAAACCTCTCTTGCAAGCAATGGCTCTTTGCACAAAGAAGAAACAGAAGTAGAAGCAGTAAGATAAAATTTTCATTTTTTCTACTAATTTTGCTTGCGAAAATATGGGGGCTTCGCTTTTCGGCGAAGTCCTCTTTTTGAAAAACTTACATCTTTTTTCCTAATGAAACGCACTGAAATCAGCACGCTTGGAGAATTTGGTTTGATAAAAGTTCTTACCGAAAAAACAAAACACTTCCACCCACAAACTATCAGAGGCATAGGTGATGACGCCTCTGTATGGGATATAGGAGAAAAATATTTAGTTTGCTCTACCGATTTGCTCGTAGAAGGCATACACTTTGATTTGACCTATATGCCGCTGAAGCATTTGGGCTACAAAGCCATAGCTGTTAATATTTCAGATATTGCCGCTATGAACGCCCGCCCTACCCAAGTGCTGGTTTCTTTGGCAGTGAGCAATCGTTTTTCGGTAGAGGCTCTGCAAGAAATTTACGAGGGCATACATACTGCTTGCCAAAACTACAAAGTAGATTTGGTGGGGGGCGATACCACTGCCTCACGAAGCGGACTTTTCATTTCAGTAGTGGCTTTGGGAGAGGTAGAAAAAGAAAAAATCACTTATCGCAATACAGCTCGCAAAGGCGATATTATTTGCGTTACAGGCGATTTGGGAGGAGCCTATATGGGTTTGCAGGTTTTGGAGCGTGAAAAGCAGGTATTTTTAGCCAATCCCGAGATGCAACCCCAATTAGAAGGCAGAGATTATGTAGTACGCAGGCAACTTCGCCCCGAAGCTCGTACCGATATTGTATATGAATTTACCGATTTAGGTTTAGTACCTACGGCAATGATTGATATTTCTGATGGTTTAGCTTCGGAGGTGCTACATCTGTGCAAGCAATCGGGGTTGGGAGCTATGATTTACGAAGACAAACTGCCCATTGCCCAAGAAACCTACGATACAGCCATCAACGATTTTAATATTTCGCCCATTACTGCCGCCCTGAATGGCGGAGAAGATTACGAATTGCTTTTCAGCATCAGGCAAGAAGATTATGAGAAAATCAAACTACACCCCGAAATTAGCACTATTGGCTATTTTACCGAACCCGAAAAAGACGTTCAGTTAGTTTTGCGTTCTGGAAGTTTGGTAAAAATACAAGCACAAGGCTGGCAACATTTTCAAGAAAAAAAACAATAAAAGTTACACGTGTTTTTTGCAATTTTGAATAAAATCGCTATTTTTTTTAAGTTCTAAAAAATGAGCATTTTACAAAAAAGAATAGCCCAAAAATTGCATAATTTTAATGCTTGAAAATAATTTTTCACGAAATAAAGTTCATTTTCAAGCCAAAAAATACAATTTTTGGACTGATAAACTGAAAAAAAAGAAAAGATTTTTTTGCAAATACGTAAAATTTACCTAACTTTGTAACGGAAATAAAGTTTGAGATTTAAGCTCTACTGAAATGCCCGGAAGTTTCTTGCGGGCTTTTCGTTTTTTTATAGGGGAAAGTGGAAATAAAGTTTCTTTCCCATAAAGCTCTACTGAAACGCTACATTTCGCAACAGAAAGGATACCCTTCTATTTGTATTACGCAAGAATTTTCAAAAGGTTACATAAAAAGTAAAAAAAATTTTGTAACTTGGGCAAAAATCTTTGTAAAACGCTTATGAAACAACTTTTTACTTTTCTTTTTGGACTTGTTTTCATTTTCACTGCCCAAGCCCAAAATCTGGAAGAACCTTGCTTGAAGCATAATCATTTAGCTCGCTTGCAAAATGAAAGGCTAAACTTTTCGCAAGACCTCTACAACAAAATGTTGCTTTACGATGTGAAGCAATACCACTTAAACCTCAACGTAGAAACCAATACTACTTTTATTTCGGGCAATGTACGTTTTTTTGCACAAGCCAATGCCGATATTACTACTTTTGCCTTTGAGTTGCACCCCAACTATACGATTAGCTCGGTAGTTGTCAAAAATATTACGCATACAGGTACCGCTATTTCACGTACCAATAACGAAATACGAGTAAATTTGATAAGTGCCATCAATGAAGGGGAGTTTTTTGAGGCAATCATCTATTACAGCGGCAATGGTCCCGTAGATAATAGCAACCCTGATGCAGGTTTTTGCCAAAGAACCGCCTCTAATGGCAAAAAATATACTTACACAATGAGCCAACCCTATGGCACTGCCGACTGGATGCCCGTCAAGCAAATTCTTGCCGATAAAGCCGATTCCGTAAAAGTTTATATTACCACCTCTGCCACCAACCGAGTAGGCTCACAAGGGCTACTCAAACAAGTGGTAAATGTAGGCGGTGGAAAATTGCGTTATGAGTGGGAAAGCAAATATCCTATTGCCTACTACCTAATTTCTTTTGCTGTGGGCGAATATGCCGATTACGTTGTAAATGCAAATTTTAACGCCAAAACCATTCCTATTATCAATTATCTTTACGATAGTGCCTCTATCACCGCTAACCAAACCAACTTGAACCAAACGAAAGCTACCCTTGAAAAGTTTTCCGAACTATTTGGCGAATACCCTTTTGCCGATGAAAAATATGGACATTGCCAAGTTCCACACAATTTCTATCTGGAAAACCAAACAATGTCTTCTATGATGGGCTTTCCGAATACTGTTATCGCCCACGAACTTGCTCACCAGTGGTTTGGAGATGCCCTCACGCTGTTTTCTTTCAGTGAAATAGGACTTACCGAAGGTTTTGCTACTTATTCCGAATATTTGTATCGTGAGCATTTTGTAAGTCTTTCTTCTGCTCAGAATACCTACAACAATTGGCGAAACAACGTAATGAGCCAACCCGGAGGCAGTGTGTATCTGACCGATTCGCTCAATACTACGGCAATGTTTGATAGCCGACTTATCTACCAAAAAGGAGCTTGTCTGATACATATGATTCGCTATCTCGTAAATAATGACGCTCTCTTTTGGCAAGCAGTATCTACTTTTACCAATACCTACAAACATCAAAACGTCAATTACAATCTTTTTGCAGGAGTAGTGCAAAGCGTAACAGGAGTAAATCTCACACAAGATTTTCTACCTCAATGGTTCAGAGGCGAAGGGTATCCTACTTACAAAATTACTTGGAACTGGAAAGATGGCTACTTTCATCTCATTTCGGAGCAAAGCACTTCCAAACCTTCGGTTACACCTTTTTTCAAGATGCCTTTTGAACTTGCTATCACCGACATCAATGGCAATACTACTATTGTGCGATTTGCCCAAAATGCGAATTTTCAGAAACATAAAATTCCTTTTGCTACGCAAGTTGCAAGCATCAGTTTTGACCCTCGCATATTTTTAGTTGCTAAAAGCACCCTTTCCTACGACAACACCCTGATTGTTGAAGATACTCCCCCCCAAATTATAGAGCTTCGCCCTGCTCATTTAGCCAATCAGGTAGCTGTGGATAGCCCACTGGAAATAACATTTGATGAGAATATTTTTGCAGGTTCGGGAAAAATTTGGATAAAAAATGCCGAAAACAACGCCATTTTTCA
Source organism: uncultured Cytophagales bacterium (assembly GCA_964654605.1). GTDB lineage: Bacteria > Bacteroidota > Bacteroidia > Cytophagales > Thermonemataceae > Raineya. The sequence goes on along the minus strand of CAZZLW010000018.1, from coordinate 3,200 downwards.
CGAATTTGAAATGGGCGGTGCAGGAGTAAATATTAGCGGTAGGAAACTGCGTTTCAAAACACCTCAAAACTTTGAACCTGCTCAAAGTTATTTTGTAGAAATGGAAAATGGAGCTATCCGAGATAGAATGATGAACTTTTTTACAGGTTTTTCGGGACAAAATACTTGGAAATTCACCACCTTTGACCCCATAAACCATTTACAACCCAACCAGGAGTTTTTGTTATACCCCAACCCTGTTGAAAATACGCTCAATGTGCGTTCAGGTGTCCCTGTTGAGAAGATTTTACTTTACAACCAATTAGGGCAAGCAATTTTGGAAGCTACCCAAACCAATAGCATTTGGGTTGGTGATTTGCCCAAAGGCATTTATGTTGTAAAAGTGATACTTGCCAATGGTGAAACAAACATACAAAAAGTGAGCAAATAGAAAAGACCTAATCAAATAGGATCCACATCTATTACCACTTGTACGCTTTTGAAACGCTTATCCAGCATTACTTTTTGGCATTGTTGGGCGATAAAACTCTTGACAGCCTTCAAATTGATTTTCTCACGTTCCAATTTGATAAGAATGTGCTTGATATACTGATTGCGAACCCTATCAATCAGCGGGGCTTCGGGTCCTAAGACACGAGGTTTGCCAAGTTGCTCACGCAATAGCTCGGCAAGATATAGGGCGGCATCTCGGGCAAAATCTTTTTCTCTATGTTTTACTGCAATCCGAATAAGCCTTGAAAAAGGCGGATAATGGTATTTTTCCCGCTCTAAAATTTCTTCCTCATAAAACTTTTCGTAGTCGTTGATTTTTATTTTTTGCAAAGTCGGGTTTTCGGGGTTGTTGGTTTGCACAATTACTTTGCCCTGTGTTTCTCTTCTTCCTGCCCTACCGCTCACCTGTGTAAGCAACTGAAAAGCACGCTCTTGGGAGCGGAAATCTGCAAAATACAAAAGCCTATCGGTATCAAAAATGCCCACAAGGCTGACCTTATCAAAGTCTAATCCTTTGCTTACCATTTGCGTACCTACAAGCACATCAATTTGTCCTGCTTCAAACTCTTGTATAAGGTTCTGATAAGCATTTTTTTGGCGAGTAGTGTCCAAATCCATTCTACGCACACGTATTTGGGGCAAAAGTAACTTCAAATCATCTTCTAATTTTTCAGTACCATAGCCCACACTTTTTACTTTGGTAGAGCCACAAGCAAAACAAGTTTGCGGAGTAGCCATCTTGAAGCCGCAGTAATGGCAACGCAATTCGCCTGCGTGCTGATGATACACCAAACTTACATTACAGTTGGAGCATTTGGGTATCCAGCCGCAATCTATACAATTCAGATAAGGTGAATATCCCCTACGATTTTGGAACAAAATGACTTGCTCTTGTTTTTGAATAGTTTCTTGGATATGTTGCAGAAGTGGCTCGGAGTAGTTTTGTCTGATTTTTTTTTGCTTACGTTGCTCTTTCATATCCACAAGCTCAATTTCGGGCATTTGAGCATTGCCAAAGCGTTTGCGTAAAGCAACAAAGCCATATTTACCTATTTGAGCGTTGTAATAGGTTTCAATAGCAGGAGTAGCCGAACCCAAAAGCACTTTGGCGTGTTGCAGATGGGCAATCATTACCGCTACATCGCGGGCGTGATAGCGAGGTGCGGGTTCTTGCTGTTTGTACGAAGGTTCGTGTTCTTCATCAACAATAATTAAGCCCAAATTATCAAAAGGCAAAAACACCGCAGACCTCACCCCTACCACAAAAGAAAACTTCTGCTGAACTACTCCTTTCCAAACTTCTACCCTTTCGTTATCGGAAAATTTGGAATGATATACCCCCATTTTATCACCAAAAATTTTTCGCAAACGGGCTACAATTTGGGTAGTAAGAGCTATTTCAGGCAGAAGGTACAAGACCTGCGAGCCTGACTCCAACACCTTTTGAATTAAATCAATGTATATTTCTGTTTTTCCGCTACCTGTAATGCCGTGCAATAGTACAGTATCTTTTTCGGCAAATAAGTCCATAATTTTATCTACAACCTCACTTTGCTCGGCGGTGAGTTTTAGCTCATAGCTATCGGCAGGCTGAATATCGGCAAATCGGGAAACAATTACTTCAAATTCTTCAAATACTCCATTTTTGATGAGTGTTTCCAAAGAGGAATTGGAAATATGAGGATTAGAGCGAAAAATAGACTTTTCCAAGCCATTTTCGTTGAGTGTCCAATCTCTGAACACAGGCACATTTCGCAAGTACAGAAGTAAAACATCTAACTGCTTACTTTCTTTTTGCTCCAAATGTTTGAAAAGTTTTTCAAGGTCAGCTTTATCTAAATAATCTCTCGTAAGACGTACTTTTTTCACCTTTTTAGGTTGGTAGCGTTCTTTTACTTCCTCGTATACAATGATGAGTTCCTTCTGCGAAAGCGATTTGATGATATGATAAATATTTTTGAGTTCTAAAAATACAGCGGCTTCGTTGTAAGAAAGTGTTTTCTTTTCTTTAAGCAATTGGAGTAATTTTTCTTCTTTTTCAGAAAGTTCTAAATTTTCCCAAGTAGTATTAGGGTTAAGCTCAATCATTGATTGGCTCGTGATTTTCATTCCCGAAGGCAAAGCAACATTTAGTACCTCGCCAATACTGCAAAGGTAGTAGTCTGCCAACCACTGAAAAAGCTCTATTTGTTTGAACGTAACGATAGGCTCGGTATCCAACAATTCCAGAATATATTTGGCTTGATAGTGCTGGGGCGGCGTTTGGTGCAATTTGGCAATAACGGCTGTCAGCACTTTTTTATTCCCAAACTGAACAATTACTCTCGCCCCTACCTGTACGATTTCGTTGAGTTCAAGAGGGATACGATAGGTAAAAAGTTTGGGTATAGGCAAAGGCAGAATGACATCTGCAAAAAGTGTGATTCTTTCGGCGGGTGTGCTTTCAAACATTGTAGGCTTTTTGAGCAAAGATAGAAAAATTTACTAGTAAAACACATTCGGCAAGATGATTGAAAAATTAAACAAAATTTAACACGCTTTTATGAAACTTTTGCAAAAGTTTTACGTAGAGGTTGTTTAGGATTTATTTTTTTTGATAATTCTTCGGATAAAAATGACCATAAAGGATAAAATTAACAAATTTACCCACGTATCTACTCTGGTTTCATAGCGTATGATTAAAGCCTTGAATTGGTCTTGCCACGCAT
>CAZZLW010000017.1:0-31661 GCA_964654605.1 uncultured Cytophagales bacterium | reverse complement strand
ACTTCCTACTTGTAAATGTGGTATTATATACCTTTTTATATTATCTTTGCTTAAGATTTCCATGAAAAGTAATATTTTAGTTTCAGCACCTAAATATACAACTTTCATTGGAAATCTTTTTCAATCCTAAACAACTTCATTAAAAAAATCATTAGGGATTTTTTGCGAAGTATTAAAAAAATAATCTTAGTACATAGCCTCTTTTTGAAATGCCATTTTTTTAATTCGGTTGGCGGACATATTGTTTCTTGTTGCAAACTTATTCTTCTTGTTTTGGGAGTAAAATCCCCCTTTAGGGGGGTATCAGCTTTGAACAAGAATAATTAAATTTGCAGTTAGTATATCAATATACAACTGGTATTGCAACCATAAAAATTGAAAATTATGAAAAAATCTTATTTACTATTCCTCTATGTATCTTTTTTGCCTATTTTTATGTCCTTTGCACAAGGGGTTAGTGTAAATGACGATGGCTCCGCTCCACATAGTTCGGCGATGCTGGATGTAAACTCTCTAACTTCTACACCTCGTAAGGGCTTTCTTTTGCCTCGTATGACACAAGCAGAACGTTTGGCTATCGCTACTCCTGCGAATAGTTTATTAGTGTATCAAACTGATGGGACACTTAATCAAAGAGGATTCTGGTTCTACGATACTCCTACTTCTACTTGGCGAAGGCTCGGTGCAGAAGCAAGCTGGCTCCTTACAGGAAACACTGGTACTATTGACGGAACACACTTCATAGGTACAACCGATAACGTACCTCTCAACTTCCGAGTAAATAACATCAAATCAGGACGCATTGGACTTACAGGAGACGCCTCAACATTTTTTGGGTTTGAAGCAGGATTAAATGATGACTATACTAATAACAATAATACTTACATTGGTTTTCAGGCAGGTAGAAATACTACAAATGGAGAGTATAGTACCGCTGTTGGTGCAGGGGCACTTCACTCTAACACCACTGGAAGTTACAATACTGCTGTTGGAGCGGATGCTCTTTATTATAATACTACTGGTCAGTACAATACAGCTACTGGAATGGGTTCACTAACTTATAATACCACAGGAAGTTTTAATACAGCTTATGGTAGTGGTACTCTTTACCTCAATACCACAGGGATATATAATACAGCTAACGGATATGGCAGTCTTTACTACAATACTACGGGAAGTCGTAATACAGCCAATGGACTAGGGGCTCTTACTTATAATACCACAGGAAGTTTCAATAGTGCTGATGGATTTCTTGCTCTTTATTATAACACTACGGGTAGTTTTAACACTGCCGCAGGGGCTGGGGCTCTTTATTCAAACACCACAAGTAGTAATAATACAGCCGTAGGTTATAATTCGTTAGCTTTCAATAGTAATGGTAGTAATAATACAGCCATAGGTTATTATGCTGGCTATGGAGCGACTGGTACTAACTTTAATCAATGTACTTTTGTAGGTACAAACTCTTTCCCAACAATCAGTAGAAGTAATGTAACGATGCTCGGCTATGGTATTACAAATGGAGAATGTACTGGAAATAACCAAGTACTATTAGGCAACACAGCTATTACAGAAATCCGAGCTCAAGTAACTGGTATCACAGCGTATTCAGACCAACGTTTCAAAACTAATATCGCCGATGATGTAAAAGGCTTAGATTTTATACTCAAACTTCGCCCCGTGAGCTACAACGAAAATCCTGAAATATTACATCATATTTGGGGTACTCCTGATAGTCTTTGGAAAAAAATAGACTATAGTCAAATCCAAAATACTCGTTTTATAGGTTTGCTTGCCCAAGAAGTACACCAAGCAATGAAAGAAAGTGGTTATACACATTTTACAGGCATTGATGTTCCCAAAAACGAAAAAGAAGTGTATAGTTTACGTTATGTAGATTTTATTATGCCTATGATAAAAGCCATTCAAGAACAGCAAAAGCTCATTGAAAACCAAAAGCAAGAAATTGCTAAAATGAAAGCAGAAATAGAAGCAATTAAGAATGAACTTATGCAACAAAAAGTAAATGTAGGAAAGTAAGTGTATAGCAAGCGACGATGTTGCTATGAGCAACATCATCGCTCAGTCAGAAAAAGTACTCTTGATTTTATTTTTGCAAGACAGCTTTCAAATTATTAAGAACTTTATTATTTTGCCGTCCAATGGTCTAAAATCCTGCTTTCTACTTCTTATTTCTTGTTTCACTACTGCAAATCAGAGCTTCAATATCATTTTTCCAGAGCTTTTACACCGGGCAATTCTTTTCCTTCCATATACTCCAGCAATGCTCCGCCTCCTGTGGAAATATAGGAAACTTGCTCTCCATAGCCCAACTGATTTACCGCCGCCGCCGAGTCTCCTCCTCCAATCAGTGAAAAAGCACCATTCGCAGTAGCCTCTGCAATGGCTCTGGCAACCGAAGCAGTGCCATTCGCAAAGTTAGGCATTTCAAAAACACCTACGGGTCCGTTCCAAAGAATGGTTTTAGATTGTTTGATGAGTTTTGAAAACGTTTCAATGGCTTTGTTGCCAATATCCAAACCCATCCAGCCCGCAGGAATCTGCATATTATCAGCCTCTTTACGATTAGCTTCATTATTGAAAGCATCGGCAATTACCGAATCTTGGGGCAAGACCAAATTTACCCCTTTGGCTTTTGCCTTTTCAATGAGATTTTTGGCTAAATCTAACTTATCCGCCTCTACAAGCGAACTGCCTATTTCGCCTCCCATTGCTTTGAAAAAAGTATAACTCATTCCTCCGCCAATGAGCAAATTATCTACTTTTTCCAAAAGCCGCTCAATGATAAGTATCTTATCCGAAATTTTTGCTCCCCCCATAATAGCGGTGAAAGGTCTTTCGGCATTTTCTAATACTTTCTGAGCATTATCAATTTCTGCCTTCATCACAAACCCCGCCATTTTTTCCCTGAAAAATTGGGCAATCACAGCCGTAGAGGCGTGTTTGCGATGGGCTGTTCCAAAAGCATCATTCACGTATACATCACCCAAACGAGCCAGTTTCTGAGCAAAACCCTCCTCTCCTTTCTCCTCTTCTGCATAAAAACGTACATTTTCCAAAAGCAATACTTCGCCTGCTTTTAAGTTTTGAGCCATTTGAAAGGCTTCTTCGCCAATGCAATCCGAAGCAAATAGCACTTTTTGCCCCAAAAGTTTTTCCAAAGCAGGAATTACGTGTTTGAGAGAATATTTTTCTTCATAGCCGCCTTTGGGTCTGCCCAAATGCGACATTAAAATAGCTGAGCCCCCCTCTTTTACTATTTTCCCAATAGTAGGCACGTGAGCCTTCAAACGGGTAAGGTCTGTTACTTCAAAAGTGTTTTTATCCAGAGGAACGTTGAAATCCACTCTTACGAGTGCTTTTTTGCCTGAAAAATGGTAATTTTCTATGTTCAACATAATCGGTAAATTGGGTTTGGTTATCCTAACAATTTTTTTTCATCAAAATGTAAAAAATAACTTTGCTCTGCCCCCAGAGAAGTCATCAGTATTGAAGCGTTCTGTTTTTGAGTTTTTTGGGTAATAAGTTCGCAGGCTTTTTGGGTGTTGGCACTATCCAAATGGCTAAAAGGCTCATCAAGCAATAACCACTCAAAAGGTTGTATCAGAGCCCGAATAATAGCAATGCGTTGCCTTTCGCCATAGGAAAGCGTATGAGCCTTTTTGTGTAAAACGTGAGCAACCCCTAATAGTTCAGCTTGCTCTTGCAACTCTTTTTCAGAAATATGGGTGTATAAGGCGGCTTTGATAAGCAAATTTTCCCAAGCCGTAAGGTGCAGAAAAAGACGTAAATCCTGAAAAACAATGGAAAAATGATTTTGACGAATGTTTGCCCATTCTCCAGCAGAAAGTTGCTGAGTGTTTTTTCCTGCTATCAGCAGATTGCCCTGAAAATCTTTGCGAAGTCCGTAGATAATATGCAGAAAGGTAGATTTTCCTTTCCCCGAAGGCGAATAAATTTGATAATGCTTGCCTTTTTCAAAAGTAAGCGTAGTATTCCAAACTTCCGATTGCGGATTGAGAACTTCGGCAAGCGGCTCGGGGACAATTTTTTCTAAAACAATCTGCATAGCTGAAATTTTGCCTGCAAATTTGGCAAAATTTCAGCGAAAAAGAAAAACTCACTAATTTTTTATCACTCCGTCCAACTCATCGGATATTTTTCATCAACAAAAGGCAAAGCCTCTTCGGTAATGTAGAGCGGCTTGAAAGTATCAATCATCACAGCATATTCGTGGGTTTCTTTTGCTCCAATACTTTTTTCTACGGTGCCAGGGTGAGGTCCGTGAGGCAAGCCACCAGGATGAAGTGTGAAAGAGCCTCTATCAATGCCTTTTCGGCTCATAAACTCCCCTTCGGCATAGAATAGCACCTCATCAGAATCAATATTGGAATGGTTGTAAGGAGCAGGTATAGCAAGCGGGTGGTAGTCAAACAGACGAGGTACAAAAGAGCAAACCACAGCCCCCCAACATTGAAAAGTTTGATGAATAGGCGGTGGCATATGAATACGCCCAGTGATAGGCTCAAAATCGTAAATGGAAAAAGTATAAGGGTACAAAAAGCCGTCCCAGCCTACCAAATCAAAAGGACTATGTTCATAGACATAATGATGCAAAAAGCCTCCCTTCTTGATTTTTACGTGATATTCGCCTTTTTCAGTTTCGGTAATGAGTTCTTGGGGCGGGTGAATGTCTCTTTCGCAATAAGGCGAATGTTCTAATAATTGTCCCAATTCGTTGCGATAACGCTTTACGGTTTCAATGGGTCCCATTGCTTCCATAATCAGCAAGCGAACAGGTGCTTCATCAAAGCGAATACGATAAATAGTGGTACGAGGAATAATCACGTAATCGCCTTTTTGAATACGCAATCTGCCAAACTGAGAGTCCAGATAGCCACTGCCATCGTGCAGATAAATCATTTCATCAGCTTCGCCATTTTTATAGTAGTAATCCATTGAAAGGTTTTCAGGATTACAAATGGCAATGCGAATATCCTGATTTGCCATAAGTATTTTGCGAGCCTCCAAAAAGTCTTTTCCTGTAAAACCTGCATTAGAGGTTTTTAGGTGTGTTTGCAGTAAAGGTCTTTCGGTGAGTATTTTCAAAGGCAAGGGCGTGGATTTTTCCACACGTTTTACGCGTGTAGGAGCGTAAGTATGGTACAAATTGGAGTATATTCCACTAAAACCTTTGGAACTCACAAGCTCTTCGTAGTAAAGCGAATTATCGGGCTGACGAAACTGAATGTGGCGTTTGGGTGGAATTTTACCCATTCTATAATAGTAAGTCATACAGCGTTGCGTTTTTAGGTTAGAAAAAAGACTTTATGAACTCAATTAAAATGGATTTTTACAAGTTTTTCTTTCTTAATCTTTCAAAATTGTTCTTAATCCAACAATCGTGTAAATCTTACAAATCTTGGCTTAAATTTATAAATCTTTGCAATTTCTGCAAAAACTTTCAGCGAAATCCCTGATTTTTCTCATTTAAGCCTGTGATTTTGAATTTTACCTGCATAATCGCCAAAAATAACATCTTGTACCGTTGGGTAAGCAATGAAATCGTGAGGGAAGCCCATTTCAACAGCACTCATTTCAGAGAGTTCTTTCAGCATTTCGCTGGGAAGTTGGAAACGCAAACAGCCCAAAGAATCTTCAATTTGGCTTAGTTTCCTTGCTCCTATAATTGGGAAAAATTGCTGATGCTGACTGCGAAGCCAATTCAAAGCTACTTGTGTGGGCGTATAACCCAACATTTGAGCTATTTCGCTCACTTTTTGAGCTATCTTGATATTCTGAGGAATAAGTTTTCGGCTATTTTCGGTAAGGCGAACATCAGCAGGCACGCCCTGATTGTATTTGCCTGTAAGCACCCCCGCTCCCAAAGGCGACCAAGCAAGTACCGCCAAGCCAAAATGCTTTGCCATAGGAATTAAATCTCTTTCGGGAGTACGCTGAATAAGGCTATATTCAATTTGCAAGCCTATAAAACTTTCCCAACCTCGCAATTCAGCCATTGTATTGGCACTGGAAACAATCCAAGCAGGACTATCGGATATACCAATATACAGCACTTTTCCCGAACGCACCAAATCATTCAGGCTTTGCATTACTTCTTCAATAGAAGTTGTAAAATCCCAAACGTGAAGCCAGAGCAAATCAATGTAGTCGGTATTGAGCCTTCGGAGACTCTGCTCCACAGAACGCTTCAAGTTTTTTCGGTGATTGCCCGAAGCATTAGGATTTTTTCTATCATCATAAAGCGTGTATTTGGTAGCAAGTACAAAATAATCTCTTTGCGAAGCAATAAATTCTCCAATCCATTTTTCGCTTGTGCCTTCGGTGTAGCGATTGGCGGTATCTATGAAATTTCCACCTTTTTCTACGTAAGCATCAAAAATTCTTTTACTTTCAGCCCAATCGGCACCTGTGCCCCATTCCGTTCCGAAAGTCATTGTTCCCAAGCAGAGTTCTGAAACCCGCAAGCCGCTTTTTCCTAAAAGTTTGTAAAGCATACTATTCAGTGTTTTATTGGAAAATAAATTGAAATCTTACAAATATGCCATTTCCATTTAGAAAGTGCAAAACCTTTTTGAGTTTTTTCGTATCTATGTAAAAAAATTAGAAACAACTATGTTTGATGATTTATTTGTATCTTCACAAAACAAAAAGCATCTGACCAACCTTTTGAGCTTGGCAAAAGTAGATGGCTTTTTCCATTTGCACGAATATGAATTATTGCTTGCCATAGCACGCAAATTCGGCGTATCTTCGGGGTATTTGCAAAAATTACAAAAAAGTGCTGACCCTATTTCGCTTTCTTTACCCAAAAAACCTTTGGAAAAGTTCCATTATTGGTACGACCTACTCACAATGGTTCTTGCCGATGGAGTTATTCACGAAAAAGAAATTGCTTTTGTGGAAAAACTGAGCCAAGTATTTCAATACAACTCTCAAATTATTGAAGCCACTCTGCAACTCATTCAAGAAGGTAAAACCTTTGAGGAAGCCTTCTATATTCTTAAAGAAAGCCATTTTGCCGATTAAAACTCAAAGATTCTTGCTTGCTTTACATCTTCCTCGGTGATTTTGTAAAACTCTTTGTGAATGTTGAAGGGTTTTTCGCCCTCCTTAATCTCCACTTTCTTGTAAGAACCATCTTCTTGCAAAATGTAAGCATTGACATTGTCACGGAAATTGTAAGCCAAAATAGCTGTTGCTTGCATACGCAAAAACTTGTCCGTTATCAGGAACAAAGACTCCAAGCGTCTATCAAAGCTACGAACCATCATATCGGCACTACCGCCATATACCAGCGGATTGCCATCGTTGTAGAAATAATACAACCTTGTATGTTCCAAATAATCGCCTACAATAGAACGCACTTCAATATTTTCACTTAATCCTGCCCTTTGAGGACGCAAACAGCAAATACCACGTATCATCAGTTTGATAGGCACACCCGCCCGAGAGGCTTCGTACAACTCATTGATAATTTCTCTATCTTCCAAAGAATTGACCTTGATAGCAATCCCTGCTTTCAAACCCTTACGGGCATTTTCGGCTTCATTGCGAATGAGTTGTGCCAAACGGGTTCGCATTTCACGAGGAGCCGTAATAAGACACTTGTAATAATCGGGAACTGAATGCCCCGTAATTACGTTGAAAAATTCGGAAACATCTTCGGCATAATCTTCGTCGGTGGTGAGTAGCCCTACATCTGTGTAAAGCCGGGCAGTTTCTTCGTTGTAGTTGCCACTGGAAAGATGCACATAACGCACAATTTGGTTATCTTCCTTACGTACAATGAGGCATAGTTTGGTATGCGTTTTATACCCACCAATGCCATAAACTACGTAGCACCCCGCTTTCTGCAATCTTTGAGCTTCGCGAATATTGTTTTCTTCATCAAAACGAGCTTTTAGCTCAAAAAGCACAGAAACGTGCTTGCCATTTTCAGCGGCTTTGAGCAAAGCCTCTGTGATACGCGAATTTTTGGCAAGTCGGTAGATTGTAATTTTGATAGCCAAAGTATTGGCATCTTCGGCGGCTTGCTCCAAAAGTTCAATAAAAGGCTCAAAGGAATTGTAAGGGTGATGCAGTAAAATATCTCTTTCCTTCAAAATCTCAAACAAATCGGTATCTGCTTCAAAGCCTCGCATACGCAAAGGCAAAACCTGATTGGGTAAAGGAGGCAGTTCATCGGCAAAGTCGGGGTGCTTGATAATTTGCCAAAGGCAAGTAAGGTCTAAAAGTCTATCAACAATGAAAATATTATCATCATCAATTTGCCAACGTTCCTTCAAAATTTTCATCAACCACTCCGAGTATTTGGAAAGAACCTCTACACGCACTACTCTACCTGTTCGGCGGGTTTTGAGTTTGCTCCGAATTTCATTGATAAAATCAGTTTCTATATCATCACTTTCTTCCAGCGTAAAATCACCATTACGTGTAATGCGAAACAAATCTACCGAAAGAATTTTGATATTTTTATAGAGCTTGCCTATCTGCCAACGTATAATAGTTTCTATGGGTACAAAAAGCACTTCCTCGCCTTCATCATTCTTTTTGCGTTTGATAGCATAAAAGCGTGGCAAATTCTGCGGAACTTGTACAAAAGAAGCCTTTCTTACCGATTTACCCGACTCTTCGGCTTGTGTAACTACGCCAAATACCAACGTTTGAGCTCTAAGTATCGGAAAAGCGTGATGGCTATCATAGACCATTGGCGTAAGCATCGGATAAATAGTCTTTCGGAAATACAGTTCTACCTCTTCTTTTTCAATTTCTCGCAAATCTCGGATAGTAGCGATTCGGAAGCCATTTTCTTCAAAATGCCCCATTAAATCTTGAAAAACTTGGTATTGGTCTGCAACGAAATGATGCACTTCGTCAAGCAAGACTTTCCGAAAAGGGCGAGCCTTCAAGCCTGAATAATCCAAACGTTCTTTGTTGTAGTCCAGATAGTTGTATAAACTCCCTACCCGTATAGTAAAAAATTCATCTAAATTAGAGGCGGTAATAGCCAAAAATTTCATTTTTTCAAACAAATTTCTCCTTTCAGCTTGGGTTTGGTCTAATACACGCCAATTGAATTGCAGCCAGCTCAAATCACGACTGATGTATTCGCTTTGCTCTATGGTAGAACTAACCTTTTCTTTCACTAACATAGCGTAGAAATTTTGTTGCTCTAAAATTAGTGCAAAAAATCAAAAAAACAAATCCCGAGCAGACTAAATACGCATTCAGTTTGTCTAATATTTTGAGTTTGGAGTTCAAAGGTTTGGCGTTCAAAAGGTTTAAGGGTTCAATGGTTTGAGAGTTCAACTTCAAACCTCAAATCTCTACATTTTAGCCTGCTTTCAGAAATTTTGGACAAGTTCTTTTTGTAAGAAAGAAGCCGTTTTCTAAATTTGCATTTTATTTATGAAAAACCAAAATTTTATATGAGTGTTTTTGCAGGTAAATCTGTTCTGGTAACAGGGGGAACAGGTTCTTTTGGGAAAAAATTTGTATCTACCATTTTAGAAAAATTCCCTGATGTCAAGAAATTGATTGTGCTTTCGCGTGATGAGCTGAAGCAATTTGAAATGGCACAACAATTTTCGCCCTCCAAATATCCCCAAATTCGCTATTTTATTGGTGATATACGCGATAAAGAACGACTGAAAAGAGCTTTTGAAGGAGTAGATATAGTTATTCACGCCGCCGCACTCAAACAAGTTCCTACCGCCGAATACAACCCTTTTGAGGCTATCAAAACGAATGTCATTGGAGCACAGAATGTCATAGAAAATGCTTTGGATTGTGGTGTTTCGCAAGTAGTAGCTCTTTCTACCGATAAAGCCGCCGCCCCTATCAACTTGTACGGAGCTACTAAACTCTGTTCGGATAAATTATTTATTGCCGCCAACAATATGGTAGGCGAACACAAAGTTACTTTTTCTGTGGTACGCTATGGCAATGTTATAGGCTCACGTGGCTCGGTAGTGCCATTCTTTTTAGAAAAAAGAAAATCAGGTGTTTTGCCTATCACACACCCCGAAATGACACGTTTCAATATTTCTTTGCAAGAAGGTGTAGATTTAGTGCTTTTTGCTTTGCAAAATGCTTTGGGTGGCGAGGTGTTTGTGCCTAAAATTCCTTCGTACCGCATTTTAGATTTAGCAGAAGCTATTTGCCCTACTTGCGAAAAGCGTATAGTGGGCATACGTCCAGGCGAAAAAATCCACGAGGAAATGATAACCGAAACCGATTCGCTCAATACCATTGAATTGGAAAAATATTACGTCATTGTTCCCAATTTCCCTTTTGAAAGCTACGAAAATACCCTGGCTCGCTTTATGGCTCATCATAAAGGCAAAAAAGTGAAAGAGGGTTTTCGCTACTCTTCAGGGCAAAATACCGAGTGGCTCAGTGTTGAGCAAATTCGTGAGCAAATCCGCTTGCACGTAGATAGCAGTTTTAACGTTGAAGTGCCTCAAAAACTATGAAACCCATACCTTACGGCAAACAAGAAATTACCTCTGCCGATATTGAAGCCGTAGTAAATACACTACAATCAGATTTCTGGACACAAGGACCCAAAATAGCCGAGTTTGAACAAAAATTTGCAGAATATGTAGGGGCTAAATATGCCGTAGCAGTAGCCAATGGCACTGCGGCATTGCATCTTTCGGCTCTGGCTTTGGGGGTAAAAGATGGGGTAAATGTTATTACCTCGCCTCTCACTTTTGTAGCCTCTGCCAATTGCGTACATTATGCAGGAGGAAACGTATTTTTTGCAGATATTGACAAAGAAACTCTGCTATTAGACCTTGAAAAAGTAGAAGAACTTATTTTATCTAAGCCGCAAGGTTTCTTTCAGGGGATTATCCCTGTGGATTTTGCAGGCAAAGCTGTTCATTTAGAAAAATTTAGAAATCTTGCCCAAAAATATAACCTTTGGATTTTAGAAGATGCTTGCCACGCACCCGGAGGATATTTTGTAGATAGCGACGGCGAAAAACAACTTTGTGGTAATGGCAATTTTGCAGATATAGCTATTTTTTCTTTTCACCCTGTCAAGCATATTGCCTGTGGAGAGGGGGGAATGATTACCACCAATCGTCAAGACCTCTACGAAAAACTTTTGCTCTTGCGAACTCACGGCATTACTCGCAATCCCGAATTTTTGCAAGAAAATCACGGGGGCTGGTACTACGAAATGCAAACCTTAGGTTACAACTATCGCCTTACTGATTTGCAATGTGCTTTGGGGATTAGCCAACTTCAAAGAGCCAAAGAAAATTTGGCGAAACGTCATCAAATTGCTTTACGCTATCAGCAAGCATTTGAAGGCTTTTCAGAAATAAAAACTTTACCTTACGACCAAGGACACGCCTATCACTTATACATCATTCAAACCGAGAAAAGAAAGGAATTGTACGATTATCTGAAAACGCATCAAATTTTCTGTCAAGTTCATTACATTCCTGTTCATTTGCAACCTTATTACAAAAATTTAGGGTACAAGAAAGGGGATTTCCCTATCGTAGAAAAATACTACGAAAAATGTCTTTCTTTGCCTATGTATCCCACCCTTTCGGCAAGTGAGCAAGATTTTGTTATTGAAAAGATTAAGGCTTTTTTTGCGTGAAGGATTTTACTTGATAGTAAGATTAAACTCTGAAAAACGCTCATCTTTCAAGAAATTTTCATCGGTAAGCGTTTGCAAAAAGGCAATAATCTGACGTTTTTCGGTTTCGGTGAGGTCTATACCCAAAGTGCCGTTGGGTTTGCGTAAAAGATTATCCAGATTGGGGTTGTTGCGAACTCCATTTTGATAATGGTTCAATACTTGCTCCAGCGTCGAAAATCTGCCATCGTGCATATACGGACGCGAAACAGCCACATTTCTCAAACTTGGCACTTTGAATTTGTAGCGGTCAGAAGGGTTGAGCGTAACTTTCTCTCTGCCTGTATCGTTGCGAACCGAAGGGGCAAGACCATTATCGCGATAGCTCAAATCTGTAAATAAAATACCCTGATGGCAAGAGGCACATTTATTCTGAAAAATCTGAAAACCTGCTAGTTCATCAGCATTCAGCGATTCTTTTCCCGCCAAATATCTATCATATTTGCTATCAGCAGAAACCATCATTACTACAAACTGCGAAATAGCTTTCAAAAAACGCTCCGTAGTGATTTCCTCCGAACCGAAAGCCTCCTTGAATAACTTGGGATAAGTAGCGTGGTTACGAAGTTTTTGCAGGACATTGCTCAATTTTTCGTCCATTTCTACGGGGCTTTCAATGGGTTGTACCGAAAAGAAATCCAGATGATTTACACCTCCGTCCCAATTGAACTCTTTGTGCCAAGCCAAATTTTGCAAAGAAGGTGCATTACGAATACCAAGTTTATCATCAATACCGTGGCTTACATCGTGTTCGTGATGCGTGAATGCAAAGGGTTGCTGGTGGCAAGTTCCACAACTGATACTACCATCGCGAGAAAGTATGCCGTCGTAAAATAATGCCTTACCGAGCTTAAAACCCGCAGGTGTAGGCGGATTTTCGTTGATGTTGTAATGTGGCTCGGGGAAATTTTGAGGTTTTTCAAAGCGAATAGAAGCATAAATATCGGGTTTTTGCTCTTCTTTTTTCTGACAAGCACCTAAAATTACACTCGACAATAGCAGATAAGCATAGTAGATTTTCATAGATTTGCCAAATTTTTTATGAATAAATTTAATTTCTTACAACCCTGTTTTTTGTTTCCTACTTCTTTATCCAAATACACAAAGATAACTTTTTTCAGGCAAAAAAGGTTGCTTAAAGCGAAATTTTTACGACAAATTTGCTTGTATTGAGTTTTTTATTAACTTGCCACAAAATTTGTGCAAGATATGATAAAAAAATTCTTTTTTCTGCTCATTGCAGGCGGTTTGCTCACTGCTTGCAAAGAAAATAACACAGGGGGCGAAGTAAAAAAAGCTGATTCTACCCAAGCCGTTGCCCAAGATACTACTAAAATTGGTAATGAAGTTGCCAAAGTGGCTTCGGAACTTCCCTCGCCTGTGGATTTTATCGCTCACATCAACCAAGCCAAACTGGAATACAATGCCAAGTATCTCAATAATGCCGAGAACGTTGAGGCTTATCTAAGCACTTCCCAACGCAGTGCTATCAATTTGGGGGTATATCTGGTAGATTTAGGCTACAATTCGCTGTATATGAAGGCTCAGGAAGGTTTGAAATACCTAAAATCTGTCAAAAAACTCACCGACCAGCTGAATATTCTTGACGAACAAACCAAAGAAATGGTATTAAAATTTGAAAAAAACCTTGAAAATCGCGACTCTTTGCTTTCCATTGCACGCGAAGGCTATTTTTCTATCGACGAATATTTGCGTAAAAACGAAAGAACTGATGTCGCTTCTTATGTGCTTATTGGAGCTTGGGTAGAAGGTTTGTACTTAGGAACAAGTCTGCTCAAAGAAGTTCCCAATTACGATACAGACGATAAATATAAACTCGCTTTGTGGCGTATAGGTGGGCAAAAAACTTCTTTGGAAAACCTCATCAATATCGTAGGTAAAATGGAGCAAAACGAAGAAAACAAACAACTGCTTGCCAAGCTCAAAGACCTCTACAAAGCTTACGAAAGTGTAAAAGTAGAAAATGCCAGCAATGATATAGATGTTTTGGACATTGCAGAAGTACAAAACGCTGATGAAATTAGTGATAAAGTGCTTGTAAAAACTACCAAAAAGGTAGAAATCAATAAAGCCGCTGTTGAGCAAATTCACGCCAAAGTTTCTGATTTGAGAAGTTTCTTAGTGAGAAAATAATCTTTCAAAATATCTTGAAACAAAAAAGGCTTTGCGAGTGGCAAAGCCTTTTGCATTTTTAGTATTTTTCTATTCGCTGTACAAGCCCACTAAAACACTAATTTCTTCCATTGAGTTTGCCATATTGCGAATACTATCGTAAAATTTATCTTGGGCAGGAATGTAAAGAGAACTTGCCGAAGTGTTGTGCCAAAACTTTACTACTTTGGCATTTAGCGTAGGATTATCCGTAGGCAAATTGAGCCAAATTTCTTGCAGTTTCTTTTTAAGTACAGGGTTTAAGTCCTTTCTGACACTCACGGGTCCATTAGTGATAGGCTCGGAAGTCCAAACAACATTAAACATAGCCATTTGATATTTGCCCGCTTTTACAAGTTCCTCCAAGTCGGTATAGGAAGTTGCCCCTACTTTGATTTCGTTCTTGCTAACTTTTTCAATCAAATCTTTATGCGAACCTGCAAAAATAACATCACGGAAGGAAATTTCGGGCTGTAAATCTTGCTTATTCAAGTACAAACGAGGAACTAAATGCCCCGAAGTAGAAGAAGCTGTTACAAACCCAAAAATGTGATGAGTAGCTTCCTTTTTCAAATCCGTAGTGGTTTTAATTTTGGTAGAAGGGTGAGCCAAAATACAACTCTGATAGCTAATAGGCTCTTTTTTCTCGTTTGCTACCACTACCAAAGCCTCCATATTCGCTTCTGATGAGGCAATGACATACCCAAAAGTATTCATCAAAGCAATATCCAGCTTTCCTTCTTGAATTTGTTCAATGGTTTTGCCCGGTTTGAGCGAATTGAGTTTCACTTGTACCCCCAATTTTTCGGAAAGGTATTGAGCTAACTCTTCGGCGGTTTTTTGCATTTCGGCAGATTTGCTAATATTTGAACCTACACCCAAATAAATCGTATTTTGGGCAAAAACATTCAAAGCAAAAAAGCAAAGTAGTACAATAGTGGCAATAAGTCTTTTCATATAGATACGAGTTTTTTAGTATGCGAAATTAGCAGTGTGCTTTTATTTCAATTTGAAACCTTTTTTACAAAATCATCATTTTATTGTGAAAAAAGGCTGTTTTTGGTTACACAAAATTAAATTTGGTAACAAACTTTTTACAAAATCATAAAGGCATTTTGAAAACCTTTTCAAACCTTTTCTACGCTTTTTCGTTAGATATTTGAAATATTTTTTGTTACATTTGTTTCCTGAAAAGTTCTCTTTTCTGACTCCTTAGACCTAATTTGCAGTAGAAACAGAAAACAAAATTTTAGATTTGGATATTTTGACGTGATAACACTTTCAGCTCACACACTCAAAATTTGAAGTATTAAGCCTTTGAAACTAAATGGTTGGAACAATGTACATCATCAAAGTAAAAGGAAAAGCCAAAATTCCTGATTACATTCAGCTAAGAGATGAAAATTTTGTTTTGGTAGCATATTTTCGTGCCGATAGACCGCTGAAAAATTTAGAAAAGTTTAACTTGCAAGGCAAAGAGGCAGAATTACAGAAAATTATTGAAAATCTGCCTTTTGGTAAATTGCAAAAATTAGAGGTATGAGTTTCAGTAACGAACCCGTTGTATCGGTAAAAGATACCACCATTTTTCAGAAACAGCACGTAGTTTTGAGTGATGTTTTTTTTGAGATTGCCAAAGGTGAATTTGTATATCTGATAGGCAGAACAGGAAGCGGTAAAAGTTCTTTACTCAAAACCCTTTACGCCGATTTGCCCTTACATAGTGGCGATATTACCGTTGCTGGCTTTCAGTTGTATCAAATTCCTCGTAAAACAATACCCTTTCTTCGCCGAAAAATTGGCATAGTCTTTCAAGATTTTCAGTTGCTAATGGATAGAACCGTAACTGAAAACTTGCTTTTCGCAATGCGAGCCACAGGTTGGAAAGATAGCTCTAAAATCAAACAAAGGCTCTCGGAAGTGCTTTTGAAAGTGGGTTTGGGGGCGGCAGGTAATAAAATGCCTCACCAGCTTTCAGGGGGCGAACAGCAACGTGTCGTAATTGCCCGAGCCTTAATCAATGAACCGCACATTCTTTTTGCCGATGAACCCACAGGAAACTTAGACCCCCAAGTAGCTGATGAAATTATGGAAATCTTTGTGCAAATCAATCGGAGCGGTACGGCAATCCTGATGGCTACACACAACTACCAATTTCTTGAAAAATACCCCGCTCGTGTGCTGAAATGCGAAAATGGCAGAGTATTAGACTCCAATATTCACGAATTTGATTATCGCACCACTTGGCTCTACTGACTTTTTGTCTTTATTTATCTCAATTTTTCATAAAAAAGCGACAAAATGTCGCTTTTACCTCTTCAAAATCTGTCAAAATTCGCTCCAAAGAGGTTTGGCAAACATTTCGCTATAAAGGTAAATGAAAACCTAAAAAAGAATGTTCAACCTAAACCTCTTGCAACTATGACACTCGTAAAAAGAAACAGCTCGCTTTTCCCCACTTTTTCATCAATTTTTGATGATTTCTTTACTAACGATTGGGGACTAAAAAATTCACCTTTGGCAACTGTGCCTGCGGTAAATATCCGTGAAGATGAAAATGCTTTCGCCGTAGAACTTGCCGCACCCGGCAAAAACAAAGAAGATTTCAATATCAATCTTGACCACAACGTACTCACTATTTCCTCTGAAAGCAAAAACGAAAAAGAGGAAAAAAATACCAACTACACTCGCAGAGAGTTTAGTTACAGCAGTTTCCAAAGAAGTTTTGTTTTGCCCAATAGTGTAGATAGCGACAAAATTTCTGCCTCTTACGAAAACGGAGTTTTACACATTACTATCCCCAAAAAAGAAGAAGCCAAGAAAAAACCTGTAAGAACCATTGAAATCGCTTAAAAAAGGCTTCTCATTGCACCCAATTCAAACCTTATGGTTTATGGAAACCATAAGGTTTTTTGTTTTTTTCTTTTCCAAAATTTTCCTACCTTTGTATGTTTGAAATTTCCGAAATCTTAATCAAAACCTATGAGTAATCTGATAGAAAATCCTGCACAAGCCGAACAAGTTCAGAATTCTTATACTGCCGAAAATATCCAAGTATTGGAAGGTTTGGAAGCTGTTCGCAAGCGTCCGGGTATGTATATTGGTGATGTAGGCATACGAGGCTTACATCATTTGGTTTGGGAAGTAGTCGATAACTCCATAGACGAGGCTCTGGCAGGCTATTGCAACAAAATTGATGTAGTTATTCACGAAGATAACTCTATTTCCGTGCAAGATAATGGCAGAGGTATCCCTACGGACTTGCACCCCAAAGAGCAACGCTCTGCTTTGGAAGTCGTAATGACCGTGCTTCACGCAGGCGGAAAGTTTGATAAAGGAAGCTATAAGGTTTCAGGCGGTTTGCACGGCGTTGGGGTTTCTTGTGTGAATGCCCTTTCTACACGCTTGCACGTAACCGTACATAGGCAAGGTAAAATATTTGAGCAAGAATACAGCCGAGGCAACCCTTTGTATGCGGTGCGTGAAATTGGTACAACGGATAAAACAGGTACCAAAGTCCATTTCAAACCTGATGTTTCTATTTTTCAGACTACCGAATACAAATACGAAACCATTGCTACACGCCTTCGAGAGCTTGCTTTCTTGAACAAAGGTATTCGCATCACACTCACCGATTTGCGTGAAAAAGACGAAAATGGTAATCCTCTTTTTGAGGAGTTTTATTCCGAAGGCGGTCTGAAAGAATTTGTAGCTTATCTGGACGATAATCGCGAAAAACTTATCCCCGAACCCATTTATTTTGAAGATGATAAGGGCGAAATTCCTGTACAAGTTGCTCTGCAATACAATACCTCTTTCAACGAAAATGTTTGTTCTTATGTCAATAATATCAACACGTTAGAAGGAGGAACGCATATTGTTGGTTTCCGTGCCGCTCTTACACGTACCCTGAAAAACTATGCCGAAAAAAATGGAATGTTGGAAAAGCTAAAAATTGATATTACAGGGGACGATTTTCGTGAGGGGCTTACTGCCGTAATTTCTGTAAAAGTTTCCGAACCCCTTTTTGAAGGGCAAACCAAAACCAAACTCGGTAATTCGGAAGTAAGAGGCTCTGTGGAAAGCGTAGTAAGTAAAAATTTAGAATCGTATTTGGAAGAAAATCCCAAAGTCGCCAAACTTATTATTGAAAAGGTAATTCTTGCCGCCCAAGCCCGCCACGCCGCCCGTAAGGCTCGCGAAATGGTGCAACGCAAAAATGTACTTTCGGGTACAGGCTTACCGGGCAAACTTGCCGATTGTTCTGAATCAGACCCTACGCTTTGCGAAATTTTCCTTGTAGAGGGAGATAGTGCAGGTGGTAGTGCCAAACAAGGTAGAAATCGTAATTTTCAGGCTATTCTACCCCTGAAAGGTAAGATTTTGAACGTAGAAAAAGCCCAAGAGTACAAAATTTATGATAGCGAAGAAATCAAAAATATTATTACCGCTTTGGGCATTACTTTTGGTAAAAAAGATGATTCAGGCGAATTTGACGAAAAAGCCTTGAATTTGGATAAATTACGCTATCATAAAATTATCATAATGACCGATGCCGATGTAGATGGTAGCCATATTCGCACACTTATCCTCACGCTATTTTTCCGCTATATGCGTGAAATCATTGAACAAGGCTATTTGTACATTGCCCAACCCCCTTTGTACCTTGTAAAGAAAGGCAAAAAACAAATTTACTGCTGGACAGAAGACCAACGCCGCAAAGCTATTGCCGAACTTGCCGAAGGCAGAGAAGAGAGCGTCAATGTTCAACGCTACAAAGGTTTGGGTGAAATGAACCCCGAACAGCTTTGGGAAACCACAATGAACCCAGAAAATCGTCTGCTCAAACAGGTTACCATTGAATCTGCCGCCGAAGCCGACCACCTCTTTTCAATGCTTATGGGTGATGAAGTAGCTCCCCGCCGTGAGTTCATTGAAAAAAATGCCAAATACGCTAATATTGATGTGTAAAATTCAATCCCGAAAGGGTAACTTTCGGGACTGAAAACATCTCTAAAACAAATTTTGTATGACAAAATTTATCAATCCTTATACAGATTTTGGCTTCAAAAAACTCTTTGGCGAAGAGGCAAATAAAGACCTGCTCATAGATTTTTTGAACCAACTTCTGCCTCCTCATCATCAGATTGCAGATTTGCATTTTCGTAATTCTGAAAGTTTAGCCGATTTGCCTGCGGAACGTAGAGCTATTTTTGATATTCATTGCAAATCTGTAACAGGTGAAAGATTTATTGTAGAAATGCAGAAAGCTAAAATCAAATTTTTCAAAGATAGAAGCCTTTTTTATGTAACTTTTCCTATACGCGACCAAGCTCAACAAGGCGACTGGAACTTCAGACTTGAACCCATTTATTTTGTAGCTATTCTTGATTTTGAGTATGACGAAAACGAAGAAAAACGTAAGTTCAGGCGAGATGTAGCCCTCAAAGACCAAGACGGCGACCTTTTCTTTGATAAGCTCCATTTCAAATTTTTACAAATGCCTTTTTTTCAGAAAAAGGAACACGAACTTGAAACTAAATTTGATAAATGGTGCTATTTCCTGAAAAATTTAGAAAACTTTGACCATATTCCCAGTATCTTGAATGAACCTATTTTCCAAAAAGCTTTTGATGTTGCCTCTATTGCCTCTCTTACCCCCGAACAACGTGAAAAATATGAAGAAAGCCTCATTTCTTACCGAGATTTGAAAAGTGCTATTGAGACCGCAGTAGAAACAGCTGTTGAAGCGGCTTTAGAAAATAAAACTCTTGAAATCGCCAAAATTATGCTTAAAAACAACGAACCTGATGATAAAATTCTAAAATATACAGGTCTAACTTCAATCCAACTGCAAGAAATACGCAAACAAGAAAGCGAAAAGAACTAACAACTATTTTCCATTGCAGTGTTTTCCAAAATTCTTGCAATTTTTCATAAAACTTACTTTCTTGCAAAAAATTGAGCCAAATTCGTATGACAACCCTAATGAATTACCATAAATATTCCTTTGATAACGATACGCTTATCAACCTATACAAGGCTCTCGTAAAGCCTCGTATGATAGAAGAGAAAATGCTAATTTTGTTGCGTCAGGGTAGAATTAGCAAATGGTTTTCGGGAATAGGACAAGAAGCCATCGCCGTAGGTTCTACAATGGCATTGGAAAATGACGAATTCATATTCCCACTGCATAGAAATTTAGGCGTTTTTACCACTCGCAATTTACCTTTGCATAGGCTTTTTGCTCAATGGCAAGGTAAAGAAAATGGTTATACCAAAGGCAGAGACCGCTCTTTTCATTTTGGTACTTTGGAGCATCATATTGTAGGAATGATTTCGCATCTGGGTCCGCAAATGTCGGTAGCCGATGGCGTAGCTTTGGCTCACAAACTTTCCAAAGAAAAAAAAGTTGCTCTTGCCTACACAGGCGATGGGGCAAGTAGCGAAGGCGAATTTCACGAAGCTATCAATGTTGCCGCCGTATGGGATTTGCCCGTTATTTTCTTGATTGAAAACAACGGCTACGGACTTTCCACCCCCAATAACGAGCAGTATCGCTGTGATTATCTGGCTGATAAAGCCATTGGTTATGGTATAGAAGGGCATCAGGTAGATGGCAACAATATTTTAGCCGTTTATGACTTGATTAGCAAACTTGCCAAAGATATTCGCAAAAATCCGCGTCCTGTACTCGTGGAAGCTATTACTTTCCGTATGCGAGGACACGAAGAAGCCTCTGGCACCAAGTATGTTCCCCAAGAACTTTTAGACGCTTGGGCTACCAAAGACCCTGTCAGCAATTATGAAAATTACCTCTTGGAGCAGGGAATTTTGAGCGAAACAATGATACACGAAATCAAGAGGCACTTTAAGCAAGAAATTGAAGAGAATTTAGAAATCGCTTTTGCCGCTCCCTACCCTAGCCCTTCGGTAGAAAAAGAACTGGCAGATGTATATTTCCCTTACACCCAAGAGGTCATTCCGCCACAAGCCCCCGGTATTTCTCAAAAACGCTTTGTAGATGCCATTAGCGATGCCCTACGCCAGTCTATGCAAAAATATCCCAATTTGGTACTAATGGGACAAGACATTGCCGAATATGGAGGGGTTTTCAAGATTACCGAAGGTTTTGTACAAGAATTTGGTAAAGAAAGAGTAAGAAACACACCTCTCTGCGAATCGGCGATTGTAGGAACAGCTATGGGGCTTTCGCTCAAAGGCTATAAGGCAATGGTAGAAATGCAATTTGCTGATTTTGTAACTTGTGCCTTCAATCAGATTGTCAATTATTTAGCAAAAGTACATTATCGTTGGGGAGCCAATGCCGATGTAGTAATACGTATGCCTACGGGTGCCAACACTACCGCAGGTCCCTTCCATTCGCAATCTAATGAGGCTTGGTTTTTTCACACACCTGGGCTCAAAATTGTGTATCCTTCCAACCCTTATGATGCCAAAGGTTTGCTCAATGCCGCCATTGAAGACCCCAACCCTGTAATGTATTTTGAACATAAATATTTGTATCGTTCTATTTCTGACGAAATCCCTGACGATTACTATACCTGCCCCATTGGGAAAGCTAAATTAGTGGCAGAAGGCAAAGAAATGACTATTATCACTTATGGCTTATGCGTACATTGGGCAAAACAGCTATTGGAGGAACTTAGCATTTCAGCAGATTTGATTGACCTAAGAACCCTCTTACCTTGGGATAGCGAAACAGTTGCCCAATCAGTGAAAAAGACAGGCAAAGTTCTGATAGTTCACGAAGATACTCTCACGGGAGGCATAGGAGCAGAAATCGCCGCTTGGATAAGCGAACATTTGTTCAAATATCTGGACGCCCCTGTAATGCGTGAAGCCAGTCTGGATACACCTGTACCTTTCACTCGCTCTTTGGAAGAACAATTCTTGCCTTTTGAGCGTATGCGAAAGAAAATGATTGAATTGCGGAATTTTTAATTTTTCTCTCACAGCAACCCAAAAATTTGCTAAATTGCGTCCCAATTTTTCAATTTTATGGGAAAGGAGAAAGAGCAAATCCACAAGAGCGTAAATATTCTGAACCGACAGGCTTCATTCAACTATCATTTTTTAGAAACTTTTGTAGCAGGCATTATGCTTACAGGCACGGAAATTAAATCTGTAAGACAAGGAAAAGTGCAACTTCAAAATGCTTATTGCTACATAGAAGATGGTGAGGTCTGGGTTATACAAATGCACATTTCTCCTTATAGCGAAGGCACACACTACAACCACGAACCTTTAAGAAAGCGAAAATTATTGCTGAAAAAAAAGGAAATCCGTAAATTAGAAAAAGGTTTAGAAGAAAAAGGCTTAACGATTGTTCCTGTTCGCTTGTTTATCAATGATAGAGGCTGGGCAAAGCTGGAAATTGCCCTTGCCAAAGGCAAAAAACTATACGATAAACGAGAAACTATCAAAGAACGCGATGTAAAACGAGAAATGGCAAGAGAAGAAGGTTAATTTTTACGCCAAAATTTCAATAACTATGGAAAGCAAACGCCAACAGAAAGTAGCTCGTCTTATTCAGCGAGAACTTGCTGAAATCTTTCAAGCCGATACCAAAGGAATGTTTGAAGGTAAGTTTATTACGGTTACTTTGGTACGCATTAGCCCCGATTTATCAGTTGCTAAAATTTATGTAAGTTTTCTGAACGAAAAAGATAAAAAATCTGCCCTCGCCGAGTTAGAAGAAAAACACAAATACATCAAAAGCGAGCTAGTAAGGCGAATAGGCAAACAAATTCGTATTATGCCCGAATTATACTTTTATTTGGACGATACCAGCGAATACGCCTCTCAAATTGAAAATCTTTTCCAAAAAATAGAAATCCCTCCTGCCGACAAAGACTACAAAATTGAAGGCTACGAGGTAGAAAAAGACGACTTAGAAAATTTGTAAGTCAAAAAAAGGTTTTTTCAAAAAAATTGCCTAAATTTGAAACATATTCATCTCAAATTACGTATTCAAATAAAAGGCAATCTTATGAAAAAAACATCTCTTGTATTGTTGCTTGTATGCTTATGGATAGCTCTGACAAGCGAAGGGCAAGTAATAGACCCCAAACGTGCCGCCAAAAGAAAAGCTGAACAACGTGCCAATACTCGTATTGACCAAGGTATTGATAGGGTATTTGACAAAGCTGAAGAAGGTGTAGGTAATATTTTTAAGAAAAAAAAGAAAAAAAATAACGATAGTAGTAACAACAATAGCTCCCCCAACAACAACAATCAGCAACCCAATAACAACCAACAACCCAACAACAACGAAAACGCTCAAAATAATAGTGGTGGCGGCTCATCATCAGATTTTCAGGTAAATACCAAATTTGATTTTGTATCAGGTGAAAAAGTAATAGCTGTTGAGGATTTCACCCAAGACGCTATCGGCGATTTTCCTGCTAAATGGAATACCAATGGCACAGGCGAAGTGGTTACCATAAGTAATGGCTCTACTCGTTGGCTAAAAGTGGGAGCAGAAACAGTGCTTTATCCCGAATTTATCAACAATTTGCCCGAAAATTTTACTTTTGAATTTGATTTAGCTTGCAATAATGGCTTTAGCTTTTATTCTACTTGGTTTTTCGTAAATTTCGCCGCAACCAATCTCAAAGATAAAGCCTTTATGAACGAATGGCGATACTATGGAACTAAACAAAATGGCGTAAGAGTAGGCTTACACCCCCAATCAGCAGGCGGACAGCAAGGTAGAAAAGGCATTTGGGTATATCAAGGAGGGCAAGAAGTCGTAAAAAATGAATCTGATTTCCAAAGTTTTCATCACCAAAGAGCTACCCAAGTACACGTTTC
The DNA here is from genome assembly GCA_964654605.1 of uncultured Cytophagales bacterium. GTDB lineage: Bacteria > Bacteroidota > Bacteroidia > Cytophagales > Thermonemataceae > Raineya. Next base: position 7,948 of record CAZZLW010000017.1, on the reverse strand, counting down.
AGTTTGGCGACAAAAAAGTCGCTTACGCGTGTATGTGAATCAAGAAAAGATTTTGGATATTCCCAAAGCCTTTGAAGATAACATCAAATACAATCGTATTCTTTTTACCACTGGTGGGTATCATCAAGGAAATGATAGTTATTTTATGGGTAATTTGCGTTTGGCAGTAGGTGCCCCTGATACTCGTAACAAGCTCATTACCGAAGGAAAATTTGTAACCACAGGAATTACTTTTGATGTAGGAAGCGATAAAATCAAGCCCGACTCTTATGGTGTAATTCGTGAAATTGGGCTTGTTTTGCAAGAAAACCCCAATGTTCGCATCAAAATTATTGGGCATACCGATAGCGATGGCAACGCTCAAAGCAATTTAGAACTTTCCAAAAAACGTTCTTTATCAGTAAAAAATGCCCTATCAAAGCAATTTGGCATAGATGCCTCTCGTATAGAAACCGATGGGAAAGGGGCTTCTGAACCCGTGGATAGCAACAACACTCCTCAAGGTAAAGCCAACAACCGCCGAGTAGAATTTGTGAAATTATGATTGTATTTTGCAGAGGTTTCGCTTGAAGCAAAACCTCTGCTTTTTTATCAATATCCTGCCGCTTGTCCATCTTTTCGGCTTTCAGAAGCTCCATAATAGACTTTCTTTTCACTATCATACCAAATAGCCTGATAGCCTCCGTAGTTTCCCAAAGCAAAGCCAACTTTATGCCCCATTTGCATAAGTTTGCGGATTTCTTCATACCCAAATCCACTTTCCAGAGTTATCGTGCCTCCTCTTGTATCTCTTTTTTCAGCTCCTGTGGGGTCGGTAGAGCCATAGTGGTCTATCCGAGGGGCATCACCCGCTTCCTGAATATTCATTTTGAAATCTACGATATTCATTACAATTTGCACGTGCCCCAAAGGCTGGAAATCGCCTCCCATTACTCCAAAAGCCATAAGTGGCTTTCCGTTTTTTGTCAGAAAAGCAGGAATAATTGTGTGAAAAGGTCTTTTTTGAGGAGCATATACGTTGTTATGCCCTTCTTGTAAAGAAAAAAGCTCTCCTCTATTCTGCAACATAAAACCAAGCCCATCGGGAATAACTCCCGAACCCATACCCCGATAGTTGCTCTGTATCAGCGAAACCATATTGCCGTCTTTATCAGCTGTACAGAGATAAATGGTTTCTTGAGCAAAATTTTCGCCTGCTATAAAATTGTAGCTGGCTCGGTTGGGCTGAATGAGTTCTCGGCGTTTTTGAGCATATTCTTTTGAAATAAGCTGTTTGATTGGAATTTTAGCAAATTCGGGGTCAGCGTAGTATTTGGCTCTATCTTCAAAAACTAATTTTTTGGCTTCTGTAAAAAGATGAATGTGCCGAGCCGTTCCAAAATCTTCGGGTTTGAACTCAAAACCTTCCAAAATATTAAGCATTTGCAAAACAGTTGCTCCTTGCCCATTTGGGGGCAGTTCCCAAACATCATAACCTCTATAATTGGTAGAAAGAGGCTCCACCCATTCCGATTTATGACTGGCTAAATCTTCATAACTTAGAAAGCCCCCCTGCTTTTTGACACTCTCGGCAATGATTTTTGCTATTTCTCCCTTGTAAAACTCATCTCTGCCACCTTTGGCAATCTTTCGGTAAGTGTTTGCCAGTGCAGGATTGCGAAAAATATCTCCCTTCTGTGGGGCTTTGCCAGCAATAGTATAGGTTTCCTTAAAATTGGGATTATTTTGAAAACGATTGAAAGATGCCTGCATATAATATGCAATGAGTTCGGTAACAGGAAAGCCCTTTTCTGCATATTCAATTGAAGGCTGTAAAATTTCTTGCATTTTTAGTTTGCCAAATTTTTTATGCAATTCAAACCAACCATCTACCGCTCCGGGTACACTGATAGGCAAAACCCCAAAAGAAGGAATAGAAGTATAGCCTTTTTGTTTGAAATATTCCAAAGTAAGGCTTTTGGGCGACCTACCCGAAGCATTTAAGCCATAGAGTTTTTGCGTTTTTGCGTCCCATATGATAGCAAACAAATCGCCTCCAATACCACAGCCTGTTGGCTCCATAAGTCCAAGAGCGGCATTGGCGGCAATAGCGGCATCTATAGCATTACCACCTTTTTTGAGAACTTCTAAGCCTATTTGTGTAGCAAGTGGGTGGCTGGTCGCAACCATTCCATTTTGCCCAATTACTTCCGAACGTGTAGCAAAGTTTCTGCCCGTAATGCGGTCTTGGGCAAAAGCAAGTTGCACACCTATTGTGCAAAGCATCAAAAGTATTGATTTTAGCATATATTTACGCATTTTATTTTTCAAAACGCAAAACAAGCAGATAAATTTTGGCTAAATGCAGAAATTAGCCAAAGACTTCCCCAAAAGTTATGAAAAACACTAATTTTGCCTCTTATATCTAAAATCTGATTTCAAAACGCTATGATGCACCAAAATTATTACTTCTTGCGTGCTTTTGCCCAAGAAATTGAACCTATCTTGAAGGGAATGGAGCTGGCTACCTGTTTTTCACAAAACAAAGACGAAATTATTTTAGGTTTTTGCAAGCCACAGCAAGATTTGTATATCAGAGCTACTCTGCAAAGCGATTTTGCTTGCTTTCATACCTTAGATGAATTTCTCAGAGCCAAAAAAAATACCATTGAACTCTTTGAAAATGCTATTGGTAAAAAAGTTTTAGCGGTAGCAAGCACCCTAAACGACCGCTCTTGGGCTATTTTTTTAGAACAAAATCTCACACTACTTTTCAAAATGTATGGCAACCGAGCTAATATACTACTCTTTGAAAATGATGAAGTTTTGGATATTTTTCATAAAAAACTCCAAAACGATTGGAACTTAAAACTTTCGGCTCTTGCCAAACCCATTGAGCAAACTTGGGAAAATTTCTGCCTCCAAAATCATAACATTAAAGCCATTTTTCCAACTTTTGACAAACACCTGCTTGCTCTTGTTCAAGCGGATAGCCCCGAAATGCTTTGGCAGAAAGCCTTTTCCTTACACCAAAAACTTTTACAACCTCAATTTTGGGTAGGTACATTTCAGAATTTACCTGCTTTAAGTCTTGTGGAAGGAATTTTGGAAAATGAAACACAATTTTTCTCTGCCATTGAGGCTCTCAATACGTTTTATTATGCCTATGTACGAATTTCGCAATTTGCCCAAGAACACGAGCAAGCTAAAAAACGCATAGAAAAACTTTTAGAAAAAACCGAAAATTATTTACAAAAAACCTATCAAAAACTCCAAGAATTAGAGGAAAGCAAAAATTTAGAAAAAATTGGGCATATTCTTATGGCTCATCTGCACCAAATTCCTGAAAAAGCCGAAAGCATCACACTTACCGATTTCTACACCGAAAAGCCCATTACTATCAAGCTCAAGCCAGAACTTTCGCCCCAAAAAAATGCCGAATGGTACTACAAAAAAGCCAAAAACCAGAAAATAGAAAGAACTAAGATGGAAGAAAACCTCCAAGCCCGAGAGCTTTACAAAGATGTTTTACAAAATCATTTAGAAAAAATCAGACAGATAACCCAGCTCAAAGAGCTTCGTAACTATTTGAAAGAAAACAAGTTGGATTTGCAAGAAGAAAAAAATAATGAGACTATTCCTTTCAAGGTTTTTCAGATAGAAGGATTTACCATTCTTGTAGGTAAAAATGCTCAAAACAATGATTTGCTTACGCAAAAATATGCCTATAAAGAAGACCTATGGCTTCACGCCAAAGATGTAAGTGGTTCTCACGTAATTATCAAATACCAAGCTGGTAAAAACTTTCCAAAATCAGTAATTGAAAAAGCGGCACAACTGGCGGCTTATTTTTCAAAAAGGCGAAACGAATCGCTTTGCCCCGTGATTGTTACCCCCAAAAAATTTATCCGCAAAACCAAAGATTTAGAAGCAGGCGAAGTGATTGTAGAAAAAGAAAGTGTAGTAATGGTAGAACCTCTTTCCCCCGAAAAATTATTGTAAATCAAATAAAAAGCATTTTTTTAGAGAAAAATTAAAAAAATTTTTGTCAAAAAATTTGCATAGTTTTCTTGAAGCTACTATATTTGTACCCACAATTCAGGTAACACTGAAACTAAAAGCGGAAGTAGCTCAGTTGGTAGAGCACAACCTTGCCAAGGTTGGGGTCGCGAGTTCGAGTCTCGTTTTCCGCTCTTTTTTTATTGCCCTTTGGGCAACATATTTGGTAGGTTAGGGTGAAACATACAGGCTACACAAGTGTAGTCAGAGCCGGGGTGGTGGAACTGGTAGACACGCAGGACTTAAAATCCTGTGGCGGTAAAACGCCGTACGGGTTCGATTCCCGTTCCTGGCACAAAAAATTTAAGGTTTAGAGTTTTAGTTTGGAGCAAAAGTCATCAACCTTTATTATCCCCAAGTCCAGTAATTCTGGGCTTGGGGATTTTTAGTTAGGCATTGCTTCTTTTCGCCACTCCCAAAATCCTTTACTTGCCATTCCCAAAAAAATAGCATACAGCAAAGCATACAAATAGGCGTTTTTATGCCAATACATACCTACGTAAATCAAATCGGCAAGTATCCACACAAGCCAATTTTCAACATATTTCCGAGCTAGTAGCCACGTAGCCACTACACTTAAAGTAGTAGTAAGTGTATCCCAAAGCAGAATATCCCCTTTGAGCCAAGCAAGTAACCGATAAGTAAGCGTGAAAAGCACAACAAATGCCAGCAAAAGCCACTTATACAAATGCTTTGGCAAAAAAACAATAGTCAAATTCTCCCTTTTTGAACCTCTCTTGCCAAATTTCCATTGCCAAAAGCCATACAAGGCGGTTGCAATGAAAAAGAATTGCAGGTTCATATCCCCCATTAGCCTTAACTCATAGAAAAATATTGCCGAAATAGCCGAACTGACTATCGCCCAAAACCAAGCCCATATACTTGCTCTTATATTGAGCCAGACACAATACAAACTTGTCAGAAAACCTAAGATTTCCAGATAGTTTGCTTGAAGCCAGTGAAAAAATGGTTGCATTACAAGCCAAAAACTTTGTGCGAAAATGCCATTGCCCTTTCTAAAAATTCGGCATTATAGGTATATGGAATGGATTTTTCTTGTAAAAATTTCAAAATAGTTTCCGTAGCGATATTGCCCGTAAGTTCATCTTTTGCCATAGGACAGCCCCCAAAACCCCGCAATGCCCCATCAAATCTACGACAACCTGCATTATAAGCACTTTCAATTTTGCTATATGCTGTTTTGGGGTTGCTATGCAAATGTACGCCCCATTCCACCTGTGGCATTTTTTGGCTCAAATGTGTAAATAGCTTGCTGATACTTTCAGGAGTTGCTACGCCAATGGTATCGGAAAGAGCAATAATTTTCACTCCCAGATTTAATAATTTTTCGGCAAGCATTTCTACAATTTCAGGAGAATAAGACTCACCATAGGGGTTTCCAAAGCCCATCGAAAGATACACTACTTGGCTTTTTTTATATCTTTCACAAAGGTTTTGTATCTGCTCTACTACTTCCAAAGCCTCTTGTATGCTTTTGTTGGTGTTTCTTTTCTGAAACTCTTCCGAAACTGATAAAGGAAAGCCCAAAAAACGAATTTCCTCAAATTCACAAGCCTGCTCTGCTCCTTTCAGGTTAGCAATGATAGCCAAGAGTTTTGTGGAAGTACTGCTTATATCTAATTTTTTCAATACTTCCGCTGTATCTTGCATTTGTGGAATCGCTTTGGGCGAAACAAAACTGCCAAAATCAAGCACCTCAAAGCCTACACGCAAAAGCAAATTCAAATATTCTGCCTTGATTTCAGTAGGTATAAATTCGTGTATGCCTTGCATAGCATCACGAGGACATTCTACGATAGTCATAGATGAGAGTAGTTAGTAGTTAGTAGTTAGTAGTTAGTAATGAGTAATCAGTAGTTAGGTAGTGGTTGAGACACAAATCTTTCAAAGTATAGCACTGATAACTTTATTTTTGTTCAACTTTCACAATATTCTGCTCATTAGGTAGCTTTCAGACCTTCCAAAGCAAAATTATCAAAAAATTTGTCCAAAAACCAAGCAAACTACCCCACAAAACTTCTTTCCAGCTATGAGCTTTCATTGAAAGCCTTGCAGAAGCCACCGCTCCCCATATAATTGCCGTAATTGCCAATGGAAAGCCCAAAACATATTCTTGATAGCGTAAAGCCATTGCAAGCATACCCCCAAAAACTCCCGCTATGGCAAGATTATGAGCACTAATTTTGTAAAAAAAAGTAACTACCGTAAGCAAGAACAAAGAAAAACAAATACTGCCAAAAACAAGTAAGATTTTTTCGTCTAAGTAAATCTTTTGCGTAAGAATGTAAAAAAGATACGCTGTTGCTACATAAATAGTGCAAATGATAGCAAAAGGCAAACGCCGCTCTTGGCGGCTAGGCAGGCTTAGGCTACTAATCACTTGCAAGCGTCTGAGAATTATCATTATCAGCACAGGAACAGAAAAAGTAAGCAAAAAAGTCATTTCTAAAAGAAGCCAACGCCCTTTTTTACTTGCCACTACTACCAAATTGGGCGAAATAAAAAACATCAGTCCCATTATCAGCGTAGGTAGCAATAATGGGTGAAAAATCAAGGATATTGTAAAAGCAAGTCTTTGAGGCATTGTAATTATTTATGTTCAAAAAGTTCATCGTTTGATATTCAAACCTTTAAGGGCTTTATCCCTCATTTTTCTATCTGACATCTATTTTCTAAACTCCTGTTTCCTTATCGCAAAATTACACCTAAACGAGGCATTTATGGTCTGATGTCTTTTTATTTTGTTCAGAAAGGTTAAATGCTTACTTTTTCATTTCTCTAATAAGTTGAGAGCAGAACAGAAACTCTTGCAATGAGGGTACTTGGGTATCTAAAATATTGTCTTTATTGCCTTCCCAAACCTTTTTACCCTGATACAAAAACATAATATAATCGCCAATACCCATTACCGAGTTCATATCGTGAGTAACAACAACGGTAGTAGTTTGGTATTCGTAAGTAATTTCTTGAATAAGCTCATCAATACGAATAGCCGTAAGAGGGTCTAAACCTGAATTGGGTTCATCACAAAAAAGGTATTGCGAGTTTAGTACAATAGCCCTTGCAATGCCCACACGTTTTTTCATTCCCCCCGAAATTTCGGAAGGCATACGTTTGGCAGCGTGTTCAAGCCCTACTCTTTTCAAACAAAAATATACTCTATCTGTTTTTTCGCTTGGGCTCATATTGGTAAGCATATCCAAAGGGAAACGAACATTCTCTTCTACGGTTTTGGAATCAAAAAGAGCCGAACCCTGAAAAAGCATACCTATTTCTTTGCGAATTTCTCGTTTTTCAGTTTCATCACCTTCGGTAAAATTTCTGCCGTCAAACAAAGCATAGCCCACATCAGGTTTGATAAGCCCCACGATACATTTGAGAAGCACACTTTTGCCTGTTCCACTACCACCAATGATAAGGCTCAACTTACCTTTTTCAAAAATACCACTGACATCATCTAATACCTTACGCTCTCCGAAAGTTTTGCTAATGTTTCTGAACTCAATCATACCTTAATATTTATGCAAAGATGAGAAAAATTACAGCAAGATAAAAATGCTTTTGAGGAATTTTCAGCTTGAAAGAAAGGCTCATAGCTTTTTTGCTTGTTTTTATTTTTTCTAAATAAAAACTTGATTTACACGTGTAATTTTTTTTGTATTTTTTTGAAATTAAGAGCTAAGTGCTTAAATTTGAAAAAATTAAATCATTTTCGTTATGAAAAAACTTTATTTACTCTCTGCTTTTATTTGCTTGTGGGGGCAAGTATGGGCTCAAGGTGTGGGTATCAATGATGATGCATCTACGCCCGATAATTCGGCAATGCTAGACGTAAAATCTACCACCAAGGGGCTACTTATTCCCCGAATGACACTCGCACAAAGAGGTG
>CAZZLW010000016.1:0-41369 GCA_964654605.1 uncultured Cytophagales bacterium | reverse complement strand
AAACTTCCTACTTGTAAATGTGGTATTATATACCTTTTTATATTATCTTTGCTTAAGATTTCCATGAAAAGTAATATTTTAGTTTCAGCACCTAAATATACAACTTTCATTGGAAATCTTTTTCAATCCTAAACAACTTCGTAGTATAAATAGAACCAAACCTTAAAAAATATGCAAAAAACAATCTTTTCCGTTGCTTTTTTCTTGTTTGCAACAATCTGTGCCTTTGCTCAAACAGAGCGAGAAGTTAGCATTACACAATGGTCTGCCAAAGAGGAAGATGGCTATGTAAAGGTATTTGGCGAGGTCAAAAATACTTATTCCAACGCCTTGGGCTTTGTCAAAATTGAAATTGAGTATTACGACAAAGCAGGCAAACCTCTTGGTGTAGATAGATTCACGGCTCGCGATGCGGGTACTATGGCAAAAGATGAAACTTCTGCCGAGCTTGAAGTTATTTTGCCCGGCGAAACTTCACCTTTCCAAAGAATCAGAGATGTAAGTAAAATCAAAGGACAATTTGGCTCTTGTAAAATTAAAGCCTCTGGTTTGCTTTTCAAAGAAAACGTACCTTTTGCCGCAACACTTTCTAATCTAAGCATCAGCCCACAAGGCAAAAACTTTGCTATCAAAGGTGCTTACAAAGCCACAGGAAAAGAAGCCTGTAAAAACCCCGCAGTCATAATTGTAGGATACGATAAAGCAGGAAAAGTAGTACAAGTAGATAAATATAATTTCACCGTAGGTAACGACAGATATAATTTTGTAAAGTCGCTTGCCGTAGGTGAAAGCTACAATTTCTCTACTAATTTCAATAACATTTCAGGCAACGTAAGCCAAGTAAAAGTACTACCCTTTTTTAGCGGCTATTTTTAGAAATTTCAGGATAGGGAGTTCAAGAGTCTGAAACCTTCCTGCTTCCTTATTACAAATTAAAGCTAAACAATTACATTTTTTCAGTATCCCCCTTTCGGGGGATTTTTTTATTGGCAAAAACTTTCTAAATTTATAGCAAGATTGCAGGGGTATCAGGGGTAGTTAAATATTTACAGCAAAATTCTGTTTTTTAGTGTAAAAGTTCAAACTCATTGCGTATCATTCAAAATTCCAGACTTTATCCAAATGCGTTATTGGCTTCTGATATTATTTTTGAAAAATGCTTATCTGCTTGTAGCCCAGAATGATATTGCCTTGCTTATACAAAAAACCGCTCAGATACCCCCCGATAGCAACTTAGTGAAAGTATATCATAATATCGGTGAAATTTACCTTGACGAAAAGAAACTAAGCGACTCTGCCACTTTTTATTTTCAGAAAAGTCTTGATTTGGCTCGTAAAATTAAGTTTTTGTCTGGCGAAGCCCGTAGTTTTGAGCTTTTAGCCCTTAGCCAAGAATCGCAAGGCAAATATGCAAAAGCCTTAGAGTTTTACAACCAATCTGCGATTTTATATGCCAAAACAGGTAATAAAAAAGCTCAAGCCATTTCGCTCAATATGGCTGGCATAATGTGTGACTACCTTGGGCGATTTGATGAAGCCTTGCAATATTTGTTTCAAGCCGCCAAAATCAAAGAGGAAATCAATAACCTATTAGGGCTTTCTAATACCTACAACGATATTGGCATTATTTACGAACAACTCAAAGAAGGTAACAAAGCCGTTGAATACTATCAGAAAGCTCTGGAAATATTAGAGAAAAATGGAGGTAAGCCCAACGCTATCGCCAATATTTACAACAATATCGGTGTTGTACTTTACGACCAAAACAAATATGACGATGCTCTGCAATATTTTCAAAAATCTTTGGCAATCCGAGAAAAAATTAGTAGCCCTAATATCAGAAGTTCTCTTTTCAATATCGCTAATATTTATTATGCTAAAAAGAATTTTACAGACGCCCTGAATTTGTATGAAAAAGCCTTGGAAATGGCAAAAGAACAGAAAAGAAACGCAGATATAAGCCAGTACAATTTAGCCATAGGATTCACACAAATAGGTCTTGGAGATTACGAAAATGCCCGCAAACATATTCAGGAAGGGTTAGGGATTGCCCAAAAATTTGAGTTTAAACTCAACGAAATAGAGGCTTACGAAGCATTGGTCAAATTAGATTCGGCTCAAAAAAACTATGAAAGTGCTTTTTTCAATGCTCGCAAGGTTGCCAAATTGGAAGCCGAAGTCTATAAAAAAGAAAAATCGGAGCAGATAGCACGCTACCAAACACTTTACGAGTCGGAGCGTAAGGAAAATGAAAATCGCCTGCTCAGGCAAACGCAGACCGTACAGCAGACAGAAAACCGCCTTCTGCGTGCTGAAAGTGAAAGAAAAGCTATGGAAAATGAATTGCTTCGTCAAGAGCAGGAAATGAAGGTATTAGAAAATAAACGCCTCACAGAACTGCAAAATTTTACCAAAAAAGAAAATTTGCTTCTTAAAGAATCAGAAAAACTGAAAGCCGCAGAAAATGAAAAATTGCGTATCCAGAACGAAAGAGACAAACAAAGATTGCATCTGCAAGTCATTATTTCTATTAGCTCTATTGTGCTTATTGTGCTTTTTTCTGCCCTTCTTTTGGCTTTGTTTTATGCCCACAGGAAAAAAATTATAGCTTACAGACTTTTGCAAGAAGTAAATCAGGAAGTAAGCCTGCAAAGAGAAGAGATTTTGGCACAAGCCGAAACACTCAGAGAATACAATGAGCAAATGAAATTGCAAAATTTAGAACTTTCGCAAGCCTATGCACACATTCGCGATAGTATTTTGTATGCCGAAAGATTACAAAATGCTGTAATTTCTGAAGAAAAAGACCTTGCAGAGCTTGTAAGTGAATGTTTTGTTATCAACTTGCCTCGTGATATTATTTCAGGAGATTTTCTATGGACTGCCCAATACCAGCAATATAAATGGATAGCCGTAGCAGATTGTACAGGGCACGGCGTTCCCGGCTCTATGATGACCTTCTTGGGGATTTCTGCTCTCAATCAGATTGTTATGGAAAGAAAAATCTTTGAGCCTGCTCAAATTCTCAACGAATTGGATAAATTTATTATTCGGTTTCTCAATAAATCGGGCAAAGAAAAAGGAAATATCCCCCAAAGCGATGGAATGGATATTTCACTCATTTGTATAGATACCGAAAAGCAAGTTTTACAATTTTCAGGAGCAAAAAACCCCCTCTATATCTGTCAGAATGGTAGCCTGCAAGTTATTCCTGCGGGTATGTTTTCTTTGGGCTTTAATATTTTTCAGGAAAGCAAACATTTTACCCAATACGAAACCTCATTACCCCAAAAGACCACTTTATATCTTTGTACCGATGGCTTTCAAGACCAATTTGGAGGCAATGCAGAAAAGCCCAAAAAGTTTATGAACAAAAATCTCAAAGAAACCTTTATGCTAGTGGCAGAACTTCCGTTACAGGAACAGAAAAAAGAATTACTCAAAAAATTTAGAGAGTGGAAAGGTAATTTTTCCCAAACCGATGATGTACTTGTAGTAGGAATACGACTATAAGGCTTTGTTTTGCAAAGCCACGAGAGCCGCTAACTTATCTTGTGCAAGTTGTGCTTGCAAAGCCTCTAAACTTTCAAAATGCTTATCTTCTCGCAGAAAATCAACAAATTCCAAAGTAATATTTTTGCCATAAATATCCTCGTTGAAGTCAAAAATATTCACTTCTATACGTAATTCAGGGGCTTTCTGAATGGCAGGACGCTTGCCAATATAAAGCATACCACCATAACGTTGGCTATCTATTTCTACCCAAACGGCATAAATGCCTTCTGCAGGTATAAGTTTGTAATTTTCAGATACTTGTATATTTGCCGTAGGATAGCCTATGGTTCTACCGATTTTATCGCCTTCTATTACCTTTCCCGAAAGCGTATAGTACCTGCCCAAGTATTTGGTAGCTGTGCTAATATCTTTACTGCAAAGAGCCTTTCGGATTTTAGTAGAGCTGATAGTGATTTCATCAATGAGTTTAGCTTCAATTTCCAGCAAATCAAAGGGATAACGTTCTGCATTGGCTTTGAGAAAATCTATGTTGCCTTTGCGGTCTTTGCCAAAGTGGTGGTCGTAGCCGAGAATAAGTTTTTGAGCCTGTGTAGTTTGGATATAAATTTTTTCAACGAACTCTTCGGCAGAAAGATTTGCCAATTTTTCATCAAATTTCAGTACCAGCAGATAATCAATACCTGTCTGGGCGATAAGTTCAATTCGCTCTTGAAGCGTATTGAGCAATTTTACTTCTTGCCCAAAAAACATTCTTGGGTGTGGGAAAAAAGTAACCACAACGCTTTGCCCATTATGCAAGCGAGCCGTTTCTACTACTTTTTGCAAAATACTTTGATGCCCCAAATGTACGCCATCAAAAGTGCCACTACTCACTATGGCAAAAGGTAATACAGGAAACTCGTGAGCCTCGTAAAAGGTTTGCATAGAGGTACAAATAGATTACTCCAATTTCAACACTGCCATAAAGGCTTCTTGGGGAACTTCTACGGTACCAATCTGACGCATACGTTTTTTCCCTTTCTTTTGTTTTTCCAAAAGTTTGCGTTTGCGAGTAATATCGCCACCATAACACTTGGCAAGTACATTTTTACGAAGAGCTTTCACGGTTTCACGAGCTATCACTTTTTGCCCAATAGCGGCTTGAATAGCTATTTCAAATTGTTGGCGAGGAAGCAGGTCTTTCAGTTTTTCACACAAACGTTTGCCCCACTCATAGGCTTTTTTGCGATGCACAATCGCCGAAAGGGCATCAACGGTATCACCATTGAGCATAATATCCAATTTCACCATATCCGATTCACGCCAGCCCGCCAGTTCATAATCCAAAGAAGCATACCCTCTGGAAATTGTTTTGAGCTTATCAAAGAAATCAAATACAATTTCGGCAAGAGGCATTTCAAAAGAAAGCTCTACCCTATCGGTAGTCAGATACACCTGATTTTTGATTACACCACGCTTTTCCATACAAAGCGTAATGATAGGACCCACATACTCGGCTTTTGTAATAATTTGCACTTTTACAAAAGGCTCCTCAATGTAATCAATATGCACAGGGTCAGGCATATCGGAAGGGGCTTGAATGAGTTTTTCTTCACCTTTATTGGTATAAACCTTGAATTGCACCGAAGGCACGGTTGTGATAACCGTCATATCAAACTCACGCTCCAAGCGTTCTTGCACAATTTCTAAATGCAACATTCCCAAAAAGCCACAACGAAAACCAAAACCCAAAGCCGCAGAGGTTTCAGGCTCCCACACCAACGAAGCATCATTGAGTTGCAATTTTTCCATTGCCTCGCGTAAATCTTCAAACTCAGAAGTTTCCACAGGATAGATACCTGCAAAAACCATTGGCTTTACATCTTCAAAGCCTTTGATAGCCTCCGCAGGGTTCTGAACGTGTGTAATGGTATCCCCTACTTTTACCTCACGAGCCTGCTTAATGCCTGAAATCAGATAACCTACATCACCACATTCTACTTGCTCACGAGGCTCTTTTTGCAGTTTCAAAACCCCCACTTCATCAGCAATATATTCTTTGCCTGTGGCAACAAATTTTACTTTATCGCCTTTGCGAATAGTGCCATTTTTTACACGAAAAATAACCTCTATTCCACGAAAAGAATTAAAAACCGAGTCAAAAATAAGAGCTTGTAGTTTCCCATTGGGGTCGCCTTGTGGGGGCGGAACGCGTGTAACAACGGCTTTCAAAATTTCATCAATACCAATACCTTCTTTGGCAGAAGCCCTAATAATATCCTCACGCTTACAGCCAATCAATTCTATAATTTGGTCGGAAACTTCTTCGGGCATCGCTCCGGGCAAATCAATTTTATTCAATACGGGAATGATAGTCAAATCATTGCCAATAGCAAGATATAAGTTAGAAATCGTTTGAGCCTCTACCCCTTGCGAAGCATCAACTACAAGCAAAGCCCCTTCGCAAGCGGCAATAGAACGCGAAACTTCATAAGAAAAATCCACGTGTCCGGGCGTATCTATAAGGTTGAGCGTGTAAGTTTCACCTTCATAGGCATATTTCATCTGAATTGCGTGGCTTTTGATAGTAATCCCCCTTTCCCGCTCCAAATCCATATCATCAAGCACTTGGTCTTGCATTTGGCGTTTATCTATGGTGCCTGTCCATTCCAGCAGTCTATCGGCAAGGGTACTTTTGCCGTGGTCAATATGAGCAATAATACAGAAATTACGAATATTTTTCATCTTGGTAAGCAAATTGTTTGCAAAATTAGCAAATTCTAACAAAAAGAATGAAAATTGAAGCCAATTGTTTAGGGTTGGGTACAAAAAATTTGATACAACTGAATAGCTTCGGCATTATTCATTGCTTTGGCTTTTTGAAGTTTTTGGCAAGCCTTTTCTTTTTGGTTCAGACGCAAATAGCTTTGAGCCAAATTCACATAAGCCTTTTGAAAAGTAGTATCCAAATTGATGGTTGTTTCAAAACAAAGAGCGGCTTCTTGAATATGTTCGGGGTTTTGAGAGAAAAATAAAAGATTACCCAAGTTGAACCAAGCCAGTTTGTTATCTTTTTGCAGACTGACCGCCTTACGAAAATCAGCGAGGGCTTGGGCAGTATCTTGCAGATTATAGTACGAAACTCCTCTATTTAAGTACAAATCTGCCACTTCGGCATTTCTTTGAATAGCTTTATGATAATGCTGTAAAGCCTCTGTATACTTTTTTTGCACCCTGTATAATTCGGCAAGATTGTAATAAGGCTTGTAATTGGAGCTATCCAAACGAATAGCCTGCTCATAATCTAAACGGGCATCATTATATTTACCAAGTTCAAAAAGAGCTACTCCCCGAGCATTGAAGGCTTCCGCATTTTTGGCATTTTTATCAATAGCTTTATTTAGCAATAAAATGGCTTCTTCGTATTTTTGTTTTTGCAAAAGGAGACGTGCCTCTTGGGTAAGTTCTTGGGACGATTTCCCACAAGCAAAAAACAAAAAAGCAAGCAAAACAAAGGATATAAGTTTCATAAAAGTTTTTACTCTGATTGAAGTTCGCTCAAAATTTCTTGTATATCTCTTTCAAATTTTGGTAAATCAAATTGAATAATTTCCCAAATGGTTTCTTTTTCAATGCTGAAATACTGATGAGCAATAATATTTCTCAAAGCAATAATTTCTCTCCAAGCTATATGATTGTATTATCCGCAATTCTTTGGTTATTCTATTTGAGGCTTCACCGACTACTTCCAACTGACGCAAACAAGCGTTCAATATCATAGAATTAATACTAAATTCTTCAAAATCAATTCCCCTAACATAGTTTTTTATTTCAGAAATAGCCTGTAAAATGTGTTCTATCCTTACTTTATCTCCTAAACTACTTTCTTTCATAGATTAAAACTTTTTGCTTTTCAATATAAGGACGAAGTTTAGGAGAAAGACCTTGTAGCGATAGCAAATCAACTTCTTTTTGTGTAATTTCTTTAAGTTTGAGCCACATACTTACAAATTTTAAGCCAATTGGCTCGCTATGGTCTAATTCTACAAGAATATCTACATCACTATTTGAATTTGCTGTTTTATCGGAGTAAGAACCAAATAGCCAAGCCCTCAAAACAGGCTGAGTAGCCAGATACTCTCGTATTTCTTGCAAGGGTAGCATAAAAATTGCTTTTGATATTCCAACATAAAAGTTAAAAAGTGAGAGATTTATCCGAAACCTCTCAACTTGTTTTTTTATACATTCACCTTATTTGCCCATTCAAACCTATCAGCAGGGGAAAATTTCCAAGGAGCCATATTGTTTTCCAAATTGGCAAACATTGCATTCCAAGAAGCAGGTGTTGAGGCTTCTTCCATTGTGATAAAACGGCGAATATCTACAATAATGGAAAGCGGGTCTATATTAACAGGGCAAGCTTCTACACAGGCATTACAAGTATTGCAAGCCATAATTTCTTCTTTGGTGATGTAGTCGCCGTAAAGCGATTTGCCGTCATTAAGAGCCTCTTCAATGGTTTTGCCTTTTGCCAAACTTTTGCCAATTTCCTCCAAGCGGTCGCGGGTGTCCATCATAATTTTACGTGGCGAAAGCAATTTCCCCGTCTGATTGGCAGGGCATTGCGAAGTACAACGCCCACACTCGGTACACGAATAGGCATCAAGTAGTTGTTTCCAAGTTAGGTCATTGACATCTTTTGCTCCAAAGCGTGCAATTTGCGTAGCGGGTACATCATTCTGATTGATAAGCCCCAAAGCGATTTTTACTTCATTGGTAATGGCAGGCATATTTTCTATTTTACCTTTGGGGTTGAGGTTTGAAAAATAGGTGTTAGGAAAAGCCAAAAGAATATGCAAATGCTTGGAATACGTTACATACAAAGCAAATCCTAAAATGCCAAGAATATGAAGCCACCAAGCGGTGCGTTCAAGAACAATGAGCGAACTTAGATTCATATTTTCAAAAAGGGGCATAAGATACTGACTAAATGCGAAGCTACCTACTTTTTCGTAATGCTCGGCACCTTTGTTTTGCAGAACGCTATCCGTAGCATTCATAGTCAGAAAGAGCAACATCAAGATAATTTCAAAGGTCAGAATAAGATTGGCATCTGTACGAGGCCACTTGGTCATTTCTCTTTGCCAAAAGCGTTTGATTTTCAAAACATTACGGCGAGCCAAAAATGCTACACACACTACAATTACGCCTACTGCCAAAAACTCAAAGCTATTGATAAGCAGAGCGTACAATTCTTTGCCAATAATGGGGGCAAAAAGTCGGTGCGTTCCAAGTATTCCATCTAAAATAATTTCAAGTAGTTCAAGATTGATAATAACGAAACCTACATAAATAATAAAGTGCATTAGCCCTACAAGCGGTTTTTGGAACATTTTACCTTGTCCAAAGGCTATGAGAAGCATTGTTTTCCAACGTTGCGAAGGGTTATCAGAACGATTAGTGCTTTTACCAAGCAAGATAGTTTTTCGGATAAGGTTGGCTCTTTGAAATATAAAATAGCCCGCTACAGCCACGCAGGCAACAAAAAGAATTTGCAACAAGTAGCTCATAATGAGTATTTTTACAAGTTTTAAGAAAAAAATTTTAGGATTTTTTTTGCAAATATAGTTTTTTGCTCTAATTTTGCAACACTTTTTTGAAAGGAAATGTTTGGTGCGGTAGCTCAGTTGGTAGAGCAAAGGACTGAAAATCCTTGTGTCGGCGGTTCGATTCCGCCCCACACCACAAAACAACAAAAATGCTTGATAATTTAGCTTATCAAGCATTTCTTTTTTTGCAGAATTTTTATTTGCCTCATCTTTCTATTCGCAACTTAAATACTTTACTTGTACCAAGAGGCAAATTGATTTTCAAGTAATACAATCCATTTGCAACTTCCTCGCGGATACGAATCTGATTTTCGCCTTTTTGCAATATATTGCCAAAGGCATTCATCAACTCCCAAGAATAGGTATCTACTCCTTTTACAAACACCTCTTCTCTTGCGGGATTGGGATAAATCTGCCAATCAGTTACCCTACTATCCAAAGCAAGTACAACACTGATAACTTTGGCAGTAGTATCCTGACAGCCCTGTAAATTGGTGCTTTTCAACCCAACCTGATAACTCCCTTCTTGGGCGTAAGTATGCACTACGGGATTCCCTGTGGCTGTATTTCCATCGCCAAAATTCCATTCCGAACTGCTCACATTACCACTATAATCCTCAAAAAGCCAAGTAGTACCCGCATAAGGAGTAGCAACAATCACGGCATTATGAGCAGGAGCTACTGTAATATTAACAACTTTCACAGGGCTTGGATAGTATCTATCCCGTCCTACAATATAAATAGTGCGATTGGAAGTAATATTGGTAAGAGTCAAAGCCGCTCCTGTATAAATAGGAGTGGTTAGCGGAAAACTATCGTAAAAATCAAAAGTAGTACCGTTATTAGGAGCAAGTAGCAAGTTATCGCCATTGCAAACAATAAAACTGCTTGCTATATCAGGCAAAGGTGTAGTATTTACCTCTAAAAACGTATTGAGAGCCTCGTCTGCATTGGCTTGCAGTTCTGTCAAATTATCGCCTGTTACATAAGCAAAAGCAATCTTACGCATAGCTTGGGGAGCTAAATTCGTAATTGTTCCGCCTACGGCAATAGAAACATCAGTACCCACGCCTGTTGTACCTGCTTGGGTGCGTAAAAGTCCATTGGAAATAGCTGTAAATTTTTCAGTTTTTGTAAAACCATTATACAAATTCATAGAGCCACCACTACCATTATTGTTGAAGGCATAATAATTGGGTGTTTCTTGTGTCAGCAATCTAATTCCCGCATACATTCCATTAAGGTAATGATAAACATATCCCATTTTGCGAGTATTGTCCCAATCGGCTCGGTTTCGGGTATATTCTTGCAAATCAAAATCTGTAAAAACACTTGCATACAAGTTCTGAATAGTTCGGGTAGAGTCGTTGGTAATATCGTACTCTACAATGATGAATTTATCTTTGGGAGCATTCTGGTAAGCATAGGCTTTCTTCTGAATGAGCAATTTGGGACGGCTAATGATTTCATCTTTGAAATTAGCAACAATTTCTTGATAGTTAGCGGTTTTGGTATGATTGAAAGTTCCTGCGGTATCAAATTCAGTTATCAGTGGGTCTCCTGAAATATATTGAGGAATAGAATTGGCAAGGCTATCCATATGCGTAGCCACTATAAAGCCCCCTGCGGTAGCAATGGTATTGTATTGCGAAGCGGTATATCCTACACTTTTTCGGTAGGGATAAACATATTCAGCGATTTTACCTCTTCTGCCCACGTGAAGTGTGAGTTTATTGATATCTAAATGCAAATAATCAGGATTGATAATAACTTTCAGATATTCGTAAGTAGTAAAACTTCCGTCCTGAAAATCAAAACGTAACACTATTTCAGTATTGTAAGGAGTAGTAGGCGAAATTTGCAAAATAAATGGAACGGATTGATTGTTTTTAATTTCGCTTGTATTCATTGCTCCCAAACTGAAACTGCTACTGCTCACACTCACAAGTGGCGAAAGCGAAACTACATTCACTTGCAAGTTAGAAGTAGGCGAAAGGAGATTTTTGAAATTTACCACTAATTGAGCATTACTACCTGCAAAAGGGAAAGCATTATTTACAAATTCATAATTTTCTATACGCAAAGCTTTCACATTCGTTTCACTCAGGGCTCGGAGCATATTCAGGCGACCTTTACCGATAAGTCCTGCTACCGAAGGGTTGAGAGCATCAATATTATCGGAAGTAGCCACTACCCTTGCCATAGCTTGGATAGCATCTAAACTCGGATATTGAGTACGTAGCAAGGCAATAGCGGCGGCAACTTGTGGAGCGGCAAAGGAAGTACCACTCATATTGTAGCTCACCGCAGGAATATAAGAGTTATCGTTGTTGAAAATACCGCTATATGCACAGCAATTGTAGTAAGTGGTATGTGTAAATTCGCTTGGAGCAGTAATATCTACTTCGTAATTATAGTTACTTCCTCCCCAACGCAAATCATTTGCCGTAGAGCCTGTTACTGATACTACATTTTTGTAAGAGGCAGGCCAGAAGCGTCCTGTATCGCCATTATTGCCTGCGGCGGCAACCATTGCTACATCTTGGTTGATAACGGCATAATTCACAATATCTTCCCAAAATTCATCAGGTTCGCCCTGATAGCCAAAAGACATATTGATAACCTTCACGTTTCTATCTGCCAAATACACTACCGACTCCGCAAAACGAAGCACCGAAAGAGCATCATTTACTGCCTTCACAGGCAAATAGCGGCAATTGTAGCCAACACCCGCAACGCCTACGCCGTTGTTCGGAGTAGCCGAAGCAATACCCGCCACTGCCCCACCGTGATAGCTAAAAGGGTGAGGCAGGTTTAGGTTAAAATCGTTATTGCCCAAATCAATGTAGTCGGGGTGTAAGTTGCCTACCAAATCCTCGTGGGTGGTACGAAACCCCCAATCAATTACGCCAATAATAGATGCAGGATTTCCTGTTTGAATATCCCAAGCATCATAGGCTTTGATAATATTCAAATAATATTGATGAAAGTCAGCAGGCACAGAGCTGGGAGTATTAGCACCAGGGTCGTTGGGGATAAGTAAGGGTTCTGCCAAACGCAAGGGTTCTGCATATTCCACAGCTTTGTGAGAGCGTAAAACTTGTAAAGCATTTTCTACGCTTACGCCATTTTTCAGATACAAATAATAAATTCGGCTCAAATCTACTTTGGGCAAGCCGCAACGCCCCAATTCACCTTGCTTGGGAGCTTGGTGATTAGGAAAAACTCGTTCCGCAGGACGCACCGAAAGTGAAAGCAAAAAGTCAGGTTCAAGATAAAAGCCTTCTTTCACTTTGAAAACCACTTGCGAGGGCGTATAACGCAATTGTGCAAAGGCAAAAGTGCCTAAAAAGAGCCATAAAAATAGAAAAGTGATGTGTTTTTTCATAGAAATCAGTTTTTGTAACTATAAAAGAGCAAAAATTCAGCAATCAAAAACCTGTATCTTATTTCCTGTTTCCTGTCTCCGATACATCAATCAGAGTCAAACTTTGATTTTTTGTAATTATTTACGTTCAAAAGTTAAAGAGTTTGAGGTTAAAGTTTAACTCCATCAAAATATCTAATTTTCCAAATCCTGTTTCCTGCTTCCACACTATAACCTAAACATTTTTCGTTAGATACCTCTCAATGCGAAAAGGTAAATAAAAAAGCCAAAAAATCCAATTTTGGTTTGAAAATTGTTGCTAATTTTGCCTTGTTGTATGCTAAACAAACATCTTTCCAATGCGATTGTTTGCCCAAAAGCTTTTTATACTCCTCTGCTGTTGTTTTTCTTTGGAAAGCCTTTCGCAAGATATTTTTCCAAATCAGTATGGCTCGGGACGTTTATTTGTAAATCCTGCTTTTACAGGCACAAGTGTTTCGGGAAGGGCAGATTTTTTGTATGCGGTACATTATCCGAGCCTTACAGGCGGGTTGGTAACTAATTTCATTGGCTACGACCATAGTTTTGATGATGAACGCAATGCTTTGGGTGTTTTTATCAAAACTGACCGCATTGGTATTGCTTCGGGGGGAAATTTTAGAAATTTACAAGCTAATCTTGCTTACGCATACCTTTTGCCCGCAGGAGAATATTGGCGAGTCCGAATGGCACTAAGTTTGGGATATGGAAATAAAAATCTGAACACCTTTAATTTAATTTACGGCGACCAGCTCACACAAACAGGTGTGAGTGGGAATGCTACCCAAGAACCTCTGCTACCTTCTCAAAGCATTGACTTTCTTGATGTTTCAACAGGAATACTTGCTTACAACGATTATGCTTGGATAGGTTTTTCAGTTTTTCATCTCAATCAGCCACAAAGAGACTTTTTAGGGAGCGAGTTTCGTGTTCCTTTGCGTATTTCGGGGCATTTAGGTATTAAAATTCCTCTCAACGAAAGCGAAAATTATCATCTTTCACCTGCTATGTTTTACAATTTTCAAAATAGCTTACATTTGCTTGATATGGGACTTTTTTTTGAAACAACTCATTTTCAGGCAGGCGTTTTGGGCAGAAACATTCCTCTGCAAACTCAAAATATTACACTCAACTTTCAGACAGCTTTCAAAATGGAAGGGTTTAGAGTTGCTTACACCTATGGTTTGCCACTTTCGCTGAAAGGCATAGGCGGCTTGCACGAAATAGGGCTTTCTTTCGCTATATCCAAAGAACCTGCCGAAAGAAAATGGTCTTATAGGCAGATTTCCATTTTTTGATGAAATTTCATAAATTTTCAAAAAATAAAAACTCATTCCTTCAAGAAATCGTTTATTCGTTAGACTTTAACATTGCAATCAAAATTAAATCTTATGCGAGAACCTAACTTATGGATTGGTAACCTTGGACATCTTTTGGTGCTAATCTCTTTTGCCAGTGCTATTCTTGCAACTATTGGCTATATTTTGGCTCAAAATAAAAATTATGATGAAAGCAAACAAAAGTCTTGGGCTACTTTTGCCCGAAGAGCCTTTTGGGTACATAGTATAGCGATTACAGGAGTAGTCGTTACGCTCTTTGCGATAGTCTATAACCAGATGTATGAATATTTCTATGCCTACGACCACTCTTCCAATAGCTTGCCTGTTCAATATATGATTGCCTGCTTCTGGGAAGGACAAGAAGGTAGCTTTCTGATTTGGATTTTCTGGAATGTACTCATTGCTTTCATCTTGCTTCCCCGACTAAAATCTTGGGAAAGCAGTGTGATGTGGCAATTCAGCCTTTTGCAAGTGCTTCTGACCTCAATGATTTTGGGTGTTGTATTCGCCGATACATTCAAAATAGGTAGTTCGCCTTTTGTACTCACACGCGAGGTTTTGGATTTGCCTGTCTATAATCCCGCTTTTCGCGAAACCTACAATCCAAATTTTATCCCTGCCGATGGCGGCGGACTTTCGCCACTTTTGCAAAATTACTGGATGGTCATTCACCCACCAACTATTTTTTTAGGCTTTGCCATTACTTTTGTGCCTTTTGCCCTCGCTTTGGCGGGTTTACAAAGAAATCAACTCAAAGAATGGATAAAACCTGCTTTGCCTTGGACGCTCATCAGCGTTGCCATTTTAGGTTTGGGTATAATGATGGGTGCTTATTGGGCTTATGAAACACTCAATTTTGGTGGTTATTGGAACTGGGACCCCGTAGAAAACGCTGTTTATGTACCTTGGCTCACGCTTGTAGCCGCCCTACACACAATGCTTACTGCCAAAAATAGTAGCAGTTCGCTGAAAAGTTCTATTATTCTGCTTGCCGTAACCTTCTTTTTAGTGCTTTATTCTACCTTTCTCACACGTAGCGGGGTGCTTGGCGATGCCTCTGTACATTCATTTACCGATTTAGGTTTAAGTGGGCAACTTATATTTCTGATGGCTGTTTTTGTGGTGCTTCCTGCTTGGATAATGGTAAAAAATTGGAAAAAAATACCTGCTGATACCAAAGAAATTACCACTTACACACCCGAATTTTGGACATTCACGAGTGCAATGCTTTTGAGCCTTGCGGCATTTATTGTAATATTTTTTACTTCTCGTCCTGTTTGGGGGCAAGCCCCGCCTACCAATCCAATGGATTTGTATGGTATTTCACAAGGTTTTTTAGCTCTTATCATTACTATTGCTTCTGCTTGGGGGCAATATTATTGGTGGCGTAGAGGCACAAAAGAAAAAAAATTTTATCAAACCTTGTCTTTTCCACTTCTGCTATCGCTGATAGTTTCTGCTATTTTTATTTTGCTTTCAGAACCCAACGAAGTTTGGCAAAAAGAACTTCAAAATTTTAGTCAAGATTGGAAAAAAGCAGGAATTGTTTATATCAAATACGCTCTGAGTTTTCTTATCATTTTTGCTTCTTGGTTTTCTATGATAGCCAATTCAATCCTGATGCTTGATGTTTTTCGTAAAAGACCTTCACTTTCAGGCGGGGCAGTGGCTCATATCGGGTTTGCTGTAATGATTTTAGGCATAATGTACTCGGCGGGCTATTCTAAAATTATTTCCGACAACAATTCGGGTTTAGTATTTAGTAAAGATGCCCCCGAAGAGTTCAATAAGAAAAATGTTTTACTTTGGCTAGAAGAACCAACAGAAATGAGAAACTATCAGCTTACCTACAAAGGAATGTATGTGGAGGCTGAAAATTATCCGGGCTATATCAATCAGAAATACGTGAGAAGTTTGATAGATAAACCCGAAAAACTCGTGGTAGTCAGAGATATTTTTTACAACGGAAAATTGTATTTCAAAAAAGGAGATACCATTCGCACACGCCCCGAAAATATCTATTACCGAGTAGAATATCGCCACAAAGAAAGTGGGCAAGTGTTCAATCTTTTTCCAAGAGTGCAGATGAATGGCATCAGGCAAGGAGAAATGGTAGCCTCGCCCGATATTTACAAAATGCTTTCCAAAGACCTCTACACACACGTAAGTAGCATTTACCCCGACCCCAGTAAAGGCAGAGAGTACACCGAAACCGAAGAGATGCGAGTGCGTGTCAAAGATACTTTCCTGCTCAACGATTTTGTGGCTGTTTTGGAAAATGTTGAGCCAATCCGTGAAATTGACGCTCAAAAACTCACCCAAGATGAACTTGCTGTGAAAGCTACTATTAAAATTTTGGGTAAAAATGGGCAAATTCACACTGCTGAGCCTATTTTGGTTGTCAATCAGGCTACAAGCCAAATGGCAAATGTAGCGGACATTCTGCCTGAAATTGGAGCCAGAATTACCTTCCGAAACATTGATACCCAAAAAGGAGAAATGATTTTCTCGGCTGATGTAGGTGAAAAAGACTATATCATTATGAAAGCTATTGAACAGCCACAAATCAATTTGCTTTGGGGAGGTTCGCTCATTATTGTTCTTGGCTTGATAATTGCTCTGACTAGTAAGTTCAAAACCCGAACAAAAACACCTCAAAACACCGAACCCCTTGAAATGACGGCTTAACTTGAAATTCAGATGATAGAAATTTTTTTTTGCAAAAAGCAAAATGCAGTTGGTAAATACTTGTTTTTTGTCTTAGTGTTGAGCCTTTTTTTTGCTTGCAAAACCCGTAATGAAATTTTCACCAATAGTCCCCAACCTTTGTTATTTTCAGACGATGCTATCGTTTTTGATACCATTGTAGCAGGTGTGCCTGTGGCAAGCAAAAGGCTCAAAGTCTATAATCCTAATGCCCAAGCGGTGCAAATCAAGAGAATTTTTTTAGGCGGAGGCAATAATGACGACTATGAAATTATCGTAAATGCTCAGAAAAGCGAAATTTTTGAAAATATCAATATTTTGGGCAAAGATAGCCTGCTCGTAATTGTTTCTGCACGCATACAAAATCGTAACCAAGACGAAATTTATCAGGCTTACGACTCTTTGATGTTTGAGCTGAACAATCAAACCCAAAATGTGAAACTACTCACTTGGGCTGAAAATGTAAATGTAATTTCAGGCACTTTGCCTTGCCATACCACTTGGACAAAGCAACGCCCCTACCTTTTGAAAGGCAACGTAGAAGTACCTTTGGGTTGCACGCTTACCATACAACCTGCTACCAAAATTTATGCCTTCAATAATGCCAAAATAGAAATCAAAGGCACTTTGAAGGTACAAGGCACAGCAGATAGCAATGTAGTTTTTCGTTATTTTCGCAAAGAAGCAGGCTTTGAAAATCTTTTAGGAGCTTGGCAGGGCTTGCGTTTGCGAAAAAGTAGTACCAACAATCAAATTCGTTTTGCAAAAATTACCAACACAAGAGTAGCCGTTTTTGTAGATAGCTCGGAGGTACTTTTGGAAGGCTCTACTTTACAAAGTGCTTCGGAAGCAACTTTGGCAGGTGTGAGTTCTAAAATTTTTATGCGAAATTGTTTGCTCAATAATGCGATTTTACGTCTTTTTCAGGCAAGTAACGGTGGCGAATATGAATTGGTGCATTGTACACTTGCCAACTATGAATTTTTCTTCAACCGACAAGACGAAGCAGGGAGTTTGTTTTTCAATGAAACAGGGGCAGGTGAAATGCAAATCCGTTTGTTCAATAATATTTTTTGGGGCAATTTACGAGATGAAGTGCTTTTTGCAGGCGAAAATATCAATCTTTCTGCCGCCAACAATATTTTTAGAACACAAACCTTCCGAGAGGTACTCAATGTAAATAATAATTTGCTCAACGTTCCTGCCGATTCGCTTTTTCGCAGTCCTCGCCGATTTGACTACCGCTTGCCCTCTACTTCGCCTGCCATAGGCAAAGGGATTGCTACTTCTATAACCACTGATATTTTGGGCAAAACTCGTAAAAATCCGCCTGATATAGGAGCTTTTGAAAGATAAACCAAGAGTAATTAGTAGTAGAAGCAGGAAACAGGATTTAGAACAAAGGATATTTAGACGGAGTAAAACTTTTACCTCAAACGCTTGAACATTTAAACTTTTTGAACGTAAATAATTACGAAACTTTTTGAACTTTATGCAAAAATGGATTTGGTTTTCTTTGCTTGTTTGGGCTTGTGGCGAAAAATCTACCCAAAAGCCTCAAAATGCCCCAAAAGTACAAATCAATGAGGTAAAAACTTCTCATCACGATACCACCACCAAGAAGCATAAGCCTATTTGCGATAGTTTGCAGAGCTTTCAAACGCTCAAAATTGCAGGTAGGCTCGTAGATGTAGCTTTACCTAACCCCAAAATACCTATCAAGGGCAATCTGCTGATTTTGCAAGGTTTTGCCTTTCCCAAAGATGATTGGTGCAAAAAAAGTTCGCTTTGCCAAAAAGCCCTTGCCGAAGGATACATTCTCATTATGCCCGAAATGGGTAAAAGCAACTATATGAGCAAATTATACCCCGAAACACGTAGCGACTGGCGAAAAGAACCTCAAAAACATTGGCTTACTGATAGCGTGTTTCAGTTTTTACAAGAAAAATACTGCCTCTTGTTGCCCACGCAGAAAAACTTTATTGTAGGGCTTTCCACAGGGGGGCGAGGCGTAGCCGTTGTAGCTTTGGAAAAACCCGAACTTTTTACAGCCGCCGCCGCCCTTTCTGGTGATTACGACCAAAGCAAAATTCCCCAAGATAGAGTGCATATCGGATATATGGGGGCGTTTCAGCAGTTTCCCAAACGCTGGAAAGAAGAAGAAAATATCGTCTTTCAAATTCAGAAATGGAAAACTCCTATCTATCTCGGGCACGGCAAACAAGATAAAGTTTGTCCTTACACGCAAACACAAGTTTTTTATGAGGCTTTACGCAAAAACCACCCTACCCTTAAAGTAAAACTCAACCTACCTGCCCAATACGCCCACGACTACAAATATTGGGATTATGAAGTAGATAACATTCTTGCCTTTTTCAGGGAGTTCTGATACCTGATATTTCAACTTTTTTCAACCTGCGAAAGCAAAACACCTAACAAAAGCCCTTGCAAGGTAGTTTATTCATAAATCTTTTTCAACTTATGGATAAACCAGTCGTTACGCTTACATTTTTTCAATACAAGGGCTTAAAAAATCTTTGGTGGGCATTTGTGCAAATGGGAAGGCTACCCAAAGTCCTTCAAGAAATGAAAAATTTATCTTTTGTAAAAATGCTTGGCAGTGGTGGTAGAGGTGGTTTTAGCATCTTTCCGAATTTCAGTTTGTACGGATTGCTATGCGTATGGAAAAATAATGAAGCCTGTGAGCAGTTTTTTGAGCTTTCAGATATTTTTTTCAAGTTCAAAGAAAAGGCTCAAAAGCACCAAACTTTGTTTTTGGAAACGCTTAACGCCCACGGCAAATGGGACGGCACAGAACCCTTTTTACCCCAAAAAGCAAAACACTATCATCAAGGAAAAATAGCCGTTATTACCAGAGCAACTATCAAATGGAATAAAATTTGGCATTTTTGGCGTATGGTTCGCCCTGCAAGCAAAAATATACAAGCCCGCCAAGGACTTATTTTTTCGGTAGGAATCGGCGAATTGCCGCTTATTCAGCAAGCTACTTTTAGCATTTGGGAAAATTTGGAGGCAATGAACCATTATGCCTACAAAAGCCCCGAGCATAAAAAAGTGATTCAACTTACTAAAAAAATCGGTTGGTACAGCGAAGAGCTATTTGCACGTTTTGCGATAGAAAAAATAGAAGGTGAAGGTATTATTCCTCTCCCCAAGAATACTACACAAAACGAATAGCCTTTACAGGCGGAATTTTCACCACAAAACGTATCGGAAGCCACATCACAAAGCTGATGAGTAAAAAAGTGCCTGCATTTGCCAAAAGCCAAGTAAGCCAATCCCATTGTACAGGCACGTAACTTACCAAATAGTTCTGCGTATCTAGCGGAATAAACTTTCCGTAATATTCAAGCAAATACAGCAAATATGCTACAAGGTTTCCCCACAGAAAACCTCTTGCTACAATATGCCAAGCGTGTAGCAAAAAAATTCGCTCTATTTGTTTGTTTTCAGCTCCCAAAGCCTTCAAAATACCTATCATATTGGTTCGCTCCATCATCATTATCAGCAGTACCGATATGATATTGAAAGCTGTAACCGCCAAAATAATGACCAAAATAATGACAACGTTGTTATCCAAAAGTTCCAGCCACTCAAAAGTATCAAAATGCTTGGCAGTAACGGGTTGCTGACTTAAATCGTATGGTAATAGATTTTCCAGCTCTCGCGAGTTTTCAACGAGTTTATCAAAATCCTTTAAGAAAATTTCATAACCACTCACTAGGCTATCGCCCCAGTTATTCACTTTTTGAATGGTTTTCAGGTCTGTTATCAAAAATTTTTCATCAAAAATTCCTACACCTGTTTCGTAAATCCCTACTACGGCAAGTTTTCGGAAGCGAGGTGGCTCTTGTACAAAAATTACAATGAGCGAATCGCCCAATTTCAGATTGAGCTTTCGGGCAATGGTTCGGCTAATCAGGGTTTCTTTGCTTTCGGCATCTTTTTTGAAATTGAGCCAACGCCCTTCTTGCAAGTTTTCTGTAAAATCTTCTTTTCGGTAGTCTTCACCTACCCCCTTCAAAACAACCCCTTGCACATTTTCTTTCACCTTTATCACACCCGGTTTTTGGGCATATACTTGCAAATGTTCTATAAAAGGAATTTTTTTCCTTTGCTGATAAATATCTGTCTGAATAGGTACGGCAGGCTCTTCCAAAGACTGGTTGTTGCTGGTTTTTACGATACGTATATGCCCTGTAAAGCTGAATATTTTGCTTTTGATAGCATTTTTGAAACCTAATAACACCGCAAAAGAAAGCAAAATCACCACTATCGTAATAGCTACACTCACCACTGCCATTTTACTGACAAGTGCCGAAAAGCCCAAACCTACACTTTTTTGTGTTTTAGGATTGGCTATTCTTTGGGCAATCAGACGATAAGGTGAATGAAAGTTCAAGGCTTTACAATTTGGTGCATAAAGTCAGTACCCAAATTTTAGCGAATACCATTGAGAAGCCTTCCCCAACGAATTTTCTTGTACCATTTGGCACGGCTTTCCCAAGACATCCATATAAAAAGGGCTTTCCCTACGATATGGTCAGCGGGAACAAATCCCCAATAACGCGAGTCTAGAGAATTATGACGATTGTCGCCCATCATAAAGTAATAATCCTGCTTGAAAGTATAGGTTTTGACAGGCTTTTTATCAATCAGTAGCTCGTTGTTGTTGGTGATTTCAATTTCCCCTTTGTCATAGCCTTCAAATTCTTGTATAGTAAAGCCATAAAGAGCAAGGGTATTTTCATTGATAGGAATAGTTGCCCCTTTTTTAGGCACCCAAAGTGGTCCGAAATTATCTCTGTTCCAGTTAAATTTGGCACTATGCGGAAATACAGGATATACATTTTCCCCAAAAATAGTTTCGCCTTTGCCTTTATCATTCAGAATGGTCTGCCCTGCTTCTTCTTTTTTGCCTGCTGGCATAACTATTTTTTCTACTTTTTTCACTTGTGGAAATTTTTGGATTGCTCTGGCAGTTTCTTCGCTCAAAAAACCAACATAGCGATTTTGTGCAGGCAGGTATTCAATATCAGGATTTTCTACCTCTTCGCCTACAAAAAGCCCCAAATCCTCTAAATCCTCTTGTGGAATTTCGTCTTTTACCTCAATGCTATACGAAAACTGCGTTTTTTCGTGGTTGGGGAAAGGTTTGCCATTCACATATACATCAGCATTACGAATTTCAATGGTATCGCCTGCAATCGCAATGCAACGCTTGATATAATTGGTGCGTAAATCTACGGGGTGGCGAGGCTGTTTCTCCTCAAAACCGGGATAGTTGAAAACCACAACATCTCCATTTTTTACTTCTGAAAAATGAGGCAAACGATACTGGGGCAGTTGTATCCAGTCCAGATAAGAGGGGATATTGGTGAAAAATATTTTCTGATGCGTAAGCGGTACTTGCAAAGGAGTTTTAGGGGTTCGGGCACCATAGTGCAGTTTGCTTACAAAAAGGAAATCGCCTGTGAGTAGCGAACCTTCCATAGAAGGGGTGGGAATGGTATAAGCTTCAAGCAACAACCAACGCAAAAATGTAGCCACGACTACAGCAAAAACAATCGCATCTATCCATTCACGAAGTTTTGATTTTTTAGGCTTGTTGGGGTCTTTTTTTCGAAAAAAAGAAGGTATAAAACGCATTTCTTTCAAATTTGAGTACAACTATTGTATTAACGCTTGCAAAAATAAAGTATTTTTCCAAATACACGAAAAAAAATAAAACCTTACAAGTTTATATCCTCTTTATTAATTCTCCCCACAGCACAACTCACAAAAGATTTGGCTTTGAGCCAAAGGTTATTATTGCCTTTTTCGGGATAGCCAAGTTCTGCAAGTTTTTCTACAAGTTGTGTTTGCAAATTTTCTGCTCCCCAAACACTCACGGTTTCAGTTTCTTTGCTAACTTCAACTTTTTCAACACCCGCAATAGCCGCAATAGCTTTTTTGATGCTACTCATACAGCCACCGCACTTGATATTTTCAACTTGAATATGATATTCCATAGCAATACTTTTTTTAGATTTACAACTAAAACAAATATTTTTTAGAAAAAATTCAATTTTCTGCTAATTTGCAAGACAGATTTGAATTGCAGTATGAAAAAAGCCGTTTTCTTGGATAGAGATGGGGTTCTGAATGTTGAGCGTGGCGAATATACCTACAAGATTGAAGATTTCATTTTAGAGTACAAAGTTTGCGAGGCATTACGGAAACTCAAAGAGGCGGGCTTTTTGCTGATTGTTATTACCAATCAGGGGGGAATAGCCAAAGGGCTTTACACCGCCCAAGAAGTTTGGCAGTGCCACCATTTTTTGCAAGAAAAATGCGGAAACTTAATAGATGACCTTTATTATTCCCCTTATCACCCCGATTTTACAAATTCTTTGAGCCGAAAACCCGAGAGCTTACTCTTTGAACGAGCCATAGCCCGCTACAGCATAGAACCTTCTGCCTCTTATATGATAGGCGATAGCGACCGCGATATGATACCTGCCCAGAAATTAGGCATAAAAACCATAAAAATAGGCACTCAAAGTGCCTTACCTGTAAATTTTTGTGCCGAAAGCTTATGGAAAGCAGTAGAATGGCTCTTGAAAAAGTAAGACTTCAAGCCTTTTCTCTCACCGCAAACTGCAAAAGTATATCCATTGGAATTATTTCAAGGCATTTTTCATTGGTTGCCTCTAAATCTATCAGTGGGGCTTTCCCTGCCCGATAGGCTTCCAGCCAACGAGAAGCACACAGACACCATTTATCACCCGGCTTCAATCCTTCAAACTGATACCAAGGTGCAGGCGTAATGAGGTCGTTGCCTTGTTCTAATGAAAATATCAAAAAATCTTCGGTAACCACCGCACATACCGTATGCGAACCTACATCGGTTTCGTCAGTATTGCAACAGCCATCGCGAAAGTAGCCTGTCAGTGGCTTTTCGCTACAACTTTTGAGCGGCTCTCCGAAAACATTTAGCTGTCCCATTTTACTTTTTCTCTTGATTTTCTTCGTAAGTGTAACCCATTCTGTTTCTTACCAAAAACTCCATATAGGTTGTTTTGATAAACTCATCATTTTGCATTTCAAGGGCTTTTTCGTAGCAAAAAAGAGCATCAAATAATAACTTTTTCTCCTCAAAGAAACGAGCCAACAAGAGATAATCTATGGCTGTTTCGGGGCGAAAATCCTTTATTTCTTTCTGTATATTACTTCTGTTGCGAGCTTCTAAAAGGCTAATGCTAAAACTGCCCTTTGCATTTTCGTTTTCTGCTTCATAGATAATCACTTCATAATTTCCCAAGCCGTCTTTATCTTTTTTGAGCAAGCTAAAATCAAAAGTAAATTTAGGCTTACTTGCTTCCAAAAGAGCAACTGTTTCGCCGCTAAGCATTTTTATTCGCACATAGTATTTTTTTCCTTCTTCACCTATCCAAGCAATGGTTGCACTATTTCCATAAAGATAAGAATTTTCACTTTCAGGAGGAACAACAAGCGGTATAGTTTTATCTATAACAATGGATTTCCTCTCACGAGAAACTGCCCCTGTAATTGCCATATATTTCCTATGATTTTTGTTGATGTCTTGCTTTTCGGCTTTGGTCATTTCGCCGAGCACAAAACTACCATATTTGGCAAAGGTGGAAGAACCCTGTGCAGGAATTTTGAAATTACTAAGCAGATACTCCCCTTTTTGTCGGATTTCAAGCGTTTTCCCTGTTTTTTCGTGCATCAGGTTGATATAGCTATTTTCGCCAACTACAACAACATCGGAGTTTTTGAGTGAAGTACCAATAAAAATTTTCTTTTTGGTAGCTTTCAAGGTATTGTTGCCGTAGCTATGCAATACTTTGAAATCTTGTGCCAGTAGTAGATGCGTGCAAGCAAGAAAGATAAATGAAAAAATTTTAGCCATAGTTTTAATAGTTTTGATTAGCGATATAACTTGAATTTACTCTTTGATTTCCCCAAACATAGGCTTATTTTTTAGTTTTGGGCTGGGGCGGTCCGAAGGCATCAGCAAATTCTTTCTTAATCCTATCATCAACGAAATCCGCTGTTTCGCTGATTTCTTTCATCATATCTACTACCTCGTCAGAATCCAAACCTTCCAGATAACGCGAGGCAGTCAGATAAATTTCGTTATCAAAAATTTCAAATCTTTCGGTAATAAAAGAGCTATTCATTTCCAGCAGGCGGCGATAAAATTGCCTTTGCTTACGGCGAGGCATTTCAGAAATATGTGCCATCATCGCAAGCGTTTTTTGCTCACCTTCGGAAGTAGGTGTAGAATTGAGCATTACTCTGATAGTAGCTGAGCCTCGCTTGAAAATCCAAGCACCCTGAATGGGAGCTTTGGCGTCATTAGGGTTAATTCCCAACTTTTTGAAAGCATCTTCTACGGTTCTGATGTAATCTAAATGCGACATAAGCCTAAAATTTTATGATAAATGTACTAAAACAAAGCTGTTTTTTGAAAATTTTTCACTCAAAAAAATCTTTCAACATCAAGAAAACAATTCCTGAAAATCATTTTTACTTTGATATAAGTTGCTCAAAAATAAGTTTTTTTCAAGAAAAAGCAAATTTTATACCTTTTTTTCAAAAATCTAAAAAAAGAGGTAATTGTTCAGGTCTAATTTGCAGTGGGGAAACAGGAAACAAGAGGCAAAAGCAGGATTTTAGACAATTGAAGTCAGCAAAAAAGACAAAGAAATGCCCATCTAAGCTTAACTTTTTAAGCGTAAATGAAAGAGAATAAAAACACGAAAAAACTACTTGCTTCTGATAGCTTCCACGGGGTCTAAGGTAGAGGCATTCCAAGCAGGAATGATACCCGCCAAAAGCCCTGCCATAGCCGAAACCCCAAAGCCTACAAGTACATTTTTTAGGCTCATTTGCAGTTCAAGAGAATCTTGGGGAATGAGTGTTATCAAAAATACCAACCCTATACCAATAGCTCCACCTATTAGGCTTAAAAATATAGCTTCAAAAAGGAATTGCAAAAGAATAAAATAGTTTTTTGCACCCAAAGCCTTTTGTATGCCAATAATATGTGTTCGCTCTTTTACTGAAACAAACATAATATTAGCAATGCCAAAAACGCCAACTAATATCGCAAAAGAGCCAATAATTGCTCCTGCAAAACTAATTACGCCGAAAATACTACTTACCTCACGGGCAATCATTTCAGGACGATTGAGAGCAAAGTTATCTTCATCTTTGGGTTTTAAGCCTCTTTTAATTCGCATCAAACTGCGGGTTTCTGCTTCAAGATTCATCAGGTCTTTATCTTCATCAAAACCCTTCAAAGAAATTGTTGGCTGAATACCAAAAATGCTGATTTTATACATTCTCGTAAAAGCACTATACGGAACAATGCACTGAATATCCCGCCGAGGTGCTCCTAAAAAATTCTCCCCTTCTCTTTCCATTACACCAATAATGGTAAATTTTCGTCCCTTGATACGAATTTCCTTGCCCAAAGGGTTTTGCCCTGTAAAAAGTTTTTTAGCGACTTCATCACCAATCAGCACAACATTTCTGCCCGCTTCTACTTCTTTTTGTGAAAAATATCGCCCTTCACGAATTTTCACCTCCGAAACCTTGGAATAGCCATACGTTGCCCCTATTACACTCACCCCCTCCATACTATTGCCCAAGTATTTGGTTGTAGCATTAGGACGTACCACATACAAAGCTACTCCCGATGCTGTTTTCAGGTTTTCCTCCAAAAACTTCATTTCCTCTAAATTTGCCACAGGACGATTGATGTACCGCCACCAAGGGTAGTCGGGACCGAAAATCCAAGGCCATTTTTGTACATAAATCACTTTATCACCCAAAAAAGCCAAACTCTGCCTGATGCTTCGTTCCAAAGAATCTACCACCGTGAAAATAGTGATAATGGCAAAAATCCCTATTGTTACCCCCAAAAGCGATAGAATAGTACGCAAAAGATTAGCCCGCAAGGCTTGCAGTGCAAAAGAAAAACTTTCCCAAATCAGACGAGTAAGCAATAGCATAGATAGCAGAAAATATACACATTCAACGCAAAGATAAGCAAAATCTTGTATTTGCTCTTATATGTTTAGAGATTGACAAAGATAAAAACACAGACGCAAGGCGTGAGAAACAAGAACAGGAAAAAAAGCAGGAAACAGGATTTTTAGAAAATTGATTCAGATACCCAAAAGCAAACTTTTGAAATTTCAAACCTTTAAGCCTTATCAATTAAGCCCAAACTTGCAAAAGATGAGCAAAGATTTTTACAATAAAAAAAAGAACCTCCACAAAAGTATTTTTTTCTTGTGGGTTTTCTTGCGAAATAGTATTGATTTTAGGTTTTTTATCGCTTTCGCTGGATTTATTTTCTTTGTTGGGGGTACTTGTAGGCGTGCCATTATTTTCTTTTTTAAGAATGGGAATTTTGACTTCGCCTTTATTTTTTACATACTTTTTTTCGGTATTTTTATCTTTTTCTTTGTTTTTGCGAGGAATATTTTCTTGTTCAAAAATTTCGTTTCCACTCATTACCAAAGACTGCCCACTTGTGGAAAGTACCGCAAGCAATAATAAAATGCTCAAAAAATACTTCAAAAAGGGCATTTAGAAAAATTTTTAATCTTTGGTAAAAACGTAAAACTCAGCACTTGTGCTTTCAGGCAAACAAAATGCCTTAAACTTGATTTAAGAGAGAAAAAAATCTTTTATTTGCACCAAAGTTAAAACAAATTCTTTGAAAAACAAAACTTTAACTCAAAATTTATGACTTACCCTTACGTAATTGCAGGCACAGGAGCGGCAGGATTGAGTTTAGCATTTTATTTGGCACAAACTTCTTTACGCAACCAAAAAATACTTCTCATAGATAAGAACCTCAAAAATCAGAACGATAGAACTTGGTGTTTTTGGCAAAAACAAAACTCCCCTTTTGAAGAAATTATTTTTCGTAAATGGCAGAAAATCGCTTTTTTTAGTCGTTTCTTGGAAAAAACTTTGGATATTGCACCATACAGCTACAAAATGATACGTGGGATTGATTTTTATCAATACACGCAAAACTTTATTCAAAGAAACAGCAATTTTGAATTTCTACAAGCAGAAATTTACGAGATACAAGAAAACAGCGAAGAAGTTATTTTACAGACCTCCCAAGGAGAAATAAGAGCAAAATATGTTTTCAATGGGCTTTGGCAACTGCCCCAAAACTTTGAACGCAAGAAAGGATATTTTTATTGGTTTCAGCACTTCAAAGGCTGGTTTCTGAAAACACAAGAAGCTAAATTTGAAGCAGATAGAATGTATTATATGGATTTTCGTGTACCTCAAAAAAAGCGTGAAGTCCGATTTGGCTATGTACTACCTTTTAGCTCCCAAGAGGCATTAGTAGAGTTCACCGTATTTTCAAATCATTTGCTAAGCTCACAAGAATACTTAACAGAACTAAAAAACTATGCCGAAAATATTTTAGGCTTGCAAAACTACGAAATCAGTGAAACGGAATTTGGGGTTATCCCTATGTTTGATGCACCCTTTTTGAGCCAAAAACCTCAAAGAATTATCCCTATCGGCACGCGAGCAGGTGCGGCAAAAGCCAGCACAGGCTTTGCCTTTGATAGAATACAAAAGCAAACGCATTTCATTGCAGAAAATTTAGCCAAAAGCGGTAAAATAACCTTACCCAAAGAAAAAAAACAATATCATCTCTACGATAGTGCCTTGCTCAACGTAATAGAGCAAAACCGAATGAGTAGCGAAGAAGTGTTCAGCATACTTTTCGCCAAACACCCTATCAAGCGGATTTTTAGATTTTTAGATGAGGAAAGCAGTTGGTACGAAGATATACAAATAATGAACGCTATGCCCTGGAAACCCTTTTTGCAAGCAATTTTTGAAAATTGGAAAAATAGAAGTTAATCGCTATCCTCCATTTTTATCATATTGAAATTTATGCCTACTTGTGCTTGCATATCTTCAGCTTCTTCGTAGGTGCTATCTTCTTCATCTACATAATACCAGTTGATAGTTACATTTCCGCCTTGGTCTTTATACTTTTTGAGCATAATCACCATTTCCTGAATAGCCCTTGCCGAAGAAGTATTGAAATACGTAAGTTTGAAATTCATTTCAATAGGCTTGCGTATTTTTACGATATACTCTTCCAGCCAAGCAATAAGCCTATTGAAAAACTCAAAAGTTTCCTCCTGATACGATTCGCCTGAAATAGTACAAATACCCGTAGAAGCCGAAAAGTTTACGTCAGGTGTAAAATATGTCTTTTTTTCACCTCTGATAATCAAATCTTCCATAACTCAATCTGTTTTTTTGTTAATTTGAGCAGTAATGAGTGCATATTGCGTATTTTGAAAATGAATTGCATCTAAAAGAATGGGATTGGCAGATTTGAGAGCCACTTCCACTAATCCTACATTGCCACTACTTGCCTTGTCTTGGATAGCCTCATCACGGAATTTCATTTTCAGGTTTCGCAGTCCTTTTCTATCCAAAACATTGATTTTATTCACTCGGGCGTGCAGTCTTTGCATTTGTTCATTGCTTACTTGGTTGAGCGTAGCAATTTTTACGTAATTTTTGTGATCAAAAATATAAAAAGCCCCTATTCCTACATCCTTATTGATGATAGAAACCTCGGTACGTTGTTGGGAATAGGAATTTACATTTTGAGCAAGTTCTACAAAAATAGCAAAGAGCTTCTCACGCAATTTATCATCAAGCACCAAATCATTACGAATATGATGGCTAATTTCTACAATCACAGGATACGAAAATATACCTTTGTAGAAAAATAATATTTCATCAGCTAAGTTTTCAAATAAATGTAGCATAATTTATCATTGTTCCGTTTGCATAAGCATTTTTTCAGGATAAACGACATTTTCTTGCGGAAAAATATCCAATAAATTAAATTTTAGCATAAGTTGGGCAGTGGCAATCACATCTTTTTCGCAGTATCGGGCAATTCTATCAAAATCTTTATCTTCCCAAAACACTTTTCCTACCATACTGCCGTCTATATCGTCTTTGGGCGTTGGTATTTCAAACAAATGGCAAAGAAGCTCTAATTTGGTAAAACTTTTAATATCTCCAAAACGCCATAGTTCCATTGTATCTACGAGGTGCAAAATATCCCAAGGCTTTTTGCCACGAATTTCAAGGGCTTCGGGCAAAGGCATCTGATTGACCATATATCTGCGGCACAAATACGGAAAATCAAATTCTTTTCCGTTATGAGCTACTAAATAATGAAAAAGCCATTCATTGCTCAATTTGTTGCCATTGGTATCAAAAATTCTCCTGCCATTTTTATCAATCAAGTTGCCGTAGCCATCAATTTTGCCTGTTTTTTTATCTAAAAAGTTCTTAAAGTCTGCCAAAAGTTGCTTTTCATTTTCGCCATAAAAAGATTTTACCCTAAAATACAACTGCTCGTTTTTTTCGTAGATAAAGCCACAACTAATACACACTATTCGTCCAAATTCTGCATAAATAGCGGCTTTTTCGTAGTATTTTTCTTCCGCAGAGGCTTCTTTGGGTTCAAGGTTTTGGGATTTGTGTTCCCACATTTTTTGCATTCCTTCGGAAAGTTCCTGAAAACTTTGAGTAGCTCGTGCTGTTTCAATGTCCAAAAATAACATTCTCGTAATTTGCTCTTTGCTATACATCATAAACTTTTCGTGAATTTTGTGTTAAATGCGAAAATATATGCTTTTCAGAGCAAAAAGACAAGAAAAAAAAGTGTTTTTTTAACGAAATGGCTATTGCAAGAAACGGGAAATCTTGAAGTTTTTGTTTTCAAAACTACTATCTACTTCAAAAAGAAATTGAGGGGGTTTATCTTTGTTGATATAGTAAAACTTTTCGCCAACAGGTTTTTCAAAACGATACTTTGAGCCACTCTGCAACATTACTTTATTTTTACTCACTACCAATGTAATATTTTGAGGCAAATCGTTTTGCAAGGTAAATGAAACAAGAGCGTTGTGAGATAGTTCTTGCAAACTAATGCTCCCCATAAGTATCAGCAATCCGAGAAAAAGAATGTAAATACGTCTTTTCATAAGCAAAAAATAACCCACTATACAAAGATAGTGGGAAGCTATATGAAGGGGTAAAATATTTAACGAAAACAAAAGTTTTCTTTACGAAACAGCTAAATTATTGAGCCAATCCGTTGATAAGTTCTATTTTAGCTCTGATGGCATCTATAAGGACTTGTGGCGGTGAAATTTTTTGCAAACGGCTTTGCAATAGCTCTTTGATAGATTTTTCCAAATCGTGTTCTTCGTAGCAAGGCAAACATTTTTCAATTTTACTTACCAATTGTGGCGTAATTTCCACAACATTTTCATTATCCAAGATTGTGTAAATTGTTTCCAAACAGCAACAAGTACAAGGTTGTGATTTAGGTGTTGTTTCTTGTGGGTTCATAGTTTCAAGATTTTTGCAAATAACCGAGTTTTTTCGCATAATCAGTGAGTTTTTCTCGCAGAAGCCCGCGGGCTCTGTGCAAACGAGAACGCACCGTGCCTATCGGAATATCCAAGATTTTTGCCATTTCTTCGTAAGTAAATCCTTCTATATCGCAAAGAATAATAGCAATTCTAAAATCTACATCGAGCGAATTGATTGCATTAGCTACTTCATCGCCTATAAGTTCTTGGACGGTCTCGTTTCGTAAATCGGTAGTAGCTTCAATTTCAGGCTCAAACTCTTCAGAATTATAGTAAGTTTCAACTTCCTGATAATCTACTTTGGAAGGTTGCTTACTTTTTCTGCGAAAATCGTTGATGAAACTATTTTTCAATATTCTAAACAACCAAGCCTTGGCATTAGTTCCTTTTTCAAAGGAATCTATGAAACGAAAGGCTTTCAGATAAGTATCTTGGACAAGGTCGTTGGCATCATCTTCATCAAGGGTAAGCCGAAAAGCAAAATTATACATAGAATCCAGATGAGGGATAAGTTCCTCATTGAATATTTTATGTTTTTCGGCTTCGGTGTAGGTGGTAGTTTCCATAAAAATTCAAAAAGCCTGCCAAGATAACGCTTTTTTAGAAATTTTGTTATGCCTTGCTACATTTTTATCCCTATAATCAGCACATCATCAATCTGACTAAAATTGCCCTTCCATTCATTAAATTCTTTTTCCAAGAAAACTTTTTGCTCATCTATTTTCATCAAAGCGGCTTTCTGCAATAATTCTTTGAATTTGCGATAGCCCAGTTTTTTCTTTTTTTCGCCTCCGAATTGGTCTTGATAGCCATCGGAAAAAAGATACAGCATATCATCTTTTTCCAATTGAAAGCTCTGCTCTGCAAAATCTTTCTCTTCTCTACTGCTCCCTCCAATGATATGCCTATCAAAAGGTAACTCTATCAGCACCTCATTTCTTACAACATACACAGGCGTACTTGCCGAAACGTATTGCAGTTCAAGCGTTTTCGTATTGATTTTACAAAGAGCAATCACAAGCCCATCTTGTGTGGGTTCTTCATCAGGCTGAACGTTTTTGTGAAGCAACTTAACAAGACCTTTATCAAAAATTGTAAGTAATTCGCCCAAATTTTGATATTCTTTTCTGAAAAAAGCATAATCCAGACTGATATTCGCCATAGTAGCCATAATAGCTCCGGGTACGCCGTGCCCCGTGCAATCGGCGGCGGCAATATAAAAACAATTCTCATCTCCCTGAAACCAATAGAAATCCCCACTCACTACATCACGAGGCTGATAGAAAACAAAATGTTCTTTCAAAAATTTGCTCATATATCTTTCGCTCGGCAAAATCGCATTCTGTATCCGTTGAGCATAGCGAATACTGGATAAAATATTCTCTCTTGTGCGTTCAATTTCATTTTTGGCATTTTCCAGTGCTATATTGCTTTGGGTAAGCTCTTCTTTCTGTTCCTCCAATTCCCGAGTCCTTTTCAGAACTTCTCTTTCCAGATTCTTACTCAAATAAGCCACTTTCGCATAAGCCTTTGCTATACGATAAGAAATTGTAAAGGATTGAAAAAATAAAAACAAAAGCATTCCCAACGAAGTAATATTGGCATAGTTGAATAAAATGATGCCCTGATGATGCAATGTTTCTAAAAAACTAAAAATCAGAGGCATAAAAAAGGCAAGTAGAATCAAATATGCTTCTTTTACTCCTTTGCGTTTGGCTTTTACACAGGCATAAATTTCCAAAATGTACAAAGCATAAATCACCAAATAGTAGATAGGAATGGTATGCAAGTACGTAGGAATAGGCAAGAAAGCCAGCAAAAGCATTCCAACAGCCATAATCACCGCAATCCGAAAGGCTTTTCGGCTCAAAATACCAGGCAAAAGAGCATCAAGAAAAAGCAAAATAGCGAGCGGTAAAGCATAAGCCGAAAAAAATTCGGCTTTCATCATCAGTTCAAAACTGCTATTGGGGAAAATTTCACGCCAATATTGCGAACCCACACTCAATAAAGAAGTTCTTAAAACGACTAATAAGCATATTACCACCAAATACAGCGAATCGTGGTTGCTTTGGCGGCGTGAAAGGAAAAAGTACAAAATACTATGAAACACCGCCATAAATATCAAAGCCCCCATTATGAAAAGCTCAAAATCGTGTATTTTTTTATTTTTCCGATATACTTCTTTCCAACCGCCCAGATACATTGGGTAATAAATTCCCCCACGAAAATGCTCATAATTGCTGATTTGAAACGTAATTTGTAGGGTATTGTTTGTAAGAAACTGATTGGGGATTTTGATAATATTTTTCTGATAAGAAGCTACCGAGCTATCTGCCGAAGTAGCAAAATTGCCCATACTTGTAAAAAGGGAATCGTTGAACCACAAACGATATGCCGTAGCTACATTGGGGAGTTCTAAGCCCAAATCTTTGCTTCCCTGTGGCAATTTGATAAGCAAGCTATAAGTGGCAAAGCCCTGCGGCGGATAGCCTTTTTTGTTCCACTCGGCGGGAAGGGGCAAAAAAGTTTGGCTTTGCAGTATTTCTTTGGGAGAAAGTTCTTTCCGCCAAGC
The DNA here is from genome assembly GCA_964654605.1 of uncultured Cytophagales bacterium. Taxonomy (GTDB): domain Bacteria; phylum Bacteroidota; class Bacteroidia; order Cytophagales; family Thermonemataceae; genus Raineya. The sequence continues at coordinate 7,743 of CAZZLW010000016.1, read as the reverse complement.
AAAAAAAAACTCTCCTTTCAGGCGTAGTAGCTCTATTTTCTCCTCTTTGGAAAGGTCTAAAATGCCTCTTTGGGCTACAAAATGCTGTTTTTCTTTCCAGCAACTCGTAAGCCCCAAGAGCAAAAAAATACTCACTATGTAAATTTTTTTACGCAAAGCAGAAATTGTTTCCGTGAAAAATTACAAAAATTTACGTGAGCCAACAAATACTTTGTACTAAAAAAATTTAGTCTTACGCTCTAATCCAATATTTTAACTGATTCTTGTATCTTACTTACCCCTCTCAATAGCCGTTCCTTAACAAGGTATTCAAAAATATAGATAATCAAATTTGTAAAAATATGAAAAAAAAATTACAAGACGTAGCAAGCGATGTTGTCGCTCAGAGCGACAACATCGCTCTAAATTATTTTTGGGAAACAAAAACTTTCAGGAACAGCCAAATACTTATCTATCCACTTCGCCCATTACGAAATCCAGTGAGCCAACAATGGCTATCAAATCGGCAATGAGTACATTTTCGGTAATTGCGGGCAATACCGAAAGATTGCAAAATGAAGCTCCACGAGCTTTACAACGAAATGGAATGTCTGATTTACCATCACTGCGAAAGAAAAAGCCAAGCTCGCCTTTGGGATTTTCTGCTCGGATATAGAAATCCATTGCTTTGGGGCGGATTTTCTTGGGAACAAGTGTTTGTGGGTCAAATTCCTTATTGCGTTTGCAGTCGGTAGTGAGTTTTTGCAAACATTGCTGAATAATTTTTACGCTTTCTTTACATTCTTGCATACGCACCCAAGTTCTATCCCAGCAGTCGCCTACACTTCCTACAATGCCCTGCCCTATGGGTACATCAAAATCTATTTCCGAATAAACAGAATAAGCGTCTATTTTTCGCAAATCATATTTAAGCCCCGAAGCCCGCAAAATAGGTCCCGAAACCCCATAATTGATAGCCACCTGCAAGGGCAACACCCCCACATTGGCAGTTCTTTGAATAAAAATTTTATTTTCCAAAAGTACGGTTTCGGTTTCTTGCAATTTGGGCAAAAGATACTGGATAAATTCTTGACATTTTTCCTCAAAACCAATAGGTAAGTCGTAAAAAAGCCCTCCTATCCAAATGTAATTGTAGAGCAATCTTGCCCCACAAGTCCATTCCAACATACGTAAGATATGCTCTCTATCACGCATCATCCACAAAAAAGGTGTAAAAGCACCAATATCAATGGCATACGTACCAATGGCAATGAAATGCGAAGCCAGCCGATTAAGCTCTGCTACCAAAACCCTGATGTATTCTACACGTTTGGGCAAATCTTTTTCAATGCCGAGCATACGCTCTACCCCCATTACAAAAGCCCATTCGTTATTCATTGCCGCTACATAATCCATTCTATCGGTGTAGGGAATAATTTGATTGTAGGGTAAGGCTTCGGCGTGTTTTTCAAAACATCTGTGTAAATAACCAATATGAGGCACAACCTTTCTGACAAGTTCTCCATCAGTAATTACTTCCAAACGCAAAACGCCGTGTGTAGAAGGGTGTTGAGGACCAAAATTGATAAGCATTTCATCATCTGCCAAATCTGTTTCCTGAAATTTGGTTGGTTCAGAGTTCTGAAAATGCTCATCACGATAGATATATTGCACCTTGGACATAAACTATTTCAAGAATTTCGTAAAGATAAGCAAATTTTATCCTTTGGCTCAAAGTGAAATGGGCAAATTTTTGAGTTCAAAAATTTTACTCTCCCACAATTCTCGTAATCGTTTAATTCTAAATTGGTAGTATAGAAACAGGAAACAACATAAAGATTTTACACCTTCCAATCTTAATCATCAAACTCTTAAAACTTCAAATTTCGGCAACTACAAAAGTGCTACCCCCTACAAAAATTAAGTCCTCTTCTTGTGCTTGTTTTTGGGCAAAAATGTAGGCATCAGTTACACTATCAAAAACTTTGTATTTCAAAGAAATTTTATTAGCAAAATAAGCAATTTTATCCACAGGCATAGCCCGCTGAATATTGGGTTGGCAGAAATAGAATTGGGCTTTTTTGGGAAAAATGGACAGCAACTTTTCTACATCTTTATCACTAACAAAACCCAAAACCAAATGCAAATCTTGATGAGGCGTTTGACTGATTTGCTCTACAACCTCCCTAATGCCTTGTTCGTTGTGGGCAATATCTGCAATAGTGAGTGGTTTTTGCCTTAAAATTTGCCACCTGCCTTTCAAATCCGTATTTTTCAGCACATTCTTTACACCTTCTCGGATAGATTTCGGAGAGATAGCATACCCCTTTTCTTGTAAAATTTGAATAGTTTTCAATACGCCCACCAAATTTTTTTTCTGATAACTACCCAACAAAGCCGATTGCAAAGAAAATATTTCTTGGGTGTGCTTATTTTGAAAGGCAAGATGCAAAAAGGGAATTTCTAAATGGCTTTCAAGCAAATGAAAAGTATCTTGGGCAAAATATAGAGGGGCATTTTCTTGCAAAGACTTTTTCAGAAACACTTCTTGCGTTTCTGCTTGTTTTTCACTAACAACTACGGGGGTATGAGGCTTGATGATACCCGCTTTTTCCGAAGCAATTTGAGCAAGCGTATCACCCAACCACTGCTGGTGGTCGTAGCCAATGGTGGTAATTACAGAAACTTCGGGCAAAATAATATTGGTAGCATCTAACCTGCCCCCCATACCCGTTTCTACTACCGCAATATCTACTTCGTTTTTGGCAAAATACCAAAACGCAAGGGCAATCATTGTTTCAAAAAAAGAGGCTTGAGTCTGCTCTATCAGGTCTTGGTATTTACTCACAAAATCGGCAAGCAAAGCCTGTTCTATTTCTTTCCCATTGATTTTTATGCGTTCTGTGAAAGATTTAAGATGTGGCGAAGTAGTTAATCCTACTTTGTAGCCTGCTTCTTGCAAAATAGATGCTAAAAAATGAGAAGTGCTACCTTTGCCGTTGGTGCCTGCAATATGAATGGATTTGAACTGCTTTTCAGGATTACCTATAGCTTTGCAAAGCAATTGTATGCGTTCCAAGCCACTTTTGTAGGCTTGCCCGCCAATATTCTGAAAAACAGGTAACTTTTGCAAAAGGAAATGAGTTGCCTCTTGGAAGTTCATAAAGTTTCAAGGTAATGGTTTGGGTATAACAAGATGCAGGAAACAGGATTTTAGAAAACAGATGTCAGACAAAAAAAGATAAATCCCTCAAAGGTTTGAACATCAAACGCTCAACTTCTGAACTTAAATAACTACTTTTCAAGAAAAAAGAAACAGGAAATAGGAAAACTTGTTTATTTTTCCTTTTTCCTGCGTTTTTTGAGGTCGAAAGCGGATTCGAACCGCTGTAAAAGGTTTTGCAGACCTCTGCCTAGCCACTCGGCCATTCGACCATTTAAGGACTGCAAAGGTAAGCAAAAATTTTATTCTATGCAAATTATTCCTTCATTTTTTTGATTTTGGGCTCATCATCTTCCTCTTCATCAGCCTCTTCCAAAGCACTTTGAGCGGCTTTTTCCATTTCCAAATAAAACTCTTCAATGCTTTTGTAGGATAATGGATTTTTCTTGAAAACGGCATTTGCCTCTTCTAAAATTTCTTCATCAATTAGTCCATTTTCAAAAAGGCTATCCAATTCGGCTTGAAACTCATTGAAGTCGGCATCTAATAGGTCGCAGGCAAAGTTAGAGATAAATTCCACATCAGCCTCAAAATCAGGCTCCTCACCAAAAATCCCCTCCTCCTCTGCTAAAACTTCAAGGCTTTCCTCCGCCAAGACAAAATCCAAAAGTTTTTGGTAAATTTTCCTAACTGCCTCTCTTTTTTCAGGATAATGCAGAGCCATTTGAGCAAGCCCCGTAGAAATAGCTGTGCGTGCATACACATCGGCATTGCCTTCAAAGAGTATGCTTTTGCAGGTATCAAGGTCTTGATGACCTAAATGACAAATGTAGGTCCAAATTTCTTCAGTGAGAAAATCGGGGTGAAAGAGGCGGTCAATATCCCAAACATCACCTTGAAGCATTTGTAAGATTTTCTTACATACTTTGCTACTTCTAATTTCACGCAAAAGCAAAATAGCGTGCAAAGGTGCGAACCTGCCTTCGTCAGAGGGCAAAGTTTCGTAATAATCGGCATTTTGAGTGGCATCATCAAGAATGGCAAGCAAATCTTGTTCTACTGCCGAGCCTAACTGCCTAATTTCCTGAATTACCTCACGAGCTATGCGGTAATCGTTGCTGTAAAGTTCTTGAACAATAGAATATTGAAATTGCATTAGAAAAATTACATTTGGTCTGTGAAAATAGCAATTTTGTCAAAATAAAAAAACTTTTCAACAAAAAATTGCTTTAATTTGCCCAAAAATCTGTAATTTTAGCTCAAAACTCAAATTGAACGTAATAGCAATGAAAAATTTTCTTAGCCTTACTTTATTTCTGTTGAGCTTTGGAGCTCTGGCACAACCCAAAACAGATAAAAACTTTGAAGAGGCTCAGAAAGCCTACAAGAAGATGCAGTATACCAAAGCCTTGGAGTTGTATCAGAAAGCCTTGCAAAACGATACAGCAAGCATTATCATCAAAGAAAAAATCGCCCACTGCTACCGAAAATTACAAGACACCGAAAATGCAGAAATTTGGTATGCCAAAGTGGTACATTCGCCCATTACAGACCCCGAAGATAAAATTTATTATGCCCAAGCCCTTGCCAGCAACAACAAGCACGCCGAAGCCCAACTTTGGTACAATGCTTATGCCAAGCAAGTAAAAGATGATAGCAGGGCTTTATCTTTTTCGCTTGCTTATCAAAATCTGCAAGATTTCTACAAAGACTCTTTGAACTTTGAAATTCGTTTAGCTCCCTTCAATTCTACGGAGTCCGATTTTTCGCCTGTTTATTGTGGCAATAATATTGTTTTTGCCTCCAACCGAAACTATCGTTCCCAAACACAATTTCAGTGGGATAATTCGCCCTTTGTAGAGCTTTTTATGTACGAAAAAAAGAAAGTAAAACCTTTCCCACTTTCACAAAAAACCAATTATCACGAAGGTCCTGCGGTATTTTCACCCAAAGGCGATACTATTATTTATACTCGCAATAGCCAAAAAAAGTCTAAACCCACCGCCGATGCCAAAGCACCCGCTTCCACAAGCAAGTTCAATAGACTGAAACTCTTTTTTGCCTACAAACAAGCGAATGGCACTTGGGGCAAAGAAAAAGAATTTCCCCACAATTCTGCCGATTTTTCTACAATGCACCCCGCTCTTAGCCCCGATGGCAAAACACTCTATTTTGTTTCGGATAGAACAGGCGGACAAGGCGGAATGGATTTGTGGGTTTCTCGCTTTGAAAATGGCAAATGGAGCGAGCCTCAAAATCTTGGCGAAACCTTCAACACACGTGGGCACGAAGTTTTCCCCTTTGTAGATAGCAAAGGAAATTTGTATTTTGCCTCCAACGGACACGGCGGGCTGGGGGGATTGGATATTTTTATAGCGGAAAATGTAGGCGGAAAACTGCTCGCACCTGTCAATTTGGGTTACCCTATCAATTCTACCAAAGATGATTTTGGCTTTTATTTCAATCCGAAAACAAAAAGGGGCTTTCTTTCTTCCAACCGAGGCGATGGACCGGGCAAAGATGATATTTATGAAGTCATTGCCCGAAAGCCTTTGAGTAGCTTCAACGAAATGATTATCCTCACACGCAACGAAAGCAATAACGAACCTGTACCACTGACCGAAATTAAAATCAATACCGAACAGAAGACCGCTGTCTATTTTACAGATGTAAATGGCATTACAAGACACTTTTTTAATAAAAGATTGCACTATCAACTCACCATCAACAAACAAGGTTTTGAAACTACCGAAATAACGCTTATTCCCGAGCAGATTGCAAGCCACCCCGAAGGCGATACTTTGGAAATTGACCTTTTCCCCGAAAGAAAAAATATCACAATCCTTAAAGCTATTGACGATTTTTCGCAAAGCAAAGTTCCTGTCTTTATGCGAATTGTGAATACTGCCACCAAGAAAGTAATTTTCAACCAAGATACTGACGGAAAATTTGAAAAAAACTTGGATAAAGGTTCTTATGAGGCTTGCTTGTGGGCAAAAGGCTATTTCGGAGATGCTGAAATCATAAAAGTTGCTGATAAAAAAGACCGCACTTTCAAACTTTTCCGCCTCAAACCTTTGCGAAAAAACGAATTGTACCTCACGCAAATTTTGTTTGAAAAAAATAGCGACAAAACCACTAAAAATAGTTCCATAGAGCTGGAAGTTTTGCAGAAAACTATGGAAAAAAATCCTGATGTAGCTATCAAAATCATTGCTTTTGCACAAGGAAATAAACAAGATGCCCAAAATATGGTTTTAGCTGAAAAAAGAGCCAAAGCCGTGCAAAACTTTTTGGTAAGCAAAAAAATTGACAAAAAACGCGTGCAAGTGCAAGGCTCTACGGAAAAAGATAATGGTGTTAGTATTCAAGTTTTAGAAATTGATGAAAACAATCAGGAAGAGCCGCTCAAATCCATTTTTGAAGATTAACTTTTCAGAAAAAAATGCAATTATTCTGCTTGTAGCAATGCACCTTGCAGGCATTTGGGGGCTTTCTTATGAACTTACTCGCCCTGTTTTTCTTGCCCTCGTTCCGTTCAATCTGCTTGCCAATTTGGCTTTGGTACTTTATTTTCACCGAATTTGGACAAAAACATTCATTGCTGTTTGCTTTTTTGTAATGCTTGCGGGTTTTGGTATAGAAGTCGCAGGCGTACAGACACAAATGATTTTTGGAAATTATTGGTACGAAACTACCTTGGGCTATAAAATTTGGGGCGTACCACTGCTCATTGCCATAAATTGGCTGATTGTCATTTATACCAGTCAGGCGGTAGTAAGTTTTTTCAAACTTTCGCCTCTGCTACACATATTGCTTGCCACCTTGCTTACGGTGGGTTTAGATGTTCTCATAGAACCTATTGCCATTCGTTTTGACTTTTGGGATTGGGCAGGGGGCGTTGTACCTCTGCAAAATTACCTAGGCTGGGCAGGAACTGCTCTGGTTTTTCACATCATTTTTACCTTTTCCAAGTCTTTTCAAGCCAGTAAAGTTGCTGTGGCTTTGTATTTGTGCGAGATTTTGTTTTTTGTAATGTTGCAAATCTTGTAGAATTTGGGTAAATTTACCAAAATCACGATTTATGCAAACACAAGAAAAAAAACAGCAATACACTTTCGCTGAATACGAAATGTTAGAAAAAGAAACAGGTGAGCGTTTCCTCTACCACTATGGCGAAGTATTCGCTATGGCAGGAACTACCAAAAGACACAATGAAATAGTAATGGAAACCGCATACTACTTGAAAGATATTTTTAGAAATAATTGCAAAGTATATGCTGAAAATGTAAAGTTGGAACTTATCCCAAGTGCTTATTACGTTTATCCCGATATTTTGCTCACTTGCCACCCCGAAGATATCGCTGATGATGAACAAACTTTTGTCAGATACCCTTCGCTCGTTGCGGAAGTGCTTTCCGAAAGCACACAAAGCTATGATATGCAGGAGAAAAAAAACTTGTACTTCAAAATTCCTACTTTGCAATATTATTTGCTCATTTACCCAAAAGTGCCTCGTGTAGAAGTTTATGAACGAAATGGCGATTTTTGGATTTTTAGATTTTACGAAAACCTCAACGATAACATTCCTCTTGAAAAAT
>CAZZLW010000015.1:0-11434 GCA_964654605.1 uncultured Cytophagales bacterium | reverse complement strand
TTGGTTGGCGGCGGCGGCTTTCAATTTTAGAAAGTGGCTCAATCGCTTTCTTTTTTGCCTCCAAAAAATTTTCACTTTTTGCCAAATTTTTGCCTCAAATCTTTTTCAACTCAAACTCAAAACTACTTTTTAAGGGACGACTAAATATTTTTCAAGTACCTTCTACAAACTTCTTGGGCTTTTTTTATCTTGCGGGCAAAACACTTCAAACTCTCAAATCTATGACAAACAAAGTTTTAGTTATTGCAAAAGTAGTGCTTTGGCTAATTTTTGCTCAATTTTCTGTGGCTCAAAGCACGCAACCTGTTCCGCTCAATCCCAAAGTGAGAGTCGGAAAGCTCTCGAATGGGCTAACTTATTACATTCAACAAAACAGCAAGCCCGAAAAACGTGTAGAGCTACGTTTGGCTGTAAATGCAGGCTCGGTGCTGGAAACCGAAAAACAACTGGGTTTGGCTCACTTTGTTGAGCATATGCTATTTAATGGTACTAAAAAATTCCCAAAAAACGAAATAGTAAGCTATTTGCAATCTATTGGCGTACAATTTGGCGGCGATTTGAACGCCTACACCAGCTTTGATGAAACCGTGTATATGTTGCCTGTACCTACCGATAAGCCCGAACTCGTAGATAAAGGTTTAGAAATCTTACGCGAGTGGGCGGCTAATGCAACTTTTGACCCTGCCGAAATTGACAAAGAAAGAGGCGTGGTTTTGGAAGAATGGCGTTTAGGACGCGGTGCCGAGCAAAGAATGCTGGACAAACAATTTCCCATTATTCTCAAAGGCTCTCAATATGCCAAGCGTTTGCCTATTGGTACAGAAAAAGTGCTAAAAACTTTCAAACATCAAGAGGCTATCAATTTTTACAAAGATTGGTATCGCCCTAATCTAATGGCAGTGGTAGTGGTTGGAGATATAGATGTAAATGCTATGGAGCAAAAAATCAAAAATCTATTCGGCGACCTCAAAAACCCTGAAAAAGAAAAGCCTCGTACCTCATTTCCCGTTCCCGACCACAAAGAAATGCTCATTACGATTGTTTCGGATAAAGAAGCCGCTTTCCCCAATGTAGGTTTGCTCTACAAAAAGCCGCCTCGTGAAATAAAAACTGAACAAGACTTCTTTGAAAAGCTCAAAATGGATATTTTCGCAGGTATGCTCAATGAGCGTTTTGATGAAATTCGTCTTTCTTCCAACCCACCTTTTTCAAGTGCAAGTGCCTACTATGGAGATTTTGTAAGAACCAAAGATGGTTTCTCGCTTGATGCTAACACCGATGAAAAAAATCTTATGAATGCTTTGCGTGTTTTACTTACCGAAGTAAAGCGTTTGGAAAAGCACGGCTTTGTGCAACAAGAATTAGACCTCTACAAAAAGAAATATCTTGCCAATCTTGAAAAAAGCTACAACGACCGTGACAAAACCGAATCAGGCACCATTGTTTGGAGCTATGTGAGCCACTTTTTGGAAAATAAACCCGCTCCTGGCATTGAATATACCTACGAATTTGCCAAAAAGCACATAGACAAAATCAAATTGGAAGATTTGAATGGTATCATCAAAACCCTCATTACCAAAGAAAATAGCGTAATTTCTATTCAAGCCCCCGAAAAGGCTGGATTCAAAATCCCTACCGAAAAAGAAGTAAAAGCTATTTTGGCAGAAGTAGAAAAAGCAGAGGTGAAGCCTTACGAAGCCAAAAAAGTAGCTCAATCGCTTTCCGAGGGCATAAAAATCAATGCTGGTAAAATTGTAGCAGAAAAGAAATTGGAAAAAAGTGGTATCACCGAACTTACTCTTTCCAATGGAGCAAAAGTTATTCTCAAACCTACTGATTTCAAAAATGATGAAATCATCATTTCAGCTTTCAGTAATGGTGGCTACTCGCTTGCCAGCGATGCAGATGTACATTCTGCCAGCTATATTTCGCAAGTAATTACCGAAAGCGGTATCAACAACCTTTCACAAACCGAAATGAAAAAGGCAATGGCAGGCAAAAATGTACGTATAAGTCCTTTCATTTCCGATTTGCAAGAAGGTTTCAATGGATCTACTACTCCCAAAGATTTAGAAACCGCAATGGAGCTAATGCACCTGTATTTTGTTGCTCCTCGCAAAGACCAAGAAGCCTTTAATTCAAAAATGCAAAGAGATAAAGCGTTTTTAGGCAATTTGCTTTCAAATCCTCAATTCTACTTCTTTTTAGAATTTTCCAAAATCTTGTACAATAACCACCCTCGTACGGTTACTTTCTTGCCCGAATTTGATAAAATCAGTTACGAAAAAGGCTTTGCTTTCTATAAAGACCGCTTCGCCGATGCTTCTGACTTTAATTTTATTTTTGTGGGTGCATTCAAAATAGAGGAAATCAAACCTTTGATTGAAAAATACCTCGCTTCCCTGCCCAGCACAAACAGAAAAGAAAATTGGAAAGATAATAATATCACTTATCCCAAAGCCCCTATGGATAAAACTATCCAAAAAGGTTCAGACCCCAAAAGTTTTGTGCAAATCGTTTTTGCTGGTTACGACAATGCACCTTTCGATTTCAAAAACTATTTTGCCATTTCTGCCCTTAGTGAACTTTTGGACATCAAACTCATTGAAAAGATACGTGAAGAAAGTTCAGGAGCTTACACCGTAGGTGCAGAAGGCAATATTAGCAAATATCCTCGTAATTCTTATTTTTTCAGTATTAGCTTCCCTTGCGACCCCAAACGCGTTGATGAACTCACCAAACAGGCTTTGGAAGAAGTTGAAAAAATACAGAAAGGTAATATTGATGAAAAAGACCTTGACAAAGTAAAAGAACAACGCAAACGCAAAATGGAAGTAGATATCAAAACCAATCGTTATTGGGCAGGTGCTTTGCAAAATTATTATTTCCTTGGCAACAACCCCGAAATGATTGTAGATTGGGAAAGCCGTCTTGCTTGGATTACCAAAGAACTAATGCAAAATACCGCCAAAAAATATATCAATACCAAAGAGTATATCCGAGTAGTTTTGAAACCAGAGGATAAAAAGTAAAATTTCGCCGAGCAAAAAGGCTCATTCGTCTAAAATCATTTTTTAGAACCGCTGAAACCAAGTATTTTTGTTGCAAATAGTTTTAGTGGTGTTTTTAGCAACATTAAAGTTGCGTGGAAACGACAAAACCTGTGGCTTTGTCGTTTTTTTATTTTTGCATTGAAGGCAGATGCTTTTCCAAAATTTTTACCAAATTTTCCAATCCTTTTTGGTCAGTTTCCGAAAAATCGTTCAGCTTATCACTATCTATATCCAAAACCGCTACCACTTTGCCTCCCTGAAAAACAGGCACAACAATTTCAGATTTAGAAAGTGAGCTACAAGCAATGTGTCCGGGAAAAGCCTCTACATCAGGCACTAATATAGTACGTTCCTCTTTCCAAACTGTACCACAAACCCCTTTGCCATAGCCTATACGCGTACAAGCAAGCGTACCCTGAAAAGGTGCAAGCACCAATTCATTCCCTTTTACCCAATAAAAACCTATCCAAAAAAAGCCAAATGCTTCTTTTAGCACCGCTACAAAATTGGCAAGGTTAGCGATTAGGTCTTTTTCTTGCGAAAGCAAAGCCTCCATTTGCAAACCCAGAGCCTCGTAAATTTCCGCCCTATTTTCTGTTTGAGGAATAAAAAGTGTTTCTGCCATAAATGATAATTTTTTTCAAACTTAAATCCATACTTTTAACGAACAAATAGTTTTTGTATTTTTGAGAAAATTCAAAAAATATGCAATCCGAACTTTCGGCAAAGGCTCACGAAGTTTTGCAAAAGTATTGGGGCTACTCCAAATTCAGACCTTTACAGGAAGAAATTATCCTTTCGGTACTAGAAGGCAACGATACACTTGCCCTTTTGCCCACAGGTGGCGGAAAATCCCTTTGCTTCCAAGTGCCTGCAATGTGTTTGGAAGGCATTTGCATTGTCATTTCGCCGCTCATTGCCCTAATGAAAGACCAAGTCGAAAATTTACGTAAAAAAGGCATTTCCGCTTTTGCCATTTTTACAGGAATGAGCCGCCGTGAAATTGATATTATTCTTGACCACTGCGTTTTTGGGAAAGTAAAATTTTTGTACGTTTCGCCCGAACGCCTGCAAACAGATATTTTTCGTGAGCGGCTCAAAAAAATGCAAGTCGCTCTGCTTGCCATAGACGAAGCCCACTGCATTTCGCAATGGGGTTACGATTTTCGTCCTCCCTACTTGCAAATTGCCGAAATTCGTGAACTTATCCCCGATGTTCCTTGCATAGCCCTCACGGCTACAGCTACCGATGTAGTAAAAGGCGATATTCAAGAAAAATTACATTTTAAGTCTAATCGGAAGGTTTTTCAGAAAAGTTTTGCTCGGGCAAATCTTTCGTATTCGTGCTTTTACGAAGAAAATAAACTTCAAAAACTTTTGCAAATTCTGCAAAATGTACAAGGTTCGGCGGTAGTGTATGCCAACTCTCGTAAAAAGGTTCAGGAAATTGCCCAAGTGCTTGCCCAACATAAAATCAGTGCCGATTTCTACCACGCAGGACTAAAAAACGAAGAACGCAACCGCAAGCAAGAACTTTGGATAAAAAACAAAGTTCGTGTTATTGTAGCTACCAATGCCTTTGGAATGGGCATCGATAAGCCCGATGTGCGGGTAGTTGTGCATTGGGAATTGCCAAGCTCTTTGGAAGCCTACTATCAGGAAGCAGGCAGAGCAGGCAGAGATGAAAAAAAAGCCTATGCTGTAGCTCTTTACGATAAAAATGATCTTGATAACTTGCAAATTCAGGTCTTAAAATCTTATCCTGCACTTGCCACCATTCGGAATGTTTATCAGATGCTTGCTAACTATTACCAACTTGCCGTAGGTAGCGGTGCAATGGCAAGTTTTGATTTTGACTTCAACGATTTTATCAAAACCTTCAATTTAGATGCCAACGAGGCACATTTTTCGCTCAAAATTCTCTGCGATGAAAACATCTTGCATTTGAGCGAGGCGTACTTTAGTCCTTCTAAATTGCTTTTTTTGCTAAATCATAACGATTTGTATGCCTTTCAGATTGCCAACAAGAATGCCGAGCCCATCATTCAGTTACTTTTGCGAATGTATGGGGGCGAACTGCTGACACACTTTTGCAAAATATCCGAGCAAGCCATTGCTCAAAAAGCAGGTACAAGCATTGAAAACGTTATCCGAACCCTTGAAAATTTAGAAAAAATGAGGGTGGTTATTTACGAAAAACAAAAAGATAAACCTCAACTTACTTTTATTGTACCTCGCCAAAATGCAGAAAATTTGCAATTAGATTGGCAAAAAATCAATCAACGCAAGGAAAGGGATTTGCGTAAAGCCAAAGCGGTTATCCATTACGCACAACACGAAAGTCGTTGCCGAACACAGCTTCTTTTAGAGTATTTTGGTGAAATTTCTTACGAACCCTGTGGCATTTGCGATATTTGTCTGAAAAAGAAAAAAGAAAAAAGGCTTAGTGAGCATTATTACGAACTCTATCGTGAAAAAATCCTCAAAGCTCTTGAATTTCAAAGCCTGACGATTGAAGAACTTATTCTTACCATTCAGCCTCGTACTCGTGAGGCTCTTGTAGAGGCTTTACAAAAAATTATTGAAGTAGGCGAAGTAGAAATGAGCGAAAACCACAAACTAAAAAAAGTAATTTAACGTTTCGTTTCAAGCTCAGATGCTCACACATTTGGTTTGAAATTTGCAATTATCCAACTAAAACTCTTTTTGCTATGATTTATTCTTGGTTACTTCTTTTTTGGCAAATGTGGATTTTCTCCCCACAAGGTACAGGAAAATTGAAGATTGAAATTATTGAAATTCGCAATCAGAAAGGGAAAGTTTTGGTAAATCTTTTTGATAAAGCCAAAGGTTTCCCAACGAACTTCCAGCTTGCCCTGCGTACTGCCGAATTAGAAATTCCTGAAAGTAAAAAAGTATTTGTAGAATTTGATAATTTACCCTATGGCGATTATGCCGTTTCGGTACTTCACGATGAGAACGATAACAAAAAAATGGATTACACCCTCATTGGCTTACCCAAAGAAGGGTATTGCTTTTCCAACAACTACCGACCAAAAATCAAAAATCCAAGTTTCAGACAAGCAGGCTTCTTTTTAGAACGCCCCCTGAAAACGCTTCAACTCAAAATGATTTATCCATAAAAAAGGGGCTAATTGCCCCTTTTTACTACAAGGCTTCAAAAATTCCTGCAACTCCTTGTCCGCCTCCTACGCAAGCTGTTACCATTCCATACTTTACTTTTCGGCGTTTCATTTCGTTGAAAAGCTGTACAGAAAGTTTTGCTCCCGAACAACCCAGTGGGTGTCCCAAAGCGATAGCTCCACCATTTACATTGGTAATGTTGCGGTCAATGCCCAATTCATTGATAACGGCAAGACTTTGAGCGGCAAAGGCTTCGTTGAGTTCAATTAAGCCAATATCTGAAAGGTTCAGACCTGCTTTTTGCAAAGCCTTGGGAATTGCGGCTACGGGTCCTATGCCCATAATGCGAGGTTCTACGCCCATTACTGCATAAGACATCATTCGGGCAATAGGTTTCAAACCCAGCTCATTCACCAATCTTTCAGACATTACCATTACGAAAGCGGCACCATCAGAAGTTTGCGAAGAATTACCCGCCGTTACGCTCCCCCCTGCGGCAAAAGCAGGTTTGAGTTTCGCCAAAGCCTCCATAGTGGTATCGGCACGGGGTCCTTCGTCAGTATCTACTACCCAAGATTTTTTCTTCTTTTTGCCATTTTCTACATATACTTCCTCTACACTTACAGGCACAATTTCGTCTTTGAACTTGCCCGTCTTGATAGCCTCAATAGCTCTTTGATGTGAAATATAAGCGAACTCATCTTGAGCATCGCGATTGATTTTGTAGTCTTTAGCAACCTGCTCGGCAGTAAGCCCCATACTCAGATAATAGTCGGGGTGTTGGGTAGCTACTTGAAAGTTCAAAGCGGGTTTATAGCCCATCATAGGTACAAGCGACATAGACTCAGTACCTCCTGCGATAATACAATCTGCCATTCCTGAATGGATTCGTTGCGAAGCCAAGGCAATCGCCTCCAAACCTGAACCGCAATAGCGATTTATCACAAACCCAGGTACATTGACAGGTAAAGACTGCAAAGCAATCATTCTGCCGATTTGCATTCCTTGTTCGGCTTCGGGAATGGCACAACCTACAATCAAATCCTCTACGCGTGAGGCGTCAAAATTTGGGATAGATTTTACCAAATGCTTAATCACCTCTGCGGCGAGGTCATCGGGGCGAGTAAAACGAAAGCCCCCTTTTTTTGCTTTTCCTACGGCTGTACGATAGCCTGCTACGATGTATGCGTTCATTTTCTTGGTAGTTAGTAGTTAGTAATTAGTATTGAGTACATTTTATACCCAAACTACATTTTTTGCATTACCTTTTTAAGGTTGAAAATCATTTTTTGAATTTCATCAATATCCTTTTCAAGTTGAGTTAGAGATGTACTTTCTATGTACAAGAGATTTTGAGTAATAATGAGTTGAGTGTTTAATTCGCAACAAGAGGCATTTGCCACGGAAAGAAAATGTACAAAGTCCTTTGTAGTATTTCGTCCTGCTCCCTCTGCAATATTAGAAGGAATAGAAATGGCAGATCTACGAATCTGACTAACCAGTCCAAATTTTTCATCAGAAGGAAAATTCTCGGTTAGTTGATAAACCCTCGTTACCAAATTCATAGATTTTTGCCAAACTTTTAGCTCTTTGTAATTGTGCATAATTAAAACTTCATTTTCTCAACTTTATACTCATTACTCTGTACTCAAAAACTAATTTCTCAGCGGTTTTCCTGTCGTCAAGATGCTTTGGATACGTTCAAGGGTTTTCTTTTCGCCACAAAGTGAAAGGAAGGCTTCACGCTCCAAATCTAAAAGATATTGCTCTGAAACGAGTTGAGGGCTTGTTAGGTCGCCGCCTGTCATTACGTAGGCGAGTTTTTCAGCAATTTTGGCATCGTGTTCGCTAATGTAATTACCATAAAGCATACCTACAATGCCCGCTTTGAGCGTAGCCAGAGCCGTTCTGCCCAAGACCTTGATATCTTCTCTTTGTTTAGGCTGTGTATAACCCATTTCTGCAAGTTCTATGGCTTTGGCTTTGGCTTCGGCAAGATGAAAAGCACGATTCAGACCAATGGTATCGCTTTTACGCAAGTAACCAATTTCCATAGCTTCGTGAGCCGAAGTAGCTACTTTAGCAGTGGCAATATTCATAAAGGCAGTTTGCAAGTTATTGAACTCTACATCTCCTTCTTGGAACGAATCGGAAACTCTTAAAGTCATTTCTTTCGAGCCACCTCCCGCAGGAATAAGCCCTACCCCAAACTCTACAAGTCCCATATAGGTTTCTGCGTGGGCGTGTATGTGGTCGGCGTGTAAATTTAGCTCGCAACCTCCCCCCAAGGCAAGCCCTGCGGGTGCAGTAACCACAGGAATAGCCGAATAACGGGCTCGCATCATTGTTTTTTGGAATTGAGCAATCATCAAATTGATTTCGTCCCACTCTTGCTCAATAGCAAACATCATCAGCATTGCCAAATTCGCCCCTGCCGAAAAGTTTTCGGCATTTGAGCCAATCACCAAGCCTCTAAAATCTTTTTCAGCAATTTCAATTGCCCGATTGATACCCTCTATCACTTCTGCTCCGATAGAGTTCATTTTGGTATGAAACTCCAAGCCCAAAATGCCATCGCCTAAATCAAAGAGTGTAGAGCCTGCATTGCCCCAAACTTTGTTTGTTTTGCGGATATTATCTAAAATGATAATCTCGCCACTTTTCTGAATAGGCTTGTAAGACTTGGAAGGTATATCGTAATACAATTGTTTGCCATTTTCTAACTTATAGAAAGCTGTATTACCAGCGGTAAGCATTTCTTGCACCCAAGGAGCAACTTTTCTACCTGCTTCTTGAATCAGCTGACAGCCATACTCTATGCCGATAGTATCCCAAGTTTCAAAAGGTCCTACTTCCCAACCGAAGCCTGCACATACGGCATCATCAATCTGATAGAGGTGGTCTGCAATTTCGGGAATACGATTGGCTACGTATGCAAAAAGAGAACCAAAAGTTTTGCGATAAAATTCTCCTGCTTGGTCATCGGCTTTGATAAGTACAGGCAAACGTTCTTTGACTTTATCAATCATTTTAGTTGCCTCCAAAGCCTTGAATTTCACTTTTTCTTGGGGTTTGTATTCAAAAGTTTTGAGGTCAAGGGCAAAAATTTCTTTGGTTTCCTTATCTTTTTTGTAATAGCCCTGCCCCGATTTATCACCAAGCCAATTTTTTTCTTTCAAAAACTCCAAAGATTTAGGCAAACGAAAAGCCTCTTTGCTTTCATCGTGAGGAACATTTTGAGCCAAACCATTGGCAACAAGAATCATAGTATCAAGCCCTACTACATCAAGCGTGCGAAAAGTAGCGGATTTTGGTCTGCCCAACACAGGACCCGTGAGTTTATCCACAGCTTCTACACTCAACCCCATAGCCTCAATAGTATGCAGGGCGTCCATAATGGCATACACCCCCACACGATTGGCAATAAATGCGGGTGTATCTTTGCAGAGAACGGTAGTTTTACCCAAGATTTGAGCCCCGTACTCCATCAAAAATTCTACTACTTCGGACTTGGTATGCTCGGTAGGGATAATTTCCAAAAGTTTCAGGTAACGAGGCGGATTGAAAAAGTGCGTTCCGCAGAAATGAGCCTTGAAGTCTTCGCTTCTACCTTCTGCCATCATTCGGATAGGAATCCCTGATGTATTAGAGGTGATGAGCGTGCCTTTTTTGCGATACTTTTCAACTTGTTCAAAAACCTTCTGTTTAATATCCAAACGCTCTACAACCACTTCAATAATCCAATCCGCAGAGGCAATTTCGGGCATATTGTCTTCAAAATTGCCCAATTTGATACGGCTGGCAAACTTTTCGTTGTAAAGGGCGGCAGGCTTGGCTTTCAGCGTATTTTCAAAAGCCGTTTTTACAATACGATTTCGTACTTCGGGACTTTCTAAGGTAAGCCCTTTGGCTTGCTCTTCGGGGCTAAGCTCTTTGGGAGCTATATCCATCAAAAGCACTTCTGCTCCGATATTGGCAAAATGGCAAGCGATACGGCTTCCCATTACACCCGCCCCCAAAACTGCCACCTTTCGGATACGGCGAGTTTCGTAGGCTTTTTGCACACGAGGTTTTTCTACGGTTGTTTCCATTGTTTTTTGTGGATTTTTCAGAACAAAACGGGAAATTTGAGGTAAAATTACAAAAAATATTCTGCTTGCATACTATTTTTAAGAAAAATTTTATCGTACTTGCTTAAAAGAGCAAAATTTTTATAGTTTTGCAAGATACACATTAAGCGATGAAAATATGCCCTCCATACTTGAAAAACTGATTACAATTCCCCCCAACACCCTATAGAGGAAGTAATTTTCTCTGCTTTTGTTCATCAACCCATTGCCCGATTAGATAAATTTTTTGCCTTACAAGATAAATTACATTTCAACCAAGTTCAACAACAGGAAAGTTTTATTGATAGTCAAAAAGTTTTTACAGGTTTAGAATTTGGTTTAATCAACGAAAAAGGGCAAATACAAAAGTTATTACAAATAAAAAACAAAAAAAATAGTAGTCTAATCAGCTTTCACGAGTTAGCCTACACACGTTGGGCTGAATTTAAGCCATTTATTTTGGAAAAAGTTTTATTTTACATTAATGAAATACACAGAGGCTTATACATTGACGCAATCAGTTTAACTTATATTGATACTTTTCGTTGGGAAAACCCAATAGAGCCAATACCTTTGAAAGAAATTTTTAATGAAGATGCTCTACCCAAATCCTTGTATGACTCAAACGATATTTTCACGTTATCTTTGAATAAAATTAGCCAAAAAAACAACCAAGAATACAATAACCAATTAGATATAGATGTTAGAAAAATCAGGGAAACTGAACCCTATACAAAACTTTCAGTAATTCACACAGTTAATCTGCTTGCATACACAGAAGATTTAGGAGATATTTTAGCGAATAGCTGGATAGAGCAATCTTTGGAATTTGCTCATCAAATCAACAAAGAAAAAATGAAGGAGTTGTTTAAGGAGAATATCTGTCTTGAAAAAATGAACCTTAAAATCTAAAAATTTATGCTTTACCCTAATCCTATCTCTCAAAATGCCAATGTACGTACTCATCCAGCTCGTAAGTATTCATTCGTCGTCCCTTAAAAAGTAGTTTTGAGTTTGAGTTGAAAAAGATTTGAGGCAAAAATTTGGCAAAAAGTGAAAATTTTTTGGAGGCAAAAAAGAAAGCGATTGAGCCACTTTCTAAAATTGAAAGCCGCCGCCGCCAACCAA
>CAZZLW010000014.1:0-5936 GCA_964654605.1 uncultured Cytophagales bacterium | reverse complement strand
TCCTACTTGTAAATGTGGTATTATATACCTTTTTATATTATCTTTGCTTAAGATTTCCATGAAAAGTAATATTTTAGTTTCAGCACCTAAATATACAACTTTCATTGGAAATCTTTTTCCATCCTAAACAACTTCGATTTGATTTTGGAATTGAACTTGCCCAAAACCTATGAAAATCGGTTTGAAAAGTTTGAGGTTTGGAGTTTGAAAGTTTGAACTTTTGAACCCCGAACCTTTGAACCCTTGAACTTTTGAACTTTAAACTCTTGAACTTGCAAATAGACTTGCGTTCAAAAATAGTCAAGCTATCTCGTTGGCTTTTTCCTTTACAACCTTTCGGATAGTAAAATATACCGTAGTTCCTTTGCCAAGTTCGCTATCAATGTACAATTTTCCGCCATTTTTTTGTATAAAATCTTTGCACATCATCAAGCCAAAACCTGAACCTTTTTCTTTCTTCGTACCCAGCATAGAAACGTGAATTTCGGGAAGGAAAATTTTTTCTAAAAGTTCCTGACTAATCCCCACACCTGTATCGCTGATGCTCACCATATATTTATCTTTGCCTCTGTTTTGGATAAAAACTTCTACTTTGCCGCCTTCGTGGGTGAATTTGATAGCATTGGAAAGCAAATTTCGCAAGGTGAAATTGATCATATCTTTATCGGCATCTACCCAAGATTCTGTTTTGACGTGATTGATGATTTTGATTTGTTTCCCTTCTGCCATAGGCGAAAGTTGAGCGATTACTTGCTCTATCATTGTGCTTATATTAAAATGATTAGGATTGAGTTCTAATTCATCAGTTTGCAGTTGCGACCACTGCACCAGCGAGGTTATCATTACAGAAATTTTATCAAAAGAAACATACATATCTTGGGCAACTGCAGATAGCTCTTGGGGGCTGAAGGTATCGGGGTGATGTTGCATCAAACTCAAAAAGCCTTTTAGCGAATTTAGAGGGCTTTTGAGGTCTTGAGTAATGGTATTGAAAAGGGTTTCTTTGATAGAGGCAAGTTTTTCAAGACGTTTTTCAGAATCTTCCAATTGCTTATTGACTTCTTTCAAAAATTCGTTGCTTTCGTAGAGTAAGCGTGCATTTTCTTTGATTTCGTGAAATTGTGTTTGAATTCGATTGATCATCAAATTGAAATCATCAGTGAGCTGTCCGATTTCATCGTTGGTGTATTTGCGAGCAGGTTTGAGGTCTTCGGAAAAATTCATTTCTATTGCCTTGTGTATGGCTCGGGAAAGTTCTGTAATAGGAATAGTGATAAAGAAAGAAAGGAAATAGCTGAAAGTCAGACTTACTACTACAACAATCAGCAAGGTAATAACAAAAATATTTTGGAACTGCCCCCGCATATTTTTTACCTTCTCTTCTACAATACGACTGATGTTTTCAATACGAGCAATGGCTCTATCGCTACTTTCTCGCATTTGTTGATAAATACCCGAGTTAGAGTTTTTGAACAAGCTCAATTCCTTATCCAGAGCTACAATTTGCATAAATTTTTGCTGATACTTCTCTAAAATATCTTTGCTTTCTGTGTGAGGAGTGGTAAGGATAGCTTCACGAATGGCATTCTGAAAATCAATAAAACTGGCAGAATCTTTTCGCATCAAGTAATCTTTTTCAAAGCCTTTCAGTGTGTAGAGAACAATGGGCGAGATTTGATTTTTATCTTCCAATTGAGTTGTGATTTTTTGGAGGTCGTTTTCAAGTCCGTAGTTTTTATTGCCTTTCTGAAAGGTTTTGGTTACAAAGTTTTTGAATGCATTTTCGTATTCTTTCAGGTCTTTTTGTAGCTCTTCAAGGCGACTATCTACACCAAACTCTTGAATTTCTTTGTTTTTGAGCAATTTGGCGATGCGTTTTTGGAGGTCTTGCAGAAGGGTACGATTTCTTTTTTGGTTTTCACTTACGCCTGTACGATAAAACTTATCTTGCACACTTTCTTGCTCAATGAAGTTATTTTCATTTTTGACAAGTTTGAGAATATCTGTAGTGATTTCTTCTATTTCGTTGGTAATTTCGTGAATGGTATCTCTTTTTGCATAAAACCAAAAACTCATACCCGCAACAAAAATGATAATGAGGGTAAAAGTGAAAAAAGCAATAAATAGCTTTCGTCTGAGTTTGGTGTTGTTGATTAAATCAAAAAGCATACATTTTGGGTGCTTCGCCGTAAAATTAAATTTTTCTTGCAAATAGCCAAAAAAATTACATAATTTCGTGAAACTTGTTTTTGAATAAATTTTTGATTTATGGAAATACAAGGCAAACTGAAACGCTTACTGATTGCCATTACATTTCTTTTTTTGAGCTTTGCGACAGGGGTAGCGGGGTTTATGTTCATAGAAGATTATCATTTTTTTGATGCACTGTATATGTGTGTGATAACCACTTCAACCATTGGTTATCAGGAGGTAAAGCCCCTTTCTGATGCAGGTAGGGCATTTAATATTTTTTATATTCTCACCAATCTTGCCATATTTGCTTTTGTGATTTCTACGCTTACCTCTTATTTGTTTGAGGGGGAGCTACAAAGAATTTTCAAGCGTTATCAAATCCGAAAAATTATCAAAAAAATGAAAAATCATATTATTGTTTGTGGTTATGGGCGAAATGGCTTCAATGTGTGCCAAGAACTTGACCGCCTCAGAATTCCTTATGTGCTTATTGAGAAAGTAGAATCTCATCTACAAAACTTTCGTGTAGATAAATATAAGCAGGTTATTTTGGGTGATGCTATTCACGAAGAAACTTTGCTGGAAGCTAATATCAAAGAGGCAAAAGCCCTTATTATAGCCTTGCCGAATGACGCCAACAACATTTTCATTACGCTTACGGCTCGTGAGCTTAATCCAAATATATTTATTATTTGCCGTTCATCAGAACCCAGTTCTGAGAAAAAAATGTACAGAGCAGGAGCCAATAAAGTCATTATGCCCGAAGCTCTGGGGGGTATTCATATGGCTCAGTTGGTTGTAAAGCCTTATATTGTAGAATTTATTGATTTAATCAGCGGACTTGACGAAATGAAACTGAAATTAGATGAAGTACGTCTTACAGAAATGAAAGCAGAAAGTAAAAATCTATCTATCAAAGACCTGCAAAGCGACCACGACTGCGAAGTAAATATTATCGCTTTCAAAGATAAAGAAAAAGGCTTTATTCTAAACCCTCGTAGCGATACCCAGCTATCAGAAGATAAAGTGCTAATTATTTTAGGTACAGATGAAGCTATTAGGCGTTTTAAGCAGAAATATTTGCAGGCAGATACAAGATAAACTGCTCACTAAAACAAGCTACCGAATATAGAAAAATCAAATGAATGGGTCATTGAGCGAAACCCCAATAACCCATTTGAAATGAATACCATTTGGGCAAATTTAGGGAGCTAATCTTTGTATTATCCAATTTTCGTTTGGCTGTAAAGTATAGCAAATTCTATCGTGCAAGCGGTTTTCTCTGCCTTGCCAAAACTCTATATAATGTGGCTTTACCAGATAGCCCCCCCAATGAGAAGGACGCTTAATTTCTTGATTTTTAAATTCTTTTTGATATTTGGCAAAAAGATTTTCTAAAACATTTCGGTTTTCTATGACTTGGCTTTGTGGCGAAGCCCAAGCCCCAATTTGGCTTTCACGAGGACGAGAAAGAAAATACTCGTCGCTTTTTTCAGGATTTAAAAAAGAGGCTTTGCCCTCAATACGTACCTGTCTTTCTAATTCCGCCCAAAAAAAAGTAAGTGCGACTGCCTGATTTTGAGCGATTTCAGAGCCTTTTCTGCTTTTGTAATTGGTATAAAAAACAAAACCACCCTCTTCAATACCTTTGAGTAGCACTATTCTGCCCGAAGGCTCGCCTGCGGCGGTTGCGGTTGCCAAAAACATTGCGTTGGGTTCTAAAATTTCGGCTTTTAGAGCTTCGGCGAACCAAGTTTCAAACTGCTCAATGGGATTTTGTTTTACATCTTTTATATCCAAAGATGCCATTTTGTACTCTCGGCGAATTTTTGCAATACTCAATTTCATAGCAAAACTTCAAGGTTTGACATCAAAATTTTTTCTTATTTTCAAATTGTAATTATTTACGTTCAAAAAATTCATTTAAGTGCTTTATCTCTCATCGTTTCTGTCTGACATCTATTTCAATAATCCTGTTTCCTGTCTCTTGTTTCCTATATCTAAACAATTGCTTCAAATTTATGTAAATGCCATAAACATTCAAAGCATTGGGAAATTGAAAAAATAAAAAGCGGTGAAAATGCTCACCGCTTCTTGTTTTATTCGTCATTGCCTTCGTTTTCGTCCATTTCACGTTTTTTCTCTTCTTCCTCTTTAAGTCTTTGCTCTTCTTTATCAGTTTTACGCTCTAATAGTCCTTCCTCAATGGCGGCACCTATGTATTTGGTGATGATTTCAATGGATTTATAGGCATCATCATTACCAGGAATAGGGAAATCCACTTCGTTAGGGTTAGAGTTGGTATCAACGATAGCAAAAACAGGGATACCCAAACGATTAGCTTCTTTTACAGCGATATGTTCTCTTTTAATATCTACAACAAACATAGCAGCAGGTAAGCCTCTCAAATCAGAAATACCACCCAATACTTTTTCAAGTTTATCTCTCTTTCTCATCAAAAGCAAACGCTCACGTTTGGCAAGGTTTTCAAAATCTTCGCTCTTGATAAGTTTTTCGATAGAGGAGAGTTTTTTGAGGGATTTCTTGATAGTAGTGTTATTAGTAAGCATACCACCCAGCCAGCGTTCAGTAACGTAAGGCATTTTCAGGCGTTTGGCTTCGTTAGATACAATTTCTTGAGCTTGCTTTTTAGTAGCTACAAATAACACTCTTTTGCCTGCACGTACAATTTTTTTCAAGGCTTCGCCTGCATCTTGCAAGCAAGCAATGGTTTTGTTGAGGTCAATGATATGGATACCATTTTTCTCCATAAAGATATATGGAGCCATACGAGGGTCCCATTTACGCGTAAGGTGTCCGAAATGCACCCCTGCGTTCAAAAGGTCTTTATATTCAACTTGTTGAGCCATTTTTCAAAAATTTTAAGTAAAGAACCATTACAAAGATTAACGCTTGCTGAACTGGAAGCGGCGACGAGCTTTTCTTCTTCCGTATTTTTTACGCTCTACCATACGAGGGTCGCGAGTTAGATAGCCTTCTTTTTTCAAGGCAGTACGATATTCGGGATTGTACTCTACCAGTGCCCGAGCAATCGCCAAACGCAAAGCTTCTGCTTGTCCTGAAACGCCACCACCATCTAAATTGGCTTTGATATCAAACTTACCGAGTTCGCCTACGAGTGCAAGCGGCTGATGAATGATGGTTTGCAAAACTTCTGTCAGAAAATAATCTTTGTAATCTTTGTCATTTACGGTAATATTGCCGTTTCCGCTTTTCATATAAATACGAGCTACGGCTGTTTTTCTTCTTCCGATTGTGTTGATAACTTCCATACCAAATTAAAATTGTAAAGTGATAGGTTTAGGTTGTTGGGCTTGATGAGGATGCTCGCTACCAGCGTAAGCATACAAGTTGTTGAACAATTTTCTACCCAAGCGATTGCGGGGTAGCATACCTTTTACTGCCATTTCTACCAAGCGAGCCCCCGAAAATTTCTCTTTCACTTCACGAGGAGTGCGTACTCTCTGCCCACCAGGATAGCCTGTATGGCGGATATATTCTTTATCCGTCCATTTCTTGCCTGTTAGGCGGATTTTGTCGCAGTTGATAACTATCACGTTATCTCCACAATCTACGTGAGGCGTGTAACTGGTTTTGTGTTTGCCTCGGAGGATGCTTGCTATTTGGCTCGCCAAACGACCAAGGACGGCAGAGTCAGCATCCACGATGACCCATTCTTTTTGCACCGTACCTTTGTTAGCCGAAATAGTCTTGTAACTTAA
>CAZZLW010000013.1:0-7462 GCA_964654605.1 uncultured Cytophagales bacterium | reverse complement strand
AGAAGTTACCCAATAAAAATACTCTTTTTTTGCATATTGACTGCCCAAATAGGTTCTAAATCGTATCATATCGCTGGTGAGCTTGCTTTTCTGCACCTCAATAATAATGATTTTTTCCTCTCCTGTTTCGGTGCGAATTTTAGCAGAAAAATCTATGCGATAGACGGTAAGTCCTGATGTGAGTTGTATGCTGGGGTTTTCTTGCTGACGCTTTCGGGCTTCCTCAAAGTCAAAATCAGCAAGGAACTCTTGTGGCAAAAAGATAAGTTCCAAAATTTCTTGCCCAATGAGAGCCGAAAGCAAAAGTTTGGCGACTTTGTTGTCCTCCATTAAATACTTGAATACAACATCATACAGCGGATTAAGAATTTGCATAGTTTGAAATTTCTTGCAAATTTAGCTAATTCCTTTCAATTTACACACTTTCAGTATGCCAATCATACTGATTGCATCTGTGATTTCATCGGTAAGAACCCAATGCAGAGCTGTACTTAAATGTACCTTTTTGATGAGTAGTGCTTCGGTTTCTTCGGGGGCATTGCTTCCGAATGTAAGATTTTCGGCAACAAACACAAACCCCTCTTCATCTGTTACAGAGTTAGAGGTGTGAATACGAGCAATTTTTGTCCATTTTTCGGCAACAATACCCGTTTCCTCCCATAGTTCTCTTTGGGCGGCTTCTAAAATTTGCTCTTCAAAAGATTTTTGTGAAGGGAAAATCACTTTCCCGCCCCCCATAGGAATTTCCCAGCTATATTCGTTCAGAGGGTAGCGATATTGCCCTACCAGCCACGTAAAGCCATTTTCGTCAATAGGAATAATACCAATAGCTTTGTTTTTGAAACTTACAGTGCCGTAGATACCCTCGTTGCCACTGGGATTGATAACTTTATCCTCGCGGACTTTAATCCAAGGGTTCTCGTAAATATCTTTGGATTGCAGAATTTGCCAAGGATTTTCAGTGGGTTTGGGCAAATTATCTTCTGATAATTTTTTCATTGATTTCTTGCAAAGTGTAAGAATAGCTTTCCATAATCGGATTTGCCAAAAGCTCTGAGCAGGCTTTTTCTACTTTTTCTTTGGCTTCTTGCTGACTGCCCGCTTCCAAAGAAAGCGTAATGTGTTTGCCTACACGTACATCTTTGATTTCAGAAAGTTGGAGATGTTTTAAGCCAAGCAGTACGGCTTTGCCCTGTGGGTCTAAGATTTCTTTCAGAGGCATTATGTTGATTTCGGCTATAAATTTCATTTCTTTCAATGATTTTGGTTGTAAAAATACGTTTTTCTTGAGTTTTCAAGTAAAAAAATCAAAAATTTTACACAGCTTCAAAACTTTTAACCTTTCACTTTACCTTTCTGCAACTTCTACGCTTACTTCTCGCATAGGTGGGGCAGAAGTTTTTTCTGCCAAATATTTGGTTAGTTTGGTTCGCAATTCCTGATAGCTCAAACCTTGATATACTTCACCGTTGCGAGCCAGTGAAACTTGTCCTGTTTCTTCGGAAACAACTAAAACGATGGCATCGGTTACTTCCGTAACCCCAATAGCAGAGCGGTGCCTCAATCCCATTGTCGCAGGGATATTGGGGTTTTCGGAAACAGGTAGAATACATCTTGCCGCAATAATTCTACCCGATTGCCCTACAATCACCGCTCCATCGTGCAAAGGGCTATACTTGTTGAAAATGGATAAGAGCAGTCTTTTGGAAAGTAAAGCATCTAACATATCGCCCGATTCGGCATAAAATTTCATATCTGTACCACGTGCAAATACAATCAAAGCACCTGTATTGCTACTACTTAGTGCCCGGGCGGCTTCTACAACGGCATTGATATCTACTTTGCTTTTTTTGGTATTTTTACGCCAAGGTAGTGCGTCCCAGAAATTATCATCTCCGAATACTTGTGAGCGACCTACCAAGAGCAAAAACTTGCGTATTTCTTGCTGAAAAAGAATAATCATCGCAATAACCCCAACGCCAAAAAATTGCCCAAGTATATTACCCAAGAGTTTTAGTTGCAACAAATTGACAATCAGGTAGCCTATACCAAGCATTACAATCCCCCACAAAATACGCACCGCAATACTTCCTTTCAGCAATTTGTAGAATTGGTAAATCAAATAAGCTACCAGCAAGATGTCTAAGGCATCTACCCAAGTAAAATTAAAAAACCATATTTTGAACAAAAACCACATATTTAGCTTTCCAGTAACTTTTGGTATAGAAGAATTGTCTCTTTTGCTTCTTTTGCATCGTGAACTCTTAAAATGTTAGCTCCTTGCATCAGAGCAAACATATTAAGAGCCGTAGTGCCGTTAAGGGCTTCGTAAGGACTAATAGATAGTGTTTTGTAAATCATTGATTTACGTGATATTCCCACGAGCAATGGCACTTGTAAGATTTGAAAGTACGATAAATTTTTAAGCAGGAAAAAATTTTGGTCTATGTTTTTTGCAAAGCCGAAACCTACATCAGCAATGATGTCTTTCACCCCCAAGATACGTAATTTTTTGATTTTTTGTTCAAAAAAATGCAAAATTTCTAACAAAATATTTTCGTAATGGCACATTTGGCTCATTGTTTGAGGGTTGCCTCGGCTGTGCATTAAGATATATGGCACTTGCAAGCAAGCTACTGTATCAAACATTTTTTCATCAAGCGAGCCACCTGAAATATCATTGATAATATCAGCACCGCTCGCTATTGCTTTTTGAGCTACCTCGGAGCGAAAGGTATCTATGGAAATGAGGCATTCAGGAAACTTGCTACGAATTGCCTCAATAGCGGGTATTACCCTTTGCAATTCTTCTTGCAAACTAACTTCGCTAGCCCCTGGGCGTGTAGAGTAGCCACCCACGTCCAATATATCTGCCCCTTCGGAAAGCATTTTTTCGGCATTTCTGAGCAGTTCATCAATGTTTTTTTGTCGGCTTCCTTCAAAAAAAGAGTCGGGGGTGATATTCAGAATCCCCATTACCCAAGGCTTATCCAAGAGCCACAAACGTCCTTTACTTTGAATAGAAAAACGCATTTTTTGAAAAATTAAACAAAAATTTTTGCAAGTAAATTAGTTTTTTTTAGTTTTGGCAATAATTGCGTCACCAAAAATTAAGGGCTAATGAAAAAAGATTATAGCCAAGTGTATAATGAAATGCAAGATGAAAATTTTATCTTGTCTTACAAAGGGCAGGTAGGATTTGTGCAAATCAATTCTTTGCTTCGTATCATTGAAGATAGGCTTGAAACCGCCGAACAAAACCCTAAAACTCGCAAAAAAGTCTATAATATTGCTACGGAGTGTTATCAGAATTTAAGTCATCATTTAGAAAAGCACAGCGAAGAAATAGGAATGAAAGGTCTGGCTGTATTTGAAGCCTACCAAGATAAATATGTTATTGCCACAGGCAACTATGTTTTTAAGCAAAGTGAGCAAAAAATTAAAGAAAAAATTGATTACATCAACTCTTTGAGCCGAGAAGAATTACGGGAGTATCATAAACAAATACTTGCCAACGAAGGTTTTTCGGAGAAGGGTACAGCAGGCTTGGGTTTTGTGGATATAGCACGCAAATCGGAAGGTAATTTGCGATATGAGTTTAGTCATTTGGACGATGATTTAGCTTTTTTTACTTTGAAAGTAGAAATTCCTCGTACTGATAACAAGCAAGAATAGTAATTGTTTAGGTTTTGTAGTATGGAAACAGGAAATAAGAAGCAAGAACAAGATTAAAGACATTGTATATTTAGACGGAGTAAAACTTTTACCTCAAAGGCTTGAACCCTTAAACCCTTAAGCGAAAATAATTACCAAGAATAAATCTGCCTTAAATAAAAATTTTTTATGGAAAGTTTGAGAATTGAAAAAACGCTTAACACCCCTTTTGTGCATTTAGACCCCGATACAGGAAAGTTGGAAATCAAGGGGCGTTCTGTGCCTGAAAATCCTTTGGAATTTTATACGCCTATCAACGATTGGTTAGAACGCTTCAAAGCTCAAGCCGCCGAAAGAGTTTTGAGCCTTGATGTGGAACTGGAATATTTCAATACAAGCTCTTCTAAATGTTTGCTTGATGTATTCAAAAAAATGGCACAACTCAAAAGTGTAGGAGCCGCCGTTGAAATCAATTGGTGGTGCGAAGAGTTTGATGATGATATGATTGAAGCAGGCAAAGACTATCAAGACCTTTTAGAAAGCATTTCGTTCAATATCAGAATTATTGCGGAGGAGTAAATACATTTATGCGTAAAGATTACCTCACCGGTGAGGAAGATAAACTATCGCCTTCGGATAGAGAGATAGAGAAGGCTTTGCGTCCTTTGAGTTTTGAGGATTTTACAGGGCAAGAAAAAATCGTTGAAAACTTGCGTATCTTTGTACTTGCCGCCAAACAACGCGGAGAAGCCCTAGACCACGTTCTTTTGCACGGACCGCCCGGTCTTGGCAAAACAACCCTTTCCAACATCATTGCCAATGAACTTGGGGTAGAAATGATGACTACTTCGGGTCCTGTTCTGGATAAGCCCAGTGACCTGGCAGGTTTGCTTACCAAGCTCAATACCAATGATGTTCTTTTCATAGATGAAATTCATCGCCTCAATCCTATTGTGGAGGAGTACTTATACTCTGCAATGGAAGACTACAAAATTGATATAATGTTGGATTCAGGTCCTAATGCTCGTACTGTGCAAATAGGTTTGAATCCTTTTACGCTTATTGGAGCTACTACGAGGTCGGGGCTCTTAACTGCCCCTCTTCGAGCCAGATTTGCTATCAATGCTCGTCTGCAATACTATGATGCCCAGTTGCTTACGCAAATCGTAAAACGTTCTTGTAAGATTTTGGGTGTGAAAATTGAAGAAGAAGCCGCTTACGAAATTGCCCGCCGTAGTAGGGGTACGCCTCGCATTGCCAATAATTTGCTACGCCGTATTCGTGATTTTGCCCAAGTAAAAGGTAATGGAAATATAGATTTAGCAATTGCTGATATTGCCTTGCAGGCTTTGGAAGTAGATAAAAACGGCTTGGACGAAATGGATAACCGCATTTTACAAACCATTATTCATAAATTTAAGGGCGGTCCCGTTGGGATTACCACCATTGCTACTGCTTGTGGCGAAGAAGCCGAAACCATTGAAGAAGTGTATGAACCCTTTCTGATACAAGAAGGCTACATTAAAAGAACTTCAAGGGGCAGAGAAGCTACTGAAAAAGCCTACAAGCATTTGGGTATCAGTCAGTTTGCAAAGCAAAATGATTTGTTTGATGAATAAAATTCCTTAAAATGTCTTTTCGCAAAGAAATTCGTTTATTTGATGCCGTAATGCTCGTAGCAGGTACAATGATTGGCTCGGGCATTTTTATTGTGAGTTCGGATATTGCTCAAAAAACGCAATCTGTTTGGGGTTTGCTCTTGGTTTGGCTTATTACGGGGCTAATTACAATGGCAGGAGCGTTGAGCTATGGCGAACTTGCCGCTATGATGCCACAAGCAGGCGGGCAATATGTGTTTTTGCGTAAAACCTACAACTCGCTTATAGCTTTTCTGTATGGTTGGACGGTGCTTGCTGTTATTCAGACAGGGACAATTGCGGCGGTAGCTGTTGCTTTTGCCAATTTTACAGGAAATCTTTTACCATTCATTAGCAAAAATAATAAAATTGTAGAAGTTGGCGGTTTTGGCATAGCCACCAATCAGTTGCTTGCGATTGCTGTAATTTGGCTACTGACTTTTATCAATAGCAAAGGAGTAAAATACGGAACACTTATCCAAAACCTTTTTGGTAGTACCAAAATCATTGCTTTGGCTTTGCTTTTGCTCATTATTTTTGTTTTTGGAAGAAATGCAGGAGCTATCTCCGAGAATTTTGGAAAATATTGGGCTTTACCCGAAAATATTGCACTGACAGATTATTTACCTCTTTTTGCCGTAGCAATGATTGGCTCTTTGTTTTCCAGTGATGCTTGGAATAATATCAGTTTTGCAGGTGATGAAATTGTAAATGCAGAAAAAACGATTCCACGTAGTTTGGCAATAGGAACAGGACTTGTAACCCTGATTTACTTGCTTACAAATATTGCCTATTTGATAGCTTTACCATTTCCACAAATACAAAGTAACGAATTAGTAGCAACTGCCGCCGCTTCGCAGGTTTTGGGGCAAATAGGCTTGCTTTTAGTAAGTATTTTGATAATGATTTCTACTTTCGGTTCGGATAATGGTTGTATTCTTTCAGGAGCAAGGGTGTATTATGCAATGGCAAAAGATGGGGTATTTTTTTCGGCATTGGGCAAACTGAATAAAAATGATGTACCTCAGAACGCTTTGGTAGTACAGGCGGTATGGGCTTCGGTTTTGTGTCTTTCAGGTGCATACAGCGATTTGTTGGGATATGTGATGTTTGCCGTAATGCTTTTTTACTTTCTGACTATCCTTGCTGTTTTTATTTTGCGTAGAAAAATGCCCGAGGCTACTCGTCCTTACAAGACTTTGGCGTATCCTTTTTTGCCTGCTTTGTATTTGGTCTTGATAACAATTATTAGTGTGATTTGGCTTATTTATGAACCTTACACACGTTATGGCTTTCTGATTGTTCTTTCAGGTTTGCCTGTGTATCTTTGGTTACAGAGCAAAAAGCAAGAGTATATCCAACAAAGATGATTTTTTCTTGCTCAACTTTTGAAAAACAAGAAATCAATACTTGCAAAAAACTTGAAAATTACTTTAATCTGACCATAAATTGCTTATTCTCACAAGTTTTGCTTAATTTTGCAAAAAATAACGCAGAATGAGCAAAAAGTTAATCCGTTTTGATTGGGCAATTAAACGCTTGCTACGCAACAAGGCTAATTTTGTTGTGTTGGAAGGTTTTTTGTCGGAACTTTTGTTTGAAGACATCAAAATCAAAGAGATTTTAGAAAGTGAGGGCAATCAAGAAAGTTGGGAGGATAAATACAACCGAGTGGATATTCTCACCGAAAATTCTAAAAATGAACTTATCATCATTGAAATTCAGAACACTTACGAAATTGACTATTTTCACCGAATGGTCTATGGCACAAGCAAAGCCGTTGCCGAGCATTTGCGTTTGGGACAAGCCTACTCAGAAGTCAAAAAAGTCATTTCCATAAATATTGTCTATTTTGATTTAGGGCAAGGGCAAGATTACATCTACAAAGGCACTACTACTTTTCAAGGTTTGCATTTCAACGATACTCTGCAACTTTCCGAAAAGCAGAAAAATACCTTTGCCAAAACTTTGGTTTCCGATATTTTTCCTGAATATTACCTTATCAAGGTCAATCAGTTCAATGATGTAGCGAAAGATACCCTTGATGAGTGGATTTATTTTCTGAAAAACAGCGAAGTGAAAGATGAATTTCGTGCAAAAGGTTTGAAAGAGGCAAGAGAAGCCTTGGATATTATGCGTTTGGATAAAGAAAATCAGTACAGCTACAACCG
>CAZZLW010000012.1:0-20453 GCA_964654605.1 uncultured Cytophagales bacterium | reverse complement strand
TTTTTTCTTTGCTTTTTTTGTAAAAAACTTATGACAACTATCACCCAGACCAAAAGCAAAAGTTTAGGAAGTTACCCTTATACCAGTGTAATGACAAGTATCACAATTGCTCTCATTGCATTGGGCGTACTACTTATGCTTATCATAGGTATTATCAATTTTGCCGAAAGAGTGAAAGAAAATGTAGAAGTACAAGTAATGCTGGATAACGGCTTAGAAAACGAGCAGATAGCACAATTGCGTCAATTACTTTCTGATAAAAAATACATCAGGAAATTTGCAGGGCAAGCCGATATAGCCTTCAAACACAAAGACGAAGCCGCCAAAGAACTTATCAAGGACTTGAAAGAGGACTTTATTACTTTACTGGGTGAAAACCCTTTACGTCATTCGTTTTTATTACACATCAAATCCGAATTTTGTAGCAGAGAAGGGCTGGAGCAAATCAAAAAAGAAATTGAGCAAATAAAGGGGGTTTTTGAAGTATCGTATGCACAAGAATTTTCAGAGGAAGTGAATCAGAATGTAGCAATGGTAAGTTTTGTACTTTCAGCTTTTGCTCTTTTTATGATGATTATTGTAGTAATACTGATACACAATACCATACGATTAGCTTTATTTTCGCAAAGATTTATTATCCGTACAATGCAACTGGTAGGAGCTACAGCCTCTTTTATTCGTCGTCCTTTTTTAGCTACTGCTTTTTGGCAAGGACTTCTGAGTGGAGCTATCGCTTTTACACTTATCTATGTAAGTTTGCCCTATTTGAATGTAGGTTTTATTAGACTTTCAGAGATGTTTAGCCCCTTGCAAGTTCTAATTATTGGGGGGATTTTAGTTGTTTTGGGCATATTTTTAAGTCTTTTCAGCTCTTACCGAGCTGTGAATAAATACCTAAGTATGAACTTGGACGAATTGTACTAAAAAAAGCCTTTTATTCTGCTTGCAGAATACTTTTTGAAAAAAAGTGTGAAAAATTTGGAACAAATCGTAG
Source organism: uncultured Cytophagales bacterium (assembly GCA_964654605.1). GTDB lineage: Bacteria > Bacteroidota > Bacteroidia > Cytophagales > Thermonemataceae > Raineya. Next base: position 19,459 of record CAZZLW010000012.1, on the reverse strand, counting down.
ATATTTTTGTATAATAGCGATAAATTTGCCATATTAAATTCAATTAACCCAAACTTAACAACTTTTTTATGAAGCGACTAAGTTTTACTATTTTAGGTCTGTGTGCCGCATTATGGGCAGAAGCAGGCGGCTTTCAAGTAGTCTTACAAGGTGTAAGGCAAACAGGTATGGGAAATACTGGTTCTGCCTTGGCTGATGTGAGCAATATGTTCTACAACCCTGGTGCCATTGGCTTCATTGAAGGCGGTGGAGTAGCGGCTGGGGTAAATGCCATTTTTGGTAAAACAGAATTTGCCTCTTTGGACGGTAACATTTACAAAACTGAAAACCCTGTAAGTACGCCTTTTTACTTACACGCCGCTTTTGGTTTCGGAAAAGACAAAGCTATCAAAGCAGGTTTAAGCGTAGTTACCCCTTATGGCTCTACCGTAAAATGGGAAGATGGCTGGATTGGAAAAACCAACTTGGAGCAAATTGCTTTAAGAGCTATTTATATTCAGCCTACCATTGCCTACCGAGTAAATCATAAGTTTTCAATTGGAGCAGGTTTCCAATATATGACAGGTAGCGTAAATCTACAAAGACAAAACGCTCTGCCTGTTAATGGTCTTTTTGTAGATGCTGAACTTGATGGAAAAGCAACAGGTATGGGCTGGAACTTAGGAGTAGCCTATAAACTCTTTGATGAAGTAACGCTTGGCTTGGCTTATCGTTCCAAAATTGTTGCAAAAGTAGAAGATGGTACTGCTACCTTCACGAATATACCTTCTTTGGGTGGTCCCGTAGGAGCAGCCATTGCTGGCAATTTCCCCAATCTAAGTGGTAGCACGGCTTCTACCAAGTTTTCATCAGAATTGCCTTTGCCTGCTGTACTTACTGCGGGGGTTACTTGGAAATATAGCGATAACCTATTATTCAACTTTGATGCTCGTTATACATTCTGGAGTGCCTACAAAGAACTGGCTTTCAATTTCACTGACCCTGTAGCTGGCTCTAACACCTCTGTTTCGCCTCGTGAATATCAAGACCGTATCACTATTGGTGCAGGAGCAGAATATAAAAAAGGAGCTTTGGCAATCAGAGGAGGTACTTACTTTGACCCTTCTCCTGTAAAAGATGGCTTTATGACTGCCGAAACCCCTGATGCAAATACTTTTGCTGGCACATTGGGCTTGGGCTACTCTTTTGGAAAAGTAAGCGTTGATTTGGGTGGTATTTACCTTACAAGACCCACTCGCGACAACAGAAATCCTGCAACTGATGCCAATGGCAATTTTGTGGGTCCTCGTGGCGACTTCAAAACCAAAGCCATAGTTGGCACCTTTGGTGTAACGTTTAATTTCTAAAAATGGTTGAACTAAAAAATTCAAAATAGATATGAAACTCAACATACTGAAAGGAACATTAGCCGTTTCTGCAAGTGCTTTTATTCTGAGTGCTTGTGCCCCTAAAATAGACCCTATCCCTGCCAACAAAGGCAATTTAGATTTGAGCAAATATATCGCTGTTGGTAACTCGCTTACTGCGGGTGTCGCTGATAATGGTTTGTATAATGCGTCTATGATGAACTCTTACCCCAAATTTATTGCCGAGCAATTCAAATTAGCGGGTGGCGGAGAGTTTCATCAGGCTTTATTCAATGACGGACAGCAAAATGGTTCAGGTTTCTTGAAAATTACAGGCTGGAACACCAATGGAACGCCTATTATTTCGCAAGAAACCAGTAACTTAGCAGTTGTAAGTCCAAGTCCGCTCAAACTTGCCCGCTACGAAGGACCCCTCAATAACTATGGTATTTCGGGCATCAGGGTAGTTGATGTAACCGTACCTGCTTATAGCCAGCTAAACCCTTTCTTTGAGCGTTTGCTTCCCCCTCTTACTACAAAATCTTATGTTGATTTTGTAGGCGAAGCCAATGCTACTTTCTTTACTTGCTGGATTGGTAACAATGACGTTTTGGGCTTTGCAACCAGTGGTGGCGACCCCAATGCTAACCCTATTCGTTCCAATACAATTGCCCCTAACCAGTTCCCTTACAGCACTGATGGCTCTTTGGGTGCTATTACCGAAATCAATGTGTTCAATGCAAGCTTTGATGCCTTGATAAATAAACTTACCGCCAACGGTGCAAAAGGTGTAGTTGCTACAATTCCTGATGTAGCCTCTATCCCTTATGTTACGCTTGTGAATCAGCAAATCAGAGGAACATTACCTACTTTCCCTTTTATCCCTAAAAGTGCGGCTGAAATTACTGTAAGAAGAGAGTTTACTGCATCTGAAGCAAGCTTGTTAAATGCTATTTATTTAGGTATTACCGTAGACCCTGATGGTCCTGGTCCTTTGCCTCCTATTCCCGGTTGGGACCCTGATGGTCCTGGACCTATTGTAGGTGGTACAAGTCCTGGACTTGTTGCTGGTAACAACAGATTTATAATTGTGAAAGGTATTGCTCCTTCTAGCTCTATACCTACTTCCATTTGCCCTGTTTGCCTAGCAGATCCTCCCGGTTCTTTGAGAGTAATTGTAGAGCAAATGGATGCCGCATCAGATTTTATTCTTTTGCCTGCACAGCAAGGTTTGCTCACTCCTACCAATTTTGCCAACGGATTAGGCTTTGTAAATCCTACTACTTTCCAACCTTTCCCTTTCCCTGATTGGGCAGTATTAGATGAACAAGAAACAGGTTTTGTTAGAAATGCTACCAACTTCTATAATGCTAAAATTCGTGCCGTAGCACAAGCTAAAAACTTGGCTTTGGTAGATGCCGATGCTTTGTTCAATCAAATTATCAGAAACAGAAGCATTGATGGCGTACAAGTTTCAACAGATTTTATCAGTGGTGGCTTGTTCTCGCTTGATGGGGTTCATCTTACTCCCAAAGGTTATGCCATTGTTGCCAATCAGATTATTAAAGCTATAAATGCTAAATATGGCACAAGCATACCTCTTATTGACATAAATGCCCGAAACATTAGAGGTGTATTGTTCCCTTAATAATACACCCCTCCCACATAAGTTTCAACCTCCAAGACAAAAGTTTTGGAGGTTTTTTATATCTTTGCCAAAAATTATGAAATGCCTAAGCGTAAATATTATTGGATTGTCATCAGTCTTTGGGTATTTTACTCTTTCTGTTTGGCTCAAACCCCTTTTGAAATAGGCTTGCATACCGATTATGGCTTTATTTTTCGGCACGCCCCTAAAATCGGACACCTGCAATCGCACCCTTGGGCTATTACGGCTTATTACAATCGTTTTCATCTTGGAAAACGTACTTGGGAGCAAGATTTCCGCTATCCCCAAAGTTCTTTTGCTCTTACTTATTTCAATTACCAAAATTCTATCATAGGGCACTCCCTTGCACTATCGGCAAATATGCTTTTGCCTATCTACCGAGCGGAAAAAAGTACCTTACAATTCAAAATCGGTACAGGGCTTGCCTTTGCCTCTAATCCTTTTGATATTGAAACCAATTTTCAAAACAATGTTTTGAGTAATATTTGGAGCTATGTAATGCAAGGGGGATTTTGGTGGAACTATCACCTCAACTCTCATTTCAGACTTAAAACAGGCTTGCAAATTACGCATTATTCTAATGGAGCTTTCAAATTGCCCAATGCAGGTGTAAATGTTATTACCACCTTTGCAGGCATTAGTTATGTGTTTAATCCTGAAAAAATTGCTTTTCAAAAAAGTGAAAAAACCGCTTTCAGCAAAAATTGGTATCTGCAAACGGCACTTGGAGGCAGTCTGATAGAAACAGAAATCAATCAACCTCACAAACATTCTGTTTTCAATGTAGGTTTGTATGTAGCTCGTGATATAAATCGCAAACACCGCTTTAATGCAGGTTTGGATATTTCTTGGAACGAAGGTATCAAGTACCAAATTGAGCAAAAATTTGGAAGTCAGAACCCAAAACCCGATTACAGACGCATAGGCATAGCAGTAGGCGATGAAATTACTTTTGGCGATATGAGTCTAAATATCCAACTCGGCTATTACATTCGTAGGCAATTTGAAGCCAAAACAGATATGCCTTTTTATCAGCGTTATGGCTTAAAATGGTATTTCCATAAAAATATTTTTGCAGGGCTACTGCTCAAAACGCACGCCTCTGTAGCCGAATGTGCAGAATTTACACTTGGAACGCATTGGCAAATCAAGAGAAATGAACGAGAAAAATAAGTTTTTTGTTGAAAAAATCACCGCTTGGTATAGAAAGCATCACCGCAAACTTCCTTGGCGAAACACACAAGACCCCTATCTCATTTGGCTTTCCGAAATTATTTTACAACAAACACGTGTCAAGCAAGGCTTGCCCTACTATCAAAAATTTGTAGAAAACTACCCAAACCTACAAGATTTGGCTTTGGCAAACGATATGGAAGTGTTCCGATTGTGGCAAGGTTTGGGCTACTACAACCGAGCTAAAAATATGCTGGCTACGGCTCGGCAACTTTGCGAAAAAAATGAAGGGCAATTTCCCAAAAGTTACCGAGAGCTACTTAAACTTAAAGGCATAGGCAAATACACAGCAGCGGCGATAGCGTCTTTTGCCTTCAACGAACCCGTAGCGGTTTTGGACGGCAATGTGTATAGAGTGCTGGCTCGCTATTTTGGTATTTTCACAGATATTGCCAGCCCACAAGGCGAAAAAGAATTTAGAGCTTTGGCTCAAAGCCTAATTCCCGAAAATAGCAATGAATACAATCAGGCAATTATGGAATTTGGGGCTTTGCAATGTACTCCACAAAAACCCAATTGCATGTTTTGCCCCTTACAAGAAAACTGCTTCGCCTTTGTCTATCAAGAACAAGAAAACTTACCTGTAAAAATTAACAAAACGCAAATGCGTGAGCGTTTTTTTGCCTATCTGGTTTGGCATAAGGAAGAGAAAATCGCTCTTAAAAAACGCTTGGAAAAAGATATTTGGCAAAATCTTTACGATTTTGATTTGCAGGAAAAAGAGAATTTATACGAATTGGAGCAGATACCCCTCGTAAAAGGAAGTTTTATACACAAATCAAGTATATTCAAACATCAACTCACACATCAAAGAATCTTTGTTTGCTTTTTTCATTTTGAAATAAACGAGAACTTTCCTCTTTCCCCAAATTTGGAATGGCACACTTGGGAGGATATTCAAAATTTACCCAAACCTATTCTCATAGCCAATTACTTGCAAACTTGGCAAACAAAAAACCTACAAGGTTGAGCCTTGTAGGTTTTAAGACGCAGTGCAGAACTTGTTACAAATTCTTTATTTCTACACGGCGATTAGCGGCACGCTGTTGAGGTGTCTTGTTACCTGCTTTAATATCGGTGCTACCATCAGCAGGTTTTTCATCTCCATAACCAATGGCTTGGATACGGTCGGCACTGATACCTTTTTTCACCAAGTAGGCTTTGATAGCATCAGCACGCTGTTGAGAAAGTTTTTTATTGGCGGCTCTATTACCCACATTATCTGTATGCCCTTCTACTGCAATCTTCACGCTAGGATTTTGACTCAAAAGTGCGGCAAGATTATCTAACGAAGCAAAAGAAGTACGCAAAATAGTAGCCTTTCCTGTGGCAAAGTTGATACTTTTAGCTATTTTCAAGAGTTCTTGCTCGTTAATTTTAGCAGGACAACCTTTTTCTTCAGGCACACCGGGTACATCGGGACAAGCATCATCTACATCAGGAATTTTATCACCGTCTCTATCAGGACAGCCCTTGAAAGTAGCCAAACCGGGTTGGTCAGGACAGCGGTCGTCTTTATCTGCAATGCCATCACCATCTTTATCAGGACAGCCTTGCAATTCAGGTTTTCCAGCTTCGGTAGGGCAAGCGTCTTCATTATCAGGTAAGCCGTCACCGTCTGTATCAGGGCAACCTTGGAATTGAGCTAAACCGGGAGTATCAGGACATTTATCATCTTTATCAATGATTTTATCACCGTCTCTATCAGGGCAACCATTAAACTCTTTTGCCCCTGCCTCCGTAGGACAAGCATCTTCGCCATCTACAATGCCATCGTTGTCTGTATCAGGACAACCCGCAAACTGCTTCAAACCTTTTTCATTGGGGCATTTGTCTTTTTTATCAGGAATTCCGTCTCCGTCAGAATCTTTGGGTTTAGCTAAACCAAAACGGAAACCACCTCTATAATGCAAATAATCAGCAAAATCAAACATATAATTGTAGCCTGCTTGCAAGTTGATGGCTACAAGGTCATCTACCCAATAGTTGAAGCCCAAACCGCCTTCCAAAACACCATAAGTTTTACGGCGAAGGTAATTTGCACCGCCACCCAAAGTGAGATAAGGGTCAAATTTCTTTTCAGGTAAAAAATGAAGTTGCCCTGCAAGACTACCTTGCACACTTGCCGCCGTTTGCCCTGTGGTGAAAATATCATTCGGGAACAAATCGCTAAAATTGCGAATTTCTACTACCGAAACCGAAGGGGCAATTTGAATCATAGGACTGATTTTTTTGGAGGCAGTGATATACGGACCCCAGTTCCAGTCGCTCATACTCAAACCTCTTTTGGCAGGTACACCGAAATCAAAGGCTGTTACGCCTGCTCCCAAAGTCCAGTCAGAGCCTTGGGCTTGGGCATTATACCAAGAGCAAAACACTACAAAGAGCAGTAAAGTTATTTTCTTCATAAGGATATGATTTTTACGTTTGCAAAATATTTTCGCAATATTAAAAAAAAATTTCGTACTACCTACAAAAAAATGATTTTTATGCTAAATTTTGCTTCAAAATGCAAATTTACTGCTCATTAAGTAAGAAATAATCAAAACATTATGCAAAAATACGTCAAATGAGGTATAGGAAAAGCCACAATAATTTGGTCTTTTTGCTGAAACCAAATTATTCAGAACCTATATGAAACGTATTTTTGCAGTTCTCTCGTTTGTATGCTTGCTGTTTGGAGCAAATGCCCAAACCATAGAAGTAGAAAAAATGCACGAACTTTCCAAACGTGCCAAAAGAGGCTACCTTTACCACGTTAATCAAGACGCAGAAACAGGTAATATTGACCTTGTTTTTATCACATCGCAAAATAGCAGACGTATCAAGATGGAAATTTATTCTTTCGACAAAGAATATAACCTACTTGACCAACGCCAAGAAGAACAAGAAATTGAGAACAACCGCATCAAATTACGCTTGGGCAAATCTGATGTAGAAATTAAGGTAAAGTACAAAGAGCCTATTGTAAAGGAAGGGATTAGTGTGGAAAGAAATATTTCTAACATTTTAGTACTCAAACGCAAGCGTGTAACTTACACGTGGAGTACCTATTATCAGGAATATGAAAAAAGTGTAAAAACCCTTGAAAAAGTAAAGCCCAAAACCGATGAAGGTGATAAATATTTCCTTATCAACTACTACGAAGATGATTACACAGGTGAAGCAGTTGTAGTTGCTACCCCCAAAAATGATATGGCTGGAAGACGCTTTACTCTAATGAAATTTAACAACAATTTAGATTTGGTAGCCAAGAAAGACGTAGATTTCCCTTATTCTATGACGGGCATTTACAAAGCTGTAATCAATAGACAAAATCCCGAAGATGAGGATATTCCTGTTGCCGAAGGAGCTTTCTTTATACTTGCTCCCAGCCGCTGGGGCAAAGAAAAAGCACCCAAAGACAAAACCAATGAGTTTGAAATTTTCCGTTTTGATAGCGATTTCAAAAATATTCTTAGAGTGCCTTTCAAAGCCGCTACCTCTGTTTGGCGTATAGACGAAGACTTTACCCACGGCACCAGTCATTACTTCTATGGTCTTTCGGTGGATGCCAAAGGCAAATACTACGACCAAGTCATTAACCCCAATAAATTTAAGTCTATTCAAGTAATGAAATTCAACGAAGAAACTAACCAAGTAGAATACATCACCAACACGAACCTTGATGAAATGAAAGCCAAAATCAAAACGCCTCCTGCCCAAAAACGTAAGCCCGTATTCAAAGGAGGACAATTTGATAAAAAAGTAGTTTTTGTGAATGATAGAGAGGAGTTTGTAATGTCAGGACAAAATTTCAAAGTTTCCAAAAACAAAAAAATATATCAAGATGTAATCACACTCTATTTTGATAAGCAAGGTGTTTTGAAAGCTATGTATGGCGTAGATCCAGTAGAAAACAATAAGTGGTCAAAAGCCTATGGTGCCCCTCAGTATGTTTTAGATACAGGCGACTCTAAACAAAATATGTATCTGATTCTCACAGAAATAGATGGCTATGATTTGGGAGATAGCAGATTGGAAATTTACCCTCGTATCGCCAAAATTTCTAAAAATGATGCCTCTATTAGTAATTTTACAACTTTGGGCGTAATGAACAAAAAGAAATTTTACTTGGATAAAAACTTCCCATTTTTCAATCCCGCCCCCAACAAAATTACCTTCTTTGGCTCAACCTCTAATGGTAAGTACATTTATTTTGGTAGGGTAAAATTAGATTAGCAGTTTTTTCTTGAAAACCTCGCAGATAGTGTTTGCGAGGTTTTTTATTCTCCAAAAATTCCCCCTGTATGCACCAAAAGCACCTTGCAGTTTTCAGAAAAGTATCCTTTTTGCAGTAAATCAAAAAAAGCAAAAAACATCTTTCCTGTATAAACAAACTCCGTAGGAATTTGAAACTTTTGCACAAAATTTTCTAAAAAACTCAAAAGTTCGCTTGTTTTTTTGGCATAACCACCAAAATGATAGTCTAAAAGCAATTCAAAAGGCTGGAAAGAAGTACCTTGAAGTAAATTGTATATTTCATCATACAAAAAGGACGCATTTTTCAGGACAGGGATTCCTAATAATCGGGTGTTTGTGCCGAAAAGGCTTTTGGCAAGCCCTGCAAGCGTTCCACCTGTTCCTACACAACACAACACATAATCAAAACTGAAAGAAAGTTGTGGTAAAAAATCAAGTATCTCACCCGTACCCTGCACTGCTAATGTATTGGAGCCGCCTTCGGGGATAAGATAAAATTTTCCAAATTTTTGTTCCAAACTGCGAATAAAATCCTCGTCATTTTTATTACGATAGCTCTGCCGACTGATAAAATGCAATACCATTCCCCATTTTTCGGCTTGTAGAAGTCTTTCATTCAGCTTGAGTGGCTTTTCGCCTCTGATAACCCCGATGGTTTCAAATCCCCAACGCTCTCCTGCCGAAGCCACTGCCAAAATATGATTAGAATATGCTCCTCCAAAAGTCAGCAATCTATTCAAGCCTAATTTTTTTGCTTCTTGTAAATTGTATTTCAGTTTGAACCACTTATTACCCGAAATGTAGCTATCAATTTTATCCAAACGCAAAACATAGGTTTCTACTTTTTCTGTCAAATTTACCTTTTCTAAAAAATGTAAAGAGTTGATAAAAATCATAGCTTCGTTTTGAAAATACTTGTAACTTGTAAGAAAATGTAAGTCCTATGACAGCCGAACAATCTGCAATTATTAAGCAATCATTTCCCAAAGTTCTGGCAAGAACTCTTGGCAACGCCCAAATTCTTTACGACAAACTCTTTGAGCTTGCCCCCGAAACCAAAGAGCTTTTCAAAAATACTTCAATGGAACGACAATCGCAAATGCTTGTAGCGGCGATAGGAAAACTTGTCCGAAGTATTGATAATTGGGAAAGCGTAAAACCCGATTTAGAAGCCCTTGCCAAACGCCACGCAGGTTATGGCTTAAAACCCGAACACTTTGTTTCTTTCGGGATAGCTTTTTTGCATATGCTCAAAAGTATGTACGAAAACGAATGGAATAGCGGTTTGGAAGATGCTTGGAAAGCTATATATCAAAGAATTTCAGAAGTAATGGTTAGCACACTCTTTGCAAGTTGATAAACCTAATTCGGCTCTATGGCTTGCTGTGCTTTCCACAAAGAATCTTGCAGACGTTTCATTCGCTCTCGCTCCAATTTTTCTTTCAAGAAATACAATGCTTGGCGAGCTACTAAATCCTCGGCATCTTGCTTGGTAGCCTTCTGATAAAACTCCAAGGCAAGTTCGTTTTTACCTAATTTTTCATAACAAAGCCCCATAAAATAATTGATTTTCGGCAAAGCGGGTGCATACCGATAAGCATTTTCCAAGAAATTGAGTGCTTCTTGATATTTTTCTGCTTTGAGAGCCTGCTCACCCAAGAAAAAAGAAGCCTGATACAAGCGATTGTTTTGCTGATAGGCTTTCAGAAAATATTTGGCGGCACTATCTTTTTCTTTAAGTTTTTGCAGAGCAAGGGCTTTTTCTAAAAGCAAACTATCGTATAAATTTCTTATTTTCAAGCCTTTATTTGCCCATTCCAAAGCCCTTGTAGGCTGGTTTTGCTGGTTATATAAGTGGCTCAGCAGTTTGTAACCTTCTGTATTAGTAGGGTTTTGCTCAATGGCTTTTTGCAAAAAATGATAGGCTTGCAAAGTATCATTTTTCAAAAAAGCGAGTTTTCCTTTGGCAAAAGTAAGTTGAGGGGCTTCGGGATAATTTTTTTCAAGTTTTTGCAAATATTTTTCTGCTTCTTGCCACTCGCTTTGCTCTACGGCAAAATGAAAGGCAAAAAATAAAGTCAGAAAGTCATTTTTTCCAATTTTCAGGGCTTGTTGCAGATTTTTTCTTGTCTCTGTAAAGTTTTTCAAGCCATTTTCGCATTGAGCTTTTAGCAAATAGTATTCTGCTTTTTCTACAAGTTCAAGAGCTTTTTGGGTAAAATCTTTGGCTTTGCTATACTCTTTCTGATGAAAATACCACAAAGCAAGCTGATAAGCCGTTACATCACTTTCAGGGTCATTTTCCCAAGCCTTTTGGAGCGTTTGCAAAGAAGCCAACGAAAAAAATGCATCTATTTGAGCATTTTCTCGCACCGCAAAACGGGCTTTCTGCTCTTGGCAAGCCCAAAACATCAAAGTAACTAAACAGCTAAAAATAGATTTTCGCAAAATATCCATTTATCGTACTCCACTAAAATTGCTTTGAAGTAGTTTCAAAGAAAAAATTAAAATTTGAAGTGTTGCCCAATTTATGAGTGGCAATATCACTATTAGTGATATTGCCACTTTGATAACTTAAAACTTTAAGAGAAAATCTTACTAGTACAATGCAGGAAACTTTTGTGGATTAGCCTCACTCATCATTGCATAGATTTTATCAAAGATGTCTTCGGCGTTGGGTTTAGAGAAATAGTCGCCATCGGAAGCATAGGCAGGGCGATGGTCTTGTGCGTGAATGGTTATAGGGGCAGAATCCAGATAGCGATATGCTCCTTGTACCTCTAAAACCTGTTGCATCATAAATGCCGAAGCCCCTCCTTCTACATCTTCATCAGCAAATACAACTCTATTCGTTTTCTTGACAGACTGCAAAATACTATGGTGTATATCAAAAGGCAAAAGTGTTTGCACATCAATCACTTCTACACTTATACCCACTTCGGCGAGTTGTGTGGCGGCGTCCATTGCTATTCGGCACATTGAGCCATACGTAACCAGCGTAACATCAGTACCCTCACGTAAGATTTCAGGCACTCCCAAAGGGATAGTAAATTCGCCCAAATTAAGTGGCATTTTTTCTTTCAAACGATAGCCATTCAGACACTCAATAATGAGAGCAGGTTCATCAGTTTGAAGCATTGTATTGTAAAAACCCGCCGCAATAGTCATATTACGAGGCACAAGTACCCGAATGCCCCGAATGGCGTGCAGAATCATTCCAATAGGCGAACCTGAATGCCAAATGCCTTCCAAACGATGCCCACGTGTGCGTATAATAACAGGGGCTTTTTGTCCGCCTTTGGTACGATATTGCAAGCAAGCCAAATCGTCAGACATAATCTGAATAGCGTAAAGCAAATAATCCAGATACTGAATTTCGGCAATGGGGCGTAAGCCTCGCATCGCCGCACCAATTCCTTGCCCCAGAATCGTACATTCGCGAATACTGGTATCAGTAATGCGAATTTCGCCAAATTTTTCTTGCAAACCTGCAAAACCCTGATTTACATCACCAATTTTGCCAACATCTTCGCCAAATGCTACTACCAAAGGATTATTTCGGAAAATTGCCTCAAAATTTGCCTGCAAAACTTCTCTGCCATCTACCATTTTGGCATCAGGGGCGTAGAGTGGCTTTATTTCTTTTACGTGTAAAGCGTTTTTGGCAGATTCGCTGTACAAAAAGGAGTTATATTCATCACGAGCCAATGCTTGCTTGCTTCTGAGCGTTTGGAGTAATTCTTTTTTGGCAAGTTCAGGCTCATTACGCAAAATACGTATAGCTTTTTTGAGAGCAACAATAGAATCTTTTTTGATAGGATTGACGGTACTTTTTAGCTCTTGCTTAACTTTCTGCAAAGACTCTTGGTAAGCAGGATTTTGAGCTATCGCCCAATCCAATGCTTTTTCAGTATCTTCCTGATAGCGTTTGATAGATTTCAGAAAATTATTCCAAGCCGTAGTTTTAGCCTGTTTTACACGCTCTTTTGCTTCTTCTTCAATGCGATTAAGTTCCGTGATAGTAGCTATGCCGTGTTCTAAAATCCATTCCTTGAACATTTGGTTGCAATCAAAGCTCATTTCCCACTCCAAGCGTTCTTTGGATTTGTAGCGTTCGTGAGAGCCTGATGTAGAGTGTCCTTGTTGTTGGGTAACTTCAATCACGTGTACAAGTACAGGTGTATGCGTTTCGCGACAGATTTTAGCGGCTCTCTGATATACATCAATGAGTTTGAGATAATCCCAAGCCTTTACTTTGAAAATTTCAAAGCCTTTTTGTTGAGGATTTTCCCGCTGAAAGCCTGCCAAAGCATCGGAAATACTATGTTTGATAGTGTGGTATTCTTTGGAAACAGAAATGCCGTATTCATCGTCCCAAACCGACATCAGCAGAGGCACTTGCAATACTCCTGCGGCATTGAGAGCCTCAAAGAACATTCCTTCGGAAGTAGAAGCATTGCCAATAGTTCCAAAAGCAATTTCATTTCCATTGTTTGAAAATTGCGAAAATCCACGCAATTCAGGATTAAGACGATACAATTTAGAAGCCCAAGCCAGCCCCAAAAGTCGTGGCATTTGCCCTGCGGTGGGGGAAATATCGGCTGATGAAATTTTGAGTTCAGTCAGATTTTTCCAAGAACCATCTTCATTGAGCAAGCGAGTAGCAAAGTGTGAGTTCATACATCTACCCGCCGATGCAGGTTCGTTTTCAATTTGCGTATCGGCATAAAGTTGGGCAAAAAAGGCTTCCAAAGTAAGCTCGCCAATAGCCATCATAAAGGTTTGGTCGCGGTAGTACCCCGAACGCCAATCGCCTGCTTTGAAGGCTTTTGCCATTGCAATCTGAGGCAATTCTTTGCCATCGCCAAAAATACCAAATTTGGCTTTTCCTGCAAAGACTTCTTTGCGTCCCATAAGACTTGCCTCTCGGCTTTCGCAAGCAAGTCGGTAATCGGCTAAAATATCTTCTTTCGTCAGGCTAATCCCCGTAGCCGTATTCTGAATGTAAAAGCTCATAAAATACAATGTTTGGAGTGGCAAAATTACACTTGAAAGGCAATATACCAAAAAAAATCTTTTTTACAAAGGAATATTGCCGTGTTTCTTTTTAGGCAATGAAGCAACTTTATTTTCAAGCATTTTGAAAGCCTTTATCAGCTTTTGTCGGGTTTGTGAAGGCATTATCACTTCATCAATATACCCTCGGAAAGCCGCTCTATAAGGATTGGCAAACTTTCTTTCATACTCTTCTATTTTTTCTTGAAGTTTGGCTTCGGGGTTTTCGGCTTCCATAATTTCTTTACGGAAAATGATTTCGGCGGCACCTTTTGCCCCCATTACGGCAATTTCGGCAGTAGGCCAAGCATAGTTCATATCTGCCCCTATGTGTTTAGAGTTCATCACATCATAAGCACCGCCATAGGCTTTGCGTGTAATAACGGTTACTCTCGGCACGGTAGCTTCGCAAAAAGCATACAAAAGTTTTGCCCCGTGATTGATAATGCCGTGCCACTCTTGGTCGGTACCGGGCAAAAAGCCTGGTACATCTTCAAAAACAAGCAGTGGAATATTAAAACAATCACAAAAACGCACAAAGCGAGCCGCCTTGATGCTGGCATTGATATCCAAAACCCCCGCCAGCACCGCAGGCTGATTGCCCACAATACCAATGCTTTTACCTGCCAAACGAGCAAAACCTACTACAATATTTTCAGCAAAGTTTTTATGCACCTCCAGAAACGAACCTTCATCTACGATACTTTCTATAATTTCTCGCATATCATAAGGCTGATTGGGATTATCGGGAATAATATCGTCAAGATGAGGACGCAATTCGTCATCTTTGCTGGTGTAAGCGTAAGCAGGCGAATCTTCCTCACAATTTTGAGGAATGTAGGAAAGCAGTTTTTTGATGGTTTCCAGCGTTTCAATCTCGTTGGCACAAGCAAAATGAGTAACCCCCGATTTGGTGCTATGCGTAGATGCTCCACCCAATTCTTCGGAAGTTACTTCTTCGTGGGTAACGGTTTTTACCACATTAGGACCTGTTACGAACATATACGAAGTGCCTTCGGTCATCAGAATAAAATCTGTAATAGCCGGCGAATAGACTGCTCCGCCCGCACAAGGTCCCATAATTGCAGAAATTTGTGGGATTACCCCCGAAGCGAGTGTATTTCGGTAGAAAATATCGGCATAACCCGCCAAAGAAACTACTCCTTCTTGGATTCTTGCTCCTCCCGAATCGTTCAAGCCAATCACGGGGGCACCGTTTTTCATTGCCAAATCCATTATTTTGCAGATTTTTTCGGCATACGCCTCCGAAAGCGAGCCACCAAAAACCGTAAAATCTTGCGAAAATACATACACGAGCCTTCCATTGATAGTACCATAACCCGTAACTACGCCATCGCCTAAATAATGCTGTTTATCCATACCGAAATCGCGGGCTCGGTGCATTACAAACTTGCCAATTTCTTCAAAAGAACCTTTGTCTAAAAGCAATTCTATACGCTCACGAGCTGTGAGTTTGCCTTTTTTGTGTTGTGCTTCAATTTTATCTTTTCCACCTCCCAAGAGGGCTTCAGCATTTTTTTCTGCTAAAATCTGATATTTTTCAGCTTTGGTTTTTCCTGATTCCATCATTTTTGCAAAAGGTTTTTTGCCAAAAATACAAAAAGGTTATTATTTTTGCGTAGCAAAGTAAAAATTTTCATAGAAAATCTTTCACAGAGGCAAATTTTCATAGTTTTACTTTGAAAAAATTTATCTGATGTTTTGCATAGTAGCAATAATGTCCTAGTTGAAAAAGAGTTTTATCTTTTTGCTGAAATTACATTAGCACCAGTTCAAAGTCATTGCAAGTCTTATTTTTAGCTTATGAATATTCTTTCAAGACACCAACAAACTTGGAGGCAAAAAAAAATTTTGAGAATAATCTACGAGGAGTGGTATCGCAAAATTATTAAGGATTTAATCAATCATCCCAAAACTTTGGAGTTGGGAGCTGGTACGGGTAACTTCAAAGAATACAAGCCTGATGTAATTTCAGCGGATATAGACCCACAGCCTTGGTTAGATATGTGTTTTGATGCACATCAGATACCTTTTCAAGATGGTGAGGTTGGCAATATTGTACTTATAGATGTTTTTCATCACTTAGCCAATCCTATTTTATTTTTAGAAGAAGCTCATAGGGTTCTTTGTAAAGGAGGACGAATTGTTATGTTGGAGCCTTTTCCTTCTGCGTTTTCATTACCTATATACAGGAAGTTTCACCCCGAGCCTTTTATTATGAATATAGATTATTTTTCAAAACAAGGTTTGGAGCAAAAGGATCCTTGGGACTCAAATCAGGCTATTCCCTTTCTAATTTTTTTTAAGCACTACAAAAGTTTTTTGGATAAATTTGGTGAAAAGTTTAAGATTATCAAGAAGGAAAAATTAAGTTTTTTGCTCTATCCTGCCTCTGGCGGATTTGAAAATAAAGCAATGATTCCAGATTGGTCTATTCCTTTTTTTCAATTTATTGAAAAAATTTTATATCCGCTTCGCTCTCTGCTGGCTTTTAGATGTTATATCGTTTTAGAAAAAAAATAATAACTGATGAAACCTCTGGGAAAACTTCTAAAAAATCTTTTTCTTTTATGGCTGATACAGGTTTGTGCTTGCTTTAGCATTCTTTGGATAGATTGGCAGATGAAATCCGTTGTAATTATTGACGGCGAAGATGATATTCCAACTTTTCCCCGAAATTTTTTTCCAGAAATACAATTTTCACTTTTTTTAGGCATTTTTCTAATTTCTATTCTACTTTTTTATCTTTTTCTGAAACTTAAAAAGCATAAAGAAATATACATTCAGCAAAAATATTTTGTACTTTTTATTTTTATTGGTTTAGCTTGTTTTTATTTTGCAATATTGGATATTCTCAATAACTATCAAGCCCTCAATGTTTTGAGTTATCAAAAATACACCTCTGCTCAAATAGTTAGCGAAATTAAAAATATTCCTGATTATCAAGGCGATGATTTCATATTTTTCAAATCTGGCAAAATTCAAAGCAAAGATATGCTTATTCAGAGTGTTATTAAGCAAATGTATATTGTTCCTGATAACTTAAACTACATAAAACAACTTACAGCAAAAAGTGATAAACCAGAAGCATACTGGATATACAAAATAGCTATTTACCACTATATTCAACAATATCCAGAAAAAACTAGAAAAAATGCAAAAGAATGAAACTGCTAAAAATTTTTGTTTTTTGGGTACTTCCTCTGATTTTTGGATACACTCTTTATTTGGCAAAAGCATCTTTTACCGATTTTCATACAGGCTATAACTCCGACCCAAGCTATGTGTATCTTATCAATGCCACTAATTTAGCTTACGGGAAAAATCCTCAACACGTAGATCATCCTGGTACAACCTTACAGTATCTCGGTGTAGTTGTTATTAGAACGTTATACTGGATAGACGGAGAAAAAAGCACCTTAGCCGAAGATGTTTTGACTTACCCTGAAAAGTATTTACATACATTTGCCAATGTTATTATTGTTCTAAATGTATTGGCTTCTTTTGTAATAGGTTGGATAGCTTATCATTATACTCAAAAGCTCTGGATAGGTATTTATTTACAACTTACCCCTTTTTTATTCCTGCATATTGCGGCATTTAATATACCCAGAGTTGCCGCTGAATCTCTATTATGGATACACAGCACTATCATTGCTCTTTACTGCATTCTTTTTTATACACAAAAGGAACGATTTTTAGATACAACCAAGCAGATTTGGGGCTTTTCTTTGGCAATAATTTCAGGTATTGTTACTAAAATCACATTAGCTCCATTAGGTTTATTGCCATTTTTCTTTTTGAAAAAGAAAAATGACAAAATGTATTATGTATTGGTTTGCATAGTATTATTTGCAATTTTAGCTATGCCAGCTTTATTTTCTCACGAATACTTCTACTTTTGGGTTAGAGGGTTGCTAATTAGGTCTGGGTACTACAATTCAGGAGAAGCCAATTTTCTTAATTTTAATATGTTCAAAGAAAATATTAGAGATTTATTTAGTACCCAAGGCTCTTACTTCATAATCGCATTTTTAAGTAGTTTTATAGTATTTTTAGCTTGGATACAAAAAAAGAGCGAAATAGATGAAAGCATTAGGAAAAAATTACTACTTTGCCTGTTAGCTTTTGTATGTATCAACATAATTTATTTAATTTTTATAGGCAAACACTATCAATATCGCTATACACTGCCACTGCTTTCATTTGGTTATTGTTTTTTGGTAATATTTTATATGTTTTTATCAAGGATTTTCAAATGGTACTGGTTAGTAATGCCCTCTGTGATAACATCAATATACATCATTTCGCATCAAAAACAACTATTTCAAGAAGAATTAGTCAATACCAAAAATGAGGTTATTAAAAGAAAACAGATTCAAGAAAATGCTCTTAATGAGAAAAATGCTATCATTCTATATTATTATCCTTGTTCTTCACCCAAATATGCTCTTGGATTTGGACTAGGTTATTCTGGTGCTATGAAAGTAAATTATAGAAATATCTT
Organism: uncultured Cytophagales bacterium; assembly: GCA_964654605.1. GTDB lineage: Bacteria > Bacteroidota > Bacteroidia > Cytophagales > Thermonemataceae > Raineya. The sequence goes on along the minus strand of CAZZLW010000012.1, from coordinate 1,386 downwards.
AAAAAAAATATATCCTGATTATTTAGAATTCAATATTTGGAATAATTGGTGCTATAGTTGGGGAGAACCAATTAGTATTGATGAAATTATATCTAAAAACAAAAGAATTTTGATGGTGGGAGGGGCTATAACCACTTCCCCGCTAGAAATTAGAAAAAATGATACTGAAATTTTGAGCTTACCTATTAGATTGGTAATGGAAAATGGTTCAGGAGAATTTATCTATGAGATTTTACACCAAAAATAATAAATATGAAAAAATACCTGTACAAATTGTTAGCTAAATACATCAGCTTCTACATCAGACCCAACGATAAAGTGTTTGAGATAAAACCTAAAAACAATTTGTTACAAAAAGAGTTAAATTGTAACGAGTATGTATCTGGGGAAAACGTTGTAGAAATTCCTCCAAGCACGGAATATGTGATTTTGAATGGAACACTCCATTACGAAGAAGATATCCAAATCCTTTTAACACAAATATACCATAAAATTAACGCAAATACACGATTGATACTTGTTTATTATAGTGCTTTGTGGTCTCCTTTAATAAAATTAGCATCTTTTCTGGGGTTACGTAAAAAAACGCCTTCAATGAACTGGATAACTCACGAAGATGTACAAAACTTTGCCTTATTGTCTAATTTTGAGATAGTTCAAAGAAACCCTAGAATTCTTTGTCCCGTCTTTATTCCTGTTCTTAGCTATATTCTAAACAAATGGTTATTGCCTCTACCCTTTTTTCGTCTTTTTGGTTTATTAAATGTTGCTGTCTTGCGTCCCAGACTAAAAAAGACATTAGAGAATGCATCTGTATCAATTATAGTAGCGGCACGTAATGAAGCAGGCAACATAGAACAAATTGTTCAAAGATTACCTAAAATGGGAGAAAATGATGAGTTGATTTTTGTTGAAGGTGGTTCTTCAGATAATACTTGGGAAGAGATACAAAGAGTTCAAGAATTGTACAAAAACAAGATAAAAATTCGCTCAGCAAAGCAAGATGGTAAAGGGAAAGGCGATGCTGTTAGAAAGGGGTTTGCTATGGCAGAGCAAGAAATACTTATGATTTTAGATGCCGATATGACTGTTCCACCGGAAGATTTGCCTAAATTTTATGCAGCTATCAGAAATGATTTAGGTGAATTTATCAATGGAAGTCGTTTAGTGTATCCAATGGAAAAAGAGGCTATGAGATTTTTTAATTTAATTGGGAACAAATTTTTTGCATCTGCTTTTTCTTTTACTGAGGTTGTTTAGGATTTATTTTTTTTGATAATTCTTCGGATAAAAATGACCATAAAGGATAAAATTAACAAATTTACCCACGTATCTACTCTGGTTTCATAGCGTATGATTAAAGCCTTGAATTGGTCTTGCCACGCA
>CAZZLW010000011.1:0-61109 GCA_964654605.1 uncultured Cytophagales bacterium | reverse complement strand
GTATCGTGGAGAGGCTGAGGGACAGGTGTTTGTAATTATCATAATGGAGGGAGAGGCGGCAGAAGAAGCTGTGGGGCTTGCAATTATCGTGATGATTTATCGCAATACTCGCTCTGTTGGTTGTGGCTTGCTCAACAAAATTGGGTACTAATAATGCCCGACCTTTTAGAAAAAATATGGAAAGCAAGTGAATATTTAAACTTTTAGCGAAAAGAGCCACTCAAACACGAACTTATTGCAAATGAAATCTATCCAATGGCAGGAGCAAGTTTTAATCATAATCTCATAGTTAGCAACCTACATTTTTTACTAAAACAGCAATTCTGGGGCTTGGATTTTATAGTTTTGCAGGGGGATATGCGAGTAGCGGATTTAGAAAATAATAGTTTTTGCTACCCTGATGTTTTGGTAATACAAGGCGAACCTGCTTTTGTAGATAATGAATTTGATACTATCACAAATCCTGTTATGATTTGTGAAGTGCTTTCCAAAGGTACAGAAAGTTACGACAAAGAAAAGAAATTTGATGTATATCAGAACCTTGCAAGTTTGCAAGAATATGTACTTATTTGGCAAGATAGATATAAGGTTCGGCTGTTTAAGAAAATTACGCCTAAACATTGGGAAATGTGGGATTTTGATAATGAAAATGATACTATATCGTTTTTATATGGAGTTTGCAGGATTTATTTGAAAGATATTTACCAAAAAGTCAAATTTTGATATTTTAGTTGGAAATAATGCCTGAACTTTTAGAAAAAATATGGAAAGCAAGTGAATTTCTAAACTTTGAGCGAAAAGAGCCACTCAAACACGAACTTATTGCAAATGAAATCTATCCAATGGCAGGGGCAAGTATCAACCATAACAGAATTGTAAAAAATTTGCTCATTCTTTTAGAAAAGTGGTTTGTAGGTAGCGAATTTGAGGCTTTTTCAAGCGATATGCGAGTAGCAGATTTACCCAATAATAGTTTTTGCTACCCTGATGTTTGGGTAATACAAGGTGAGCCTGCTTTTGTAGATAATGAATTTGATACTATCACAAATCCTGTTATGATTTGTGAAGTGCTTTCCAAAAGTACAGAAAGTTACGACAAAGAAAAGAAATTTGATGTATATCAGAACCTTGCGAGTTTGCAAGAATATGTACTTGTTTGGCAAGATAGATGCAAGGTTCGGCTGTTTAGGAAAATTACGCCTAAACACTGGGAAATGTGGGATTTTGATAACGAAAATGATACTATTACCTTACTTGAAAAATTTTCCTTACAACTCAAAGAGATTTACCACAAAGTAAAATTTTAGACAATGGATACTAAAACATTAGCTTTATTTACGCTTCTTTTTCCGCTCATAGGCTTTATTATCAATGGCTTGGGCAGTAAAAAACTGCCAAAATCTCTGATAAGCCTTATAGCTGTACTTATGCCTTTGGCTTCGTTTATAGGTACTATTTTACTTTTTAATACTTTCAACGCTCCCAAGCAAGTTCAACCTTTGAGTTTGGTTTATTACGATTGGATTGCTGTACCCGGGATTTTTGTTAGTTTTTCTTTGTACATTGACCAACTCACGCTTCTGATGCTTTCTTTTGTAACGGGGGTAGGTACGCTTATTCATTTGTACTCGGTGGGCTATATGAAAGAAGATGAAGGTTTTGGTAAGTTTATGGCTTACTTGAACCTTTTTATGTTTGCAATGCTGATGCTGGTAATGGGAGGTAACTATTTGATGATGTTTATAGGTTGGGAAGGAGTAGGTTTGTGTTCGTTTTTGCTCATAGGTTTTTGGAATAAAAATCGTTCTTACAATGCCGCCGCTCAAAAAGCCTTTGTAATGAATAGAATTGGAGATTTGGGCTTGATTTTGGGTGTAATTATGATTTTTATTTTTTGGAATACCACTGAATACAAAGATTTAGTAGAAATATTCGCCAGAGATTCTTTCAAAAACACTTACAAAGTAGTAGATTCTTGGGAGTTTGTAGTGATTACCTTGCTTTTGTTCATAGGGGCGATGGGCAAATCGGCTCAAATACCGCTTTATACTTGGCTTCCTGATGCAATGGCAGGTCCTACACCTGTATCGGCACTCATTCACGCCGCTACAATGGTAACAGCAGGTATTTATATGGTAGTGCGTTCCAATTTTATTTTTAGCTATGCTCCCACAACACTCACCATTATTCTCATTATTGCAATAGCTACAGCCTTGCTTGCCGCTTCTATTGGTATTTTCCAAAATGATATTAAAAAAGTATTGGCTTATTCTACCGTGAGCCAACTGGGTTATATGTTTATGGCTTTGGGCGTTGCGGCTTATACTTCGGGGATATTTCACGTAGTTACGCACGCATTTTTCAAAGCTCTGCTCTTTTTGGGGGCAGGTAGCGTAATACACGCCTTGCATCACGAGCAAGATATTCGCCATATGGGAGGTTTGCGAAAGTATATGCCTATTACTTTCATAACTTTCGGTATCGCAACGCTTGCTATTTCGGGTATTCCGCCTTTTGCGGGTTTCTTTTCCAAAGACGAAATCTTAATGCACCTTTACGCTAAAAGTCCTATTTTGTGGGGCTTGGCACTATTAGGCTCCGCAATGACTGCCTTTTATATGTTCCGATTGTTTTTCCTTACCTTCTTGGGAGATTTCAGAGGCACAGAAGAGCAGAAACATCACTTGCACGAATCGCCGCTCACAATGACTTTGCCTCTGATGATACTGGCTGTGCTTTCAATAGCAGGAGGTTTGCTCAATATTCCTGAAATATTTGCAAAAGGAGGAGATAAACTTGCCCAGTTCCTTGCTCCTATTTATGCAACTGCCGAAAAACTAAATCCTGAACTATTTAAGCCTCATAAAATTTCTCATAGTACCGAATACGCTTTAATGGGTATTTCGGTGGCGGTAGCTCTGGTTTCTATTATTTTGGCTTATGTAATTTTTGTAGCTAAAAAATCTGTACCCAAAGCCGAAGAAGAGCAACGTGGTTTTGCTAAACTGCTGGCAAACAAATATTATGTTGATGAAATCTATGAGGCAATCATTGTGAAGCCCATTCAAGGTCTTTCCAAGTTTTTGGGTAATAGCTTTGAGGTGGCGGTAGATTTCTTTGTAGAAGGTACAGGGCAATTGGTGAGGTTTTTATCAGGGGCATTCCGCAGATTGCAAACGGGTAGCGTGAGTGTGTATGTTTTTGCTATTGTACTCGGTGCAGTGGTCTGGATTGCATTTAATTGGTTGAAAAAATAAGCTATTGCAATGAATGATATTTTGCAGAGAATTTCAATAGACGAAAAAATTTGCCACGGAAAACCTTGCGTAAGAGGATTGAGGTATCCCGTAGAGTTTATTTTAGAACTATTGGCTTCAGGAATGAGCATTGAGCAAATTATCAATGATTATCCTGATTTAGAGGCAGATGATATTAAGGCGTGCATAGTGTATGCCAATCAAATGCTAAAATTTCAAGATTTTTTTAAGATTGCTCAATGAAATTTTTGGTAGATGCTAATTACCCAAAAGACTGGCTGATTATCTAAATAAAAAGGGTTTGGATAACTTACATACGCTACAGCTACCAGACAGTAATCGTTCAACCGATGAGTTTATTTGTCAAATAGCCGATTCAGACCAAAGATGTTTAATTACAAAAGATAAAGATTTCTGGCATAGTTATTTTTTGAAGAATACGCCTAAAAAATTGTTAATTGTAACGTGAGTTGCAAGATTAAAAATTTGATTATCAAGTTTTTATTTTTAATAACTTAAACCACCCCTTGTTCCCCTCCTTGAAAAGAAGGGGAGATAATTACACCTAAAATTTTGATTTTCAGGTGTATAGCTCCCCTCTCCTTTTGGAGAGGGGCTGGGGGTGAGGTCAAAAAACAAAGTATAACAAAAAAACTAAATTTTTTAACAAATTGTATTTCAAACACTTTGTACTTATAACTCACGTTAATTGTAAGAACTGGAAATTTAGACAACGATGCACTTTTAGATATTTTTGAAAATCATATTGAAAAAATTTGTCAATTTCTACAAGAGTATTCACTTATAGAGATAAACTCACTTGGTATAATTGCTCACAAGTAATAATCAAAATAAAATATGACAGCACTTTGGCTTATTTTAGTCCCTTTGGTAGCGAGTTTGATAGTATTTTTCATTCGCAATGAGCAAGCAAAGAAAGTAGCTTTGCTATTTAGCTTTGTTGAATTAGCTCTGGGCTTGCTCGTGGCTTATCAGTTCAATGCCTTTGCAGGAATGCAATTTGAAAATAAACTAATGTGGATTCCTTCGGCGGGTATTGCTTTTCATTTAGGCATTGACGGTTTAAGCATTATTCCCATTATTCTTACTACTTTTTTAGTACCATTTATTATTCTTTCGGCTTTTGGTAACCAATACGAAAAACCTAACGTATTTTATGGGCTGATTTTGCTGATGCAAGCCTCTTTGGTTGGTGTTTTTACGGCTCAAAGTGCATTTGCTTACTATCTGTTTTGGGAGGGAGCTTTGATTCCTATTTACTTTATTGCGGCACTTTGGGGGGGGGCAAATCGGATTAGAGTTACATTCAAGTTTTTCATCTATACTGTATTTGGCAGTTTGCTAATGCTTATCGCTTTTGTGTATATGTATATGCAAACGCCGGGCAATCATTCTGACGAGGCAAAAATTCTCTATCTTTTAGCTTTTGATAAAACAACTCAAAATGTGCTATTTTGGGGGCTTTTTATCGCTTTCGCTATCAAAATGCCTATTTTCCCTTTTCATACTTGGCAACCTGATACATATAGCGAATCGCCTGCTCCTGCTACAATGCTTCTTTCGGGCATTATGCTGAAAATGGCAATTTATAGCTTGTATCGTTGGCTTTTACCTATTTTGCCTGCGGGTACATTCAGCAATGCTTATTTTGTAACGCTTTTAGGGATTATCGGAGTGGTTTATGGGGCAATCATTGCTATCAAGCAAGATGATATGAAGCGAATTTTAGCGTATTCCTCTTTTTCTCACGTGGGTTTGATGTCCATAGGGCTTTTTACCTTTCAATTTGCAGGTATTCAGGGAAGTATGATACAAATGCTTGCTCACGGCATCAATATCGTGGGCTTATTCTTTGTGGTAGATATTATCCAACGCCGTACAGGGTTTAGAAATTTGAGCGATTTATCAGGACTTACCCAAAATGCCCCTGTGCTTACAGTGCTTTTTGCCATTTTATTTCTCGGCAGTGTTGGTTTGCCACTCACCAATGGCTTTATAGGGGAATTTCTACTTATCTCAGGTCTTGTAAAAGCCTATTGGGCAGACCCTGCCTATGCCCTGATTTTAGGAGCCGTAGCAGGACTTACACTCATTTTTGGGGCAGTGTATATGATTCGTATGTTTCAAGGGGCTATGTTCGGAGAGCCAAATGCCAATGCTCTGCAAATGAAAGACCTAACCTTGACTGAAACGCTTACGCTTTTGCCCTTGTGTGCTATGGTGATTTTGATGGGTGTTTATCCTAATTTATTTTTGAAAATGAGCGAACCCGCCGTGAGGGATTTATTAGATTTTGCATTTCAAAGAGTTCGGTAGAGCATTATGAAAAATCTTTCTGAAATTACTGAAAAAGCTATACAACACCTTCAAAAATATAGCAATAGCCTCACGAGTTATTCCGATGAGGCTTTTGCTTTCAAAGCGGAGGAAAATGTTTGGTCTTTGGGACAAATGTACGAGCATTTGCTTACTTCTACGGAGTTCTTTATAGCTCAAATTAGAGGTTGTTTGAAAGAAAAAAAAGGCAGTTTTGAAGGTGAAAAAACGCCTATTGGTGAGCAAATTATTGCCTTTGGTAGCTTTCCGCCTATGGAAATCAAAGTTCCTGAAAAATACCGAACAGCAGGCGAACCCATTGCCCAAAGCAGAAAAATTTATCAAGAACGCTTTCAGCAGCTAATTCAAGAATTGCCTGTTCTGCAAAAAGAAATAGAAGCCCAACCAACTCATTACAAACGCTTACACGCTATTTTTGGAATGATAACCGCCCCCGAGTGGCTTTGGTGTATTGAGGCTCATTTGCGTCATCATTTCAGACAGCAGGAAAAATTAGAAAAATTGGCAATAGAGCAAAATCAATAGCTATGCTATACTTATTTTTACGCCTTGTAGTTCGGATTGCTTTACGGATATTTTTCAGGCGTTTGGAAGTTGAAAATCAATCCTATCTTCATCTGGATACACCGCTCATTTACGTTGCCAACCACCCTAATACTTTTATGGACCCGCTTCTTATTGCCGCATTGAGCAGTAAGCGGGTTTATTTTTTGGCAAATGGAGGCATTTTCAATCGTTTTACCCGACCTATTTTCAAACTTTTTCAGATGTTGCCTATTTATCGCAAAGCGGATAAACCTGATAAGCCTCATTCACAAGCTGAACTCAACCGAATGAGCTTTCAGAAATGTTTTGAGCATTTGGCAAAGAAAGGAACTCTACTCATCTTTCCCGAAGGGACAAGCGTAATTGAAAGAAGGTTGCGAGAAATAAAGACAGGCACAGCACGCATTGCTTTGGGAGCAGAGTTTGAGCATAACTTTTCGCTGAATTTGCACATTGTACCCATTGGCTTGAACTATGACGATGCAGATAAATTTCGTAGTGAAGTTTTTGTAAAAGTTGGAAAGCCTATTCGGGTTGCAGACTATCAAGAAGGCTATAATCCCGAAAACTTTGCCGTAGTTGAAAAACTTACCCAAGACATTGAAGACGCATTAAGCCAACTTATCGTTATTACAGAAAATCAGGAACAAGAGCAGTTTATCAGAAACATTGAGATTTTATACAAAAACGAACTTTTCCGAGAGTTTCATTTGCAAAGAAAGAAAAGTGAAGAGTTTGCAATCATTAAAGAAATCATCAGGGGAGTAAAGTTTTTGGAGGCAAAAGATAGTAACTATTTCAAGCGTTTGCGAGTACAAATGGAGAACTATCTGGAAAATTTGAAGATTTTAGGCTTAAAAGATAGCATTTTTAGAGCCGAAAAGAAACCACCCTTGCTTTGGTTTTTGCTGAAAAGTATTTTCTTTCTGCTTTGGGGCTTCCCTTTATACCTTATTGGTTTGGTTTTCAATTATATTCCTTACATTTTGCCTTCTTATATTGCCCGTTTTGTGAGCAAAGATGTAGCTTACAAAGCACCGCTGATGATGATAAGTGGCATTTTCACCTTTTTGATAGCGTACAGCATTAGTTTGGGGCTAATTTATTATTTTACAGAAAATTTTCTTTGGTTATTTTTAGCTCTCTTGCTGATGCCTCTTTCGGGCTTTTTTGTACTTATTTTTGTAGCTTGGTGGAAAAAATTTAGAGCTGAAATGCAATCTATAAGGCTTTTTTTTCAGAAAGCCTCGCTTATGCAAAGCCTATTGGAGCAACGTAATGAAATTTTTGCCTCGCTGAAAAAAGCTCAAAAAGAATACCTTTCCCCATAGCAAAATCTTTATATGCAATAAAATTAGGTAATTGTTTAGGTATAGTTTGCAGTAAGGAAACAGGAAACAAGATACAAGAAATAGGATTTTTAGAAAATAGATGTCAGATAGAAAAAATGAGATAAAGGCTTGAACATCAAACATTGAACTTTTTGAACGTAAATAATTACAAAATTAGTTTTAGATTTTTCCCTTCTCAATTTTTGAAAATCTTGGTCTAAATCCTAAAAACCCTTTTCATCTTGGTATAATTTTTTGTAACTTTGCCTTAAAGCAAAACTTTTATGCAAACCGTCAGGAAAACCAAGTGGTTTGATGTAGAAATTTTTGAATTTGGCTACTCACCCATCGGCAAGCCTTTGATGACGGTTTGTAATTTTTGGGTTGAAGGCTTAATGATTGATACCGCCCAACGCAATGCTCAAAAACTGGTCGCCAAAACTTTTCAAAATAAAAATATAGAACAAATTGCTCTTACGCATTGGCACGAAGACCACATCGGCAATACGGCATATTTTTATCAGAACTACCAACCTACGATTTTTTGCCACCCTTTTACAGCCCAAAAGTTACGAACAGGCTTCAAGGTGCTTTTTTATGAGCAATTTATGTTTGGGAAAATAGATGCCTATCCCATTGCTACGCAAGATTTTCCCGAAAAAATTTGTACTGCCAATTACGAATTTTTACCCATACACACCCCAGGGCACTCTACCGACCACACCGTATTTTTAGAACCCAAGCAAGGTTGGCTTTTTTCAGGAGATTTGTTTGTAAGTCCGAAAATCAAGTATTTCCGAAAGGGGGAAGATTTGGGCGAGCAAATTCTTTCTATAAAAAAAATCTTGCAATACGATTTTGATACAATTTTTTGTGGGCATTACCCTCAAAAAACAGGAGGAAAAGAACTTTTTAGGCTTAAATTGCAATATTTTGAGGATTTCTACGAGGCTGTCAGAAACTATTACAATCAGGGTTTGAGCAGTAAAGAAATTATGAAGGCTCTGAAAATGAGAGAAATACATTGGCTCAAATATGTAACCTGTCTTGATGTGAGCGTAGAATATATGGTAACTTCTGTGATTAGGCGAGAGAAAAAACTGCAAAAACAAACGCTTATTGCTTAGTTGGGGAGTTGGCTCAAAATGTAAATTTTAAGATTTTCAGTATTTCATAACCTTATGTCTAATATTCTATGAATAATACTGCCTTTTCTTATCCCAAAACTACCGAAAAACACCCACAAAATCGTGTAGTGAGTGCCGAGTACAAATCAAGCCGTAATTTTTATGAGAGCGATAAGATACTGAAGCACTTTCTCAGAAAATTTCTTTCTGAAAATGCTTGGCAATATATGCTTGGAAAATGGCAAAAACTTGGAAAGCAGGCGGCTTGTGATATGGATTTGCTTTCGCAACTTGCCGATAAAAATCCCCCAGAACTGATAAAACGCAATTTTTTTGGTGAAACAATCAATGAAATTCGCTTTCACCCTGCTTATCATACGCTCTCACAAATTGCCATAGATGCCGAGATGTTTCGCGTAAAATGGCAACCTGATTTAAGAAAGAAATTTAGTACGGAATTGCACAAGTTAGGATTTTCTTCGTTTTTCTTGTTCAATATGAGTGAGGGGGGCTTGCCTTGCCCTTTGTGTATGACTGACGGCGTTGCTCGCCTCATTGATAAATTTGCCAAAGAAGAGGACAAACAAAGGCTTTTGCCTCATATCTATACTACTCATTTGGAAGAGCTTTATACAGGAGCAATGTTCCTGACAGAAAAGGCAGGTGGCTCTGATGTAGGAGCTAATTTGGTAAGTGCCACACACTGGAAAGATGATTATTACTTGCTCAATGGTGAAAAATGGTTTTGTAGCAATGCCAATGCCGAAATTATTTTTGCTTTGGCTCGCACCAATCCTGAAATAAAAGGAACAAAAGGGCTTTCTATCTTTTTGGTAGAAAAAAACAAACCTGATGGCTCGCCCAATACAATGGAAGTAGTACGCCTGAAAGATAAACTCGGGGTGCGTTCTATGGCAAGTGCTGAATGTATTTTTACCGATACCGTAGGCAAACTCATAGGCAAAGAGGGGGAGGGCTTCAAGATAATGACCGAAATGATAAATCTATCAAGGCTCTATAATGCGGTAGGTTCGCTTTCGGAAATGCGGAGAGCTTTGATAGAGGCTTATCAGTTCCTTAAATACAGAATTTCCTTTGGGATTTCTGCAATAGAACACCCACTTATCCGTACCAAACTCACCGAACTTGCCAGCATCTATACCGCGACCTTTTATCTTACTTGGCACGCTATTCATACACTTGATAAAGCCGATAGCGGTAGTAACGAAGATGCAGAACTGCTTCGTTTGCTTACGCCGATGCTTAAAAAAACTGCCGCCGAGGCAGGTGTCTATCTCATACGTGAGTGTATGGAACTTATGGGAGGCATTGGTTACATTGAAGACGGCGTAATGCCCAAATTGCTTAGAGATACGCTGGTGTTACCGATATGGGAAGGAGCAGGAAACATTATGGTTTTGGATATGCTTCGGGCTTCGGTGAAGTCGGAAGGGCTAAAAATAATGCTTCCATTTATACAAAAACAACTTGCCGAATACGACTTTTTACTTGCTGAGCTACAAACCATTCAAGAGTTGCTTTTACAATTGCCTCAAATGAATAAAGAAACTACCGAAGCCACTGCCAAGCCACTTTTTGAGCGTTTGGCTATGCTTTATGAGCTTGCTCTTTTGAAATTTTACCAAGACTCGGAAAGTAGCGAATGGATTGAACCCGCCTTGCAGTATTTTTTACAAAAATTGCAGAAATCAACTCTTTCTTTGCAAAAGCCGCTTCCTCTTTCAGAAGTTGAAAAAATGATAGCTTGGGTGATAGATTGATAGAAATGCACAAATTAAATTGTCGTCCCTTAAAAAGTATCTAATAGTTTGATAATCAAAATCTTACTTGTAAAAAATGTAAAAAAATTTGTAAGAAAATTAAGCAAAATAACAAAAAACTTGTGATATACGCACACAGACGTAGCAAGCGATGATGTCGCTCTAAGCGACATCATCGCTCTAAACCCGATAATACATCTTAAAAATTCATCTTTTTGGGAGGAAATTTCTATTGTTTCACTTTGATTTTTATCTAAACAGACTTTTTAAGGGACGATTACTTAATCTTTACAATCGTATAACCATCGCCCCCTCGGTCGGCGTGTTCGCTGGCAAAAGATGCTACAAAATCATATTTTTTCAAATGTTCTCGTATCATTTTACGCAAAATACCATCACCTTTGCCGTGTAAAATACGAACTTCATTAAAACCCGCCAGCAGGGCATCGTCCAATAGCTTATCCACTTCTTGCAAAGCTACTTCGGTGCTTTTGCCACGTACATCAATCTGACTGCTAAAATTTGCGAGCTTTTCTGTCAGATTGATACCGATACTTTTTTTGGCAAACTTTCTTTGTTCATTTTTAGCCTCTTTTCTGCTGATTTTCTCCAAACGATTGAACTTTACCACAGAACGCAACTCCCCCATCGCAATTTCAGCATCTTTCCCCTGAATTTGCAAAACCTCGCCAAGCGTATTTTGCCCCTTGATACGAACCCAATCGCCTACCTGTATTTCGCCGCCTATTACTTCAATATCCTGATTTTCGCTTTCCTCCCCAAGCTCTTCTACTTGCAATTTTTGCTTAAATTCTTCTAAATCTTTACGCAAATCTTTTGTAATGCTTTTTTCGGCTTTTTGCTCACGTATCTGACGAATAGTTTGTTCTATTTTCTGATTTGCTTCTTGCAAGAGTTTTTGGGCTTCTATTTTGGCTTCGTTGAGCAGTTTTTTTCTTTCTTTTTCCAAAAAAGCCGTTTGCTCCTGATATTTTTTCAGCAAAGCCTGATATTCTTGTTCTTTTTGGGCAATTTCCTGAATTTTATCTTTCAGAGTTTTGCGTTCTTGCTCCAATTCTTTGAGCAGTTTATCATAGTTGATTTCGGCACTGCTGAGCTTTTCTTGGGCTTTGGCAAGAATTTTTTTTGGCAAACCAATCTTTTTGGCTATTTCAAAGGCAAAAGAACTCCCCGCCTGCCCGATTTCTAATTCGTACAAAGGCTCTAAATTTTGCGTATCAAAACGCATAGCGGCATTGGTAATACCTTTTTTGTTTTGAGCAAAAGTTTTTAGATTTCCGTAATGCGTGTTAATCACCCCGAAAGCCTTTTTTTCGTGCAAATCCTCTAAAATAGCTTCGGCGATTGCCCCACCCAGGCGAGGCTCCGTACCTGTACCAAATTCATCTATCAGAAATAGCGTTTTTTCAGAAGCCAGATTAACAAACTGACGCATAGCCGTCAGGTGGGAGCTGTATGTACTCAAATCGTTTTCAAGGCTCTGCTCATCTCCAATATCTATGAAAATATCCTGAAAAAGCCCCATCACCGAGCCTTCTGCCATAGGAACAAGCAAGCCACATTGCCACATATACTGCAAAAGCCCCACGGTTTTCAGAGCTACGGACTTTCCGCCCGCATTGGGTCCCGAAACTACAATTATCCGCTGATTTTCGGAAAGTTCAATATGAAGCGGGACAATAGGCTTATTTTCCTTGCTATGCAAAAGCCACAACAAAGGGTGAATGGCATTTTTCCATAGAACTTTTGTTTTTTTCTCAAAAATAGGAGCATTGGCATTGATTTTTATCGCAAACTTTGCTTTTGCCCTGATAAAATCTATTAGCCCTAAAAACTGATAGGCTCTTTGCAAATGAGGCAAAAAAGGACGTAAAAAATCCGTTGTTTCTGTAAGAATACGGATAATTTCTCGGCGTTCTTGGGCTTGTAGCTCTTTGAGCGTATTGTTGAGGTCTAAAATTTCAGCAGGTTCAATGAAAACCGTTTGTCCTGTGGCAGATTCATCGTGAATAAAGCCTTTTAGTTTGCGTTTATGCTCGGCGGCGATAGGTATTACTATTCTACCACCACGTATAGTGAGCGAAGCCTCTTCATTTGCCCAACCTGCTTGTTTGGCTTGTCGTAAAATTTTATCAGTTACTTTCTGCAATTGTTGCTCTTCGCCAATTATTTTTCGGCGGATATCTTGCAAAGCCGCGGAAGCCGAATCTCTGATGTTACCTCTATCGTTAATCACTTGCTCCAAACGCTGAAAAATCTTTTTATCAATTTCTACAAGTTTGAGCAAATCGGCAAGTTGTAAATATCGCTCTTTGCGGTTTTGTAAAAAAGAATAACACTCCCGAATAGTAGCAAGGGAACTTTTGAGCTGAAAGAGTTCATTTTCGGCAAGAAAAGCCCCCTGAATAGGAATTTTTTGCAAAGCCTCTTGTACATTGAGAAAATTCTGATGAGGAAAAGGTTCATCAAAGAGCAAAATATCTTTCATTTCTTGGGTTTGAGCAGTAAGCCTGCTGATATGCTCGTAATCGTCAGAAAAACGCATTTTTTCTAAATACTGCAAGCCCCAGTTACTCAAACAATTTTCAGCAATTAGCTCACGGATTTTATCAAAACCTAATTTTTGTTCAATATTTTTTGGATAAAGCATTGAAATATTTTTTTCGCAAATTTACGGCAGAATTTAGCTGATTTACAAGACTTGCAGAATTTCAAGTTACAGAATTTTGCTTCCTATTTCTTTTTTCTGTTTTCCAGAAGCCCCTCGTTTTAGTGCCACCATTGGGCTATCCACTCACTACCAAGTGTCATCAGGAAAGCCCAAAACAAAGCACTTAATCCCATTGTGAGTAATATTTTTGGGCGAGGCACACCAAAAGAAACTGCAATCGCACAACCTACAATAGGACTAAACAGAATAGGCGTCAGAAAAGCAATACCCCAAATACTGAATTTTTGCCAAATTTTCACAATCATTCGTTTGCGAGGCGAAAAAATTTTAATTTTTTTACCCTTTTGCAAACGCCTTTTCCGCAGATAAGCAAAAAATTTTTCCCCAAGCAATGGTATCAGGAAAGCGGTTGTACTCATTCCCGCTACGGTACAAAGGATAGTTTCTAATTGGGTAAGCCCCAAAGCAATGCCCGTAGGCGGTGCCAGGGCAAACTTTACACTTGCAAACAAATATACCGTAAAATAACTGCTCAACTTTTGCATTTTTTGTACCTATTTGAGCTTATCGCCACGCAAGATACGAAATCTTTTGCGAGCTTCTGCTACATACCTACTTCCCGGAAATTTGGTCAGATGTTCCTGATACAACTCTTTGGCTTTCTCTTTGTTCTGTAAAAATTCCTCGTAAGTTTTGGCAAGAGCAAAATGGGCATCATCAGCCAAAATATCAAAGGCATAATCTTTCAAAATAAGCTCATACATTTCTATAGCTTTTTGAGGCTTTCCCATACGAATAAAGATATTTGCCTTTGCCCAATAAATATCATCACTAAGGCTGTGGTTGGGAAATTTTTTAAGCATTGCTTCCAGTGATTTGAGAGCCTCATCAAGTTTATTTTGGAAAATCAGAAGGTCAATACGAGCAAACTCACGCATAGCTGTTTCGGTGCTATCCATTCCTGTATTATCCTGAATAAATACGCTCATATCAATAGCATCGTTAGAAATTTCGCGAGAAGTAGCATTTTTCAAAATATCCAAATGGCTCTGAGCAGTTTCAAATTCACCTTTGTAATAGCTAAGTTTTGCATTTTTGAGTTTGGCTTCGTGCCCGATGGGGGAGTCTTTTTGTTCACGTTCTGCTTGGTAATAGAGCAAAGCCGCTTCACCAAATTCACCTTTTAGCACATAAATATCTCCCAAGGTTATTTTGCATTGAGCTACCAATTTGCTATTGTATTTGGCTTCGCTAATGGCATCTTGCAGTAGTTCAATAGCTTTTTCTTTTTCATCAAGGAAAAAAGCGTACAGATGTGCCATATCTTTCAGAGCCTCTACGGTTTTAGCTTTACCTTGCGAATTGATAAGTTCCTGATAATCTTGAATAACCGCCTTTACTTTTTCCTTATCAATTGGAAAAGTATTTTTGATAACTTCCTCACGAGCCTTTATCAAGTACCTACGAGCAGGAATAAAATAAAGAGCATCGTTGGGGTATTGCTCCACAAAATAACTCAAAATTTTTTCGGTAGCGGGATAATCTTTGTTTTCAAAGGCTATACGTCCTATTTCAAAGAGTTGAGAGCCTTGCTTTTTGAAGCGTTTGTCAATAGCTTTTGCCTGCACAAAAGCCTTCAAGAAGTTTTTTTGTTGCATATAAAGCCATAAAAGTAGCTCATTGGCGGCTCTGTGATTTGGCTCTTCTTGCACTTTGGCAAGCAAGGTTTCTTCAACAAAGTTTAATTCATCTTCAGTTCGGAATTCATCTTGCAAAGTCCCCTTTACATATTCGCTATAATCTTCGCTTTTATTGTAAAGTTTAATAGCTTCTTGAAGTAATTCCTTTTTCTTGCCAAGTTTGGCATAAACTTCGGTGAGTTGCAGAGCATATTTATCGGAAGTATTATCGTACTTACGAGCCTCTAAAAACAGCTTTTCTGCCCATTCGTATTTATCATATTTTTCAAGGGCTTCGTAAGCAGTTTTCGCTCTTTCTCTATCTTTTTTACCTGTTTCAATAAGAGCCAAATATTCTTTTTCTGCATCTTTCATTTTGCCTTGCATTTCTAAAATAACAGCAAAATCAACCTTATAGAACACATTTTCAGGCTCTTGCTTGATTTGCTTTCGCAAAAATTCCTCTGCGGTTTTGTAGTCTTTCAAGTTAATCAGCGTAAGCAAATAATTTTGATGTATGCTTCGCCAGTTGTAAGAGTGGCGAGCGAGCTTTTCGTAAATATCTTTGGCTTTTTCGTATTTGCCCTGTACGAAATACTCTTCGGCAAGTTGAAAATCTTGTGCCGCTGCAGAAGTATGTAGTAAGAAAATGAAAAATACAAATTGTAGTATTTTTCCAAGACGATTTGTTTTCATAAAAACCGATTTTTTCTGAAAATAAGAAATTTTTTTGACTTTCGCAAGCGAAAATTTTTCCACAGCTTTTTCTTTATGTAATAATAATATTTTTTTTAATTTTTTGTTATTATTATTACTAGGGGCTGTGGAAAACCGCTTTTGTATGAAATAATATTGTTATCAACAGAAAAATGTGGATTGTGGAAAACTTTTTCAACATTCATAAAATATTAAAAATCAGTTTTTTACAAAAAGTTTTCCACAATATTTTTTGTAAAATGTGGAAAAGTGTGTGGATAACTTTATTCACATTTTGCCTCTAAATTCTGTGGATAAGCTGTGGAAACCTGTGGAAAACTACCCGATTTTTGTGGATAACCCTACCTTACTCGGTGGAAAATTGCTTAAAAATAGATGTAAGTTTTGTAGAAAATTTTAACTAATATGTGGAAAAAAACTGGCTTTTCCACAGCTTTCCACAGGGCAAAAAGTGGAAAAATTCTCTCTTCAAAAATTATGCCAAAAATAAATTTCCACAGACTTTTCCACAGGTTTTCCACAAAAAACCACTACTTTTCCACAAATTTTTTGCTACAATGTGGATAGCGAATTTTGCAAGCTATTCGCTAAAAAAATTTCTTTTCAAAGAACTAAAATTGTACTTTTTTTATATTCTAATAACGATTTTTAGCTTGTTTTGTTTTCTAAAATCATAATTTTTAGGTATAGTTTGTAGTAAGTAAGCTGGAAACAAGATACAGGAAACAGGATTTTTGAAATCAGACAGAAAAAATGAGGGATAAGGCACTTAAAGGCTTAAACATCAAACTTTGAACTTTTTGAACGTAAATAATTACCCAAAATCAATGTTTTTACTAAATTTGAGGCAAAAAAACTTCTATCATTTATGAGAAAATTCATCTTTATTTTCGCTTTACTTTTCTTTTCATCTTTGTATTTGAATGCACAAAGAATGCTTTTGGCTGATGTATTAGACCCCCAAGGGGCAAATCCAGCTCTCCAACAGGGTGGAACTTTTAATGTTGATGTGGGCAGTCCTTTTGTAGTAGATTGGGCAGAAGGATATATTTTTTATGGAAGCAAAAAAGAAACCTACAAAATTCGTTACAATGCCCTTACCGACCAAATTCATATCCTAAAAGATGGCAAAGAAATTGTATTGCCACAAGGGCAAGTAGAAAAGTTTCATATTCTTTATCAGGACAAAGAATATAAATTCACTTTCCTGACCAATTTGCCTGAAATTTCCTATGGTTACGTTCAAATCATTTACGAAAAAGATGTAAAAGTATATTACAGACATCATCGCAAACCTCGTAAATCTACCGATACCGATAGCTACGCAAGCAATTTGAAAACAGAAGCCTTAGAGAAAGATGATAGTTTCGTTTTGGTACTACCCAATGGAAAAACCTATTTTACGCAGGGAAAGCGAAAAGAAGTTTTAGGTATCTTTTCGGATAAGAAAAAAGACTTAGAAGAATTTATCAAGAAAGAAAAAATAAACACCGAAAAACTCAACGGCTTGATGCAAGTAGTGCTAAAATACGAAGAACTCATAAAGCCGTGATAAGTTTTGGGGATAAACAAACGAGGTTACTATTAGCATTAGCAACCTCGTTTGTTATTTGTTATTCAAACTTAAAACGTTCAAAGCCTTTTTATTTTTTTTCCAGCATCATTCTTTCTATTTCGGCGGCACGTTCTTCGGAAATTTTGAAACGTTGGCGGCGGCGTTCTAATACTTTGCGTACATCTTCCGAAATATAGCCATCTTGATAGGCGTGTTGCAACATTTCATAATAGAAACGCTCATCTTTGGTGAAGCCATCGCTATCTCTTTCTTCTGTTTTAAGTTCGGAAGTTGGGTTTTCTTGTATTTTTTCGGGCTGTGTTTTTATTTCTTCTTCGGCAGATTGCTCATCACGCCTATTTTTGCTCAAATCTTTTTCTGTTTCACTAATTTCTATTTTTTGCTCTTTTTGTGTTTCTGCAACCATTTTTTTCCATTTATCGTAAGCTGTTTCCTCTTCGGCGGGTGTGGTGAGGCGAGTTTCTTTGGCAGAAATGGGTTTTTGCGTTTCTGTATTTACTTGTATTTTTTCAACTACTTCGGTTACAATTTTTGAAACATCAACAGCTTTCATTTTACGATTTTCTGCCGAGGGTTCGGGCAAATCAATATCTACCAGTGGTAGTGTTTGTAAATTGATTTCCTGCTTGAGCTCTTCTAATGGAGCAAAAATAACTTTTATCTTACATTCTACCGTTTGCCAAACATTTTGTAGAGAAATTCCTACATTTTCGGTAATGCGAGAAATGCGTTTATTGCGGCGTTTTTTTACACTTTCTACTTTTCCTACATTTTGAAAGGCACTTACAAGTTCATTTAGCTCTTCTTGCACATCTTCTAATTCTGCTTCTGAAATTTGCAGGAGATTTTTAGAGCTAAAAAATGTTTCAAAAGAGGTCAGTGAGCCTTGTGTGCGTTCGGCAATAAGATTTTGCCACTCGCTTTGCCCTGCAAGCCAAACCAAATGTGTGGGTATGTGAGCCTTTTGCGAGGGGCTAAATTGATGTGTAATGCTTGTAACAGAGGCTTTCCGAGAGCTACCGCTAACATCATCAGGGAGCTTTTCGGCGGCAGGGTCTAAAGTACCTTCTTGCTGTCTTTCGTTGATGTATTCCAATACAATTTCTTTTGCTCCCAGATGCTGTACGAGTTGGATAAATTCTTGCAAATAATCGTTAAAAAGCAGTTGTTCGGCATCTGAAAAATGGTAATATACACGCTTACGGTAGGGGTGAGCTACCCAAAAAGAGCCTTTCCGTACTGCTCCACCTATCAGGTTGATATTGCCTGTATCTTGTGTGAGCAAGGGGGTAATCCAGAAGGGTTCTTGCGAGGGTAGTTCCTCTTCAATGTAGGCAAATTTTTTCAAAGAATAGTTGCTATGCACCAAATCCAGATAGGCTTGATGACGTTTTTGTTTGAGTTCGTAGCGTTGTTCGGGCTCTTTGGTGAGTTGGTAAGCCTCGTTGTAGAGCCAAAGGCTTTTGGCAGGTTGTGTCAGAGAGCGTTTGGCTTGTTCGGTTAAGATTTTTAAGTAAAGTTCGGTTATATCTTTGTTCCAAGAGTGAGCTTGCTCTACGCTACCATAGTTTTCAGTAAAAATTTCTTGGGCTATCTGCAACACTTTCATTCCCTCTTCTTCTTTGCCCAAACCAAAGAGAGCCTGTGCCTTTCGGAAATAAATGAAAGGATTTATATCGCTATTGAGGCTTTTGAGTTCATCACAAAGGCGAATGATGGTTTCTAATTCTTTGATACGCATTGCCTCTTGAAAGGCTTGGCTATCGCGATATTTTGAAAACTCCAAATATTCCATAAAAAATTGAGCATAAATTTTGCGGTAACAATTTCAAAAAAAATCAATAAAAAAACAACTATTCGCTTACAATTTGTTGTAAATTTGCATAAATTTTTAAGCCAAATGATAAAATTTGAAAAAGGAAAATACCGCCGTGCAATCCGTTGGGTGTGGTATGGCTTTTTTTTGGGGGTAACGTTTATTGCGTTGTTTATTTGGGCTATTGCTATCAATTTTATGGGTTTATTTGGTGAAATGCCCAGTCTGAAAGCTCTTGAAAATCCTAAAAGCGAACAAGCCTCCGAAGTGTATAGTGCCGATGGCAAACTGATGGGAAAGTATTTTACCGTAGATAGACAGCCGCTGGACTTTGAAGAAATCTCGCCTTACGTTATCAACGCCTTGATAGCTACCGAAGATATACGCTTTGAACAACACGCCGGCATTGATGCCAAAGCTCTGGCAAGGGTGCTTACCAAAATGGGCGGTGCAGGAGGAGGTAGTACGCTTACCCAACAACTTGCCAAAAACCTTTTTGATACACGTGCCAAAGAAAATCGTGGTCCGCTTGCCAAAATACCTTATTTGGGCTTGGGTATCATCAAGTTCAAAGAATGGATTACAGCAGTGCGTTTGGAAAAAAATTATACCAAAAAAGAAATTATTACGATGTACCTCAACGAGTGTGCTTTTGGTAGAAATGCTTTTGGCATACAATCGGCGGCAAAGACTTATTTCAATAAAAATGCTTCCGACCTCACGCTTACCGAAGCCGCTATGCTGATAGGTATGTTGCAAGCACCTACCAAGTACGACCCCGTGAATCCGCAAAAGCAACAAGCCTGTATTGAACGCCGAAATGTGGTGCTTGGGCAAATGAAGCAATATAATTTTATCACTGACGAAGATTTTCAGAAAGCAAAAAATGAACCTATTCGTCTGGACTATCACCCACAAGACAATTCGGAAGGGATAGCCCCTTATTTCAGAAACGAAGTGTTCAAAGAGGTTATCAAGTGGGCAATAGATAAAGGCTATGCCAACAACGAAAAAGAAGCCAAAGATTTTATCTACACCGCAGGATTGAAAATTTATACCACCATTGATAGCCGTTTGCAGGCTCTTGCCGAAGAAGCCGCCGCCGAGCATATGAAAGAAAAACAACAGCGTTTCTATGCCCACTGGAAGGCTATTGGCAGAAACCCCTGGGTTGATGAATATGGTAGGGAAAAAATTGGTTATATTGAGCAAAATGCCAAAAAATCTTATACCTACAAAATTTTGCAAGCTAAGTATGGCAATGACGAAAAAGCAATTTGGAACGAGATGAACAAACCTCGCCCAATGAGAATTTTTACTTGGCAAGGTGAAAAAGATACGCTAATGTCGCCAATGGATTCCATTCGTCATTACAAAAAATTCTTGCAAATTGGAATGATGAGCATAGAACCCAAAACAGGGCATATCAAGGCTTGGGTAGGAAATATCAACTATCGCCATTTTCAGTACGACCAAGTGCGTCAGGCTCGTCATCAGCCCGGTTCTACGTTCAAGCCTATTGTGTATGCCGCCGCTGTAAATGTGGGTTATACACCCTGCCACGAAATGCCTGATGTGCCTGTGGTTTTCCCTGGCTGGATACCCAAGCAAGAAGGGGGCTATACAGGAGGAATGTATCCGCTTCGCCGAGCAATGGGGCTTTCTATCAATACCGTTGCCGCAGGGCTTACCAAAGAAATTGGTGTAGATGAAGTTCGTAAATATGCCAAAGAATTGGGGGTAGAAAGTGAGTTGCCTCGTGTAGCTTCTATCTGTCTTGGCTCTCACGCTATGCCTATGTACGAACTGCTTTCGGCTTATACGGTGTTTGCCAACAAAGGTTATCACATCAGACCTGTAATGGTAACCAAAATTACCGACCGAAATGGAAAAGTATTGGAAGAGTTTGTACCCGAAATTCGGGAGGTAATGAGTGAAAAAAAGGCGTATATGATGCTAGATATGCTAATGGCAGGTACAGAAAAGGGAGGAACATCATCTTTTTTACGTGCTTATCCTGCTTTATGGAAAAATAATGCTCAAATTGGTGGTAAAACAGGTACAACACAGCACCAAGCTGATGCCCTGTATGTGGGAGTAACACAAGACCTTATCACAGGGGTTTGGGTAGGTGGTGATGATAAAGCCGTAAGGTTTTTGAGTATGTACGAAGGGCAAGGAGCGATACTGGCTTTGCCTGCTTTTGCTCGCTTTATGACAAAAGTCTATAACGATAACTCGCTTCCTTACAAGCCTCGTCCTTTTGAAAAACCTGCTGATTTAGATTTGGACGAATTGGATTGTGCAAAAATGAAAGCCAATATTGAAAGGGTAGGGGACGAAAAAAGGAAAAAGCGAAGATAAGCCAAGCAAATTCTATGAAGTTTTTTAAGTTTGATGGCAAAGAAAAAAAAGATTTGGAAGGCTATGCCAAGTATTCGGGCATAGCTTTTCAGATGATTGCCACCATTGGGCTGGCTGTATGGGCAGGCTTATATCTTGATGAAAGACAAAATCTCTCGCAACCTTACTGGACACTGGGGCTGACCACTATGGCAGTGATTGCCTCTATCATTTCTGTCGTCAAAAATTTCTTACCTAAAAAGTAGCCTATCAAAATTTTCTTACGTAAGGTAAAGAATTTCTAAAAAAATACCTATCTTTGCAATAAGGCAAATTTATTAAACCTACAAACAAACTATTGCCTGCACGTTTTGCTAAAAGCGTGTTTGTTTCATTTTATCACCTTGATATGGGCAGTGAGATATTACTTACCATTTTTTTAGTCATACTGAACGGCTTATTTGTTGCGGCAGAGTTTGCAATCGTGAAGGTACGAGCCTCCCAAGTAGAAACCAAATCTTTATCAGGCAACCGCCTTGCTAAAAATGCCCTACACATTGTCAATAACCTTGATGCTTACCTTTCGGCTACTCAATTGGGAATTACACTTGCCAGTTTGGCATTGGGTTGGATAGGAGAGCCTGTTGTAGCCAAAATTATTTCCCAAATTTTAGACCTTTTCAATATCCAAATAGATGAGAAACTACTGCATCAGATAGCTCTGGTTACGGCTTTTACACTTATTACATTTCTGCACATTGTTTTTGGAGAGCTTGCCCCCAAATCGCTTGCTATTCGCTACCCTGAACGTACTACGCTTTTGCTGGCAATGCCTTTGCAAGCGTTTTATGTATTATTTCGTCCTTTTATTTGGGTTCTTAATGGCTTTGCTAATTTTGTTTTGAAACTTTTTGGGGTGCCACTAATACACGGACACGACACGCACACAGAAGATGAAATTCGTTTGCTTCTCGCTGAAAGCAAGAAAAGCGGTACTATCAACACCACCGAACACGAACTGCTGGAAAACGTATTCAAATTTGATGACCGCCTCGCCGAGCAAATAATGACACCTCGTACCAAAATTGTTGGTATCAAGTCTGATGCAACCTTGCAAGAGGCACTGGAACTAATTATGCGAGAAGACTATTCCCGTTTGCCTGTATATGAAGATTCTTTGGATAATATTATTGGTATTTTGCACGCCAAAGATGTAATCAAAAACCTTCAAAACCCAAATGTCAGCGTAAAATCTCTGATGCGTAAGCCTTATCAGGTTTCGGAGCGAAAATCTATCAATTTGCTCTTGCGTGAAATGCAGAAAAAGCGTATTCAAATGGCAGTAGTGCTTGATGATTATGGCGGTACGGCAGGTATTGTAACAATGGAAGATATTTTAGAGGAAATTGTCGGTGATATTCAAGACGAATACGATAACGAAATGCCCGTGGTACAACAAAAAAGTGAAAACGAATTTATTGTCAATGCCTTGGCAAGTATAGATGAAGTCAATAAATTTCTGCCCGAACCGATTCCTACTAGCGAAGATTACGACACTGTTGCAGGTTTTATCAATGAAGTTTTTGGCAACATACCCCAAGAAAACGAAGAGTGGCAAAGCGAGCATTATATTTTCAAGATTTTACACAAAGAAAATAATGCAATTGAAAGCGTACTGCTCAAACTTGTAGAGCCTGTACGTGAAGAAAAACCCGCCATCAATTTTGAATAGCCCCTCTAAACTTTTCTATGAAAATCATTTCCTACAATGTAAATGGTATTCGTGCCGCTTTGCGAAAAGGTTTTGCCGAATGGCTCAAAGCCGCCAGCCCCGATGTGCTTTGTTTGCAGGAAATAAAAATTGATGCTGAGCAGTTTCCATATATGATTTTTGAAAATTTGGGTTATCATTGTTATCTTTTCCCTGCAAGCAAGGCGGGGTATAGTGGAGTTGCTATTTTGAGCAAAAAAGAGGCAAATGCCATTGAAAAAGGCTGTGGTAAAGAGCTTTACGACCAAGAAGGAAGAATTTTACAAGCTCATTTTGATAGTTTTACGCTGATGAGCGTGTATTTTCCTTCGGGTTCAAGTGGGGAGGAAAGGCAGGCTATCAAAATGCAGTTTTTAGCAGATTTTTATGAATGGATAAAGCCCAAAACTCACCAAAACTTGATAATCTGTGGCGATTTTAATATTTGTCATCAGGCGATTGATATTCACAATCCCAAAGCGAATGCTAATAGTACAGGCTTTCTGCCTGAAGAGCGGGCTTGGCTTACAGAATTTTTGAATTTAGGCTTCATTGATACCTTTCGCCATCTAAACCCTGAGCCGCATCATTATACTTGGTGGAGTATGCGTAGCAATGCCCGAGCCAAGAATTTAGGCTGGCGTATTGATTACCAAATGATTTCTAAGCCCCTTTTACCCGCTCTACAAAAGGCATTTATCCTTTCACAAGCATATCATTCAGACCATTGCCCTACAATGGTGGAGATTGACTTATAGGCTTTTTAAGGTGTAATTATGGTGTGAAACTGCTCAATATAGTCGTATTTCCTATATTTTTTCTTTTTACTTAGTCGTCCCTTAAAAAGTAGCTATTAGATAGTTAATCAAAAGCATAATTGTAAAAAAATGCTAAAAGATGTGCAAGATAATTAAGCAAAATAACAAAAAAATTGTGATATACGCACTCCCAGGTAGAAAGCGATTGTGTCGCTCAAAGCGACATCATCGCTTGAAGCCAGTAAAGATCAGCCTAAAATTCTCTTTTTTGGAAGGAAATTTCTATTGTCGTTCTATAATTATTTCTAAACGGGATGTTTAAGTGACGACTAAGTAAATCCCTTGAAAACAATAAGTTAGGCTTATAATTCACGTTAAATTTTAGCATAATTACAATATTTAAAAGTGGAACAATAAAACTCGAAATTTTGAGCTCAAAAATTTCTTGGTGCAATACTAAAGCAAGTACAAACTTTTTTCAAAAATTGCACTATTCAAATATTTTCTTGTATAAATGCGAGAATGTTAGTTTAGTTTTTCGCTAAAAACATCTTGATTTTCCTAACCAAACTTACACCTTCATACACGAGTCCTGTATAGAGTTGGATAAGGTCGGCACCTGCGTGGATTTTTTCAAGAGCATCTTGTGGCGAGAAAATTCCCCCCACACCAATAATAGCAAAACGCTTCTGTGCTTTTTGAGCAAGGTAAGCAATTACCTGTGTAGAGCGTTTTTGTAGAGGTTTGCCGCTCAAGCCGCCTGTTTCTTTGCATAATTCAGGCTCACTTTGCAAATTTTCTCTGCTAATGGTAGTGTTGGTAGCTATCACACCTGCAATTTGTGTTTCAAGTACAATCTCCACAATATCATCAAGCTGGCTTTCCGAAAGGTCGGGAGCTATTTTAAGGAAAATAGGTTTGGGATTATTTTTTTGTTTATTTTGGGTTTGTAGAGCAAGTAAAATTTGCTTCAAAGGTTCTTTTTCTTGCAAGGCACGCAAATTAGGCGTATTCGGCGAACTAACATTTACCACAAAATAATCTACATAAGCAAATAGATTTTCAAAACAGAAAAGGTAATCGTCCAGAGCTTTTTCGTTGGGGGTATCTTTGTTTTTGCCAATATTGCCTCCTACAATTACTTTGGATTGGCGTTTTTTGAGATTTTCAATAGCTTTCACTACGCCGTCGTTGTTGAAGCCCATTCGGTTGATAATGGCTTTATCTTTTTTGAGCCGAAACAAACGGGGTAGGGGGTTGCCACTTTGAGGGCGAGGGGTAAGCGTTCCTATTTCTATGAAACCAAAGCCAAAAATAGCCAGCTCATCAATGGCAATAGCGTTTTTATCAAAACCTGCCGCCAGCCCCACAGGGTTAGGGAAGGTGATACCTGCTACTTGCCGAGCCAATTGGGGGCTTTCGTAATGATAAATTCGGCGAAAAAAAATTCTAATAAGTTTGAAACGAAAAAGCGTTTTGAGCAAGCTGAATGTAAAGTAATGAGCCTTTTCGGCAGACATCAGAAAAAGAAAAAAACGTAAAATTTTGTAAAACATAAGATTCTGCAAATGGCTTGCAAATCTACGCTTTTCTGAGAATATCTTCAGGGTTTATGCCTAATTCTTTGAGTTTTTGGGCAAGCAGACTTTTTTCTTCTTGTGTTTTTTCAAGGTTCTCTTGTGTTTTTTCAAGGTTTTCTCGTGTTTTTTGTAGATTCTCTTGAATTTCTTGTATTTTCGTTTCGGCTTCTGTCAGAAATTCGCTCATTTCGGTATAAGAGGCAAAACGCTCGCCTGTGGGGCGGTAGATGTGCATAGTGTTTTCATCAAGCACAAAGCGAATACCCATAAGGGGACTTTGCCAGTCGTTTGGGTTTTCTATTTCTTTGAAATGCTCGCCTTCACGCACCCAAACTAAAAGTTTGTTGCTATCGGGGTCGTAGAAATAGTATTCTTGTACGCCATAGTTTTGGTAAAATACAAGTTTCTGAGACATTTCGGCAGGTGTATTGCTTGGAGAGTTGATTTCAAAAACTACCTGCGGTGCAATGTTGTTCTCTTCCCATTGTTTATACGAGCCTCTGTAACCTTTCGGTCTGCCGAAGGCTACCAATACATCAGGGGCTTTACGGATATGAGGCTTGCCTTCCACAGGATACCAAAGCAAATCGCCTGCAACAAAAACATCAGGGTTTTTGGAATACATAGCCTCTAAACCCTCTTTGATAAGTACAATCCATTTGAATTGTTCGGTGTTATCTGCCATAGGTTTGCCATCGGAGTCGGGGTAAATGATTGTTTCTTTGCTATGTTTGCTGATGCTTTGCATAAGGAGCAATCTTTTTCCAAATTTACAAAAATTTCGGAGCTATGCCAAGAAATTACTTCTTACTGCCAAACTATTCTTACTTGTTTTGCGTTTATCTTTTGAATTTTTGAAATTATGACCTACCTTATTCCTCGCTTTCTGACTATTTTGCTCTCTTTACTTCTGATAGATTACATCACTTTTCGGGCTTTGAAAGTTGCTTTGCGAGATGCCACTGCTTTCAAACGCAGGTTGTGGTTTCGTGTGTATTGGACTATCAGTGCTTTTTGCCTTTTGAGCATAGGTTTGTACTTTTTTGGGATTTTCAAAGATATGTCGCCTCTGCGTGTGTGGGTACAGGGTTTTGTTTCGGTGGTGTATATTTCCAAAATTTTTGTTGTGTTCTTTGTGCTTTTTGAGGATTTAATTTTTTATGCAAGAAAAATACTTGCTTTTTTTACCCAAAGAGCCAATAAAAAAGCTACCGAAAATCCAGAAGCCAAGAAAATCACGAGAGCAAAATTCATTCATCAGGCAGGTCTGATAGCAGGAGCAATTCCTATGGCTACGCTTAGTTGGGGCATTATTTCGGGGGCTCACGACTACCAAGTACGCAGACGAAAAATTTACTTGCCACATTTACCCAAAAGTTTTGAAGGTTTCACAATTGCCCAGATTTCGGATATTCATTCAGGCAGTTTTTACAACAAAACTGCTGTAAAAGGTGGGGTAGAAATGCTTTTAGCCGAAAAGCCCAATCTCATACTTTTTACAGGAGACTTGGTAAATAATCACCCTGACGAGATGAAAGAATACGTTAGTGTTTTTGATAAGTTCAAAGCTGATTTTGGTGTTTTTTCTGTAATGGGCAACCATGATTATAGCGATTATATTTTTGGAATTTCATTGGCAGAAAGGCATTTGCTTCGCAAAAAACTACATCAGGTTCATAAAGCAATGAACTGGCGACTGCTTCTTGATGAAAATATCTTTGTTGAGCAAAATGGTGAGAAACTTGCTATCATTGGCGTACAAAACTGGGGAACAGGGAATTTCCCCAAATATGGCAATCTTGCCAAAGCCTATCAGGGTGCAGAGGAAGCCGCTGTAAAAATTCTGCTTTCTCACGACCCCAGCCATTGGGACGCCCAAATTCGTCCCGAATTTTCGGATATAGACCTCACGCTTTCAGGGCATACACACGGAATGCAGTTAGGCATTGAATACGGAGATTTCCGATGGAGTCCTGTTCAGTATCGCTACAAGCAATGGGCAGACTTGTACCAAGAAAAAAGCAACTTGGGCAAAATGCAATATTTGTATGTAAATCGTGGTTTTGGCTATATTGGCTATTTGGGCAGAGTAGGTATTTTACCCGAAATCACCATTCTAACCTTAACGGCAAAAGCCTAAATCTGCTCGGCATCTTTCAAGGCTTTTCGCAAAGCACCTACTTTGTTGCTTACTTCTTGCAATTCGCTTTGCGTATCCGATTTTGCCACTACACCAGCACCCGCCTGAAAGTAGAGCATATTATTTTTGCTCAAAAATGAGCGTATCATAATGGCTTGGTTAAATTCACCATTGAAGCCCAAAAAGCCTATACAACCCCCGTAATAACCCCTATTACCTTTTTCGTAAGTATTGATAAGTTCCATAGCTTTGTGCTTGGGGGCACCCGAAAGCGTACCCGCAGGAAAAGTATCGGCTACGAGTTGTAGCGTAGGGATATGTTCGGGAATATCAGCTGTTACTTTGGAAACCAAATGAATAACGTGAGAATAATACTGAATTTCTTTGAAGGTTTCTACCTTTACATTAAAGCCGTTTCGGCTCAAATCGTTACGAGCCAAATCTACAAGCATTACGTGTTCGGAGTTTTCCTTGGGGTCGTTGAGCAATTTTTGGGCAAGGGCAAAATCCGCTTCATCGTTGCCTGTACGTTTGAAAGTGCCTGCTATCGGAAAAATACTTGCTTTGCCGTTTTTTACAACAATTTGGGCTTCGGGTGATGAACCAAAAATTTTATAGCTACCGTAATCAAAATAAAACAAATAAGGTGAAGGATTTATAGAACGCAAACAACGATATACATTGAATTCATCGCCTTGAAATTTTTGTTCAAAACGTCTTGAAACGACCATCTGAAAAACATCACCTAATTGGCAATGGTTTTTGGCTTTTTCAATGACAGCCAAAAACTCTTCATCTGAAAAGTTAGACTTCTCTGCGTCAAGAGTTTGGAAATGATATTGGGGAATATTTCTGTTGAAAATTAAATTTTCTATTTCTGTCAGATGACTTTTTTCCCCCTCTAAAAGGTGTTCAAAAAGATAGAGTTCATTTTTGAAATGGTTGATAGCAATAATGTACTGATAAACCTGATACACTATCGTAGGAATGGCACGATTATCATTTTCAAAATCTTTGATAGCAATATCTTCAAAATACTTTACGGCATCGTAAGCCATATAGCCAAAAAGCCCATTACTGATGAAATTGAAATCATTTTTTTCTACCTCAAAAGATTGAATAAACTGCTCCAAAGCAGTTATTACTTCTT
Source organism: uncultured Cytophagales bacterium (assembly GCA_964654605.1). GTDB lineage: Bacteria > Bacteroidota > Bacteroidia > Cytophagales > Thermonemataceae > Raineya. The sequence goes on along the minus strand of CAZZLW010000011.1, from coordinate 32,508 downwards.
TTCCCGAACTAATTTTCTGACTTTGAGCTTTGGTTTTGGGAAATTGCGTAAGAATAGTGCCATTTTTGACTTCAAATCTGGCGATAGGGTGAAAGCAAATATACGAAAAACTATTCTCATTGCCGTGATAATCAGAACTTTCCAAAAGTATGGAGTTGGCAAATTTATCACGTAGTTTCAGATAAATGCTTACAGGCGTAACCGTATCGGCAAGTAGTTGTTTGTAGCGAGTGTATAATTTGAGCATAGCTTGGTTTTTGAGGAATAAACTCAAAAAATGGTTTTTTATTGCAAAAATCAATATTCATCATCAACGCTGACGTGTTCGTGCATTGTGATAGTGTGGGAGTCTAGATAGTAGATGTCGTGCATACTAAGCACGTGTACGATAAGGTTTTCAATAGAAATAGGGCTACCCAAAGGCACTTGGGTTATATTAGTATGCTTGATAAATCTACCATCAACCAGTATCACCAGCCCCGAACCTACCACTTCCATTGATTTATTTTCTTTGATAACTAAGCCTGTGTCTTCACCCAAACCAATGCCCAGTACCTTCGGATTGCTCACAACTGCCTGAAAAAGCCTTCCGATTCTGCCTCTTTGTACGAAGTGCGTATCAATAATTACATCTTGAATAAGTCCTAAACCGCTTGTAATTTTTACTTCGCCTTTGAGCAGAGCTTCGCTACTACTGCCTTGGTAAATCATACTATCCGAGGCGGCGGCGGCACCTGCCGAAGTTCCTGCAATGACAAAATTTTCTGTAAAGTATTTTTTTAGAAGTAAGTCGTGGAATTTTGTTCCTCCGAGAAAAGTTGTGAGGCGAAGCTGGTCGCCCCCTGTGAACATTACGGTATCGGCACTGGCAAGTCTTTCCAAAAAGGTTTCATCATTTGCTTGCTCACGTTTATCAATATTGAGCATATCTACATTTTTAGCTCCCAGATAGTTAAAGGCTCTTACGTATTCGGTGCCTACTTTTTTGGGAATTTTGGAAGCCGTAGTGATAACTTCAATGCGAGATTCTTGTTTTTTTGAAGATTCACGAATAATTCTATTCAAAATGCCTTTTTCAAAAAAATTGAGATTTTTTTCTACATCGGGGTCAAAATTTTGTTCAGTGAAACTGCCTTTATCTACTGCACCACCAATAATAATGAGCGTTCCTTTGGGTATATTCATTGCTTTATGTGTTTGCGTTCAAAAAATATTTTGCAAATTACTGAAAAAATAATGATGTCAAAATTTTTATTTCATTTCCCCATATATACCATCAAAATAGAAATATCAGCGGGCGAAACACCACTAATGCGTGAGGCTTGTCCGAGTGTTTCGGGACGAATTTTTTTGAGTTTTTCTCGTCCTTCTGCCGAAAGAGCCTTTACAAGGTCGTAGTTAAAATCCTCACGTATTTTATAGTTTTCAAGTTCTTTCATTTTTTGGGCAGTTTCCTGTTCTTTCAGCAAATAATCTTCATATTTGATTTGAATTTCGGCTTGTTCCAATTCCTTTTCATCATATTTGCTCAAATAATTGCCCAGCTCTTTGTACATTTTGCCGAGTTCTTGCAAGGAAATTTGCGGTCTTTTGAGTAGATTGTAAAAAGATATTTTCTCCCGAATAGGCGAAGTTCCCATTGCCTCCAAGGCTCCGTTGATGTCCTCGGGTTGTACTTTTTTCTGTTTCAGGTCGTTGAGCAGATGAGCTACGGCTTCTTCTTTCTTTTTTAAGCGTTGCAAACGCTCTTCAGAGGCAAGCCCGATTTTGTAACCTAATTTGGTAAGTCTGCTATCTGCATTATCCTGACGCAAAAGCAAGCGGTATTCGGCACGAGAAGTAAACATTCGGTAAGGCTCTTCGGTGCCTTTGTTGATAAGGTCATCTATCAGTACGCCAATATAAGCCTCGTGGCGTTGAAGCATGAAAGGCTCTTGTTCTTTGATTTTCAGATGAGCATTGATGCCCGCCATAAGTCCTTGGCAGGCGGCTTCTTCGTAGCCTGTTGTGCCATTGATTTGCCCCGCAAAATAGAGATTTTCAATCAATTTGGTTTCAAGGCTAAGTTTGAGTTGGGTAGGAGGGAAGTAGTCGTATTCTATGGCATAGCCAGGGCGAAACATTTTCACATTTTCCAATCCGGGTATTTTGCGAATAGCTTTATATTGCACATCTTCGGGCAGGGAAGTAGAAAACCCATTGACATACACCTCTACGGTTTGCCAGCCTTCGGGTTCTATAAAAATTTGGTGTCGCTCTTTATCTGCAAAGCGATTGATTTTATCTTCAACCGAAGGGCAATACCGAGGACCTACGCCTTGTATTCTGCCCGTAAACATTGGCGATTTATCAAAACCTGTTCGTAAAATTTCGTGAACTTCGTGATTGGTATAAGTTATCCAGCAACTTAATTGTTTTTCAAGCAATGGAGTATCCAGAAAAGAAAACCGTTCAGGTTTTTCGTCGCCGGGTTGCTCTTCCATTGCTTGATAGTTGATGGTTCTGCCGTCAAGGCGTGGGGGGGTGCCAGTTTTCATTCTGCCTGCTTCAAAACCCAGTTCTACGAGTTGTTCGGTGATGCCTGTGGCGGCTTTTTCACCTGTTCTGCCACCCCCAAAGCGTTTTTCGCCAATATGTATGACACCATTTAGGAATGTTCCGCTGGTCAGGATAACGGCTTTGCTCCGAATTTCCAGTCCCATACTGGTTTTTACGCCTACTACTCTTTTATCTTTTACGAGTATCCCCGTAACCATATCTTGCCAAAAATCAAGGTTACCGATAGCCTCCAAAGCCAAACGCCATTCTTCTGCAAAACGCATTCTATCGTTTTGGCTACGAGGGCTCCACATTGCAGGACCTTTGGAGCGGTTGAGCATACGAAACTGAATGGCGGTTTTATCGGTAATAATTCCTGAAAGTCCTCCAAGAGCATCTATTTCTCTTACAATTTGCCCTTTGGCAACTCCCCCCATAGCAGGATTGCAAGACATCTGCCCAATAACCTGCATATTCATTGTTATCAGAAGCACTTTTGAACCCATTGCAGCGGCGGCGGCGGCGGCTTCGTTGCCAGCGTGTCCTGCTCCTACTACAATCACATCATATTCAGGAAACATTGCATAAAAATTTAGGTGCGATAAAAAATTTGTTTCACGTGAAACAACACGCAAAGTTACTAAAATTTCGTAGAATTAGCCTAAATTTTCGTGTTTGCGGATAAGTTCGTTGAGCAGTTCTTTAGCTCGGAAAAGTTGGGCTTTCACGGTGCCCATCGGGATATCCAGTTCATCAGCAATTTGCTGATAGTCCATATCCTCAAAATAGCGTAAGGTAAGCACTTTACGATAGTTGGTAGGTAATTTATTGATAAGCAAACGCAAAACTTCTATTTGTTGGCTTCGGATAGAGTTTTCTTCAATATTTTGGGCTTCATCAATTACATCATTGGTTTCTTCTTTGTCGGGTTTCTTTTCATCGGTTTTTTTCATAAATTGTTCAATGCTAATGACTTCTACGCGTTTTTTTCGGCGTATAAAATCAATGCAGTGGTTTGTTCCTATTCTGAAAAGCCAAGAGCTGAAAGGGTGTTCAAAGCGAAATTTATCTAAATTCTGAAAAACTTTTACAAAAGTTTCCACGGTAATATCTTCGGCATCATCTACATTGCGAACAATTTTGAGAATTACATAATACAAAGCCTTATTGTAACGCTTCATAAGCGTTGTCATTGCATTGTGGTCGCCTTGTTGAGCCTTCCGAATAAGCTCAAACTCTTTCTGAACCCGAGGGTTTTCAAATTCAAAATCTTCGGTAGGTTCTTTGTTCTCGTCTAAATCCATTGTTCAGGTTTGCTGAAATACGATTTTATGCCTACAAATACGATAAAAAACACATACAAAAAATCATACACCCACCAGCCTACAAAAGCAGAAACAAAATACAATTTTTTTGCGTTCAAGTATTGTACCAAAGTCCAAAAAATAAGCCGAAAGCCGCAAATTCCCCACAAGGCAATTTCTTGCCACTGCCAAGTTTCTTTTTGAAAAGGATATACACTTGCTAATAACGCAAAAGCTAACCAAAATAGTACGTGAGTGCCATTTTGTAGTGCCAAAAAAAACTGATGTTTTTTTCGGTAAAATTTTCCAACGCTCAAATGTCTTTTTTTCTGCCGAAACCAAGCCTTCCAAGTTCGTTTGGGTACAGAAAAAACTTGTGCCTGCAAGTGCGTACAAACACTGGTATTAGAAGCGTTTGCATTGGCATTAACGAATAAATCATCATCACCCCCTACAATTTTCAGATGATTTTGAAAGCCTTTGCTTGCAAGAAACAAACTTTTGCAGTAGGCAAGGTTTCTTCCTACGCCCATATAAGGCAATTTTGCCAAAGCATAACTAATATACTGAATAGCCGTAAAAAATGTTTCATAACGTATGAGCCAATTCAGAAAGCCTTTTTCTTTTTGGTAAGGGGAAATGCCCAAAACAATTTGTTTTTCCTTTGAAAATTCTTGTGCCATAAGGGCAATCCAATTTTCGGAATTGGGTAGGCAATCGGCATCTGTAAAGAGCAGATGCTCGTATTTAGCGGCACGAATAGCAAGCGTAAGAGCATATTTTTTGTGGCTAATGTGGTCGGGGGTGTGGTCTATGTGTAAAACCCGCAAGCGAGGCTCTTTTCGTCGCTCATCTCGTAAAAAAAACTCTGTTTCATCAGAGGAGCGGTCGTTTGCAACAATAATTTCAAATTCAGGGTAGTTTTGTCTGTACAAAATGGGTAAAAGTTTTTTCAGATTTTCCAGTTCGTTGTGTGCCGCTACAATAACAGATACAGGCTTTTGGAAATCAAAATCAATTTCTTTTTTGGTTTTATGAAACAGAATCCGTAAGAAAAAAAACAATAGGTACAAAATTTGAACCAACGCAAACGAAGCCGTTGCGTACAAAAGAATTTCCGAAAATAACATAGCGTAGAGGTGTTTTAAGTTAGAAATGTTGCAAATCTATCATTGCACTATTTCCAAAATGCTTCTGAAAGCCACAAATTTATCTTTGTAACGCTCAGAATGTTCGGCTTGGAGTTTGGGAGCAAACTCTTTCTGATAGCGTTCTAAATCCTGCATTGAGGCACAAATATACTGAAAGGCATACGTAAAACCATCGTTTTCGGTTTCTGTAAGCAAACGCATAATTTTATTTTCCAGAAAACAGCCTGTACGCATTACATCAGGAATATGCTGGTTGAGCATCCAATTGAGCCACTCCTCGTGGATATTTTTATCAATATTTACCGTAACGTTATAGACTATCATTCTTTCAAGGTTTTTGAATGCCTTTTAATGAGCATTAAAAGGCATTTAAGTGATTTTTACTCTTCGCTTTCCAATTCTTTTACTTCTGTTTCGGCATCTTGCTCTTCTTTTTTCACTTTGGCTTTCTCTTCGCTTGTGATTTCCCCGATTTTGGCACCTGATGCTACTTTTTCTTTAATTTTTTGCTTCAATTCTTCTACCAATTCGGGATTTTCTTCCAAAGTTTTTTGGAGTTTATCTTTGCCGAGAGCAATTTTAGTTCCGTTGTAGTAGTAATTAGCCCCCGATTTTTTCAAAATATCCAGTTCTGTTGCCAGTTCTGCTACTTCGCCTATTTTGTTGATGCCTTTTCCGTAAAGTATTTCAAACTCTACTTGCTTGAAAGGGGGAGCTACTTTATTTTTTACAATTTTTACGCGTGTTTTACTGCCAATGGGGTTATCGTCAGAATCTTTGAGTTGCCCAATTTTGCGAATATCTATACGTACCGAGGCATAATATTTCAGAGCATTACCGCCCGTAGTAGTTTCGGGGCTACCAAACATTACGCCAATTTTATCGCGAAGTTGGTTGATAAAAATGCAGCAGCAATTTGTTTTAGAAATGAGGCTGGTGAGTTTTCGCATAGCTTGCGACATCAGGCGAGCTTGCAAGCCCATTTTGCTATCGCCCATTTCGCCGTCTATTTCAGCTTTGGGAACAAGAGCGGCAACAGAGTCAATTACAACAATATCAATAGCTCCTGAACGTATGAGTTGTTCAGCAATTTCAAGAGCCTGCTCACCGCTATCAGGTTGAGAGATAATGACTTTTTCGGGGTCCATACCCAATTTTTCGGCATAAAACCTATCAAAAGCGTGTTCGGCATCAATGAATGCCGCAATACCTCCTGCCTTTTGTGCTTCAATAATGGTGTAAATAGCTAATGTCGTTTTTCCCGAAGCCTCTGGACCAAATATTTCTATAATTCTACCCTTTGGCAGACCGCCTACCCCCAAAGCCAAATCTACGCTTAGCGAACCTGTGGAAATAACTTCTACGTCCATTACTTTTTCATCGCTAAGTTTCATCACTGCTCCCTTTCCGTATGCTTTTTCAATGTTTTCCATTGTGGTTTTGAGTGCCTCCAATTTACTTTTCTGGTCAGTTGGCACTACAATCGCTTTGTCTTTTTCTTTTTTTGCCATAAATGCGAATATTTTGCTTCAAAAATACAAATTACAGATTTTTTTCAAAGGTTTTCACAAAATAAAAAATCTTGTCCGTAATTTTTTTGAGGAGTAAGCTAAAATTTCGTAACTATTTACGTTCAAAAAGTAAAGGTTCAAAGGTTTGAATTAAAAGTTTTACTCCGTCTAAATATCCAATTGTTCCAAATTCTGTTTCTTGCTTCTTGTTTCCTGTTACCTCGTTACTCGGCGGCTTTGAGCAATATTTTCTCAAATTTGCTACGCATAGAGGCATATTTACCTTCGTATTGGTTCGCAATGATTGCAAAACAACGTTTTTCGCCTTTTTTAGTGCTAAAATAACCTGCAAGTGCTATCACGCCTCGCATACTACCTGTTTTGGCTTGTAGATTTCCTTGTAAAATGGTGTTTTTAGCAAAACCCGTAAGCGTTCCCGATACGCCTGCCAGTGGCAAACTTTTCAAAAAAGTATCGTTTTGAGCCATTTTGCTAAGCAGTTGGCAAATAGAATGAGCCGTGGAAGTATTGAGGCGAGAAAGCCCACTTCCGTCATTGAAGTTTAATCCTTTGATTTCAATGCCTTTTTTTTGCCAAAATTCCAATATTTTTTCTCCTGCTTGGTTTTCTTTGCCCCAATATTTTCCCAACTGCTTGAAAAGTCCTTCGGCATAAAGATTTACACTATACAGATTGATTTCTCTGACTATTTCGGCAAGTTTAGGCGAGGCTAAACTATCTAAAACAAGTAGCTTTTCATTGAGGCTCTCAAAGATGAATGTTGGTTCTTGCGTGATGTGAAGTCCCTTTTTTTGCAAAAAATCATTGAACAAAAATGCTGTTGTATAGGGCGGATTAGGCATAGCCCCTTTGATGAAAAAACTACTTTCCTGCTGTGGAATAGTGCCACTGACAAAACACTCGTAATGAAACGGATAGCCATCAATGTAGGCATTGTCGCCTGTTCCTTTTGGAGCGGTGAGAATTTGCCCCTTGAATTTCAGAAAAGGAAGTGCGGGTTCTGTTCCGAGAATATCGGCTTTTTCACCTATTTTAGAGGCAGGTTTTAGGAGTAATTTGTATTCGTTATCGCTGATGTTCAAACCATAGGCGGCAGAGCCATAATAATTACCTAAGTCTTCTTTTATCCAGCCTTCGGGAATGGCGTTTTGTTCAAAATAAGCACCTACGCCCACGATTTGTCCCTCTATTTTTTGAATATTTTTGCTTTGCAAAATTTTGTACCAACGCTCCCAAATCTGCTCTTGGGAGAGATTATTTTTGAAATCGGCACTGCCCAAAGTAACATCTCCACCGCCCAGAATATACAAATTGCCTTTGAGTGTTTTATTTTCTATTTTCCCGCTGTAAGCCAGTTGCGTTTGAAAGCGAAAATCTTTTCCCAATACTTCTAGAGCAGTAGCGGTTGTCCATAATTTATGGCAAGAGGCTACATTCATTTTTTTGAACATATTCTTTTCAGCAAGCACTTTGCCTGTTTGTGAGTCCATTAGGCAAAATGCCAAAAAGCCTTGTTTCAATAGGCTATCATTTTCAAGGGTATTCAGTGCCTCCGAAAGGCTTTGGGCTTGCACACTTTGCCAATACAATAACCCTATACAGATTTTTAGGAGAATAGCGTTTTTCATAAAAGCCTATTGTTTGATTTTTTTCTGAACAAGTTTGCCAAAATCCAAAGAAAAAGAATTCCTACTATGCCAAGTGCTATTCGGGGCAGAAAATCTCCATAACACACATAAAAGGTTTTCTTTGAGTAGGTAAAAGCTATTTCTTTCATTGCAGTTCTTTGGTTATAGGGAATTTCTTTTCTTACTTTGCCCCATACGTCAATAATTGCCGAAGCTCCCATATTAGAGCAATGCAACATTTCTCGGCGAGTTTCTATGCAACGCAAGGCTCCCAAATACAAGTGATGTTGCTCCCATTGGGTATCGCCGAGCCAGCCATCGTTGGTAATGGTGCATAGCAAATCTGCACCTTTTTTTACAAATTGGCTTACAAACTCGCCATACATAGATTCATAACAAATAATTGGAGCAACTTGTGCTTTTGGAGTAGGGAAATTGATAATTTCTTTTCCCGTACCTAGCAAAAAAAACGAAGCACCAATATCGCTGATAAAATCTTTCAGAAAAATAGTGTATTCGGGAAAAGGAATGGTTTCAACACCGGGAACAAGTATCATTTTTTTATACCAAAACATAGTGTCTTTTTGCAAAAGCAATGCCGTATTGAAATCCTCGTAATAGGAGTGTGCAAGAGGTGCGTATTGGCTCGTAGGACTGCTTTTTTCTTTGGTAAAAATCCGAGTAGAAACCCCCAGAAGTATCGGTACATTTAATTTTTTTTGCAGGCTATCAATTTTTTGAAAAGTAGGATATTTTCGTACCAAGCGTTCGTCAAAATTTTCATCAAGAGCCGTTTCAGGAAAAACGACTAAATCGGTGGTTTTATCAAACTTTTGCAAAGTTAAATCTGCTAAAATTTGTGCCTGCTTGGCAAAGGGTATGAAGCGGGGACAATCGCTGAATTTTTCAGTAAAGGGGTCAATGTTGGGCTGAACAAGTACCACATTCAACTTTTGCAAAGCTGAGATTTTTTGTCCTTGCAAAAACCACGAAAAGCCAAAAGGAACGACTAATGCAATGGCACAAACGATTATTTTTTTTATGGAAAAACCTTCTTTCAAGTTCCAAAAAAGTACATTCATTAATAAAATCCAAAGAGAGCCGCCCCATACGCCTGTGTATTCGTACCATTGTACCCACTCATTCCGATACAAAAAAGTATTTCCCAAAGTGAGCCATACCCAAGTCAGTTGCCACTGATGATGAGCAAACTCAAAACTTATCCAAATAGGAACAAATATCCATTTTTGGTATTTTTCTGAAAAAAATTTTCGCACCCACCACCAAAAAATAAGTGCCACAAGCATTACAAGGCTATTGGCAGTGCTTATGACCCATAAAGCCCCCGTAATACGCACCCACCAAGTAGCTACTACGTTCCAAACGAGTAGAAAGAAAAATGCTCCGAGCAATCGCCAAAGAAAAATTTTCTTTGTAAAAGTTGCTTCCAAAATTTTTTCGGCTTGCCACCAAAATACCCAGCCCACAAAGCTCAAAAGTACCCAGTTTTTGCCCCAAAAACCCGCCTGCAAACAGATGGCTCCTGCTATGGCAAGTAATAAGATAATAAAAACACTGAACTTTTGGCTACTATCGTATCTGAATAATGTAAAGTTCATTGCTGAAAGGTTCAAAAATATGGTGCAAATCGTCTAAAAAATCTGCGTGATTGAGGTAAAAATTCAAGAAATTGTCCTTGCGTTCTTGTAAAACCCCTTCGGGAAAAAGTTTTTCTTTGAGTGAGAGCATTTGTTGAACTTCTATTTCGTATTTTTTTTCTTGTGCTTTCTGGATACGTTTTTCTAAGTGTTCAAGGCTTTTGAGTGTTTTTTGCTCTTCGGCTTCCACTGCGGAAAGCAAGGATTTATCAATTTCTGCTGTTTTGCTCTTGATTGCTTCAAAGGCTTGCGAAATGGCTTTTTGCTCTTGCAAAAGCGAAAATTCATTTTGCGTGTATTTGGATAAAAATTTCTTTTTGAGCAAGCTATCTTCTTGAAAAAAGTCTTGAACAGATAGCTGTAATTTTTGCATTTTCTCACACTGATTTTGCGTAAGCACCAAAGCAAAATTACGAGGCAGTAGCATTGGCATTGCAAGGGTTGGCTCTACCTGCTTGAAATACTCAAAAGTGCTTTTGAGTTGCAACCAATAGGCAATTTCGCCAGGTCCGCCGATATAGGCAAGATTAGGCAAAACAAGTTCCTGATAAATAGGACGTAGCAGTGCATTTGGGCTGAATTTTTCAGGATTTTTTTCTGCTAAATCTAAAATCTCTTTTTCTGAAAAACGCAAATTGGTGTGCAGTACCTCATAGAAATCTCCTTTGCGTTCAATTCTTTCTCGCAAACCTTCATCAAGATAGAAAAAATTGATAGGTCGGGCTTGTGCCTGTGCGTGATAGCCCAAGCGTGTGAGTTGCAAAGAGGTATCTTTGACCAAAATCTCTGTTTTTTGTTCTTGAAGCTCGCTTTTTATGATTGGGAATAAAGATTTTTTGACTTTCTCATCATCTCCATCAATAACCAGCAAGCCTTTTTCCCCGAAAAACTCGTGCAAGGCGTAGCGAGTGGCTTGGGCAAGGGTTGGAAATTGCGTATAAGCCTTTTCAAAAATGGGAATTTTTTCGGGCAACACAGAGAGAATTTCTGCAAGTTCGTCTGTTTTCATCTTGCCCACCGCCCCTTTTTGCTTGCTGTGCCACTCATATTTTTTGCCAAAAAGCCTGAAATGCGATATTTCTGCAAAATCGTGGTCTTCGGAGCCAAGCCAAAAAACAGGTACAAAACGATATTCGGGCAAAAATTCTTGTAGAATTTCTGCCAAAAGAATGGTGCTAATCGTTTTATACACAAAATAAAGCTCTCCAAAAAAAATAGAAGGTTGGTGAGCGGTAGTGAGTGTAAATGTGTTTTCAGAAAGTAGGGCTTCAATATTTTGCTTTTCTGCTTCTGTGAGGGAAATCTGCTGATATTGTTTTTGCAGAACCTTGTGCAAAGTTTCTCTTTTTTCCGCAGAAAATTGTTTTTGAGCAATTATTTGCCTGAAAGTTTCTTTTTGAGGTAAAAACTGAAAAAAAGGCTCTAAAATGGGGTTCTGATTTACATAATCCAAAAAAATTTTGGAAAAAAAAGGAGTTTCTTGTAAGGGAATTTTTTGAAAAATTGGCATATTGATACTAATTTCGGACAAATATAACGTTTCTACCCGATTGTTATTGAGGTAAGAAACGTTAATCTTTCAAATCCTTGTAATCTCGCTAAAAATCGCTACGGCAATTTGGCTTGCGTGCTTATCCACCTATCAGGAATAATGCCCCCTTCTACTGCCGAAAGATAATCTTGATAAGAGCAGGCTATCATCACAGGCTCTACCTGAATGGTAGTGTAGGGGACTTCCAGCCACCAATAGCCCGTAGAAAGTTGCTTGTAGAAGGTGAGGGTAGGGGCATTCAGACTATCGGAAAGCGGCACGATAAATTTTTGAAACTCGCCCTCACTTTTGAAATCCAACTTTTTTTTGCGATGATAAAAGCCTTCAATAAAATACCAAACCAATACTGCCAGAACCTGGGCATTGTGTCCGTGTGTATCTAATTGCGGATTGTATTCATAAAAACCAATAGAGCTTACTTTGGGGCTGATACCTGCATACCAGCAAAATTGAGCCATTTCATCAGAGCTTAGCCCAAAGGGTTGGGCATAGATGCTTGCTCCTGCATCGGCTTTGCGAATAGCAGAAATATCAATGGCTACCATATCGGCATCGCGAATAACAGGCTCTACATTCAGGATATTTTCGCGAATTTTGCCGACACCATAGACATCAAAATACATTTTTTCAAAAATATCCAAAAAACTTGCCGAACACAAATAGCCTTGATGACCTATTTGGCTGAAATTGAACAAATAATTGGGCTGGTGCGTAAGAATTTGCAAAAGATGTTTTTTATTGGGTTCATTGTCCAGTTCATCAACATCTACGGTGCAATCAATATTTACAATAGAAATGGGTTGCTCTAAGCCCTGATATGCCCAAAATTGTCCTATCATCATATCGTTGGAGCTACCTATCAGAATAGGGATTGTGTTTTCAGCAAGAAGCAATTCGCATACTACTTTAAGCCTTTGGTATGTTTCCTGCAAACTGGGGGCGGAGCGTAAATTTCCCAAATCTACCACTTTGTAAGGGACTTTACTTTTTCGGAGTTTGTAAAAGTGTTTGCGAAAAGCATCGGCGGCACCTGCTACGCCTATATTTTTTTGTGTTCCTCGCTCTTCTATCAGTCCGATAATTGCCAAATCAGCATCTTGCCAATTCGGAAACTGATGAGCGTGAATAGCAATTTGGTTGTAAATGCAGGTTACATCTTCTTTGCAATCTTGCCAAAGCTCATCATCAAGGCTATTGAAGAAAATCATCAAATCCATCATAAGCGAGAATTTTGGGGCTTGGCTTCAAATATTTAATTTTTTTTTGGCAATTCCAATTTTTATTGCTACATTTGCAACCTAATTTTTGGGAACATAAAAGCATTTGGTTATGAAAAAAGACATTCACCCCGAATATCGTGAAGTTGTTTTTTGGGATTTGAGCAGTGATTTCAAATTTCTTACACGTTCTACAATGAAATCCAAAGAAACCATCAAGTGGGAAGATGGTAAAGAATACCCTGTAATTAAGGTAGAAATCAGTTCTCATTCTCACCCTTTCTTTACAGGTAAGAAAGTATTTGTGGATACTGCGGGACGCGTAGATAAATTCAATCAAAGACTTGCTAAAAAGCAATCTCCCAAAAAATAAATTTTTTCGGTTTGTTTTGTAATGAAGGGCGAGCAAAATAGTTCGCCCTTCCTTGTTTCAATATGATTAGCAATTTGAAACCCACCTTTTCGCTATTAGGTTGGCTATTTTTGGGCTTGCTACTGCTCACATTGTTTTTAGTGAATATTAGCACAGGAGCAGTAGCGATTCCACTTTCTGAAATTCTAAAAACATTTTTTGGCTCACAAGAAAACAACGCTTGGGCGTATATTGTGCTTGCTTTTCGCTTGCCCAAGGCTCTTACAGCTATTTTGGTAGGGGTAGCTTTATCAGTGGCGGGGCTTGTTATGCAAACGTTTTTTGCCAATCCTTTGGCAAGTCCTTCGGAGTTGGGCGTTTCGGCGGGGGCAAGTTTGGGGGTGGCTTCTATTACTTTGAGTTCGGGCGTTTCTTGGTCGGCTCTGCAAAATTTGGGTATAATTGGCAATAGCCTCGTTGCAACAGTTGCCATTATAGGCTCAATGGCAATAATGGTACTTATCCTGCTTATCAGTCGTTTTACAAACAACAATACGGCACTGCTTATTATTGGTTTGATGCTGGGCAGTTTGGCAATTTCCTTGATTGGCTTATGGCAATTTTTGAGTAGCCCCGAACAAATTAGAGATTTTTTGTGGTGGTCTTTTGGCAGTTTGGCAAGTACCAATTACGAGCAAGTTTTCATTATTGCTATATCCATTGGTATTAGTTTTATTCTACTTCTTTTCCAAATACAAAAACTCAATGCTTTGCTTTTGGGTGAAATGTATGCTCAAAGTATGGGCGTCAATGTTCGCAGGCTTCGCTGGGTTCTTATTGTGTTGGTGAGTGTGCTTTCTGGTGTAACTACTGCTTTCTGCGGACCAATTGGTTTTGTGGGTTTGGCTGTGCCTCATCTTTCACGAAGTATTTTTCGGACTGCCAACCATTGGGTTTTGCTTCCTGCCTCTGCACTGCTCGGAGCAAGTGTTTTACTTTTCTGTGATATTTTAGCACAAAATCTCTTTGCAAATTTTTCTATGCCTATCAATCTGATAACCTCCTTATTAGGCTCTCCGCTTGTAATTTGGATTGTAATGAAAAGAGGGATTAGGTTCTGATTTTTTTCTGTAAAACTTTCGGCAAAAATGCCACTGCATACCAAAGCAAGATAGCCACAACCGCCGCAACCCAATAAGGTAGATGAAAATCTACATCATAAATGGCGAGCCCAAGTGTGGGACCTACAATGCGAGCAATAGCTCCAAAAGACTGATTGATACCTAATACCCGTCCTTGTTCTTGTTCGGAAACCGCTTGTGAAAGCAAAGCATTGAGAGCAGGGGTAAAACAACCACTGGATACTCCTGAAAAAATGATAGCTATAAGCTCGAAAGGTATAAACCAACGCATAGAAGCAAATAGGGGAAAACTGATACCTGCTATCACTAAGGCTATACAGCCGAAAATGAGCAAACGATATTCACCGAATTTTTTGTTTAGCTTTCCTACAAATACGCCTTGCATCAGTGCCGTAACCAGCCCCATAAACGCAAAAGCGTAACCATTTTGCTTATCACTCAAACCCGCTTGCTCTTTCCACAGGAGAGCAAGCGTAGGCTGTATCATCATAAAGGCGGCAATAAATACAAAAGAAAGCCACAGAAGCCCTTTGATGTCTTTACGACGTAGAGCCAAACGAAGGTCGCTTAATGGATTGATTTTCAATTTTTTACCGATATTCTTTTCAGAAATAGTTTCAGGTAAAAAGAAAAAAGCTATCAAAAGATTTACTCCACAAAGTAAAACAACAAACCACCCAATAGCTACAATGCCGTAGGCATCATTCAGGATACCTCCGATGCTAGGACCTATGATAAGCCCCAAGCCAAAAGCCGCTCCGATAATGCCAAAATTTTTAGTTCGTTTGCTGGGTTCGGAAATATCGGCGATATAGGCTTGTGCGGCGGCAATATTTGCCGAACCTATCCCCGCAATGATGCGTGAAGCAAACAAAAGCCAAAGCGTATGGCTATATGCAAAAACAATATAGGCAACTCCTGTAAGAGCTACACTAATCAGAATGACGGGCTTTCTGCCCATTTTATCGCTCAATGCTCCCCAAAATGGTGCAAAAATAAAGTTCATTAAAGAATACGATGCCACCAAAAAGCCTATTTGCCAAGAACTTGCCTGTAAAGCACGGGCAAAATTGGGAAGTATAGGAATGATAACCCCAAAGCCGAGTAAGTCTATGAAAATGGTTAGAAATAAAACGGAGAGGGCGTTTTTAGCGGAATAATTTTTTTCCTGCATTTTAGTTTTCAATAGGTTTCATTGTTTGGTATGCTTTTGCAATTTTTGCAAGAAAGGCTTGCAAAGAGGGTTCAGTGTCTGTATCGTTTTTTACAAGAATTTTTTCTCTATTTTCTATCCGAAACACGTGTCTTTTTTCATTGCTTTTATTGAGCAAAACATCTTTTTTCTTGGATTTTTCGTTTGAAATATTTTGTGCTTTAGCCACTTCGTACTCATCTTTTTCAAAGCTAATAGTAATTTTATCTCGGCGTCTTATGATTTTTTTTACTTTTGTTTTTACTTTTCCCCGAAAGTTTTTTTTATGTACTTTTCGTACTATCAGGGTATCTGTCATTTCTACGGCAAGCGTGGTATCATCAGCCATTTTTAGAGAAAAAATAAGCCAAGGATAAGTATAGATTTTTGTAATTACGATGGGATATGTTTTCAATGCTACTGACACAGCGAAGGCAATGAACAAAAAAATAAAGGCAAATACAAAATAGAAGCCTTCGCCAGGTTCAATGCTCATCACCCAAAAAAATGCTATAATATTTACAATAATTAGCCCTAACCATATCTTGCTCCAAGAAAATACTTTTTTAGGTGGGGTACGAGTATTTGATGTCAAAAATTTTTTATTTTCTGAGGAAGCAAGCTCCATTGTCAGTGTCAGAAGGCTTTGCTCTTCACTTTCGCGAGCAAGTATTTTGAGCAATGGCACAAAGAAGGTTCGTAAGCGATTGCTTAAATCAAATTTTTTCAATATCCAATAGGGAAGCAAGTGTAGGAGTAGAAAAAGAAGCACTACTCGCCATAATATATCCAGCAAAGCGGTATTTTCTACTCCTATAATTATTACCATTGCAAAAAAACTGAGCACTACTCCTATCCATACGTGCATAATAAACACTTTTCGGCTATTATCAGCGTGTTTATCAAATTCGGCAAGTTGTTCAAAGAGCCTAAGCCATTCGCTAATGGTTCTTTTTCCCTCAATTTTACGTTTGAAAAGCAGAGAGGTCTGCTCACTTGTAAGGCGTAAAAATAAAATAAGCATTTTTGCTACGGAAAGCAGTGAGTATTTCACCGCTCCCTTCTGATTTTGCGTACTATTCAATTTGGTTTTAGTTTGGCTCATCTTGCGAAGTTTGATTACTTTCTTCCATTCCTATATCAGAACTTTCTGCAATAGCTTTTTTGGGCAAAGGGGGCAAATTTTGTACCCATTCGGCAAGTATGGTGGCGGGCTTTTCGTGCTGCATAAAACTTTCACCTATCAAAAAACCTTCATATCCAAACTCTCTTAGCATTACAATATCTTCCACTTTTTCAATGCCGCTTTCAGCGATTTTGAGAAACTCCGAAGGAATTTTATCTGCCAAATTTTTAGCAATTTCCAAGTTGGTTCGGAAAGTTCGCAAATCTCGGTTATTTACGCCAATAATATCTACCGTAGGCACAAGGGCTTTCTGCAATTCTTGTTCGTTATGAACCTCGCAAATAACTTCCATACCCAATTCTTGTGCAAATTGTGAGAGTTCTCGGATTTGTCCTTCGGTGAGGATAGCGGCAATTAGTAAAATAACATCAGCACCTGCTCCTTTGGCTTCAGTAATTTGGTAAGTAGTGAGAATGAAGTCTTTTTGCAAAATAGGCACTTCCAGACCTGCTCGGGCGATTTGCAAATCTTGTACCGAGCCACCAAAAAATTTTTTATCAGTCAGAATAGAAAGTCCGCTTGCTCCTGCCTGTGCATACCCACGTGTAGTTTCTACTACCCCCGCTTTATTATTGATAATGCCTTTGGAAGGTGATTGCCGTTTGAATTCTGCTATAATTTGAGAGGCATTTTCTTTGCGTAAAAATTCTTTCAAAGAAAAACATTTACGCACATATTCAGGTGTATTTTCCCATTTGCTTTCGGGGTAATGCGTCATTCGCAAGGAAATTTCAGTGCGTTTGAAAACAACGATTTGTTCTAAAATATTGAGCATAAAACCTTTTTTAGAGCAAGTTGCAAATTTTATTCAAAAAAACAAAATATTTGAACTGATGAAATGGAAATTTTTAATCTCTCAAAGAGTTTTTGAAAATTGGATTTTTTTGAGTAGGTTTGCATAAAAACAAGATTTTTATGCGAGTATATTTGGACAACGCCGCTACCACTCCTTTGGATAAAGCCGTTATTGAAGCAATGCTCCCTTTCCTAACCGAAAACTTTGGCAATCCCTCTTCTACGCATTGGCACGGCAGGCAAGTAAGAGCTGAAATTGAAAAAGCCCGAAAAACCATTGCCGAGCTATTGCATGCAAGTCCTTCGGAAATTTTTTTTACTTCGGGTGGCACAGAAGCTGATAATTGTGTTTTATGGGGAGCAGTAGAAACAATGAAAATAGAACATCTCATCTCTTCTCCGATTGAACATCACGCTGTTTCGCATACATTAGAAGAAATCAGCCGTAGCAAACATTTGCCTCTGCACTATGTAGATTTAGATGAAAAAGGGAATGTTCATTTGGCTTCTTTGGAAAATTTATTACAAAAATATCCGAATGCTTTGGTTTCGCTGATGCACGGCAACAATGAAATTGGCAATCTTTTGCCCCTGCAAGAAGTAGCCGAAATGTGTAAGCACTACAAAGCCTACTTTCATTCCGATACCGTGCAAACAATGGGTCATTATCCTCATCATCTCAAAGAAACACCTTTGGACTATTTGGTAGGTGCCGCTCACAAATTCCATGGACCCAAAGGCGTTGGTTTTATGTTTATTCGTCAAAAATCTAAAATTCACGCATACATTACAGGCGGTTCGCAAGAAAGAAATATGCGTGGCGGCACTGAAAACGTGGCGGGCATCATTGGGCTTGCCAAAGCTCTTGAACTTGCCTATCAGGATATGCCTGCTCATCAGAATTACATCAAAGCCTTAAAGCAAAGAATGATAAAAGGCTTGCAAGAAGCAATAGAGGATATTCAATTTAATGGAATGAGCGGAGATATAGAAAAAAGTCTTTACACGGTTTTGAATGTTAGCTTTCCTGCTTCGGAAATAGGGGCAATGATGCTTTTTAATTTGGATATTGCGGGCATTTCGGCATCGGGGGGGAGTGCTTGCTCTTCGGGTTCAGAAAGCCGCTCACACGTTTTACAGGCTCTTAATACTCCACCTGAACGTCCTGCGGTGCGTTTTTCTTTTAGCCGTATGAATACCCAAGCAGATATTGATTTTGCTCTACAAAAAATTGCTGAAATTTATCAAAGCAAAACGGCTTGATGTTCCACGTGGAACATTGGGAAAATATAGCGAGCTAAATTGATTTTTTGAAAAGCTAAAAACAATTTCCTCAATCTAAAAATCACTTTAATCTTGGCAAAAAAATATGTTCCACGTGGAACATTAAAAAAGCAACTCTTATCAGAGTTGCTTTTTGATTTTTATACTTTTTCAGCTAACCTACTCATTACTTCGGTTTGCTTGCGAATAGATTCTACGTGAATGAGCTTGTAAATTTCTTGAATAAGCTCTTTGTTGAGTTTCATTTTTTCTGCCCATTGGGGGCGAGTACGGAATATTTCGTCCCATCGTTCTATCTGAAAAATGCTGATATTGTTTTCTCTTTTGTACTCACCTATTTGCTCTACCAAGTACATACGAGTAGCCAAAATTTCTACGAGTTCTCTGTCTAGTTCATCAATTTGCTTGCGTAGCTCATCAAGGCGATTGTTGAACTCAATATCGTCCGTTTTTTGCTTTCTAAAATTGAAAGAATGAATCATTTCTTCCAATTCGCTGGGGGTTACTTGTTGTTTAGCATCACTCCAAGCCTTGTCGGGGGTGATGTGCGTTTCTATCATTAAGCCATCGTAGTTTAAATCAAGAGCTTTTTGGGCTACTTTGGCAACCATTTTTCTATCGCCTGTGATGTGGCTGGGGTCGCAAATCAGCGGTAAATGAGGGAAAATTCTTTTGAGTTCCAAAGGAATTTGCCAGTTGGGCGGATTGCGATATTTGCTTTCTTGCAAAGAAGAAAAGCCTCTATGAATTGCCGCTATTTTACGAACTCCTGCTTTATGAATACGCTCAATCGCTCCAATCCATAGAGCCAAATCAGGATTGACGGGGTTTTTTATCATTACAGGAACATCTATGCCCTGCAAGGCATCTGCCAAATCTTGTACATTGAAAGGATTGACCGTAGTTCTTGCTCCAATCCAGAGAATATCTACACCATACTTTAAGGCAAGCTCTATATGTTGAGGTGTTGCAACTTCAATGGCAAAAGGCAAATCTACGAGTTTCTTGACGGTTTGCACCCAAGGCAAAGCTATTTCGCCGTGTCCTTCAAAATTACCCGGTCTTGTGCGAGGCTTCCAAATACCTGCACGCAAGGCACTCACGCCTAAATCTTTTAGTTGCAGACAAGTTGCAACGAGTTGCTCTTCGGTTTCAGCACTGCAAGGTCCTGCAATGATAGCAGCTTCTTGGTGAGGAAGCCATACGGAAAGTGGTAATATATCCAATTCAAATTCCATACATCTATGGTCTAAATTTTCGCAAAAAAATATCTTACTCTATAACTTTTGGAACACGGAAATAGTTTGCATCACGTTTAGGTGCATTGAGTAGTGCCTTTTCGTGATCAAGAGAGGGCATTGGCTCATCTTCTCTGAAAATGTTGATTTCAGTAGAAATATGTGTAAGAGGTTCTACGTGGTTGGTATCAATTTCATTGAGTTTTTCCATCCAAGTGAGAATTTTACTCAGTTCGTTCATCATAGTTTCTTCGCGGCTATGCTCAATTTCTAAGCGAGCGAGGTGTGCAATGTTGGATAAAATTTCCTGATTTATCTTCATATTTTTTCACGTTTAAGGAACAAACCTAACAATCTTTTCCCACAAATCCAAAGGGTAAAATGAGAAATTAAGCCTATGGTTGCTTGAAATTTGCCAATACTGAAACTCTTTTTAATCTTATTGCACTTTCTTTCTTAAAGCATTGGCGATAATTTTGGCTTGCCAAGTTTTAGGAAAAATCCAACGAAGGTAGCTGTATAGTTTTACTTGCCATTTGGGAACAACAAATTTTCGCTGGTTTATCATTGCCTTTACGGCTACTTTGGCGATAAACTCGGGGCTTGCGGTTAGTATTCTGCCCAATTTACCCATTTGCTCTACTCTTTCCAAAACTTCGGGATTGGTGGTTATACCACCTGGGCATACAACAGTTACACTGATATTTTTATCCTTTAACTCTTCACGCAAAGCAAAGGATAATTCTATAACATAGTGTTTGGAAGCTGAATAAGCGGCTTTGTAGGGCATTGTGAAAAGACCTGCCATACTGGCAACATTCAGAATGTAAGCGGGGCTATTTTCGGCAAGTGTAGGAATAAATAGCCTTGTCAGTTGCGTAATAGCCACCGTATTGATTTTTAATAATTTGTCCAAGAATGTTGTAGAAAGTCGCTCAAACTTATCCGTATAACCTATGCCTGCATTGTTGATGAGGTATTTTACTTTGAAATTATTGCTTTGCACAAATTCAAAAACCTTTTCAGGAGCATTGGGCTCGGTAAGGTCAATTCCTAAGGTTTGTACTTCTACTTGGTAAGTATTTTGCAAGTAATGAGCTGTTTCCGTTAATATTTTTTCAGGTAGGGCTACTAAAATGATAGGAATCTTTCTTTGAGCCAAATTTTCTGCAATAGCTTTTCCTAATCCCTGACTGCCACCAGTAATAAGGGCAAATTCTGAATTAACATTCATTATGGCGAAGTTTTCTGCAAATAAACGAAAATTTATTTGCGAAAAACAAGACCTATAAGATTTCAATGATACTCTTATAGGTCTTGGAGCTATTTGCGAAGTTTTCTAAAATCTACCTACAATCATCTGACTTATCAAAAATCCGTACAAAATAACCAGCACAAGCCAATAGGAATTTTTGACGTATTTGAAGGGAGCAATCAGCCCACCAACGCCTACAATACTTCCTATGATTGCACTAATCCACAAGGGTTGTTGCATTTGTAAAAACACAAAGGCAATCATCAAGCCCAGTACAGGACCTACCATAAAACGCTTCGCCCAACGAATAAATAGCTTTTGGCGTTTGTAGAACCTTTCAAGGCTTTCAGCATTTGCCAAGCTATTTTCGGGGGCTACCAGCCACACACCATTGACCAAAAAGAGCTTTTTTTCTGTGTTTTTCATTTCGCATAAAATCAGTTAATTGGTGAAACCATCATTTTTTTGTTAAAGTAGAGTACAAAAATAATTAACATTAAATTAACACACAAATTTCTTGCCAAAAATTTTTTGGAAAAACGTAATTTTGTCAAAATTTTATACAATGCAATATTTACTTTTTCCTTTGGCGGTGCTATATGGCTGGATTACAGATTTGCGAAATTGGCTTTATGATACAGGTAGGCTCAAATCCATTCAGTTTGATTTACCTACTATTGGTGTAGGAAATTTGAGGGTAGGTGGTACAGGTAAAACACCTTTTATTGAGTATCTGATACATCTCTTTTCATCAGAATATCAAATTGCCACATTAAGCAGGGGCTACGGCAGAAAAACCAAAGGATTTCGCTTGGCTACCCCTCAAAGTTCTGCCCAAGAAATAGGAGATGAACCTTTGCAATTGTACGCCAAATTTGGGAATAAAATCAAGGTTTGTGTGGGCGAAGAGAGAATTTTAGCAATACCCGAACTCTTGGCTTTACACCCCGAAACGCAAATGATTTTGCTTGATGATGTCTTTCAACACCGAAGCGTAAAACCTCACATTCAAATTTTACTTACCGACTACAAAAATTTGTTCTATCAAGACTGCCTTCTCCCTGTGGGTAGGCTTCGCGAGAGCCGCAAACAAGCCCGCAGAGCCGATTTGATTATCGTAACCAAATGCCCACAACAAGTTTCAAAAACAGAAAAGGAAAATATCAGGCGAAATATACAAAAATATGCCCCTGCTTGCAGGGTGCTTTTTACACATTTTAGGTATGGAAAACCCCGCAACATTTTTAACCAAAGCGAAACCCTTTTATCAAAGGTAGCCTTGATTTCAGGAATAGCCCAGCCTCATTATTTTGAAAGAGATATGCAGGGGCAGTTCAATGTACAAAAACATTTCGTTTTTCCTGACCATTATTTTTTCAGTAAGCAAGATATAGCCATTTTTAGTGAGTTTTTGGAGCAAAACCCTGATACCTTTCTTCTTTGCACCGAAAAAGATGCTGTAAAACTGCAAAAAATGAATTTTGCGGAGAAATATAAAAATCGTGTTTTTTGTATAGGTTTGGAAGTCGTTTTTTTGGATAAAGAGGATAGCGGTTTTTTCAAAAATTTTATGCAAGAACGCCTGAAATCTTTTCAGGAAAAAGTGAGCTAAAAATCTTGGAAATCAAAAGATTTTTGCTAAATTTGGTATCAAATTTGAAGGTGTTTTTTCTAAATACACCTATTTATGCTAAAAACTTTACTAATAGCTTCGTTTTTTTGGGGAGTATCTCATTGTTTTGGGCAGTTTTCGTCTATTGCTGTGCAAAGCATTGAAGGTGAGCCGTTTCTGATGTATATCAACGGAAATCTTATCAATACTACTCCTTCGCTGTATGCTCGTGCCGATAATCTTTGGGACGGATTCTATTGGATAAAAATAGTTATCAATCCCCAAACAGAGCCTATTGTTTTGGAGAAAAAAATACCTTTGCTTGGCTTGAACAATCTTTCTTTTGTGCTTCGTAAAAAACGAGGCAAATACAGGTTAAGTCTGCAAGGTTTGAATGACTTTACGGGAATTTTTCGTTTTCCCGAGCCAATTTTTCGCAACCCTTTTCCGACATTTCCTAATCCACGCAGGGAAGAACCAAGCGAGGAGCCAGAATATCCTACACAGAAACCTAATCCTGAGCCACAAACCCAGCCTGAAGCCAATAAATCTGAACAACCTATGCCCACTGACCGCTACGCTATGCGTGTTTTGGATAGTGAGTTTGAGGAAATAAAACGTAATATGAAAGAAGAAACAAATGATGAGGAGAAATTGCGAATTGCTAAATTTTCAATGAAAAACACGGGGTATTTCTCTTCCGAACAAGTAGCTGAAATGGTAGCTCTTATTGGTTTTGAAAAAGAGCGTCTTGAGCTTGCTAAATTTGCTTACGATTATGTTTATGACCGCTATCAATATTATACCAAAGTTTCTCGCAGTCTGAAAACCAACGAAGCACGCAAAGAACTCTTTGAGTTTTTAGAAAAAAAGTAATGAACAGGAATTAAGAAGCAGGAAATAGCATTTTAAGATATTTGTCTCAAACTTTCAACCATTGAACCCTTGAACTTTAGAACCTTTGAACCTTTGAACTTTTTGAGCGTACATACGTACTGATAAGTTTCTTTTCAAAAACCTCGTAATTTTGTTGTTTATGAGGTTTTATTTTTGTTTTTTCGCAAAATACAGATTGCTATGAACATCAATCCCGAAGTTGTACAAAATTTAGCGAAAACATATTTTGCTGAAATTCAAGGGCATCGTAGGCATTTACACGCTCACCCCGAACTTTCTTTTCAGGAGTACAAAACAGCCCAATACATTGCAGAGCATCTGAAAAGCTATGATATAGAATTCAAGGCGGGAGTAGCAGGCACAGGAATTGTAGCTACTATTCGCGGGAAAAATCCTGATAGCAAGACCATAGCTTTGCGTGCTGATATAGATGCTTTACCCATTGTAGAGCAGAATGATGTTCCTTACAAATCTCAAAACGAGGGGATAATGCACGCCTGCGGACACGATGTGCATACAGCTTCACTTTTGGGTTGTGCTAAAATTTTACAGGAATTGAAAAGCCATTTTGAAGGCACTGTACGGCTGATTTTCCAGCCCGGGGAGGAAAAAATACCCGGTGGAGCTTCGCTAATGATACGAGAAGGGGTACTTGAAAATCCGCAACCGCAGGCAGTTTTTGGGCAACACGTAATGCCGCTTTTGCCTGTAGGCAAAGTAGGGTTTCGTGAGGGTATGTATATGGCAAGTGCTGATGAGCTTTATGTAAAGGTAATAGGAAAAGGCGGACACGCCGCTATGCCCGAAAATTGTATAGATGCCGTACTGATTGCATCGCATATTGTAGTGGCTCTGCAACAGATTGTCAGTCGGAATGCACCACCCAAAATTCCATCAGTGCTTTCTTTTGGAAAGGTAATTGCAAGTGGAGCAACGAATATTTTGCCCAATGAAGTGTATTTAGAAGGTACTTTCCGAACCTTTGATGAAACTTGGCGAAATACAGCCCACGAAAAAATGGTAAAAATGGCTCAGAGCATCGCCGAAGCAATGGGGGGAAAATGCGAGTTTGAAGTAAGGCGAGGCTATCCTTTTCTGAAAAATAATCCCTTGCTTACGCAAAAAGCAAAATCTTGGGCGGAAACGTATTTGGGTAAAGAAAATGTAGTGGATTTGGATATTTGGCTTGCGGCAGAGGATTTTGCTTATTATTCGCAAATAGCCGATGCCTGTTTCTATCGTTTAGGCACTCGCAACGAAGCCAAAGGCATTGTTTCGGGGGTGCATACACCTACTTTTGATATTGATGAGCAAGCTCTTGAAATAGGTGCGGGGCTTATGGCTTGGATAGCTCTGCAAAGTTTAGAAAAAAACCTGTAAGATTTTCATTTTCTTACAGGCTTTTAGCGAATTTTAATCAGGTTTATCAGTAAAAAACTTGTTATTGGTGGTAATTTGATTGTCGCCGTCTAAGCTATACCGAGAAACTTCCTTGTCTGAAAGTTTGACCTCTTCTAGTTCTATTCCTCTGCGTTTGAAAGCGGGTACATCACTTTTATATTTGATGTCTTCGGAAGAGTTTTCGTAAGAGTTGCTTAAAGATTTGAGAATTTCTATTCGTTTTTTGGCAGATTCTTCTTCTTTGCGTTTTAGTTCTTGCTTTGCAATTTCTTCCTCTAATTTTTTCAAATCTTGAGCTGTTTTTTCAGGAGCTTTTTCTTCCAAATTATACACAATTTTTTCAGGTACGCTTTCTGCAATGGTTTTTTCAGTGCTTACATTTTCCAACTGAGGGGTAATTTCAAACACTACTTCTTTTTCTATTTCTTTTTTCTCTACTTTTTCTTCGTCTTGTATCTTTTTAGGTTGAATGGTGGGAGTATTGAGCATTTTTTCATCAGGCTGGCTTAATTCTTGTACCTTTTTAGAGCCTGTTTCTAAATCGTGTATGATTTTGGTATCATTTGTTTTTTTTTCATAAGGATTATCAGCTTCTCCTACAAAGCCAGTGGCAATCACTGTTACACGAACAGCTTCTCCGAGTGTAGGGTCTATGCCTTGTCCCCAGATAACGTTATCGGCTTCTCCGCCTATTTTTTCAGTAATGTAGTCCATTACGGTTGTAAATTCGTCTAATCGCAATTCCGCTTTGTCGGAAGACATCACGGAAACGAGCATTTTTTTAGCTCCACGTATGTCGCGATTATTGAGCAAAGGCGAATTAAGAGCTTCTTCTACTGCCTTAGACGCCCTATCTTCTCCTTCGGCTTTGGCAGAACCCATTACGGCAGTCCCTGAGTTGGTCATTATTGTTTTTACATCTTCGAAATCCACATTTACATAACCGGGAACCGTGATAAGTTCGGCTATACTTTTGGCGGCAGTGAGTAGAATGTTATCGGCTTGGGCAAAAGCATTGGACATAGAGAGATTGCCATAAACTTCTCTGAGTTTATCATTGGAAATGATAATGAGCGTATCGCAATATTTGCGGAGTTCATCTATTCCTTGTTTGGCTTGCTCTATCTTCTTTTTTCCTTCAAAACTGAAAGGAGCAGTAACAATGCCCACGGTAAGAATGCCCAAATCGCGTGAAATTTGAGCAATGACAGGTGCGGCTCCCGTACCTGTACCACCGCCCATACCAGCCGTAACAAAGACCATTTTGGTATGATTGGCAAGCAATTCTCTGATATCCTCTCTACTTTCCAAAGCCGCTTCTCTACCTTTTTCGGGGTTAGCTCCTGCCCCCAATCCTTCGGTAAGATTGATACCTATTTGTAATTTGGTAGGCACGGGACTGGCGTTTAGAGCTTGAGCATCTGTATTGCATACTACAAACTCTACATCTTTAATGCCTCTATTAAACATATGATTGACTGCATTGCTACCGCCACCACCCACGCCAATTACTTTGATAATAGACTTGCCTTGAAAGTTTTGTTTGACAAATGTATAAGACATATAAAGTAAGTATTTCGGTTTAAGAGTTGTTTGCTTGCTTTGAGAAAAAGATACCTTTCCAAACTCAAAGTAAAAGAAATGTTTTGAGAAAACAAAATTTTTTGGTGTTTTTATTTTCGTGCAAGATATTTCTTTGGAATGAAACT
This sequence comes from uncultured Cytophagales bacterium, assembly GCA_964654605.1. Taxonomy (GTDB): domain Bacteria; phylum Bacteroidota; class Bacteroidia; order Cytophagales; family Thermonemataceae; genus Raineya. Next base: position 5,865 of record CAZZLW010000011.1, on the reverse strand, counting down.
TTTTATACCGAAATAAAATTGATTTTGAAAGTTCTTGTTTTCTGCAAATCTTTGAAAATCAGGTTTATATTAGCTTTGCTTTTTTTATGAGGTTAAAATCTTCTAAAAGCTAAATGGTGGCAGAAGCAAAAAAGTTAAGGGCAGGTTTTTTACCTGCCCTTGAACCCAAGTGAAATGTGATGTAATTCGGTATTTCGGATATATGAGGGAATACTTACTTTATCAATTTCACATTCACGGCGATTAAGCCTTTCTTGCCCTGTTCTACTTCAAAGGTTACCTCGTCATCTTGTTGGATTTCGTCGATAAGCCCTGAAACGTGAACAAATACATCTTGCTGAGTTTCAGCACTTTTAATGAAACCGAAACCTTTGGTTTCATTAAAAAATTTTACTTTTCCTTTTTGCATTGTAATTTGAAATAAAAATGTTTATGCACAAAGGTACGCCGAATAATTGGCAAAACCAAAGAATTTGGGTTTTTATTTCAAATTTTTTAGCAATGCTTCAATAGGGTTGCCTACACAACCATTGGGCTGAAGCAAATTGAGCATTGCGGCAAGTGTAGGGGCAATATCAGCAATATGAGTACGTTGGGAAGTTTCGCCTTTGGGTGTTTTCCAGCCAAACCAAAGCAAAGGCACTTGGGTATCGTAATTGTAAAAAGTGCCGTGAGTTGTGCCTCCTTTGTTAAAACCATAATACCAAGCAGGTTTGAGCAGTATCATTATCTCGCCACAACGTTTGGGGTGATAGATATTTTTCACCATTGAAGCATAATAGTCGGGCAAGGCTTGTTCTATTTCATTATCCCACAAATTAACAACATTATACACTTCGGGCTGGCGAAGTAAGGTTTTTCGTACTACTTCGTAAATTTCTTTTACACTTACCTTTTTTTGTTCCAAAAGGCTATGATTGAGATATAATTGCTGGTTTTCGGTGTATAAAATCCATTTCCCTTGTCCGAATTTTTTTTCTATGGATTCTTGCAAAATTTGCAAATGATTGCTACCAGAGGCAGAGCCTGCGGGGATTTTGTTTTTTTGTGAAAAGCCTGCTACATCGGCTACGCCGTGGTCGGCGGTAAGAAATAGTAAGTAATTATCTTTACCAAATTCTTTATCAAGAAATGCCAAAATATCGCCAATTTCTTGGTCTAAACGTACATACATATCCTGATTTTCAAGGGAAAAAGGACCAAAACTATGCCCTGCAATATCGGTAGAAGAGAAGCTAATGCAAAGAAAATCTGTTTCTGAACCTTTGCCGAGTTTTTCGTTTCGGATAGCCTCCAAAGCAAATTCTTTGGTAAGCGTATTGCCCCAAGGAGAGCTGGCAAGTAGGCTAAAAGAATTGATTTGATGCGGGAAAACAGCATTTTTTTCTCCTTCCAAAGGTCTTTCATAGGACTGGTTATCTTCCTCAGCATTTTTGTAATTGCTTGGGGCTTGTAGAGTTTGCCAAGTTTGCAGTAGTTGTTTGGCTCTGCCCGACTGATTAAACTTTTTTACCCATTCGGGCAAATCTTGCATATAGTAATTACTGCTTATCCAGTTGCCTGTTTGGCTTTCGTACCAATAGGCGGCATTGGCGGTGTGTCCTGCGGGCAGAATAGCCCCTCGGTCTTTAATGGCTACACCAATCACTTTGGAACGAAATTGTGTGGCAAGTCGCAGTTGGTCGGTGATAGTGCTTGTAAGCATATTGCGAGGCGACATCTTGCCCGCAGAGCCATTTGTTCCAACCCCCTGCACAAGGCTATCTTCTACTACATACGTGAGCTTTCCTGAAAGTTCGTACCACTCATTGCCTACAATGCCATTGATAGCAGGAATAGAACCCGTGTAAATGGCGGCGTGTCCGGGTCCTGTATAAGTTGTAGCATAATGATAATGATTGTTTTTACAATGGAAACCCTCTTTCAATAGTCTTTTGAAGCCTCTTTCCGAGTAGCTATCGTAATAGCGATAGAGGAAATCATAACGCATTTGGTCAATAACAATACCTACTACCAATTTGGGTTTAGCAGGAACTTGAATTTTCTGTGAAAAACTTACTTGAAAACTTACAAGTAAAATGGCAAAAACAAAAACTTTTTTCATAAAGCAAAGGGGTTGAAGGGGTTGTTTTGCAATAAAAAAAGGCAGAACATTCTGCCTTTTGGGTTGGGTTTATCTACCAAAAAATTGTTGTTTGAGTTGGTCATCAAGCGTATCAGCCCACCATTCCAAATCGGCGATGCAAGTAGAAACTTCGTCATAATCAATGCCTTGAATATCACGCTCATAAGTCGCATACACGGTATCGGAGCCGGGCATAATGGTAAGTTTTACGCCGAGCTTAGAGTCGTTGAGCTCTAGTAAGTGGCGATAAAAACGAAGTTCTTCGTGTTTAGGCACTTGCATCAAAGGGGAAAAAATACGCAAGAAATGCCTTTGCGTGCCATCTTTCATTGGAATAGCTTGAATGAACACTTCAATTTTAGCAGAGCCAATTGTCCAGTACCAGGCTCTACGTTCGGGGTTGTAAGTACCCTCTTTGGTCAGACCTACCGATACCACGTAACGGTCAATCATTGCTTCTACTTGCTCGCGAGTAGTCATAATTGCGGTTTTTGGGTGAAAGAAAAATTAAACAGATTGTTACAAATCTAAATTTTTCTTACATTCTTTCAAAAATTTTGATAAAAATATTTTTCAAAGTAAGCCTGCACGCTTCAAAAGGGCTTTGGGGCTGGGTTCTTGCCCACGAAAACGCTTGTAAATTTCCATTGGTGGTTCGCTTCCACCTTTGGAAAGCATTTCTTTGAAACGCCCAGCGGCTTCTTTATTGAAAATTCCTTTTTGCTCAAAGAGTTCGAAAGCATCGGCATCTAATACTTCAGCCCATTTGTAGCTATAATATCCCGCCGAGTAGCCACCTGCAAAAATATGATTGAAGGCAGAGCTTGTACTAATTCCCTCTACGGCAGGAAATAAGTCCGTTTTACTGATAGCTTGCTTTTCAAAAGCCAATATATCTTTAATTTCGCCATTATCTTTGCCGTGCCAAGCCATATCCAGCATAGCAAAAGAAAGCTGTCGCATTGTAGCGTACCCTTCCATAAAATTGGCGGCTTCTCGCAATTTTTTTACCATTGAGGTAGGAATTACCTCGCCTGTTTGGTAGTGCTTGGCAAAAGTTGCAAGCACTTCGGGTTCTTGTATCCAGTTTTCAAAAACTTGGGAAGGAAGTTCTACAAAATCCCAAGCTACATTTGTTCCTGAAAGGCTTTGGTAAGTAGTATTGGCAAGTATTCCGTGCAAGCAATGTCCAAATTCGTGAAAAAGGGTAGTTGCTTCCTGGAACGTAAGCAAAGAAGGTTTGGTATCAGTAGGGCGAGTAAAATTGCAGGTAAGCGAAACGTGAGGGCGAATGTTTTTCCCTTTGAAAATCTTTTGCTCTCGGTAACTTGTCATCCACGCTCCGCTCCGCTTGCCCTCGCGTGGGAAAAAGTCGGTGTAGAGAACGGCAAGAAAATTGCCATTTTCATCATATACTTCATAAGTTTTCACTTCCGAATGGAATACAGGGATATTTGTTACTTCTTTGAACGTAAGTCCGAAAAGTTTGCCCGCAGTATTGAAAGCCCCTTGCAATACATTTTCCAGCTTGAAATAAGGTTTCAGGGCTTCATCATCAATATTGAACTTTTCTTTTTTGAGTTTTTCTGCATAATAGGCATAATCCCAACGCTGCAGGCGATTTTCAGAGAAACCTTGCTTTTTGGCATATTCCAGTAGTTCCTGCATTTGTTTCTCGGCAACAGGTTTGGCGTAGGTGTAGAGTTCATCTAAAAATTTATTGACATTTTCGGAACTTTGAGCCATTCGCTCCTCCAATACAAAATGGGCGTGGGAAGTATATCCTAAAAGTTTGGCTCTTTGGTGGCGAAGGCTCACAATTTCACGCATTACCGAGCTATTATTGTGCTGATTGTTTTTGAAAGCTCTTGTATTATACGCCATAAAAAGTTTTTGGCGTAAATCACGGCGAGCCGAATAGGTCATAAAAGGTGTGTAGCTGGGGGCTTGCAAGGTGAAAACCCAACCTTCTTTGTTTCGTTTTTTGGCGTTGGCTTTGGCGGCTTCGCGTACAAATTCGGGTAAGCCTTCCAAATCTTTTTCGTCTGTAATATGTAAAAGAAATTCGTTGGTATCATTCAAAACATTTTCACCAAATTGCAAAGTAAGCTCTGAAAGACGTTTGTCTATATCTCGCAAGAGTTGCTTTTGGCTTGGGTTCAGGTTGGCACCATTTCGTACAAAGCGTTTGTAAGTTTTTTCCAAAAGCATCTGACTTTCTTTATCCAAATTGAGCTGATTACGCTTTTCATAAACGGCTTTGATACGCCAAAAGAGTTTTTCGTTCAGTAAAATATCATTTTGGTATTCAGAAAGCATTGGCGAAATTTCTTTGGCAACTTTTTGTAATTCGGGTGAAGTTTCAGCCGAATTGAGGTTGAATAAAATGGTAGAAACCCTATTCACCAGCTCACCTGAATTTTCCAGAGCAACAATGGTATTTTCAAAAGTGGCAGGGGCAGAATTGCCAGCTATGGCTTCAATTTCTTTTTTCCCTTCCTGAATAGCTTGCTCCAAAGCGGGTTTGAAATGTTCAGTCTTGATTTTATCAAAAGGAACTACTTGATGTGGAGTGTTCCATTCTTCTAAAAGCGGATTGTTCATAATTTTTGCGTTTTGAGAATACAACGAAAAACCTGAAAAAATAAGCGGTAGGAATAAAAACTTTTTTAGCATAAGCATTGCGTTTTTGAACCATACAAAAGGAAGCCTAAAAATAAAAAAAATTATCCACTTTACAGTGTAAATTGTTTTTTAGGAGCGAGTAAAAGTTTCTCACGCTTTTGAGGAAAGAGATTTAGGGATAAAAACTTTCTTGAATCAATTGTATTCGGGCATAATATCAAAACTCAAAATAAAATCTTTTAGCTAAAATAAAGTCTTTGAAGATTTTTTTCATTTCCAGTTGATAAAATTTAATAATTTTTTCATATCTTTCTCTGAAATTTTTTTTAGTGTTTTTACGTAGAAAACAATAGAAGTTCTTGCTTCTGTAATTTTTTGTTTAATCTTTAAATTTTAGTTTTATGTTGTACAAAACCCAAACCTGCAAAGAAAGCCGAGTCGCTCTTTTAGAGAGGCGTACTTGGGGGTGGAGGCTTTTAGCCTATGCTCTTTTATTTTCCCTCCCCTCTTGCAAATCTTGCAAAAAAGAAGTAAACCCCGACCCCTTACCCCCCGAAACCCAGACAAGTGCGAACACCTTCGGTTGCCTGATTGATGGCAAACCCTACATCCCTGATGGCAGCGGTGGCTTTGGTGGAGCTAAACCTGTTACAGGAGGGTATTTGACAAACTATTGTAATGGTAGAGAATTACAAGTATGGATTAGAACTTACAGAAAAGATGGTTGGGATTTTAGTATTTACTTAGAAAATGTGGGTAATAAAACGGGTAAGTATCCTTTGAAATACACAACTCCTGGTGCTCCTACGGTTGTATGTCCTCCTAATCACGCTATTTTTTACAAGTACATTAGCCCTTCCGAAACGGCAGTTTATGCAACCGACAGCGAATATACAGGCGAAGTAACTATCATGCGTGCTGATACGGTGAATAAAATTGTTTCGGGTACTTTCTTTTTCAAGGCTCGCAGACCTGCCACTGGCGAAATCATTGAAATTACCAATGGTCGCTTTGATGTACAAAATCAATAAACATTCAAAATCTAAAACTTAAAAATTTATGAAACGATATCTCATTTTCATTTTTTGGCTTTTGTGTTTAAGCTCACAAGCACA
>CAZZLW010000010.1:0-27281 GCA_964654605.1 uncultured Cytophagales bacterium | reverse complement strand
TGCGAAAAGAATATGAAAGTATGAATATCAGCCTTAAAGAAACAAAAATGGGCAAAGAAGAAACCAAGTTGCAGGGTATCTCGTTTTTTCCGCCTATCAAGGGTACTATCACCGAACGCTTTGATGCCAAAAATAAGCATTTTGGCATTGATTTGGTTGCCAAAGCCAACGAGCCTATCAAAGCCGCCGCCGATGGCACCGTAATTCTTGCCTCTTGGACAGAAGACACGGGCAATGTAATTGCTATTCAGCATCAGGGCGAAATCGTAACTTTTTACAAACACAATGCCGCTCTTTTCAAAAAAGTAGGTGATTTTGTAAAAGCGGGTGATGTAATTGCCATTATCGGCAACACGGGTAGGCTTTCTTCGGGACCTCACCTTCATTTTGAACTTTGGTACAAGGGAAATGCAATAAATCCTGAAAAATTTGTTTCTTTTTAAGAAAAAAATTCGTATCTTTTCAGCGTAATTTCTCAATAATTCAGGATTTCATTCGTTTCTCTCAAACTAAAACCAAATTTTTATCAAAACTAAAACGCTCTTAAATTATGGCAATGTTTGGAAGTTCGCATAAAGAAACCCCTAAAACTCAAGAAATTGATAAGATTTCTAATGCCAGCACTAATATCGGCAAAGGGGCTACATTGCAAGGAAATATTGATACCTTCGGCAATGTGCGTGTAGATGGCAAACTCATCGGCGATATAAAAAGCAAATCCAAAGTAGCTACGGGCAATGCCTCTTTGGTAGAGGGCAGTATCACTGCTCAAAATGCTGAAATTGAAGGCGAGGTGAAAGGCTCTTTGGAAATTGCCGAACTTTTGGTTCTCAAATCCACTGCTATCATCAATGGCGATATTATTACCGCTAAAATGGTAGTAGAGGCAGGTGCTATTTTCAATGGAAAATGCCAAATGGGCGATATTAACCAAATCAAGAAAATGATGAGCGAGCAAAAAGATACAAAAACTGAAAATAATTTTAACTCTAAAACCGAAAATAGCAAAGAAGAAGTATCTACAAGTTCCGTTTTCAGCGATTTGAAAATTTAGCCCTATAAAGGTATTCAATATTCCTAACTTCAAAGGCAATTTTATCAGATTGCCTTTTTTATTCTGTTTTCATTTTCGGCAAAAATGGAATGCTTATGAAATTGGCAATTAAACTACCTTTTATCAAAAAAGATTCTTTCGGGCATCTTATTCCACTGAAAAAACTGCTCATTTCACTCATTGGAAGCCTTACTTTCCCACGTCTGAACTGGCTCAACAAAACCCAAGTAAAAGGTCGTGAAATTTTAGAAACGCTTCCTGCCAAAGGTGTCCTTTTTGTTTCCAATCATCAAACTTATTTTGCTGATGTAATTACAATGCTTCATATTTTTTGCACCGTAGGCTCAAAAATCACTAAAAATCATCGTAATCCGTTGTATCTGCTTCGCCCTCGCAGTAATGTCTATTTTGTAGCCGCCGAAGAAACAATGAAATCTGGTCTGATACCTCGCCTATTTGCCTACGTAGGGGCAATCAAAGTAAAACGTACTTGGCGAGAGGCAGGAAAAGCCATTCAGCGGGAAGTGGATTTGAAAGATATTGAAAACGTAGGACAAGCCCTCCAAGATGGTTGGGTGATTACCTTTCCGCAAGGAACTACCAAAGCCTTCGCTCCGGGCAGAAAAGGGACTGCTCATATTATCAAAGAGTTCAAACCTGTGGTGGTGCCTGTGGTTATCAATGGTTTTCGCAGAGCATTTGATAAAAAAGGGCTTTTTCTGAAAAAAACAGGTGTTGAACTTTCCGTTACGTTCAAAGAACCTCTTTTTATCAATTATGAGGATAGTGCAGAAAATATTTTGGCACAAGTAATGGACGCTATTGAGCAATCGGAGCGTTTTCAGTTCAAGTTTGAAGACAAAACAGGTTCATTAGGAAAATAATGTTTGCCTCTCACCGAGAATTATTTTTGCGTTTTCTTGCCCAAACTTCGCCTTCACCTTTACTTTTGGAAGTAGAAAGAGCCGAAGGCATTTACCTGTATGCCCCCGATGGCAAAAAATACATAGACCTTATTTCGGGTATTAGTGTAAGCAACGTAGGGCATCGCCACCCCAAAGTAATGGAGGCTATTCAGGCTCAACTGCAAAAGTATTTGCATCTGATGGTCTATGGCGAGTATGTACAAAGTCCGCAAGTGCTTTTGGCTCAAAAATTAGTGGAAAATCTGCCTGCAAGTTTAGATAATGTTTATTTTACCAATTCGGGAAGCGAAGCCGTAGAAGGTGCTTTGAAACTTGCCAAACGCTTTACAGGCAGAATGGAAATTATTAGCTGTTACAATGCTTACCACGGCTCTACCCAAGGGGCTCTTTCGGTAGGCGGTAACGAATATTTCAAAAGGGCATATCGTCCTTTACTGCCTATGGTAAAGCATATACATTATGGCAGTTATTCAGATTTGGAGCAAATTACAGAAAAAACCGCTTGTGTTATCATTGAAACCATACAAGGCGAGGCAGGTGTAAAAGTAGCTTGCTCCAATTATTTTGAAAAGCTTGCCAAACGTTGCAAAGAAAAAGGCACTTTGCTTATTTTAGATGAAATTCAGGCGGGTTTTGGCAGAACAGGCAAATTGTGGGCTTTTGAGCATTTTGGCATAGTGCCTGATATTTTGGTACTTGCCAAAGGAATGGGAGGTGGTATGCCTATCGGAGCATTTATTGCTCATCGGAGCATAATGCAATCCTTTACCGAAAACCCTGTTTTGGGGCATATTACCACTTTTGGCGGACACCCTGTAAGCACCGCAGCGGCAAAAGCTACTTTGGAAGTGATTTTAGAAGAAAAATTAGCCGAACAAGCCGAAGCAAAAGCCCAAATTTTTTTGCAAAACCTCAAACACCCACTCATACGCCAAATTCGCCATAAGGGTTTGCTTATGGCTGTAGAATTTGAAAACTTTGCTTTGCTTAAAAGAATTATTGATAAAGCTCTTGACTTGGGCATAATTACAGACTGGTTTCTGTTCTGCGATAACGCTATGCGTATTGCTCCTCCACTTACAATTTCGGAAGAGGAAATTAAAACTGCCTGCCAACTCATTTTAGAAGCTGTTGAGCGTGTTTATCGTTCAACTTAAACAAATGAAATTTTACCGAGAAAATTTACTATTTGGGCGAAAAAAGGCTTGCAAGAAATTGTTTGAAAAAAAATTTATACCTAACTTCACACAAACAATTTAACCCCTACAATTATGTTTGATTTGAAAGAAATGGCTGAAAAAGCCCTCAAAGCCAAAGTAGAAGAGGCAGTAAGAGGTAGAGTTCGCGATTTGGAGGTAATCGTGAATGGCACAGAAGTAACCATTCGTGGCGAAGTAGAAACTGCCGCTGATAAGCAAGCTGTACTTGCAGATGTGCAAAATGTGGAAGGTTTGACTAAAATTATTACAGGTTTGAGCGTTGCAGAAGAAGTTCGTAAAGCTGAAGCTGAAAAACAAACCTACACCGTACAAGCAGGAGATACTCTTTGGGGTATTGCCCAAAAACTTTTAGGAAATGGTGCTTTATACACCAAAATCTACGAAGCCAACAAAGATGTAATTGGTAGCAACCCCGATATCATTAAAGTAGGAATGGTATTGAGAATACCTCAATAAGAAATACAAAGCGATGTTGTCGCTAAAAGCGACAACATCGCTTAACTCATTTCTTTACGAAAGGCTTTGAATAGTCGCTACAAGCAACCTATCTTGCCCCGATTCAAAGTTTTTGACCTGCATTTGCACATCAAAACGAAAACCATTTTTAGTTACCGCTTTAATTTTTCTTACATCTTTGGTAGCCACTCCGCCTTCCGTTCTACGGGTACGAGTAGCCGTAAAATCGCTTCTGATTTCATCGGGCAGTATATCCAACAAATTTCTTACACTTACTTCCTGCAACTCTCCCGATTCATAGCCAAACATATTTTCCGCCTGACGATTGGCAAACTGAATAATACCTTTCTCCGAATATACCAAAATGGCATCACTCACACTATCTAAAATCAAGCGAAGTTTGGCTATTTCTTTTTCACTTTGCAAGAGATTTTTTTCAAGCTCTTCTTGGGAATGAATTAGCTCTTGCGTATTCTGACGCAAATACTCCTCTTGCTCACGAATGGCATCAGTCTTAGACTTCATTTCTGAAAGCAAGCGGCGAGTGGAGTCGTTGGCAAACACGGAAATAATTGTAGAAGCTGTTACTTCTGCAATACTTTTTACAAAATCAATCTGATACTGTTCAAATTCAGTAAAACTTCCTAACTCAAAACAACCAATCACTTCGTTATTATATTCCAAAGGTACTATCAGGATACTTTTGGGCTGTAAATTGCCTAAACCCGACTTTACCAAAGCATAATCAGGAGGAACTTGCTTGATATGCACTACGCCACCTTCCAGAAAGGCTTGCCCCAAAAGCCCCTCGCCCAAGCGAATTTGCTTTTGCATACTTTTCTTTTTATCAAAAGCATACATTCCTTTTAGCTCCAAAATAGGCTCTTTTTCGGTTTTGTTCAGCACAAAAATCCCCCCCTGATTGATACCCAAATAACGCACCGTTTCAGAAATTACCTCGGTACAAAGCAGTTCTAAATTATCGGTATTTCGGCGTAATATTTCAGAAAATTTGGCAAGCCCCGCAGTTGCCCAAGCCCGCAGTTGCTCTTGTTCATATACGGCTTTCAAACTATTACGCATTTCGGCAAGCGAAGTTCCAAGTTCCCCTTTTCCACCAAAAACGGCTACTTCAGAATCAAAGCGACCTTGCCCCACTTCGGTAGCAAAGGTTTTAATTACTTGCAGGTTTTGAGCGAGTTCATTTACCGCTTGCACCATAGAGTTAAGTTCGTCTTGGGCTTCGGGAATAGGGGGAGGAATATCGCCTTTGGTAAGAATACGCAGGCTATCACGCATACTACGAATACGTCTAAGAATAAGCAAAATGAGCAAAGAGCCAATAAATGCCGCTACGGCTACTGCTACTATAAACTCTCCTGCCACAATCCAATCCCGCCAATATGCCAAATTTTGGTATTTTTCGTCATATTCTTTTTCGGTATTATCTTGCTGAATGATAATTTCTTCGGCAGTTTTTCTCAAATCCGATACAATCAGAGCCACATCGGTCTGTAAAGATTTCTGCAAACGCTGATTCACGTTATCTACCCCTACAATTTGCTTACGCCGAACATACACACTTTTTAGCTGATTAAGCTCTGCTTTCAAATTGGTAAGTTGGTTATCAATTTTAGAAAAAAGCACCGATACGGTGTTATTTTGTGCTTTTTTGACATATTTTTCCAAAGAATCGCGATTTGCCTTTACACCATTGAGCCAAATATTTTCATATTCTTTCAGAAACTGCTCATCATTGAAAACAAAAGCCTTTTCTACGGCTACTATACTTTCTTGCACTTTATCATTGAGAGCAGAAGCAAAATATTTTACGGGAATAATTCTTTGCAGAACAAAATTACGATTTTGAAGCATCAGCCCCCACTGATAGTTTGCCCCTTGTATCAGAATAAACGAAATAAGTGCCATAGAAAGGAAGCCCCCTGTCAGCCTTCCTTGAATCGTGGTAAAATCTATGCGGAAATAATACGGAATACGCCTGAGCAAACTGCGTTTTTTGGGTGCATTAGTAGTTTCTGCCATAACTTACAAGTTGTTGTAAAACTCAAAAATACGAACCATATCAGCACGTTGTTGCAAACTTAAACGATTTTTTTTGATAAAATCTATCAGACGAGGCTCTTGCATTTGTTCAAAAAAACGTTTTTTCTTATTAGTTTTCAATTTCACTATCTTTCCGTTAGACTTTAGAGCATAAAATTCGGTTACTATCCGATACGAAAAAGTAGTAGCTCCCATTCCATACCAACCCCAGCCCGGTTGCGGATTGGCACGCGTTTCCAAATACTCTGTTCCTAATAATGTAGCCCTTTTGCCTTCATAAATCAGTTCAAAAAACTGCACAGTTTCGTAATTGATATTCGGATTTTTTTGATAAGGTAAAGCTAAAAAACGTCTGCCCACACGTACTTTTTCATCAAAAAACTCAAAATAATCTATCTGCCTTGCACTGAACGTTTTGGTTACTCCTCCAATTTCTACCATTACGGTTTGCTTATCGGTATCGTATTTGAGCCTACCTGAATACAAATTGCCTTCTTTATCCATTACTCGCCCTTGAAGCACTCTCCCTTCTGCCAAAATTTGAGCCTGTAAGTTGCTATTCATCAAGCAAAAAGCTACAATAATCATTACAAAAACGTGTTTCATAGCTCTACCAAAGTTTGCATTCTTACAAAGATAAAGAATAAAAATTAGCCCGCAAAATTTTAGAAACTATGATGTAAGTTTATGAGAAAATTCTTACTTTGCAAAAAAATAAATTATGACTATGAAAATTTCTGTATTCATCTTTTCTGTGCTTTTTATGGTATTTCAGGGCTTACAAGCCCAAGAAATTAGCAAAAAATATCAGATAGTCCTCAAAGACGGCAATGTACTCAAAGGCAAACTTTTGGAAATCAATAAAACTTTTTGGGTGCTGGAAACGGAAAGTCTGGGAATTATAGAAATACCTTTTGAAAACATCAAGATTTTTGAGGTTTTGGATAAAAATCAGGAAGCTACTGAGTATAGTACCCAAGAAGCCAAAAGTGTAGCCAATGCTTACAATCCTGTTCCTGATAGGTATTTGTTTATGCCTTCGGCTTTTTCCCCCGAAGCCCAAAGTGGTAATTACCAAACCAATTTGTTACTTTTTACAGGGGCGAATTATGGCTTTTCGGATAAGTTTAGTGCAGGATTTAGCACTTTTTTATTACCCTTGCCTTTTTTGCTTTCCAACCTGAACTTCAAACTTTCACATTCCATCAATCCGAGTGTACATTTAGCCTTGCAGGCGAATAATATAATTGTACCCGCTGTTATTTCGGGATTTCGGGGTTTTCAGGTAGTTACGAATCCTAATATTCTACTAACTTTGGGCAATAGGCGTAAAAATGTTACTATGGGTTTAGGCATTCTCTTTTCTCCTAGTGCAGTTTTAGGCACTACTCGTTATACGACGAGCCAATTGCAAATTTCAGCAATTATTCCTATGACTTGGCGTACTTTTTTGGTTACGCAAAACATTTACCAAGACTTCAATGATTTCGCATTACTATCTTCCTCTTTAGCTTTCAGGCTTGTGAGGAAAAACCACCTTTTTGATGCGGGCGTAATGATATTTTCCGTTCAGGATTATGCCTACGGCGATTTGTCTACTATCCCACTACCTTATTTTGGCTGGCAAATAGCTTTTGGCAGAAATAAAACGAAAAGCTACAAAGTAACAAATAGCAATTAAACTTTTTGCCCTAAAGCCTTTTTGTAGGTTTCCAAGGCTCTATTTCGGGCAAAAGTATGTTCTACAATAGGTTTGGGATAAGAAAAATCTGCAAACTCGGGCACCCACTTTTTGATGTATTGAAGTTGTGGGTCAAATTTTTTAGTCTGCTCAGTAGGGTTGAAAATCCTAAAATATGGGGCGGCATCGCAACCGCTACCACTTGCCCATTGCCAGCCACCATTATTGGCGGCAAGGTCAAAGTCTAAAAGTTTTTTTGCAAAATACGCTTCCCCCCAACGCCAATCAATGAGCAAATGTTTAGTCAGGAAACTTGCCACAATCATACGCACTCGGTTGTGCATATAGCCTGTGGCGTTCAGTTCTCGCATACCTGCATCTACAATAGGATAGCCCGTTTTGCCTTCGCACCAAAGAGCAAACTCTTCGGCATTATTTCGCCACTGAATTTGGTCATACTCCTTTTTGAAAGCCTGCGAAACCACGTGAGGAAAATTCCAAAGAATCATCATATAAAAATCTCGCCAAATCAGTTCATTCAGAAAAGTCTGATTTAGCCTCTTTGCCACTCTGCCAAGCTCACGAATACTAATCGTTCCAAAACGCAAATGCACACCCAAACGCGAAGTTCCTTCTACTGCGGGGAAATTGCGTTTTTCGGCATAGTTTTGCAAAATTTCTTCTCTTATGGCTTTACTGGGAAAATTTTGGTCTGCTTCCATAAAACCCATTTCCGCAAGGCTGATAATGCTTTGCGGTGCTTGTTTGTAAAAATTACCCCAATAGCTTTCTGTGGGATAGCTTTCCAAGTGTTTGGGGGTGAGTTGTGCGAGCCATTTTTTGCTATAAGGCGTAAAAACTGAATAAGGCGAGCCTGTATTGCTTAAAATTTCTTGTTTTTCAAAAATACATTGGTCTTTGAAAGTAAAAAAAGAAATTCCTTTGCTTTTGAGAAAATCTGCTATTTGGCTGTCGCGTGTGCGTGCATAAGGTTCGTAATCGTGATTTGTAAAAACTGCCTTTATTTCGTATTTTTCTGTAAGTTTTCTAAAAATATCTATCGGAAATCCATAAAAAACCTCCAAACTGCTTTCCAAAGCCAAAAGTTGCTTTTGAATTTCGGTAATAGCTTGATGAATGAACGTAACTCGGCGGTCGTTTTTATCCTCCAACTCGTCCAAAATGTTTCTATCAAAAATAAAAATCGGCACTACGGGATAAGCTCCACTTAAAGCGTAGTAAAGTCCTGCATTATCATACAGACGCAAATCTCTGCGAAACCAAAAAATACTTACGGCGGGTTGCATAAAAAGTAAAGTTTTTGTACTTTCAAAACAAGAAAGTTTTTCAAAAGTTTTAATCCACCCTTTAATTTTTTCCAAAAAAACTTTGGCTAATTCAATTTTTGTTTTTACCTTTGCACTCTCAATTTTGGTTTGGAATAAAAGCATTAAGATTATGTATTTGACAAGCGAAAAAAAGCAGGAACTTTTTGCCAAATATAGTCCTTCTAAAAGTACAAACGACTCAGGCTCTCCTGAATCTCAGATAGCTCTTTTTACTGAAAGAATTAACCACCTTACCGAGCATTTGAAAACTCACAAAAAAGACCATTCTACCCGTTTAGGTCTTTTGAAACTGGTAGGTAAGCGTAAAAGTTTGCTCAATTATCTTCAAAAGAATGATTTGGAGCGTTATAGAGCTATTTTGAAGGAGCTAAATTTGAGAAAGTAATTTGCTTGAAAACACTACCAAATGCCACTACTTGCAAAAGTTTTGGCATTTTTTATTTGTAGAATTATGGAAACCGATATTAGTTTGGAAAGCTATTTTGAAAAGAAAAACATTGATTGGCAAAAACTTGCCCAAGCAGAACCCGAACTTTGGCTAAAATTACAAGCAGATTTTGCAGAATTGCACCCCAATAGTTTTGAAATGCAAAAAAAGTTTTTGCTCAATAAGATAAGAAGGAAATATATGCTACAAAGTTTTAGCCCAAAAGTTTAGCAATATCTTCGGGAGAAGCTCCTTTTTCAATTTCTTTGACAAGATTAGAGATAAAAGTCATTCCATTGCTTTGTGCTACCCCCATTTCTTCGGCAAAACGAGCACAGAGTTCTATTTCCTGATTATGCACTACGCCATCGGCAAGCATCATTCCTACAAGTTCATAAAGTTGGCGATAAATCATTTCTTTGTTTTCAGGCTCTGCCATTGAAACTTTGTGAGAATATTTTTCTACTTCCTCAATATTTCTTGCAGGAATATTGTAACTTTGAGCCACTTTGAGGAGATAATCTTTTTCTACCTCGTCATAATAACCATCAATTTTCGCTATCTGGATAAGGTTGTCCAAATGGCTTTTAGTAGCAAGAGATTTTGCATCTTTGTTACCTTTGAAAAAGTTGAACCAAAGCATAAGCAACAATTTAAGTTAAGCCTTCTATATTATTTACGCAAGAAGTTCCAAAAAGTTTCAAAAAATGAAAAAAATTTTTTCTTTTGTGTAAATCTCTAAACTCTTTTAGGCTATGAAAAGCAAAATAATAGGTGATGTATTCGCCTCTCTGCTGGGTAGCTTTTTTGTTGCTACGTGGTTATCTTACAAAGTATTAGGTTATTACGAAGTAAATTTCTGGGTTTTTGGGGGTTGTATGCTTATTTCTTTCATAACTTCTTTGTACGGAATAATGTTTTTTAGAAAAAAACATACAGCCGTAACTCCAACAAATTTACTACCTAAATTATGGGACAAACTTTTTCTCATTTATTTGTTATTTTGGGTGGTTATTTTAGTGTATTGGGGCATACATTTGGGTAATATCTTTGACGATGACTTCGGTAAAAGGCTTTTGGATAGCATTGATAATAGTTTTACTCGCTTTTGGTTGGATATTTACGCCACAGGAGCCAACGGCTTGCCTGTACCCACAGAAGCAGGTCTATTGGTAGTACTATTTTTCACCATAGTTAGTCGTTTTTTGGGAGCTATTCGTTTTGGAGCAAAGCAATGATAAGTACAGACCTTGATTTAGCAGAAAAATTATTAAGAAACAACAAACTTGTAGCGATTCCTACCGAAACGGTATATGGATTGGCGGGAAACGCTTTGAGCGAAGAAGCTGTAGCCCAAATTTTTGCAGTAAAAAATCGCCCTACCTTTGACCCTCTCATAGTACACAGCGATAGTTTGACAAAAATAAAAAGTTTTGTTCTTGAATTTCCCCCCAAAGCTCTTTTACTTGCCGAAAAATTTTGGGCGGGTTCGCTTACTTTACTTTTACCCAAAAAGCCTATCATTCCCGATTTGGTAACCGCAGGCTTGCCGACTGTAGCAGTTCGTATCCCCAAACACCCTCTTACGCTACAATTACTGCAAAGATTAGAGTTCCCGCTGGCGGCTCCAAGTGCTAATCCTTTCGGATACATCAGCCCAACCACTGCCCAGCACGTAGCCGAGCAATTAGGTGAAAAAATCCCTCTGATTTTAGACGGAGGTAATTGTAGCGTAGGAGTAGAATCAACTATTGTAGGGTTTGAAGGTGAAAAAGCGATTATTTATCGTTTAGGTGGAATTTCCGTAGAAGCCATAGAGCGTCTGATTGGTGCAGTAGAAGTAAAAACACATTCTACTTCCAATCCTCTGGCACCAGGAAATCTGGAAAGCCATTATGCCCCTACCAAAAAGCTATTTTTAGGCGATTTGCAAGAAATTTTGCAAAAATACCCCCGACAAGATATAGGTACTTTGGTTTTTAGAGAAGCTATACCTGAAATTCCCCTTGAAAACCAACTAATACTTTCAGAGCAAGGTAATTTTACAGAAGCGGCAAAAAATCTGTTTGCAATGCTCAGAAAACTTGATAAAATGCCCGTTAAGGTAATTTGGGCAGAGCTATTGCCCGAAAAAGATTTGGGTAGAGCCATCAACGACCGCCTTCGCAGAGCCAGTGCCAAAAGATAGCTTATTCCTGAATATCGCCTCGGCTTACACTCAAAATAATACCAATAGTTGCCCCTGTGAAAAGCAAGGAAGTTCCACCCATACTCAACAGCGGAAGTGGCAAGCCTGTAACAGGCACAAGCCCCAGCGTTACGCATATATGTACAAGAGCCTGCATCACAAGGCTAAATGCAAGTCCCGTAGCCAGCAAACCGCCAAAAGCCCGATTGCTTCGCGACATAATAATCATTGAACGATACAACAGTGCCATATACAAAAATATCACAATTGCTCCCCCTATAAAGCCATACTCTTCTACCAAAACCGCAAAAATAAAATCTGAATAGGCTTGTGAAAGAAACTCTTGCTGCGTGCTTCTGCCCGGTCCTTTGCCCCAAAAGCCTCCTGTACCAATGGCTATGAAAGATTGTTCAATTTGTGTGTTTTGGGCTTTTTCAGGAGTTTCTATCAATTCGTAATAAGATTTTACCCGCGATTTGAAAGTCTCCCAACGAGAACCCGAAACCAATGCAATGCCTATCACTAGCAGACCTACTACCGCAATCGTTGCAAAATAACGCACAGGAACTCTACCAATGAACATCACCAGCAAAGAAGTAACAAAAATGACAAAAGAAGTAGAAAAGTTATTCACTGCAATAAGCCCACAAATAATACCTATCCAAGTAATCATCGGCATTAGCGACTCCTGAATATTCTCAATGTTTTGTTGCCTACGAGAAAGCATTGCGGCAAGATGAGCAATCAAAGCTAATTTAGCTAAATCAAAAGGACGGAAAGAAACATTCAAACCGGGAATAATAAGACTTCGGGTGGCTTCATTAAGCTCTACCCCAAAAAACATTGTAATAATAAGCAAAGGAACAGAAATTTGCAATGCCAATCGCGAAAGTCTTGCATAAAAACGATAGTCTATCAGATGAGCCAGCCACATAACCACCAAAGAAAGTACCAAAAACAAAGAATGTTTTTTGAGATAATGCACCGTGTCGCCACTATTTTCACGATAAGCCAAACTTTGCGTGGCACTATACACCAAAAGCACACTAATAATGGAAAAAGCCAAAACGATATACCAAATGATAGGGTCGCCTTTGAAAATGCTGTTTTCTTTTTTCAAAGAAGGTGTTTCGCTAAAATCGGTATTGGTAAGTGGTGGCATAGGTAAAATTGATTTCTATTCATATCATATACCAAAGAAAATACAAACAAGAGTAATTCAAAATATCAATGCAAATATCTCCGCTAATCTTTTACTCAAATCGCCTGAAAAAGGAGTATGTGGAATATTCAGGTTTTGCAGTACCTTTCCAAATTTTTTGTAACCATCTTCGCTTCTTAACTCCACCCAATTGACTTTTAAGGCATCTAACTGCTTTTTGTTTAGGTCAGAAAGTTTATCCGCAACAAAAACTTTACTATCTCTGGCCACTACTGTATCAGCTCCTTCTGGATTACCTTTACCCATTAACTTGACTTCACACTTGTAACTTTCTTGATTATTTTTGAGAAAAAAATCAATTTCTCGCTCAAACCCCAAATCATCATCTTGCTCTACATTCTTTCTTTTCAAATATAAACTATAATTATCTTTGGAAACCTCAAAGAGCATACATAGAGTTAGCATTAGAGGCTTTTCAACCTTTTTCCCTGCTGTACTCCACAAACCACCTCGTAGAGCGGCACGCTTTACTGCCAAAGTGTTGATAACGATCAAACTTTCGTTAATATTCAATTCAACACTGACACCCCTAAATTTGATAGTTAGGTTAAGGTCTATTTCGTTTTTACTTTCAACAAGTTTTGAAATAGAATTATACAAAACTTCATAATGTTCGTTTGAAGCATCTATCACAACTTCTTTTTTGGCGGAGTTGAACATATTGTTAATGGTTTTTATGTTCAATCCTGAATTGATAGCTATTTCACTGCTGTTAAGAGAAGTGTTAAGAAATTCCTTTTTATACCAATCTACAAAATCTTTATTACGTAATTTGGCTTGTACAATCCTTTCAAAAAATTCCATAGCAAATTGCAAAAATTCTGCATTGATGAGAGCCACAACCTCAATGCGATAATCCTCGCCTTTTATCAATCTTGTAATAATTCTTTTAATCACTTCTTCTGTGAGTGTCATAAAGCTCAGGGTAAAATATAATTTACAAATTCTGCTAATGTCAGAAATTTAGTATCCTCTTCTAATAAACTTGGCTTGGCTTTGCTTTTCATATATTTAAAATAAGTTTCGTTCTTTTCCGTAAGCAAAAACTTTCTGTTCATAGCTTTGGCGGTTCGTCCTACGGTACCACTACCTGCAAAAGGGTCAAAAACTAAATCTCCTTTGAATGAGTAATATTGTATCACTCTTTTGCACAACTCGACGGGAAAAACAGCAGAATGAACCTTATCAAAACAAGGGTCTATTTTCCAAACATTTGTAGTTTCATAGCCCTCAGGTACTCGGCTTGCTTCTACTGTTTCTTTATCATAACTTCTTATATTCCAATCTATTAGCTTGGTAGTAGTTTTACGATACACCATAAGATATTCAGTTACGGCATTAGGCTTATACATCAATGGTTTGCGATGCTGCATAAAGCCCCCTATGCGATTTTTAACTGAATATTCGGGTTTTAGCCAAATAATATCATCAATAAATTCCCAGCCGTTCCTGACCAAATAAGGGTGTAAATCAAATGGAATTGGATAACGCTTACTACTATGAGAACGACTAACCCTCGGAATAATAATGGGAGAAGTATTCACAATCAAGAACCTACCTTCTTTGGTGATACGGTGTGTTTCCTTGAAAACCTCCTCTAAAAATTCTAAATATGCTTGATAGCTTGGGTAAATAGAATAATCTCTCGCATTGTAGTAGGGTGGAGATGTAAAAGTTAAATGCACGCTTTCATTAGGTATGTATTTCAGAACGTCTAAAACATCAGCATTTACCACTACATTCTTGAGAAATTCGTATGTTTCGGTATGTGGCAAAGTATTGGGTTGAGCATTTTCATTTTCTCCAAAAAACTCTTTGTATATTACATTCCTCACCATTTCGTTGGGGTGATTTATCAAGGGTTTTAGGTGTTGTTCTACTTCTTTATCTTTTTCAAACACCAATAAACCTCTGATAGCCTGACAAACAATTTTAGGGTCAGAGTCTTGTAAAAATTGATATAGAATTTTTTTATTTTGAATATTTCTCATTCGCCCAATCGCTGAAACTATCTCTCGTTTTACGCTTGTATTAGTTTCTTTTGCAAACATTTCAATAAGATAAGGCAAAAATTTCTCTTGTGTCAGTTTAGCAATATTTTTTACCGCCAATAACCTCACTTGTTGATGCTCGTGTTGGAGTAATGGTAGCAAAATACTTCCATCAAAATTTTTAGGTAAATGCCCCAAATTCTCTAAAATAAACACAAGACTACCTACATCTTTTTGCTTATCAATCAAAAAAGATAGCTCTTTGCCATTGTTTTTACTTATGAATTCTTTTACTAATTCTTTTGTAAGCATTTTAAGTGCTTTTTATTCATCAGTTAAAACTTCCTAACTCCTTTAAATACAATTGTATTGTATTTTCCAAGCCCAGATATAGAGCATCGCAGATAAGGGCGTGTCCGATAGAAACTTCTGCTAAAAATGGAATGTTTTTTTTCAAAAAAGCAAGATTTTCAAGGCTCAAATCGTGTCCTGCATTTACTTCTAATCCAATATTTTTCGCTAATTCAGCCGCTTTGATGTACGGCTCCACCGCTTTTTGAGGATTTTCAGCATAATGTCTAGCATAAGGCTCGGTATAGAGTTCTATGCGTTTTGCCCCAATTTCTGCTACGCTTTCAATATTTTTCAAATCTGTTTCCACAAAAACAGAAACCCTAATGCCTTCTTTTTGCAAGGTATCTACTATTTCCTTCAAAAACACACGATTTTCTGCAACATTCCAGCCTGCATTAGAAGTAAGTACATTAGGGGCATCAGGAACAAGCGTGGCTTGAGTAGGCTTTACACGCAAAACCAAATCTAACCAACGCTTATCGGGATACCCTTCAATATTAAATTCTGTGTAAATTAGCGGAGCAATATCTAAAACATCTTGATAGCGAATGTGCCGCTCATCGGGACGAGGATGCACCGTAACACCATTTGCCCCAAAACGTTGCACATCTTGGGTTACTTTTACGATATTTGGGTTATTTCCCCCTCTTGCGTTGCGAAGTGTTGCAAATTTATTGATATTTACGCTTAACTTGGTCATATTGGGCAAAGACAAGAAATTTTTACAAAATAATGATAAAAATTTTACGAAAACAAACAGATTTTCGCATTTATTACAAGGAATACTCTTGGAGCAAACAAGACTGCTTCCACTTTACCAAAGATGAAAACTTGCCTCACTGGATAAGCCAAATTTTAGAATTTTGTAAAGATTGGCTAAGCGAAAAAGAAATTTTTAGTTTTCAAACTTCTGGCTCCACAGGAACACCCAAAACTATTCAGGCAAGCCGAAAGCAACTACGAGCTAGTGTAGCTCTTACGCAAAAAGCCTTTCAGCTCCAAGGAGGAGAAGTTACCTTGCTATGCTTACCTGCTGAATTTATTGCAGGCAAAATGATGCTTATCCGTGCAATGGAACTGGCTTGGCATATCATTTTACAAGAACCCCAAAGCAATCCTCTACAAAATTTGGAACTAAGCCGAAAAATTGACTTTGCCGCTTTTGTTCCTTTCCAAATGCAAAGTATTTTGGAACAAACACCTGAAAAAATTAACCGACTTTTTCATAAACGAAGCACTATTATTTTAGGGGGAGCAAGTCTTGCTAATTCTTTGGAAAAGAGCATTGAAAAGCTGAAAATTCCTATTTTTCACACTTACGGAATGACCGAAACCCTTTCACATATTGCTATCCGTGCTTTGAATGGAAAGGAAAAAAGCGATTTTTTTCAGGTTTTAGAGGGGGTAAAAGTTCGTTTAGATAAGCGAGGTTGCCTTTGTATTACTTCCCCAACTACTGATTTTCAGGAAATTATTACCAATGATATTGCTGAAATTTTACCCAATGATACTTTCAGAATTATAGGGCGAATGGATAATGTTATCAATAGTGGTGGAGTGAAAATTCAGTTGGAAATGGTGGAAAAGATTGTGGAAAAAGTTTTTGAAGCTGAAAATATCCACAATCGTTTTTTTTGCACAGGCATACCTGACGAAAAACTCGGACAAAAACTGGTACTTTGTGTGGAAAATGCTTGCTGGAATGTGGAAAAAGAAGAGAAAATATTAAATAAAATTGCTCAGCTCACTACCAACAAATATTATGTACCCAAATCTATTCTCTACAAAAGTCGTTTTGAACAAACTGCCACAGGCAAAATTAAAAGAATTTTGTAAATCACCAATCGGGTAAGTTTTTACTTGTAGGGCTGGAAGGTGTTTTTTTCTGAAAATATTTGCGTAATAGCTCTTGCTCTTGATTGGTAATTGCCTCTAAAAGTTCGTTCTGACTTTTATTTTCTTTGAAAATTGGTACTTCTACAATGGTATCAAGCGGTGTGGGCAAAGGCGAAGGGTTTGTCCTATCTTTCAAAGGAGGGGCATTTTTTTGAGCGATTTTTCTGAGTAGCTCGTAATTGAAGCGAGCATTTTCATTATTTTCTGCAAGATAAAGCGATTGTTTGTAGGCGTGCAAGGCTGAATCCAAGGCTTGGGGAGCGGTAAGAAAGATAATGTTCCCCATTTGAGCTTTAGCTTGCGACTGCCATTCTGCCGATTTGGTAGAACGAGCCAGCGAATCATAAAAACGCAAGGCTAAATTTTTCTGATTGAGTTCGTAATAAGCACTTGCCAAATTCCACAAGTTTTGCTCTTTTTGAGAAGAATCCAAAAGTGCAAGATGAAAAGTTTTTGAAATGATTTCTTTGGGCTGATTGTATAAATTCGCTAGTCCGCCTCTGATTTTATTTGCTTCTTCTACTCGTAGAGGCGAAAAGCCCCACACATAAAAGTAAATCCAGTAAAATGCCCCTAAACTTGCTAAAATAAGCAATGATGTACGTAATTTCTTATGAGAGGTACTCTTGGTTTCTTTCAAGGCACTAGGCTTTTACTTTTTTGGTTTTAAGCGTAGAGGTTTGGGTGGCAGTGGTTTTGATGGTCTGTTTTTTGGTAGTAGTATTGGAATCTGATGTAACTTTTTTAGTTTTTTTCTCGTTTTTGCTCAAATCCTTTTCTTGAAAATTATTTTCTTGCTTTGCGGTACTTTTTACAACTTTCTTCGCTTTTGGCTCTTGTTTAGAGGGGTGTTCATTTTCTTTTACGATATTTTCCTGCTTTTGGGGTGTCTCTGTATTATTCTGTTCGCTTTCATTGGTTTCGGAAGTGAAAAATATATTTTTTCCATCAAAGAGGTCTTTCCGCATATCAAATAAAAAATTCACAAATTTTTCTTCGCTCACAATAATTCTTACAGGAAAGAGAAAAGGTAATTTATAGGCTTCTCGTAAAAAATTTTTAACGGTATTATCGCTCAATTCCTGAATCGCCTGGGTACGCTCTTCTACAAATTTCTTGATAGCAGGCAGGTGCTTTAATAACTCTTTCATAAAGATTTACTTTTAAGAAAACGTTTTCAAAATTTTCGCAAAGGTAGAAAACTTTTCTGAAAATCTCAAATGAAAAAACACTTTGAATGAAAAAAACTTTTTTGTAATTTTTTTGAAAAAATTAAATTTTTTTTGGAAATTTGAAAAAAAATTGTAACTTGCATTTTGAAATCTTGTAAAGCTATAAGAAAATGAAAAATCTCATACTTGCTTTTATCTTTTTCATTTCTATTCCTTGTTTGGCTCAACGCGAAGCAGAATTGCTCCAACGCAGACATAATCGCTTATTAGAAGATAGAATTCGTTCATTAGAAAACAACTATCGCTATCAGATAGAAAATTTGCAAGCTCAAATTTTATTACTTTCTGCCAAAGACACCACCCAGCAGAAGCAGTTACTCAATACTTTGCAATTTTATTTAGCCCAAATTGATAAAAAATACGCAGAAGAACTTATCGACTTGAAAAAGCAGAAAGACGAACGAAAAAACGAAATTGGACAAATTGTACAAAACCATACTTCTTTACTCCAACAGCAAATTAACCAACAAGCATCTATGTTACTTTTCGGAGGTTTAGGCATTGTAGCTCTCTGTGTGGTGCTTTTCTTTGTGGCTTTGAAAATGCTTAAAGACCAACAAGAACGCCAAATGCAAAGTTTTGCTCGTGAGCAACAAAGTGAGCTCAAAACACAGCTTTCTGTGGTTTTGAAAGATATCTTGCACAAGGAACTAAAAAATTGGCAATCTACGCAAAGCTCAAATAACAGCGAATATGAAAGCCTACTTTCATCGCTCAAAAATAAAATAGCTGATTTAGAAACACAGCTCAATCGTCAGAACACTGAAAGTAAAGCTATTACTATTACCCACGAACCTTCTACTACCGAAATAGAAAAAACCGCCCCCACAGAAATTTTCACTATCGCCGAAATCAATACTACAAACCCCAACGAGAAAAAAATAGAAAAAGAAATCATAGAAAACGAAAGCGAGCCAATATCCGAAAAACCTCTATTTCATAATAACCGAGAATGGGTAGATGCAATTGAACAAAAAATCAATGAATCTTTGAAAGAAGAAAATATTGCTGGAATAGCCAACGAGGAAATCGTAGAAGAGATTATTTACGAAAAAGATACTTTTCAGCCTACTACCGAAAGCGAACCTACCACTACTGAAATAGAAAATACACAACTTATTCATAACCCCGAATACGATAATCTGATAGCTCAAGCTATGGTAGCTTATGAAAACAAAGATTTTTCGGAAGCTATCGCACTTTATAGCAAAGCTATTGAAATAAACCCTGATTATCTGGCTTACACACGCAGAGCGAATTGCTATCATATTCTCAAAAAATACGACCAAGCCGCAGAAGACTATGAAAAAGCTATTCGTCTCAAAAAAGACTTTATCCCTGCATACAACAATGCTATTGAAATTTACATTCTTACTGATAACTTTTTCCAAGCCCTTACACTGCTTGAACGCCTGGCTCCTATCGAAAAATCGCATAGCCATAAGGCTGTTGAGCTTTACCTCAAACTCATTGCTCAAAAGGGCTTAATGCAAAATACCGAAAAAACAGAAAGAGAACTTGATGAACTTTTACGCGAAAACTTTACCTTCAATTTTTCAGTAAAAGAAATAGAAGATTGGCTTCTTACTGCCGATATTGATGCCACCGATAAAAAACTTATTCGTGTAAAAACTGAACTTTTGAAATTAAAACGAGAATACGCCAGCGTAGCTTAATATGAGTATCAAAACTATTTCGCCCAAAGAAGTCAGTATCGCTGATTTCCATAGTGTTTTGCTTTCTGCCGTTGCTCCTCGCCCTATTGCTTTTGCAAGCACTCTTGATAACGAAGGCAACATCAATCTCAGTCCTTTTAGTTTTTTCAATGCCTTTGGAGCAAATCCTCCAATCCTAATTTTCTCGCCTGCTCGTCGTGTTCGCGATAATACCACCAAACATACTTTGGAAAATGTTCGTCAAGTTCCCGAAGTAGTGATAAATGTGGTAAATTATGCTATGGTAGAGCAAACCTCTCTCGCCAGCACCGAATACGATAAAGGCGTAAATGAGTTTATCAAAGCAGGCTTTACCCAAGTTCCTTCGGTGCTTGTCAAACCTCCACGCGTAGGCGAAAGTCCTGTGGCTTTTGAGTGTAAGGTGTTGCAAATTATAGAAACAGGCTCACAAGGTGGTGCAGGAAACTTGGTAATTTGTGAGGTTCTTTTGGCTCACGTCAAAGAAGAAATTTTAGATGCAAAAGGTAAAATTGATGCCCGAAAAATTGATTTGGTAGGCAGAATGGGCGGCGAATGGTATTGCCGTGCCAATGGCGAAGCTCTTTTTGAAATTCCCAAACCCCTTACTACCAAAGGTATAGGTATTGACCAACTTCCTGACGCCATACGTAATAGCTCCATACTCACGGGCAATAATTTGGGCAGACTTGCTAATGTAGAAAAATTACCCTCTGCCGAAGAAATTCAGGGTTTTCAAGATGAACGTTTGCAAAACATTCAACAAAATTTTTCAGGCACAGAGCTAATCAGACAAACACATCTTTACGCACAAGAACTTTTGCAAGCAGGAAAAATCCAAGAGGCTTGGCGAGTGCTTTTGAAATAAAGTTCTCTAACTTATGGTAAATATGCTCTGCAAGAATTGTAATAGCGAATTACCCGCTGATGCCAAGTTTTGCTCTCATTGCGGACACCCTATCCAACTGAAAAGAATTGATAAAGCCTATTTTTTTGATGAAATTTCACAAATTTTCAATTTTGAAAAAGGCTTTTTATTCACGATAAAAGCACTTTTCACAAGTCCCGTGCCCAATATTAAGAGTTTTATCACTGAAAATAGAAGCCGTCTTGTAAAACCTATCCCTTTCCTGATAATTTGTTCTGTTTTGTATGCTCTCGCCAGCAAGTTTTTGGGCTTTGATACAAGCAAAGTTGAAGTAAAAACTGATGACGCAGATATGCCCAATTTCACTCAAATTATATCCGAAAATTATGAGTATGCCAATATAGTTTTTGCTGTGATAGTTGCTTTTTTTGTCAAATTATTTTTTCGCAAATCTACCTATAATTTTTTTGAAATATTTGTTCTACAATGCTATTTATCGGGGGCAGAAACCTTGATAACAATGCTCACAGGGATAGTGCAATCTATTGTAAAAGCAGATTTGATTGGCTACGGAATGTTGGTTGGTTTTATCTACTCTATTGTATTCACAGCCCAGTTTTTTGAAAAAAGAAAACCTTTGAGTTACATAAAAGCCCTATTGGCTCGGTTTATAGCTTTTTTGGCAGTTTCCATTTTGACAGGAATAGGGGTTGTTTTGTATTACCTTCTTTTCAAAAATAGGTAATGTTTTTCCTACCCTGTAGTTCCGCCTTTTCGCAATTCCTCTACTGTTTTGCGTAGCGTGATAATTTCTTTATCCTTTTCCTGAATAGCAAAAGCCATTGAGGCTTCTTTGTTTTTGAGTTTTTCAAATGCCGCCCTCACTTCCTCGTATTGCTTTTCCAGCTTTTTATAGTTTTCCTGACTAATATCCAGCGAAGCTTGTAACTGGCTTTTCTGCTCGGAAAGCATACGTTCTTTGGAAGTCATTTCTGCCATTTTTCTTTCATACTCTTCTGCTAATTTTTGGTAGGCTTCGGTAGTTTCTTTTTCACGTCTTTGCAAAACCTCTTGGGTAGATGCCAATTCTTCTACATTTTGCCTCATTTCTTCCTCTTGGGCTTGCATTCTTTGAGCATATTCAGTAGCTTCTTTGTACAGTCTTTCTGTTTCCTGATTGATACGAATAGCCGCAATAGTAGTGGCAGTACTTTCTGCAATTTTTTTCACAAACTCAATTTCGTAATCTTTAAGTTTTTGGAAAGAAGCTATTTCAATTGCCCCGTAAATTTCCTTCTGGTCCATTAGTGGCACAATAAGCAAATTGCGAGGCGGGGCATCGCCCAAACCCGAAGTAATACGAATATAGTTTTCAGGCACTTCGGTAAGATTGATAACAGCCTTTTCCAAAACAGCCTGAGCCAGTAGTCCATCTTCCAAATCAATAATTTCCTCTTCAAAACGGCGACGGTCGTAGGCATAACAGGCTTCTAATTTCAAATACTTTTTTCCTCTTTCCTCAAAAAGAGAATAAAAGCCCATCTGATTTACATTGAGGTATTGTACCAAATTGTAGGTAATGGCATAGGCAAACTCTTCGAAAGAAGGGTATTGCTTACGCAAAATATCGTTGAAAAGAGCAATTCCTGTATTTGCCCAAGTTCTCCTTTCGCTTTCATCATCAATGCTTTTAAGGCTATCACGCATACGCGTAAGGGCTATTACGAGCTTATCTTGCTCATTTTTAGCCTTTAATTCAACCTCAAACTCGTGATTTCCTATTGCAGTAGCAAACTCGGTAGCTTTGCGTAAGCTATCCGAAAGCCCATTGATGTCTTCGGCAAGCACCCCCAACTCATCTTTTTGCTTGAAGTGCAAACGCACCGAAAAATCGCCTGAGGCTATGCCCCGAATAGCTTTGGCAATTTTGCGAATAGGAACAACGACATTCACCGAAAATTGCCAATAGACAAACACAAAGAGGGAAATGTACCCAAGAAATATCAAAGCTATTTGGGTACTATTACGATTTTTTATGGTATAAAAATCTTCCCAAAGCAAATCGCCCAATTCACTATTTTGTGTAAAAAGGCTGATGGTGTTATCCTGAACAAAAGCCATCGCCTGCCTGCGAGCCTGATTAGGCACACGTTTCACCGTGTAAGTTACTTGCCCCGCCGCAAGCGTGCTATCTATTTGCGTAACTTCGGTAGATTGTGTAAGAACAGCCAATAAATTTTCTCTATAACTTCCCCACAACTGCTTGATTTCATTGAGTTTAGAGCGAGTTTTACCTGTTACAGGGCTTACAGGAATACGTTTGTTCAAAATTTCAACGGTTCCGCCGTTTTCAAGCAGGTCTAAATTGTACTGATGTTCGTTGATAGCGATTTCCAACTCCTTTTTGTAACTTTCATTTCCCTGAAAAACTGAAAAAGCCAAAAAACCAAATTTTTGAGCAATTACTTCGTTTCTTTGAGCCACTTCTATCCCCGAAGTGCTATTTGCCAGATTTACCTCTTCGTAGCTGATAAGAGCATAATTGATAATGCTAAGCACCAGCACTATTCCCAAGAATATGAGTAGCTTTACCTGCAAATTCAGCGACTGAATACGCGTAATGAGGTTTTCTTTCGCCATTGATTTTTCAGTTTTTCAAAGCAAAATTCGTAATTTTTTGCAGAAAACAAAGCAAACAAAAATTTTTTATACAAAAGCAAAGAGCATAAGCACCTAAATTTGCCCAAAGAAGCCTTTTTTACAATTTTTGCATAATCTGGGGGATAATTTTATTTTTCCACTGCAAGAAATTGTTTTCGGCGATATGTTTGCGAGCCTGACGAACCATCCATAAATAAAAACGTAAATTCTGAATACTTGCTATTTGCGAAGCAAGTATTTCTTTGGAAATCATCAGATGCCTCAAATAGGCTTTTGTATAAAAGCCACTTACCTCGCCTCCCAATGCCTCATCAATTGGACTAAAATCGTTTTTCCACTTTTCGTTACGAATATTGATAATGCCCTGAGTAGTAAAAAGCATACCATTACGAGCATTGCGGGTAGGCATTACGCAATCAAACATATCTACGCCCAAAGCAATGCTTTCCAAAATATTGGCGGGTGTGCCTACGCCCATCAGATAGCGAGGCTTATCAGTAGGCAATATATCACACACAAACTCCGTGATTTCATACATTTTTTCGGCAGGCTCTCCAACAGCAAGCCCCCCAATGGCATTTCCTTCACGTTCCAAAGAAGCAACAAACTCCGCAGACTCCTGGCGCAAATCCTTGAAAACACTTCCCTGTACTATCGGAAACAACGCCTGCCCATACCCATACAAACCCGTAGTGCTATCTATACGCTCGCAACATCTTTTGAGCCACTTATGCGTAAGTATAAGCGATTTTTTGGCATAGCTATACTCACAAGGATAAGGCGGACACTCATCAAAAGCCATCACAATATCTGCCCCTATTACCCGCTGAATATCCATTACATTTTCAGGGGTAAAAAAATGATACGAGCCGTCAATATGCGATTTGAACTTCACGCCCTCTTCGGTTATTTTTCTATTTTCTGCCAAAGAATACACCTGATAGCCTCCACTATCGGTCAGTATAGGCTTATTCCAGCCGCCAAATTTATGCAAGCCACCTGCATTTTGTAAAATTTCTAATCCTGGGCGTAGGTAAAGATGATAAGTATTGCCCAAAATAATTTCTGCTTGAATATCTTGGTGCAATTCTCGGAAATGCACCGCCTTCACGGTGCCTGCCGTACCCACAGGCATAAAAATAGGGGTTTCTATTGTTCCGTGGTCGGTGTGAATACGCCCCAAACGAGCTTTGCAAGAGCTATCGGTATGTAATAGTTCAAAAGTCATAGCATAATTTTTGCAAAACTGCTAATTTTCCAATTTTCAGCCAAAAAAGAATTTCTTTTCTTGCTAATTTTGGAAAAAATTGAAACCTTTTCCGAACTTGGTAGTTATAGTGTTAGTTTTCATAATTGTAAGTTTTTGATTAGTTAGGTTGCACAATCCGAGCCTCGTGGGTTCGGATTGTGTTTTACAAGAAAACAAACAGAACTATGAAACGCAAAGAACGCATAAAAAAACTTCTTGCACACCTTGCCGAAGGCATTTTTGATAAAGATGATATTTTGGCTTTGGGTTTGCTTGCGGCAGTAAGCGGCGAAAGCATTTTCTTGCTTGGTCCGCCCGGTGTTGCCAAAAGTCTTTTGGCTCGCAAACTCAAATATGCCTTTTGTGAAGGCAAATCTTTTGAGTATCTGATGAGCCGTTTTAGCACTCCTGATGAAATTTTCGGACCCATATCCATTCGCAAACTCAAAGAAGAAGATAAATATGAACGCATCACGGCAAAATACTTACCCGATGCCAATGTGGTGTTTTTAGATGAGATTTGGAAGGCAAGTTCTGCTATCCAGAATGCCTTGCTTACCATTCTGAATGAAAGAATTTATCGGAATGGTGAGCAAGAATTGCAAGTAAATATTCGCTGTATCATTTCTGCCTCCAACGAATTGCCTCAATTAGGCGAAGGTTTAGAGGCTTTGTGGGATAGATTTCTGATACGCTCGCAAGTTTCAGAAATTCGTAATCCGCAAAGTTTTTTACAAATGATAACTTCCAATAAAGATGCTTATACCGATACCGTGCCTACCGAGCTGAAATTAAGTGAAATTGAGTTGGAGGAATGGTCTGCAGAAATTGATACCATAGACGTTCCTGAGGTAGTGCTTAATGTGATACAAATTCTAAAACACAAAATTGAGGAATACAACGAGCATCACAACCCACAGATTTTGGTATATGACCGCCGTTGGAAAAAAATTATCCGTCTTTTGCGTACTTCCGCCTTTCTGAATGAACGCAAGCAAGTAGATTTGATGGATTGCTTCCTTATGGTACATTGCCTTTGGAATACACCTGAACAAATTCCCGCTATTTTTCAGATACTTTCGGAAATTATCAGAGAACACGGCTATCATCTTACGCTTCATTTAGGGGCTTTGAGCCGTGAGTTGCAAGAGTTTGAGCAAGATGTTCGCAATGAAACACTCATTGCTCATCAAGTTGTGGTAGAAGAAATGCAATCGGTAGATACTGAATTTTTAGAAGTTCTCAATATCCGCAACTATTTTGAAGGCAATCTCATCAAAAAAGCAGATTTTGTAAAACTAAATGTAGAAGAGTGGAAATCTATCAGTTTGTTTGATATGTCCCACAATCTTGTCAATAAAATTCAGGCAAAACTTGCTTTACAAAAGCATACGCTTGAAATTTTACACAATTCACAAGTGATACCCCTGAAAATCAAGACCGTAGAACGAGAAAAAATAGAGTATATCAAGAAAAAACCACATAGTTTGGTAGAAAAGTTTTGGAACGAAAAAGCTCAAGAGCTAAAAAATTATATCCAAAGTCAGCAAAAAAGACTTCAAGAAGATGCCCCCGATGAACTGAATCATCTGAAAAACAATCTTTTTGTACCTGCACATTTATCGGAAATTGTTGAAGCCAATATGAAAGAAAGTAGTAAAATTTTGCAAAATTTAGCTTTGCAATTAGAAAAAATTGTGCATCTGTACGAGTAAATCAAATTCTTGGCTTTTGGAAAAGATTGGTCAGCACCAAAATCAAGCCACTTACTACCATAGTACCAAAAATGAGTAGCCAAAAAGGGTGAGCAAATTCAAAAAAAGAGTTTTTTACATAAAAATTTTCGTCTCCCGTTTTGACTCTCATTTGATGCAAAATGTTAGAAATATTGCGAAGTGAAAGCCACAAACCAATACTCAAGAATATAAGCCCTATAATGATAAAACCACGCTGACGGTCTTTGGCACGGCGTACTTCTTTGAGTACCCGAATGTAAAGTTTTTCAATTGCCTCATCACTCATTCTACCCTCCATTATTACCTGAATTTCACGCAGAGTACGTTTTTCTTGAATGTATTTATGAATTTCATCAAATTCATTCACAATTTCAGGACGCTGATAGTCAGAGGCTTTACGTTTGGGGATAATCATAGGTTTTGCTAAATTTGAGCAGTGCAAATTTAATAGATAAACCTCTCCAAATTCAAAAAAGTTGTAAATTTGTAAAGGGAACTTCTAAAGGAAAATTCTTATGGCAAAAGTAAATCCTAAAATTGATTTGGTTTTCAAAAAGCTATTCGGCTCCGAAGAGAACAAGGATATACTTTTATCGCTCATCAATGCAATCTTGCCCGAACACCAACAAATCGCAGATTTAACCCTCAAAAATCCCTATAATGTTTCCGACTACGCCGAAGGAAAACTCTCTATTCTGGACATCAAAGCCGAAGACGAAAATGGTAATTTGTATGATATTGAAATGCAAATTCGTGGCTCAGAATTTTACGGAAAGCGGACGCTGTATTATTGGGCAAAGATTTTTGGCTCTCAATTAGACTACCAAACAGAAGAGGAAATCCAAAAAAAGGAAAAAAAAGGAAAATCCTAATTAACGTGAATTATAAGTCTAACTTATTGTTTTCAAGGGATTTAAATAAAAAAACTTAGGGTAATTGAAAAAATGATTAACTTTGAGTTGTACTTTTTAAATATTTAATCATATGAGTCAATTACCTCTAAGTCCGCTAAA
>CAZZLW010000009.1:0-62452 GCA_964654605.1 uncultured Cytophagales bacterium | reverse complement strand
GTCGTAGGTTCGAATCCTACTTCCCGAGGTTATATGTATATAATATGCCGGAGTGATGGAATTGGCAGACATGCCTGGCTTAGAACCAGGTGCTTATAAGCGTGCAGGTTCAAGTCCTGTCTCCGGTATTATTTAAAATGCTCTTGAATTTTTTTTCAAAATATTTATATATTAAACTTACATTTAAGAAATATTCCAAGGTAGCTCAGTCGGTAGAGCAAGTGGCTGTTAACCACTGGGTCGTGGGTTCGAGCCCCACCCTTGGAGAATTTATATTAATATTGATTGTATTATTTATTATATATTTTAAATAATTTTATTTATTTATTATGGCTATTACAAAATCAGCTAAAAAAGCTTTAAAAAGAAATGAAAAGTTGACATTTAGAAATAAACAGTTTCAGCTTAGTATGAAAAATGCTATAAAAACTATTAAAAGGGCTGTTGTAAAATGAACTACAAATAAAAATCCTGAAGAACTTTTACAAACAGCATATAGTGCTATTGATAAGGCATTGAAAAGAAATATTCTTCATAAAAATACTGCTGCTAGAAGAAAATCATTAGTTACAAAAATGGTAGCAAAAATATCTTCTTAAATATTACCCGAAAAGGGTTTTTGCCAGCTTAGCTCAATGGTAGAGCAACCGCCTTGTAAGCGGTAGGTTATCGGTTCAAATCCGATAGCTGGCTCCATTGTTTTTTTATGGAGCGGTAGTTCAGTTGGCTAGAACGCCTGCCTGTCACGCAGGAGGTCGCGGGTTCGAGCCCCGTCCGTTCCGCAAGCCTTAAACATCAAAGTTTAAGGCTTTTTTATTGCTTAATATCGTAGTTTAGATATTTTTCGCTAATTTCACTGCAAAAATATTAAGGTGTAAAGTTGTGTTGTAATTGTTTAGGTATAGTTTGTAGCAGTAAAGAAGTAGGAAACAAGATTCAGGAAACAGGATTTTAGAAAATAGATGTCAGACAGAAAAGGAGAGAGAAAACTCTTAAAGGATTGAACATCAAACGCTAAATTTTTTGAACGTAAATAATTGACGGTGTGTTAAACATTTTTCGTAGCAGTTCTATTTTTGGCACCATACTGCTGGCTTTACTTTTTATAGCCATTCGTTTGCCTGCCGAGTGGATAGGCGTGCCTCTTTTACCCATTGAGGTTAAATTTTTGGCTTTGGGCGAAAAAATTGCTGAAGGAAATTGGATTTACATTGATATTTGGGATAATACGCCCATTCTACCTGCTTTTGTGTATGGTATTTCTTATTTTTTCTTTGGAAAAAGTGTAGTGCCTTTGCATATTTTGGCGAGTTTGCTCGTTTTCGTGCAGGCTATTCAGTGGAACTACTGGCTTATCAAAACGAAAATGTACCACGAAAGAAACCAAGTGCCAGCACTGATTTACCTGCTTTTGGCTTCGCTTTGGTGGGATTGTTTCACACTTACTCCCGAAATACTTGCCAGTACCTTTCTGATTATTGCTTTGGGAAATCTGCTTCTGCACCTAAACGAACAGTACCACTATCAGAAAGGCTTTGATATTGGTATTTATTTAGGCATTGCGATATTATGCTACTTTCCAAGTATTTTTTGGCTTTTGGGAGTAATGTTTGTCTTTGCTACACTTTCGGGTACGCAGATAAGGGAATATGTTTTGCTTTGTTTGGGGGCTTTTCTGCCTTTTGCCCTTTTCGGACTTATTTTTTATTTCAAAGATGCTTTTGGGCAATTCGTGGAGTTTTTTGCTTTGAGCGGCTTTTGGCTAAGTAAAGACTATGCGATGTCTTTTCTGCATTTTGCTATTTTTTTGGCACTACCCATTATTTTTTTACTTTTTGGAGTTCTTTTCCTTTTGCAAAGTGGCGGTTTTATCAATTATCAGATACGTTCCCAACAAGCACTCTTGTTTATGCTGATTTTTGGGGTTTTAGGCGTTTTCTTTACGCCTGAAATTTCTATGTATAGTTTTGCTCCTTTTTGGGCAATAGTAGCATTTTTTGTGGCTCATTTATTTTTGCTATTCAGAAGCAGGTGGTTGCGTGAAATACTTTTTGTGTTTTTTTTGCTTGTTTGTATCAGTTTTAACTACATTTTTTTGCTTCAAAAAATCCCTATCAAATGGCAAAAATATATTACGCTTTTTGAGCCTTTGCAAGTACCTGATATTCAGAAGGAAAAAATTTGGTTTTTGGGAAAAAGGTGGGAATTTTACCTAAAAAATAAAGCCTCAACGCCTTATTTTCATTACGAGCTTGCTCAAAAACATTTACAATTCTTAGACTATTACGATATACAAGCCGAAATATACGACAGACTCTCACAAGATTTGCCTACCATTATTACAGGAGAAAAAAATACTATTGAAAAAATATTCAAACGATTACCTTCGCTGGCTCAAAAATATGAGTACCAAGGAGAAAAAGGCTGGTGGAAATTGAAAAATTCGGAAGCAAGAAGATAGTTATGAAGAAACTTTTATTTATGTTTCCATACCCTTCGGGAACAGCGGGTTCGCAAAGATTTCGCTTTGAGCAATATTTAGACTTTTTACAGGAAAAAGGCTATAAAATCACACTGAAACCATTTTTAGACGAAAAAACTTGGAAAATTTTATACAAAAAAGGGCATATTTTTGAGAAAATTTGGGGGATTTTGAAAGGATTTATCAGACGCTTGTGGCTTTTGGGGCAGATACCTCGTTATGATATGGTTTTTGTGCATCGCGAAGCTACTCCTTTGGGCTTTCCTTTTGTAGAGTGGGTTACTTGTAAGGTTTTTCGTAAAAAAATGATATTTGATTTTGACGATGCCATTTGGCTACCCAATACTTCGGAAGTAAATAAAATAGTAGCTTGGCTCAAATTTCATCAAAAAACTGCACTTATTTGCTCTTGGGCTTACAAAGTTTCGGCAGGCAATCGCTTTTTAGCCGAATATGCCCAAAAATTCAATCTGAATGTTTTTATCAATCCCACTACCATTGATACCGAAAATTGGCATAATCCTCATCAATTTCAGGTGCAAAAGAAAAATCTACCCGTAATTGGCTGGACAGGCACACATTCTACCATTCAATACCTTGAGCCACTACTACCTATTTTAGCCAAAATTGCCAAGCAGAAAAATTTTATATTTCTGCTGATTTCCGATAAACCGCCTACTTTCAGTCTTACTAATTTAGAATATCTTGCTTGGCAAAAAGATACTGAAATTCAAGACCTTATGCTTTTGGATATTGGTATAATGCCACTTCTTGATGACGATTGGGCAAGAGGTAAATGTGGCTTCAAGGCTTTGCAATATATGGCTTTGGAAATTGTTCCTGTGGTTTCTCCTGTGGGCGTAAATACTGAAATTGTGCAAAATGGCTACAATGGCTTTCTTTGTGAAAGCAACGAGGAATGGGAACAAACGCTCTTACTACTGCTTGAAAACGCTGAATTAAGGCAAAATTTGGGCAAAAATGCCCGAAAAACAATCATTGAACGTTACTCTGTGAGGGCTAATCAGAAAAACTTTGAACAATTTTTTGATTGATTTTTTTTGCAAGGCACTGCAATAATTTTGGGACAAGGCGGTGTCATAATTTTTTTATTGGGACAAGGCGGTGCAATAATTTTGAGACAAGGCATTTCTATAATTTTTTATTGAGACAAGGCATTGCCTTATCTCTACGTTTGTAATACACGCATATCCACAGGCACTAATTTTGAAACGCCAGGGTCTTCGGGAAACATTGTAATTCCGTACATTATATCCGTTGCCGCCATTGTACGTTTGTTGTGGGTAACAATAATAAATTGCGACTCTTCGGAAAACTTGCGAATAATATTCGTGAATTTATCTACATTGGCATCATCAAGAGGGGCATCAACCTCATCAAAAATACAAAAAGGGGCAGGTTTGATGAGGTAGATAGCAAAAAGCAAAGAGGTTGCGGTAAGTGTTTTTTCCCCACCCGATAGCTGATTGATAGTAAGCGGACGTTTCCCTTTGGGCTTGGCAATAATATCAATAGGGCTTTCCAGCGGGTTTTCAGGATTGAAAAGTACCAAATCGCAAGTATCTTCTTCGGTGAAAAGCGAGCGAAAAACCTTCTGAAAATTTTGTCGGATAGCTTCAAAAGTTGCTAAAAAGTTTTCGCGTGCTACTGTGTCTATTTCTTGGATAGTTTCTAAAAGTGAATTTTTGGCTTTGAGCAAATCTTCTTTTTGGGCAACAATAAAATCGTTCCTTTCTTTGATTTCTTTGTAGGCTTCCATTGCCATAGGGTTAATTGCCCCAATGGTATCTAAAACATTTTTGAGCCTTTGTACTTCATCTTTGAGTTCTGCTTCGGTTTTGGCTGAAATTTCTACATTCTCTTCACTCATCAATGCCTCTAAATCTACATTAAATTCCACCGAAAGCCTTTCTTTGATACTTGTAAAAGATAGCTTTGTTTCATTGATTTTCGCATTGATTTCGCCTATAATCAAATCTATTTGCTCACGCTTTCTTTGCAATTCGCGTACTTCCTTTTCCAACCTTCCAATTTCGCCTTGCAAAGCATAGTATTCTTTTTCAATTTCGTTCAGTTCTCTTTCCAAAACAGATTTCTGCTCGTACATCAAAAGAATTTTGTCGTCTTCGGCTTCTTTGGTTTCTTCAAAGCCTTCAATTTCAATGCTAACACGGCTTAATTCTTCATTATTTTTTTGCAAACGATTTCGCAGGGCATCTAAGGCACTTTCATTGAATTTGATTTCTTGTTCTATGCTTTGCACACGGCTTTCCTGCTGATGATATTTCAGATTTTGCTGATTCAAAACGCCTAATTTTTGCGATAGCCAATCGTTAGCTTTCTGTAAAAGTTGATTTTTGGTAGTATGCTCCTCGCGTATAGCGTACAATTCGGCTTCGGTTTGCTTGATTTGCGGTTCGAGAGCTTTGAGCTGGCTATGGTACTCCTCTAAACGCTCTTGCAGACTTTCCAAATTTTCCGAGCCGCTTTCAATAAGGCTGTGTAGCTGTTCGGTTTTGGTACGAAGGGCTATGAACTGCTCATTTTTTTTATGGAAAGCAATTTGTGTTTCTCGGATTTGTTCTTTGAAAGAAGCATTTTTCAAATCATTGATTTCTGCTTGTTTGGCTTGGCTTTGCTCTTGTAGGTCTGAAATTTCACTTTCCAAAGCCTCTATTTCTTTCTGCAAGGTTTCCAACTGCTTTTTTCTACCAATATTTTTGCCTTCAAAGCTCCCCACCGAGCCTCCCGAAATACGAGCCTTCCGACTAACTATTTGGGCATCTTTGCTTACAAAAATACATTCGGGGTGCTTTTTTTGCAGGTCGGAAATGCTTTCTTTTTCTGCCAAAAAGACGTTTTCAAACAAGTGTGCAAATAAATTTTGATAAATAGGCTCAAATTCCAAAATTTCAAGAGCAGAAATACAATTTTGAGGCTTTGGAGTAGGTTTCTTTTCGGGTAGTATGCTTTCTAAAATTAAAAAATTGGCTTTGCCTTTTTCAGCTTTGGCAAGCAAAGAGATTGCCTCGTGGGCTTCTTGCGAATTTTTGACAATGTAAAAACTTAATAAATGCTCCAAAAAAGCCTCAATGGCGGGTTTGTAGTCGTCTTGGCAAGTAAAAATATCGGAAAGCAAGGGGGTTTGTGAAAAGAAATCTTGCTTTTTTAAGAATTTGATAGCTTCGGGAAAACCCTCTAAATTTTCTACCAAAGATTTAGTAAGTTTGTATTCGTTGCGTTTGGCATCAAGCAAGCGGTTTTTTTGGATTAAAATTTCTTTGATTTCAGCGTTTTCGTCCAGAAGGTCTTGCAAACGGCTTTGCAAATCGTTTTCATTGGTTTGTAAGCGTTCCAATTCATCTTTTAGGTCTTGCAGTTCGTTTTGGCATAGTTCCAATTGTTCCTGAAAAAGTGCTAAATCTTCATTTCTTTGCGTTCCTTCCGATTTGCTTTTGGCAATTTCTTGCTCCAAAGATTTGATTTGCGTTTGCTTGATTTCGTATTGTTTCGTAAGAGCAAAAACAGCCTCTTGCTTGCTACTGAGCAAAGTAGAAAGTTCTGCAAATTCGCCTTGAAGGGCATTTACTTTTTGTTGTTCGGTTTCATATTCGGCTTTAATATTTTGCAGTTCTAGCCAAAGTTCTTTCATCAATTTTTCGGCAGAGCCTCTTTCTACAAGCCAGTTTGTAATTTGTCTTTGAATTTCTTGCTCACGTTCTTTATCGTGTTCTATTTGCTCTTGAAGGCTTTTTTGTTTTTCATAAAGCATCTTGATGCGTTCTTGCCTGATTTTCTTTTCATTTTCGTACTGCCTGATTTCATTAAAAAACTCATTCACTTCCTTTTGTTTGGTTCTTACGGCTTCGCCTTGAAAGGCAAAATCATTTTTTTGCTTTTCAATAAGAGCCTCTTTTTCTGTGATTTGTGTTTGAATATGGAGTTTTTCATCGTTTTCTTTTTGCAACTGATTAGCCAAATGGAGCATCAGTTCGCGTTTGTCGCTGACGCTTTTTTTGGCAAGTTCAAGGCTGGCATTTTTATATTCTTCTTTGGTTTTGAAATATTTTTCAGTTCGTTTGGCTTCGCGTTCAAGGGTTTTGAGTTGTTTTTGAATTTCAAAGAGCATATCTTCTACACGCGAAAGGTCTAAATCGGCATCTTCTAATTTTTTTAGGGTTTCTTTTTTACGCACTTTGAATTTGGAAATGCCTGCGGCTTCTTCAAAAAGATTGCGGCGAGAGTTCTCTTTGTCGTTGAGAATATCATCAACCATTTTCAGCTCAATAATTGCATAACTATCAGGTCCGATACCCGTATCTAAAAAAAGGTTGTTGATATCTTTGAGCCTACAAGGTACATTGTTGAGCAAGTATTCGCTTTCGCCTGTACGATACAAGCGGCGAGTAATGGTAACTTCCGAATACTCGGTAGCAAGAATATTTTTAGTATTTTTGAAAGTAAGCGAAACCTCGGCAAGGTTCAAAGGCTTACGCTTTTTAGTACCATTGAAAATGATATTTTCCATTTTATCGGAACGCAAGGCACGGGTTTTTTGCTCGCCCAACACCCAGCGAATAGCATCTACAACATTAGACTTACCACAGCCATTTTGCCCTACAATCCCCGTGACTCCTTCATCAAATAAAATGGTAACTTTATCGCCGAAGCTCTTGAAGCCTTTGATTTCCAGTTTGGTTAGTAACATAATAAAGAAAACTTTTGGAAGGCAAAGATAGAAAATTTTGCAAAAAATCTTAATTTTAAGCCTCACTCAAAATGCAGAAAATTATGTTCAAAGTTGGAATTTTATTGTTTAGTTTATTTATGCTAACCAAACCTGCTTATCAATTATTTGATGCCAAAGGCAAAAAGGTAGAATATGCTTCTTTACTTGCCGAAGCCGAAAAAGCTGATATTATCTTTTTCGGTGAACTGCACAACAACTCTATTTGTCATTGGTTACAACTGCAATTGCTCAAAGATTTACACGCCAAGCAGGCAGGCAAGCTCGTTTTAGGGGCAGAAATGTTTGAAGCAGATAATCAGATAGTGCTTGATGAATATGCGAATGGTTGGATAAAAGAAAACCATTTCACCAAAGAAGCTAAAATGTGGGATAACTATCGTACCGACTACAAGCCTTTGTTAGATTTTGCTATCAAGCAGAAAATTCCTTTTATTGCGACCAATGTACCTCGTAGGTATGCAAATATTGTATCGCGTGAGGGTTTGGAAGGGTTGAATAAACTTTCAGCAGATGCCAAAAAATGGATAGCCCCCTTGCCGATAGCTTTTGATGCGTCTTTGCCCGCTTATGCCGAAATGATGAAAATGGCTTCTCACGGAGCTATGGGCGGTGGTAGCAGTAAGCCCGAATATTTTGCACAAGCACAAGCCATCAAAGATGCTACAATGGCTCATTTTATCTTGCAGAATTGGCAAAAAGGAAAAATATTCTTGCATTTCAACGGTTCGTATCATTCCGATAATTTTGAAGGCATTGTTTGGTATCTGAAACGTCAGAAACCTGATTTGAAAATTCTTACGATTGCTACCGTAGAGCAAGAAAATCTGCAAGAGCTTCAAAAAGAAAACCAAAACAAGGCTAATTTTATTTTAGTTTCGCCTGTGGATATGACAAAAACATATTGAGGAGCGTTTTCAGAATTAGAAATAACAAGCGAGGAATATTCATTTCAAGAAACTCCTCGCTTGCGATTTTTATTCAAATTTTGTTAGTATCTGATAATGCTCTCTTTTACCATTTTTATCAAAGGCTTCCAACTTGACAACACCCACATTCTTGGCGATATATTCCACATAGTTTAGGTTTTGCTTGACAAAACTAACCTTGATATCCCCTTTGTAAGTGAGTTTGAAGCACTCAAAAGTGCCTGCGGGAGTTTGGATAGTTTCTTTTCCCTCTACTACTCGGTCAGTAATTTTGGCACGGAAAGTCATCAGTGCTACGGGGCTACCTTTCAAAGTAGATTTGATTTCAACTTCTGCATCGGGCAGCCGCTGTCCTACGGTCAGATTATTAGGGTAGGGAACACCTTCACCCGAAATAGTAGTTTCCATATCAGGGGCATTTTGTTGTGCCATAGAAGGACCCGCCCAGTTGCGGGCATCAACGTAGAAGGTTTCATTTTTGCACTTCACTGTATAATCAGCCTTAAACATCAGTTTTCCTCTATGATTGTAACTTTCGCTTTTGAAAAAAACTTCCATTCCTTGGCTATTGGTCTGAACTCTTTCTAACTGATTTTTCACGACCATTGAAACTTTGTCTTTTCGGTCGTAATGGGTTACTTCTATTGTTTTTCTTTGTGTAGTAGGGAAAAAACCATTATTGCAATTACCATTTTGGGCTTGGACAAGTTTGAGCGATAGCCCTGCGAGCAAAAACAAGAATATCTTTTTCATTATGGAGCAATTAAGTAGATTGAACAAAAAAGCGACCTTCAAGGTCGCTTCATTTTTACATTTTTTGGTAGGTATATTCTACATCTATTCCCAAGCCAAGCACATTAGTTGCTTTGATTTTGAGAGACGTATTGGTTAGTTCTAAAACCTGAAAAGCGATACCAATACCAATAGAAGGGTCGTTGATATTGAGGGTAGTGCCAGCTTCATTCAGATTATAGCTTCCTGTTCTGGTTTGTGGGTCGCTTGGGTCGCACTTGGTAGGACCTTCATCAATAGTATAAACATCTCCTGTCTTGAATTCTGTGATGTCATCAAGCTCGCAAGGAGCGGCAGGAGTTGTACTTCCACTGATGGTGGTAGAGCCAGAGAGCATTCTCCATTTGCCAAGAATTTTTTGGCGAGGTGTAGGTTCAGGGTCTTTTTTCTTACAAGAAAATACCCCAAGCGATGCAATCAAAAGCATCAGAGCAAAGTAGGTTGTTTTTTTCATAAAAGAGGGTTTAGTTTATAGTACAAAATTAAAAAATGGCTACTAAAAAACAATATTTTTGTGTCTTATTCAGGAAAAATTGGTTTAGCGTTTCTTGTAAATCTTGAAATAGTCGTCTAATCTTTGGTAGATATTACGTCAATGAATTCTATTGCTTCTGATATGTTACAGAACGTTTGGAAGGGGTTCCTCCTTGTGTACTTTCTGATTCCACAATCATTGTGCCATTTTCTATGCTTTTTACAAAATAAATCTTATCATTGGTAGGGTTAGTGAAAGTGAGTGTAATGGTTCGGGTATTGGAGTTAAGGGTAAAATTACCTGTGTAAGTAATAGCAGGGCAATTTTGGGTTGTGGAGTTAGGAAAATTGTAGGTAGCGGCTATAAACTCTTCGTTGCAAGTATTATCAGCATTGATACTAAGTAAGGAATTTTTACTACAAAAGCCTTCTCTTGCCGCAGAACTACTGAAAAGTATAGAGTTATTTACATCATAAATATCGGAGATTGGTATGGGAGCAAGGAGAGAAGCGGCTACGAGTTTCCAAGTACCTGTAATTTCGGAAAGTGTTAGAGGTGTAAGTTGGGGCTGATTAGGTTGTTCGGGTTTGGGTTCTTTTTTAGTATCACACCCTACGATACATAGGATGTGCAAGATTCCCAATAGCATAACTTTAATATTCATAAAATAAGGTTTGCTTTACGTATTTACAAATGTAAAATTATTTTGTGGAATTGCATCAAAA
Source organism: uncultured Cytophagales bacterium (assembly GCA_964654605.1). Taxonomy (GTDB): domain Bacteria; phylum Bacteroidota; class Bacteroidia; order Cytophagales; family Thermonemataceae; genus Raineya. The sequence continues at coordinate 52,281 of CAZZLW010000009.1, read as the reverse complement.
TTTATTAGAAATATTTCATCAAAAAAATATTATTTGTGTATGGTTTTTCATATAATTGTAAAAATATTTACTTATGCCCTATATCATAAAAGCTATTCTGCTCTTTTGGATATTTTCTCCTTTTTGTAGTTTGGCACAAAAAGACTCCCTTCCTACATTTTACAATCCAGAATTTGACGAGCTTCTGCAATTGGAGCGTTTAGACAAAGGAGAACCCAGTGTTTCTATTGCGGGTTTCAAAGCTACGACTCTTAGAGAAACGCCGGGTATAGTTACGCTCATTACCGCAGAAGAAATCCGTAATTCAGGTGCCAAAGATTTACTTGATGTGATGCGTATGGTGCCCGGCTTTGATTTTGCCTTAGATATTCAACCCGTACTTACGGTGCGAGGTAATGGGGCAAATGAGGCTAAAATATTGTTTCAAGTAGATGGGCAACAGATCAATGATATTTCTTTTGGGTATAGTTTTATGATGCAACGATTTCCACTTAGTAATATCGAAAGAATTGAGATTATTCGTGGGGCGGGTTCAGCCATTTATGGAGGTATGGCAGGTCTTGCTGTGGTGAATATTATCACTAAAATGCCTGCTTCTAATCAAGAAATTGGCTTCGTGAGTGTTGTTGGGGCTAGCTCTCCCCAAACCTTAATGCGAAATAATATTGAAGTTTATTCATTAAACAAATTCAACAATGGTTTAGAGGTAAGTATTAGTGCGGCTCGTCTTGCAGGGAAAATGACAGATGTAAATTATATAGGTGGTTTGTATAATGATGACCCTCGCCACAATTTCGTAAATAATGAGCAACTTTCAGATATTCAAACTTCTTATGTGAATGTAGGCTTGAAGTTCAAGAAATTAGATGTTCGTTTTATTCAAAATGCTTATTACAATGCTTTACCCCAACTGGGCAATTCTCAGATGAATATAAGAGGCATTTATTTTAACGTAGGGTATCGTTTTGATTTATCGGATAAACTTTCTCTTTACACTCGTCTGAATGTAAAAGAGCAGAATCCTTACACGTTCACTGATATTCCTGCGGCTTTCTATAATGCTAACAATGAACCAGTAGGACGTGTGATAGTCTTGGACTTTGCAGGTACTTTGGATAGAAGGTTCCTCGCCAATTCTTATCTATTGTATCAGCCACGCGAAAATATTACAATTACTCTGGGTACCGAAGGATTTTTAGACAACAGCCGTTATATTAACAACATTCGTTTTAGAGATGGTACAGATAGAGCTACTTTTGCAAACTTTGGGGCTTTTGCTGAAGCTAATATCAAGTCTTCTATTGCGAATATAACGGCAGGAGGTAGAATTGATAAATATACGAATATCAATGCAGTTTTTGTACCAAGAATTGCTATTACAAGAGCATTTGAAAAATTACACTTCAAAGCTCTTTATTCAGGGGCTTTCAAAAACCCCACCGTGCAGAACATTCAGTTTGCCGTAGAAGGTACAGAAATGAAACCTGAAACTTATCGATTAGTAGAATTTGAAACAGGGTTTAAGTGGAAAGATAATTTGCTTATCACCGTCAATGCTTATGATATTTTTATCCGTGATTTTATTGTTCGTCGTGATACGCTTATCAATAATAATCCGAGGTTGAACTATGCAAATACAGGCAATTCGGGTACGCGTGGTATAGAAGTAGATGGCAAATGGTCGCAAAAATGGGGCTATCTGCGGGCAGGTTATTCTTTTTACAGAGTGAGTGTTTCAAATGATGCACAACGCTTACCCCTTGTGCCTACCGATTTTTCAGGTACGCCTGCTCACAAATTTACTCTTCAGGGAAATATCAAAATCACTAAGGATTTCTCTATTAGTCCTACTTTTATGTATTTGACCAATAAGTTCAAAATAGCTGATGCATTATTTGATAGAACAGACTCCCAAGAGTTTTCCAATGAACAGCACATTCATCTTTTTGCCAACTACGATAACTTTTTACTCAAAAATCTTTCTTTTGGGATAGGTTGTTTCAATATACTCAATCAAAGGCAATGGTTTGTACCTTGGAAAACAGATTTTAGCAGTCGGATTGTGCTACCTTCGCAAGGTAGGGAATTGTATGTCAGACTTACCTATCGTTTGAAATCTTAAATGAAACATTATGCGAAACAAAATTATTTTTCTATTACTTCTTTTTACACACTTTGCCTTTTCACAAAATAGCCTCAACGACCTTCTGGCAAAGCTAGAAAAAGAAACTTCCAATACCAAAAAAAGTGAGTTGATGTATCAGATTGCGAGCCTCTATCAAGAGCAAAAAGCTTACAAGAAAGCTGTTGAATATTACGAAAAATCGCTTCAAACTGATTCTAAAAGCCGCTTTGCAGTTATCAAAAGACAACTAATGAGTAATTATATTGCCTTGCAAGATTACGCCAGCGTACTTAAAACAGGCGAGGAACTTGCTTCTTATCACCGAAATCGTAAGGAAACAGATGATTTGATAGGCGTTTTGGAAGATTGCTCTGAATACGCACAATACAGCAAACAATACACCAAAGCCCTTGCCTACAATCAAGAACTCTTGGAACTTTATGAAAAGAAAAATGATAAAAATGGACTTTCTCACACCTACAACAATTTAGGCGTAATTTATCGCAGACTTGGCGAAAAAGATAAATCGGCATCATTTTTCAATAAAGCCTTAGGAATCAATAAGTCCGAAACAGATAATAAAAGCTATTCTGATGAAAAAAAAGCTTTTACTTATATCAATTCGGGGGTTACTTATTTGCAAATCAAAGATTACAAAAAGGCAAATTACTATTTTGAAGAAGCCACCAAGATAGCCAGCAAAACCAATAATCCCAATATCAAGGCTTCTGCCGCTAATTATTTGGCAATGGCTTATTTCCTTTCAGATAGAAACAACGAGGCTATCAATAAAGCTGACGAGGCTCGTAGAATTGCAGAGGCAAATAAAGACATTGAAAATCAACTTGCCGCTTACAAAGTGCTTTCTATGGTGTATCAGGCTCAATCCAACTACAAAGATGCCCAAGAATATGCTACCAAGTACCAACAACTTCTCGCTGAAAGAGAGCGGCAACGTCAGCAAGAAATTCAGAAAAATTTGGAGCAGGAAATAGCCGTAGAACGTAAAGAAAGTGAGATAAAATCTATTCTTGTTGAGCAAGAACGCAAAGAGTCTGCCCTTCGCGAGTCGGAACTGCAAAGACAAAAAGCCGAAAAAGAATTGGCTTTGCAAAAAGAGCAATTAGCCTCATTACAAAAAGACAAAGCCTTGCAGGCGGCTCGTATTCGCCAACAACAAACCGAAAAACAGCAAATAGAAAATCTATTGGCTCTTGCACAGCAAAAAGCCGAAACCGAAAAACAAAAATCAGAAGCTGAACGCCAAAAGGCTGAAGCCGAAAGACAAACCTTTATTGCTGAAAGTGAGAGAGTAGAGAAAGAACGTAAGCAAAAAGACCTTGATTTAGCTAAAGAACAGCAGGCTCTTAAAGATGCCACCATTCGCCAACAAACCCAAATTCAATACTTACTCTTTGGTATTGGGGCAGTGATTTTGGGAGCTTTGTTTTTTGTTGTTAGAAGTTTGAATATTACCAAAAAACTCAATAAACAACTTGGAGAAAAAAACATTCAAATCGGAAAGCAAAATCTTGAACTCAAAGAAAAGCAAGATGAAATCAATCAGCAAAATGAAGAATTGCAACAACAGCAAGAAGAAATTTTGGCTCAAAGAGATGCTCTTGATGTAATGAACAAAGAACTAGACAAGAAAAATAAAGATATGACGGCATCTATCACGTATGCCAGCCGTATTCAGCGAGGTATTTTGCCTTCTAATTCTAATATTGCCAAGTTTTTACCAAACAATTTTGTGCTATTTTTGCCTCGTGATATTGTAAGCGGAGATTTTTACTGGTTTGCCGAGGCGAAAGATATGTGTATGATTGTTGTCGCTGATTGTACAGGGCACGGCGTGCCCGGTGCTTTGATGAGTATGATTGCCAGTGCCTCGCTCAATAAGGCTTTTTTTGAAAAGCAAGCCCGAACACCCGATAAGTTGCTCACTATCGCAAGCAACGAAATCATAAGAGCTCTAGACCAAATGAATAGCCAAACCACTGATGGTATGGACGTAACGGCTTGTGCCTATTTCCCCAAAGAAAATAAATTGCTTTTTGCTTGTGCCAAGAACCCTGTTTATGTTATCAGAAATGGAGAATTGCAAGAAATCAAAGGTGATAATCAACCTGTGGGCGATTTTAACTATGGTTTGGATAGACAATTTACACTTCACGAGGTTCTGATTAGCGAGCCAATGAGTGTGTATATGTTTTCTGACGGATTTCACGACCAGTTTGGAGGCGAGAAAGCCAAAAAACTTGGTAGAAGAAAGTTTCAGCAAATACTAACAGAGATTTATCAAAAAACAATGGATAATCAGCAGAAATATCTGCATATTTTCCATCAAAAATGGAAAAATGAAGCAAGCGAAGCACAAACTGATGATGTGCTGGTGATAGGCTTTCAGGTAGAACCCAAGGTCGCATAAAAATTTTTCAAAAATATTCCTGATTTTGTGAAGTTTTCTCATATTTGAAAAAACTTTCATAGTCAAAATATCACGTATATGTTCAAAGAATTCAAAGAATTTGCAATCAAAGGCAATCTCATTGACCTTGCCGTGGGTTTTGTAATGGGAGCCGCCTTTACCAAAGTAACTACGGCTTTTATTCAAGGTATGGTAATGCCGCTGGTGGGTATGTTGCAGGGGAAAGACCTAAAAGACTGGAAAATTGTCCTCAAAAATGCTGTTGTGGAAAATGGGAAAGAAGTATCGGCAGAAGTTTCCATCAAATATGGCGAATTTATCACCGTAACGATTGATTTTATCATTGTGGCTTTTGTGATGTTTTTGGTTGTAAAAGCTGTAAATGCTCTCAAAAAGAAAAAGGCAGAAGAGCCTGCTCCGCCTTCAGCCCAAGAAGTGTTGCTTACAGAAATTAGAGATTTGCTCAAACAAAAAAACTGAGATTTTTGTCAAATTTTCCTGAAAATTTCATAATTTTGAAGCCTTAAAACTTAAAATGTATGGGAAAAGGCGACATCAGAACCCGCAGAGGTAAAATTTGGCGTGGGACTTATGGCAAAACTCGTCCCAGCAAAAAGAAAAAAACACAAGAAACTTCTACCTCTGACAAACCAAAGCAAAACTAAATCAAAAAGCCGAGCTAAACTCGGCTTTTTTTATACTTTCATTATTTCGGCTTCTTTGGCGGTCATTATTTCATCTAATTTGTGAATATAGCTATCGGTATATTTTTGTACGCTATCTTCGGCTTTTTTGATAGCATCTTCGGCGGCTCCTTCCTTTTGTAATTTGCGTAAAGCCTCATTGATTTCTTTGCGGGCATTACGCACGCTGATTTTGCCATTTTCTATTTCGTGCTTTACTTGCTTGACAAGCTGTTTGCGGCGTTCTTCGGTAAGGGGGGGAATGTTTAAGATAATCATTTCGCCATTATTTTGCGGATTGATACCCAAATCGCTATCTTTAATAGCTTTTTCAATCGCACCAATAGAGCCTTTTTCAAAAGGACGAATCGTGAGGGTTCGGGCATCGGGGGTGTTGATAGTTGCTACTTGGTTGATGGGCATATTTACGCCGTAGTATTCAACCAAAATGCCGTCAAGCATACTGGGCATAGCTTTCCCCGCTCTTATTTTGGCAAGCTCGCTTTGCGTATGGGATACGGCTTTCTTCATCATTTCTTGGGCTTCGTCCAGATACATTTTAATTTCGTCTTCCATATTGCAAATGTTTTAGTTTTGGGCAAATATACAAAAAGCAAATCAAAATGCTATGCAAGGCTTGATTTTTTAGCAACTTAATCCATTATCTTCATAGCTTCGGCAAGTAATCTTTCTTTGGGAATAGGTACAACCCCCTGATACTCGCAAACAATGCCACCTGCTAAATTGGAAAGTTCGGCAATGATTTTGGCGGGCAATTGCAAAGCCACACACAAAGCCGCTACGCTTACTACCGTATCGCCTGCTCCCGAAACATCTGCAATATTGCGTATATGTGCGGGAATATGGTGCATTTCATTTTCTGCGTAGATAAGCACTCCTTTTTCCGAAAGGGTAGTCATTATGTATTTGGCGGCAAGTTTTTGCTGTAAAATTTTTACGGCTTCTTTGATAGCTTCAAGGTTATTGTTTTCAAAATCTAATTTCAATCCCTCTTTTAGTTCTTTTAGATTGGGTTTGAAAAGGGTAGAGTGTATGTAGTAATCAAAATTACGCTTTTTGGGGTCAATAATGGTTGGGATATGAAATTTTCGGGCGAGCTGTATGGTTTTTTCAATAAGTTTGGGGGTAATCACGCCTTTATCGTAGTCTTCAAAAATAACAGCCTGCGTTTGAGGCAAAAGTGTTTGAATTTTTTGCCACAAAACTTCTTCTTCCTCCTCATCAATAGGCTTATCCATTTCCGAGTCTATTCGCAATAGATGTTGGGAAGCGGCTAAAATTCGGTGCTTGACGGTGGTAATGCGGTGCATACTTTGGGTAATACCTTCGGCAGAAAGCCCACAAATTTCAAGCAGACGCAAAAATTTATCAGCTTCGCTATCGCTGCCAATTACTGAGCATAAAATAGGCTTTGCTCCCAAAGATTGCAGATTCAAAGCTACATTTGCCGCTCCTCCCAAGCGTTGCTCACGGCGTTGTACATTGAGAATAGGTACAGGAGCCTCGGGAGAAATGCGGGTTACACTACCCCACAAGTACGAGTCTATCATCACATCTCCAATGACAAGCACACGGAGGTCTTCAAAACTTTTGAAAATTTCTTGTACCGATTTCATTAGGCTATGTATTATACTGATACAGAATTGTTGCAAAAAATCAAACTAAATATCCAATATTCTAAATCCTGTTTCCTGCTTCTTGTTTCCTTTTTCCCTATTTTGCATAAAATTCGCCCAAAATTAGGTGAATTGTTAGCGAAAACAAATTGATGTTTCAAAATTTCTTAAATTTTCGCATAAGAATTACAAAAATTATGATTTTTGTGCAGTAATTTGTTCAAAAAAGGACTTCAAATTTATGCACGTTTTCTCATACGAAACCTTGTTTCAGTTTGCCCAAAGTGTTTTCATAAGAATAGGATTTTCGGAAAAAGAGGCTCTATTGGCTACTGAAGCTCTGCTCAAAGCAGATTTGCGAGGAGTAGATTCTCACGGCATAGCTCGCCTTTCGGGCTATGTAAGGCTGTGGGAAGCCAAAAGATTGAACCCACAACCGCAAATGAAAATCATTTACGAAACGCTCACTACTGCCACCCTTGATGGCGATAGTGGTGTGGGTTTGGTAGTTGCCCCCAAAGCGATGGAAATAGCAATGCAAAAAGCAGAAATATATGGCACAGGTTGGGTAGCTGTGCAAAATTCTAATCATTTTGGTATTGCGGGCTACCACGCAATGCTGGCTTTACAGAAAAATATGATAGGTATTGCCCTCACCAATGCCAGCCCTTTGGTAGCACCTACTTTTTCAGTAGATAGGCTTTTAGGCACCAACCCGATAGCCGTAGCTATCCCTGCCCAAAATGAGCCTCCTTTCGTAGCAGATTTCGCCACCACTACTGCCGCCAATGGCAAACTTGAAATCTTGGAACGCAAAGGCGAAAATGCTCCTTGGGGCTGGTTGCAAGATGCGGAGGGCAACATCACCACCGACACACAAGCACGCAAGAAAGGAGGAGCTTTACTGCCTCTGGGTAGCGATTACGAACACGGAAGCCACAAGGGTTATTGCTTGGGTGCTTTGGTAGATATTTTTTCGGGAGTTTTTTCGGGGGCAAATTATGCTTCTTGGGTGCCGCCTTTTGTTAGCTATTTGCCTTTACCCACCAATCCCGTAGGCAAAGGCATAGGACATTTTTTGGGAGCTATACGTATTGATGCGTTTCGCCCCGCAGAAGAATTTCTGAGCAATATGGATATTTGGATAAAGGCTTTTCGGAATGCCAAAGCCGTAGAAGGCAAAAAGGTACTTATTCCCGGTGATATTGAAAGAGAAACCGAAACAGAAAGATTACAAAGTGGGATTCCCCTTATGCCAAGTGTAGTCGCTGATTTGAACATTTTGGCAGAAAAATTGCAAATTGAACCACTTGCAAACTGACAAAAAGTCTAAACTCGTAAATGTTTAATGCCCAAGTTCTAATCATCTAATAGCTGTATTCAAGATTGGCACTAATTTTGAAAAGGCTTTTTTGCTAACAATAAAACCCTTTTTTCAGCGTTTTTGTGTAAAAACCAAAATATTATTGCTATGAAAGATTTTAAGAAATTGTTGCTTGCGGCTCTTTTGGGCGGTGGCATTTCAGCAGGAATTGTGAAAGTTTTTGAAAAACCTGCGGTTACCAAAATTGAAACCGTAGATGGAAACTATGCTCGTTCTGCTATTTATACCAAAGATGCAGAAGGAAATCTTATTCCCATTGATTTTACGGCTACTGCTGAAAAAGTAACAGGTGCGGTGGTGCATATCAAATCTACGAGCTTAAATAGCACCAGCAGCCGAGAAATGGATATGTTTGAGTTCTTTTTCAATGACCCTTTTTTTGATAATCAACGTCCCTATCAACGCAAACCTATGCCACGCGTAGGTACTGGTTCGGGAGTAATTATTGATGCACAAGGACATATCGTAACCAACAATCACGTTATTAAAGATGCCGATGAATTGGAAGTAAGCCTTACCGATGGCAGAACTTTCAAGGCTACCGTAATAGGTACAGACCCTACCACTGACCTTGCGGTTATCAAAATCAAAGCAGAAAATTTACCATATCTCAAATTTTACAACTCTGATAATGTAAAAGTAGGCGAATGGGTGCTTGCTGTGGGCAATCCTTTCAATTTGAACTCTACCGTAACAGCAGGTATTGTAAGTGCTAAGGCTCGCAACATCAACATTGTTCGTGAAAACTTTGCTATTGAAGCCTTTATACAAACCGATGCCGCTATCAATCCGGGCAATAGTGGTGGTGCTTTGGTAAATTTGAACGGCGATTTGATTGGTATCAATACAGCCATTGCCAGCCCTACGGGAGCGTATTCGGGATATGGTTTTGCAGTGCCTTCTAACTTGGTTGCCAAAGTAGTAGAAGATATTTTGCAGTATGGCGTAGTACAAAGAGGCTTTTTGGGGGTGCAGTTGCAAAATGTTGATGGTAAAATTGCCAAAGAAAAAGAACTTTCTGTAACCAATGGAGCTTTGGTTGCCAAAGTGATGGAAAATTCAGCCGCCGAAAAAGCAGGTATTAAAGAAAATGATGTGATTTTGGAAGTTGACGGCAAAAAGACTAACAATGTTTCCGAAGTTCAGGAAATTATTGGTAGAAAACGCCCTGGCGATGAGATAAAGGTGAAAGTGAATAGAGAAGGTAAAGAAAGAGAGTTCAAAGTGGTGCTTCGCAACCAAGAGGGCAAAACCGAAAAAGTAGCCAAATCTGATAGCAAAGATTTGCAAAGCCTTTTGGGAGCAAAATTGGAAAGTCTTGATGATAAAACAGCTAAAAAATTGGGCGTACAAGGTGGTGTAAGAGTGAAAGAACTCGGTAATGGCAAACTTCGCCGAAATACCAATATGCGTGAAGGCTTCATCATTACCAAAGTAGATAAAAAGCCTATCAAAACACTCAAAGAACTTGAGAAAGCCCTTGAAAAAGCCGAAGGCGGTGTGATGTTGGAAGGCGTTTATGAAGATATTGACGGCACATTCTTCTACGCTTTTGGTTTGTAAAAAATCTCTTTTGAAATGTTTCGCCAAACTTCCCGAATTTCGTAACTTTCGGGAAGTTTTTTTATGAACTTTTTTGAACCCAAGCTATGTTTCGCCTCAATATTTCTGAAATTGAACTTCAAAAACTTCAAAACGAACTTTCAGGAGATTTTTTCTTTGACGATACAATGCGGCGGCTCTATGCTACCGATGCTTCTGTGTATCGTCAAATTCCTTTGGCTGTTGCCTATCCCAAGAATACAGAAGATTTGAAAAAACTTTTGGCTTTTGCCCGAAAGCATAAGACTTCGCTTATTCCTCGTACGGCGGGTACTTCGCTGGCGGGGCAAGTTGTGGGAACGGGCATAGTGTTGGATATGAGCCGTTATTTTACAAAAATTTTGGAAGTGAATGAGCAAGAAAAGTGGTGCAGAGTGGAGCCAGGGGTTATTCGCAACGATTTGAATGCCTATTTGAAGCCTTACGGACTATTTTTTGCCCCCGAAACTGCCACGCAAACACGTGCAATGATTGGCGGAATGGTTGGCAACAATTCTTGTGGTTCAAATTCTATTATCTATGGAAGCACTCGCGAACACGTTTTAGAAGTAAAAGGCTTACTCGCCAGCGGCAAAGAAGTTGTTTTCAACGCCTTTTCTAATTCCCCTTTGGAGAATGGGGTAGGGGGTGAGGTTTCACAGCTTGTTCAACTTCTTCAAAATCCTAAAAATCAAACTATTATTCGTGAAAATTTCCCCAAAGCCTCTATTCCTCGCCGAAATACAGGGTATGCTTTGGATATTTTACTGAAAAGCTCTCTGTTTAATCCTGAAAGTCAAGAACCTTTCAATATCGCTAAACTCATTTGTGGCTCGGAAGGTACGTTGATGATAGTAACAGAAATAAAACTGCATTTGGTAGATTTACCTCCTGCCCATAAGGCTCTTGTGTGCGTACATACGCATAGCATTGATGAAGCCTTACGAGCTAATTTGGTAGCAGTGCAGTACAACCCTTCGGCTTCCGAACTTATTGACCACTACATTTTAGAATGTACCAAAACCAATTTGCAACAACAACAAAATCGTTTTTTTGTACAAGGCGACCCGCAAGCTATTCTTGCCGTAGAGTTATTTGGGAAAGATGAAAGTGAATTGCAGAGCAAAATTTCGGCAATGATAGCCCATTTACAGAAAGAAAATTTAGGCTATCATTTTCCTGTGGTGCAAGGTGAAGATATTGCTAAGGTTTGGGCTTTGCGTAATGCAGGTTTGGGGCTTCTTTCTAACCTTGCAGGAGATGCCAAACCTGTTTGTTTTGTAGAAGATACCGCCGTAGATGTGCAAGACTTGCCTGAATATATTAGGGAATTTAACGAAATACTGAAAAAATATGGTAAGTATTCAGTGCATTACGCACACGCAGGCACAGGCGAATTGCACTTGCGACCTATTTTGAATTTGAAAGATACAGAAGATAGAAAAGTTTTTCGTGCTATTGCCCAAGAAACAGCCGAATTGGTGAAAAAGTATAATGGTTCGCTTTCAGGCGAACACGGCGATGGGCGAGTAAGGGGCGAATTTATCAAAATGATGGTAGGAGAGCAGTGTTATGAGCTATTTCGTGAAGTAAAACGAATTTTTGACCCTGAAAATATCCTCAACCCTAATAAAATTGTTGATACTTTACCAATGGACACCGATTTGCGGTATGAAGCAGGGCAAAAAACTCGTGAAATTCCTACAATTTTTAGTTTTGAAAAAGACCAAGGCATCTTGCGGCTTGCTGAAAAGTGCAATGGTTCAGGAGATTGCCGAAAAACTGAAATTACAGGGGGTACGATGTGTCCGAGTTATATGGCTACACGCAACGAAAAAGACACTACCCGAGCAAGGGCAAATATTTTAAGAGAAATTCTTACACATTCCCCCAAAGCCAATCCCTTTGATAGTGAGCAAATCAAGGAGGTGATGGATTTATGTTTGAGCTGTAAGGGTTGCAAAGCCGAGTGTCCGTCCAATGTTGATGTAGGTAAAATGAAAGCCGAATTTTTGCAGAATTACTATGACGCCAAGGGTATTCCTTTTCGTACCAAACTTATTGGCAATTTTACCAAAAGTACACATTGGGCTTCTAAATTTCCAAAACTCTACAATTTTTTAGTAACCAATTCTTTCACGTCTAAAATTTTCAAAAAAATAGCAGGTTTCGCTTTGGAACGCTCTTTGCCCACTTTGCATACATTTACTCTGCGAGAGTGGTTTGATAAGCATAGAAACAAGCAAAAAGCCATAAGTAACAAAACCATTGGGGCTGTTATTGTATTTTGTGATGAATTTACCAATTACAATGATGTAGAAGTAGGCATAAAAACGATAGAGCTATTAGAGGCTTTGGGTTATGAAGTGAAAATGCCTATCAGCAAAGAAAGTGGCAGAACTTATCTTTCAAAAGGTCTTTTGCGAAAAGCAAAAGAAATTGCAGAAGCGAATGTGTGTATTTTCAAAGATTTAGTTTCCGAAAATGTGCCTTTGGTAGGCATTGAGCCTTCGGCAATTTTGAGTTTCAGAGATGAATATTTGGATTTGGTGGATAAAAATCTGTTGCCTGAAGCCCAAAAAATCGCTCAAAATACCTTTCTGCTTGACGAATTTTTGGCAAAAGAAATAGATAAAGGCAATATCCGAGCCGAACAATTCACCGATGAGCCTAAAATTCTAAAATTGCACGGGCATTGTCATCAAAAAGCACTTTCCAGTTTAGTTCATACGAAAAAAGTGCTTTCCTTACCCCAAAACTACCAAATGCACCTGATACGTAGTGGTTGTTGCGGAATGGCAGGTAGCTTCGGGTATGAAAAAGAACATTATGAGGTATCTATGAAAATTGGTGAGTTGGTACTTTTTCCCGAAGTCAGAAAAGCCGATAATGCTACGATAATTGTTGCGAGTGGCACCAGCTGCCGACATCAAATCAAAGACGGCACAGGCAAAAAAGCCTACCACTTGGCAGAAGTAATGTGGCAGGCTTTGAAAAGATAGTTATCATAACTTAATTTTTTGTCTTTTTGATTTGTTATTCAAACTTTGGCTTGTAATATCTGAATGTTCCTTTTTAACATCTTCAGGCCAGTCCATACCTTGCTCTTGTACGTTCCAGTCAGGAAATTTTCCTTCTACTGATAAAAAGTCTTTTATACAACATTCCTCTATCAACTTACAACTTAAACTGGCATTATTCACTTTGTGTGTCCCCAATAAACCTTTTACTTCTGCTTCAAAATCGGGGTGATAAATCATATAAAACTCTATCTTTTTGCCTTGCAAAATGGAATGATACAAAAAATACCAAATTCCCAAACTTCTTATGCTTGGTCTGCCTTTTACACCCCCATCTTTGTATATGTTGAGCGTTCCTTTCATTCCACCTTTATCTTGTGAAGCTCCTATTTTCTTTATTTCTCCATCTACTACAATCAGATAAACTCTTGAATAGTTTTTTGTGAGAATATCTTTGGGTAGAGGATTACCATTCTCATCTCGCAAATCTTTCAAATATTTGAAATTTAGTTTTGTTGAATTTGGAACATACTCTACATCTGCAATTTTGAAAGCAGTTTTTACATCTTTTATGAGCATAGCTATTTCCCAATTATGAGAAGTTCGTGAGAGGTTTTTATGTTGTTGTTATCAAAATCCCTTGTTTTTCTATTTTTACCTATTCGGGTTTCACCTTGCCCCATAGTATATTGCCAAGCAATTTCAACAATCTGAAAATCTTTATAGGTTTCTCTAATCCAAGAGCAATCATTGTAAGACAGCACAAAACCTCCTTGATGCTTTTTCAATAATTCAGCAAGCAAATCGTGCCTGAATCCGTTGTGGTGAATAGGAAAATTCCGCATTGGGTATATACCTTTGAACATTTTACTATCACCTTCTAAAAAATACGGTGGATCTAAATACAAAAAATCTTTTTTGTGCTTGAGAATACTTGTTTCAAAACTTTCTCTATAAACTTGTAATTTAGGAACGTTGAAATTCTTAACCTTTTCAAGCATAGCTTCATATCTACTTTTATCTGTATAGATAGAGGACATCCAGCCTAAAAATCCAGGTCCATAGCTCAAATTATGATTGAAATAGTAAAACGTAGCTAATTCCAATTCGGTATAATTATTAGGCAACAAACCATCTTTTTTGTTCCAGATTGCCTTCAATAAATTCTTAATGCGTTCATACTCTTCTTTTGTATTTGACATCTGGGATAGCTTTTCGTATAACTCTTGGGGATATTTAATTTGTACTTGCCAATAATTTACGAGCAATTCAAAAATATCATAAGCAATTACTTCAATTCCTAATTCTTTTGCAAGAGCAATTTCTACGCTCCCACCACCAATGAAAGGGCTTACTACCCTTTCTATGTTATCGGGGATATATTCTAATATACTACCTACTGCCAAAGACTTTCCTCCGCCATACCTCAAAGGACTACCCAAATATCTTTTGTAGCCTTTGGAAGTTTTCAAACTATTCAAAAATAAAGTTTTTCGGGTATAGTGAGAGTTCTGTAAAATGTCATCAATAAGCAATTGAGAGGAATTCTTTTGAGTATTGGAACTAAACTCCTCAAATAGATTTAGCTGAAAATTTTTATGTATTTTGCTATTTTTCATTGATAAAATTTGTTTTTGTAAAAGAACAAAAACAGACTTCCCAAAAGTTTTAGCTTTTGGGAAGTTTTTTATTAAGCACCTTGTCCTGCGGAGAAGGCATCAACGCCGTCTATGGTGCAGAGATTTTCAGTTTTGATAATCTGATAACCTGCCTCGGTAACTTTGCGTTGCAACTCAATAATATCGCTATACGCTACTGCTGAACCATTGCCTTTGAAACGACAACGCCAGTGGTCGGTGCAGAAAGTTTCGGGCAAGCCATTAGGATACACTTTTACGCCTCGGTTGGTTATCATTGTAAGGTGTAAGCCATTATGAGTGATTTGTTCAATAGCTTTACCAAGTTTTTCTGCATTTCTATCGTTGCAGTAAAGGAACAAATCTACGCCAATAGTTTCCATTTTGGCAGGCTGAGCAGGCTTTAATTTTACTTGGATAGTCTTTTTGGCATTAGAGTAATCTACGGCTTTGAGTTTAGAAGGTTTCTGACCCAAACGCTCAATAACAGCATCGGCAAATTCTTTTGTTCCTACTTTTTGGGTGCTTACACCTTCTTTGAAAATATCGTAAGTATGGAAACCGTCTTCAATGGTTTTGAGCCAAGCATTATGTACTTTTTCAGCAATATCGCCTTGCCCGATATGCACAAGCATTTGTACTGCCCCTAATAGCAATCCCGAAGGGTTGGCAAGGTTTTGTCCTGCTCGGCGAGGAGCTGAGCCGTGAATAGCCTCAAACATAGCTACCTCTTCGCCAATATTAGCCGAACCTGCTAGCCCTACCGAACCTGCAATTTGAGCGGCAACATCAGAAAGAATATCGCCATACAAGTTAGGCATCACTACTACATCAAAGGCTTCGGGTGTGTCGGCAAGTTTGGCGGCACCAATATCTACAATCCAATGTTCTTTTTCAATTTCGGGGTATTCGGCACCAATTTCTTCAAAAACTTTATGAAAAAGCCCATCGGTTTGCTTCATAATGTTATCCTTGGTAAAGCAAGTAACTTTTTTTCTGCCGTACTGACGAGCATACTCAAAAGCATAACGGATAATTTTCTCGGTACCTGGGCGAGTGATAAGTTTCAAGCACTGCACTACTTCGGGAGTTTGCTGATGCTCAATACCTGCATATAAATCTTCTTCATTTTCACGAATAATTACTACGTCCATTACAGGGTGTTTGGTATCTACGTAAGGAGCATACGATACACAAGGACGCACATTGGCGTATAAGCCAAGCATTTTACGAGTAGTTACGTTCAAGCTCTTGAATCCGCCACCTTGGGGAGTAGTAATAGGGGCTTTTAAGAAAACTTTGGTACGGCGAAGCGATTCCCAAGCACTATCATCAATACCTGCCGAATTGCCACGCAAATATACTTTTTCACCAATTTCAATGACTTCGGTTTTTATTTTTGCACCTGCCGCCATAATAATTCGTAAGGTGGCGTCCATAATTTCAGGACCGATACCATCGCCATAGGCTACCGTTATAGGTGTGAGTTCTTGCATACTTGTTTATTTTTTAAGTCCAACATTTGGCACGCAAATTAAAACTATTTTCAGACTTTTAGGGGATTTTGAAAGGATTTTTTTGAAATTTTTACCCTACCCAAAAGCATAATGGCACTAAAAGTGCTATATTTGAACAAAAAACTTTGTTTTTTCGTTAAAATCATAAAAAACCCTTCAAAATGAAAAAGCCGACTGCATTTGTTTTCATCTTTCTGATTTTTTCAACGGCTTACGCTCAAATAGAACCCCGAGCAGTGGGCTATTACAACGATGCTCTTATTTTTTCCCAAAATACTATGCCAATGGGAACAGCACGAACCCAAGCCTTAGGAGGGACAGGAGTTACTATGGGAGCAGATTTATACTCTTGTATTCTAAACCCTGCGGGCTTAGGACTTGCCAAACGTGGGCAAATGACTTTAGGTTTGGGAATGAACAATTTTTCTGCAAGTACCGACTACATCAATAAAACCACCGATGATAGCTACAGCTTTCTTAAACTTAATCACTTTGGTTGGATTTCCCCTTTGGCTACCAATGAAGAGAGTCGCAGAAGTAGTATAGCCAGTAGTGGCAGTATAGCAGTTTCTATTACGCGTAGCAACAACTATCAAAAACGCTTTGAGTACGAAGGCACTAATACGCGTAGCACAATGGCTGATAGATTTACATTCTTGGCTGATGGCATTGACGCAAGGGTATTTGAGCAGGAAGCCGCAACAGGAGAAATCTATGATTTAGCTTCGCTGGCTTATGCGACTTTCGTTATCAACCCTTTTGTAAATGATAGTACTTCGTATTATACCGAATTTAGAGATGTCAATGATAATCTGGTTGCTCCAATTCGTCAGAGAGAGAGCTATCGGGTGCGTGGAGGCGAAACAATGATAAATATTTCTTATGGAGTAAGTTTGAATGATAAATTTTATTTGGGTGCTGGTTTGGGTATAGGAAGTATTCGTTACAAACTTTCAAGCAATTATGAAGAGAACCTTACGCGTCAAGCCACAGTAAATGAATTACAATCTTTTAGCCTTACCAACCAACGCAGCGTAACAGGAGGAGGAGTGAATTTTAATTTTGGATTTATTTATCGTCCTGTGGAAATGTTGAGAATAGGAGGCTCGGTGCAATCTCCTACGGCTTACTTGCTTACTGAAATAGATGATAACGAAATGACAGCCACTTTTGCAGGTTCTACTTTTCAGCCTGCTAATGCCCGAATGTTGCAAAGTCAGTTAGATTATTCTTTTGTTGCCCCTTGGCGTTTGAATACAGGTATTTTGGTACAATTCAAAAAATTTGGCTTTTTCACTGCCGAAGCGGAATGGGTAACCTATGGCAATATGAATCTTAGTACAGATGTACAAGGATTTAGCTTAGATGCCGATAACCGAACTATCAAGAATTTATACAAAACAACCCTTAATTTGCGAGCTGGCTTGGAAGGACGTTCAGGCATATTTCGTGGAAGGCTAGGACTTGCATATTTCCAAGACCCTTACAAGGTAAAACTTGATGATTTGAACCGAAATATTATGAGCTATACAGGTGGCGTGGGCATACTTTCTCAGAATTCAGCCATAGATTTGGCAGTTACATATACAAGCTACCGAAGCGTATATACGCCTTACACACTTCCCAATCCCGATTTTTATTTTTCGGCAGAAAGTAAAAATCGTATGTTGTCTATTTTGTTGGGACTTACTTTATTTTTTTAATTTCCGTATAAAAACCTTTACATCTATGAGCAATCTTACAGAAATTCCAGATTTACGAGAAAAGGTAGTTGAGGCTATCAAAACTATCTACGACCCTGAAATTCCTGTGGATATTTGGGAGTTGGGCTTGATTTACGATTTGAAAATTTTTCCTATCAATAATGTGTATGTACAAATGACACTTACTTCGCCCAATTGCCCTTCGGCAGAAATGCTTCCGCAAGAAGTGAAGGATAAAATCAAGGCTATAGAAGGTGTAAATGATGTAGAACTTGAACTCACCTTCGACCCGCCCTATTCTACCGATATGATGAGCGAAGTAGCAAAATTGGAATTAGGGTTTATGTGAAAATTTGCTAAATGAACAGGTTTTGATATTTCTTGCTTTTTGGCAAGGTATTTGTTACTTTTGCATTGAAATTTTGTAAAACCTATAAAATAAAAGTGTTATGAAACGTTTTGCTTTACTTTTATCCTTCTTTTGGTTGAATTACTTGGCTTTTGCCCAAAATCCCGAAGAAGTATTCAAAGACGGAATGGCTAAAATGGAAGCCAAAGACTACAATGCCGCCGTAGAAAAATTTGATTTAGCTCTTGCCGCAAAACCCGATTATGTAGATGCTCATTTCCAAAGAGGTATGGCAAAAAAAGCATTGTTGCAGTACAATTTAGCTATCAATAGCTTCAATAAAGTAATTGAACTAAAGCCCGATTATTTAGAGGCTTACATTGAAAGGGCTGAATTGTATTCAAATATGGGAAAAGAGGAAGAAGCAATGAAAGATTTTGCCAAAGTTTTAGAAAAGAAACCTGATTTTCTGGAAGCATACGTTAGAATTGGCAATATGTACAGACGCAAAGGCGACTCTGAAAAAGCAATCGCTGAATATCAGAAAGCACTCAAAATCAATCCTAAATACGACAAGGCTCATTACAATTTAGCTTTGTACTATTTCAATCTTGAAAAGAAAGCCGAGGCAATGAAACACGTAAGAGAAGCCATCGCCGCAAATCCTAATAATGCCGAAGCCTATGCCTTGAAAGGAGAAATAGAATTGCAACAAAGGCAGTATAAACTGGCACTTGCAAGTCTTGATAAATCTATCCAGTTGGATAACACTGTGGGTAGCTCTTATACTTTCCGTGGGCAAGCCAAGTTTTTCACAGGAAATAAAAAAGGAGCTTGCGAAGATTGGAAAAAAGCCCAAGAACTCGGCGATACTGAATGTGAAGAGTATTTAGGAAAACACTGCAAATAATTGTAAAATTTCTTGTAATGCTCCCAAAAGCCTCTACTTGATGCAAGTAGGGGCTTTTGAGTATTTTTCAGATTATAATTTTATACCAATGAGCAAAATATCATCTCTTTGCAAAGTGCCTCGTAGCTGATTTTCTAAAAGGTTCTGTATAGCTTTATGTTGTTCTGTCATTGATAGTGTGGCTATATTAGAAAGTGTGTATTTCAGTTTGCTTTCGCCGAGTTTTACCCTTTCGACATCATTTTGGTCAGTAATTCCGTCAGAACATAGATATATGCAAGAGTTTGGAGAAAGCACGAGGGTATTGGTTTCAAATTTTATATTTTCGTTTTGGTCGCCTCCTATGGATTTTCTTGAACCTTTGAGTGTGAAAACTTGAGTATGACCATTTTCAGTATAATAAAGTGGTCTTTTTGCCCCTGCGAAATGAATTTTGGTTTTACCATCAGGCGTTTTTTCAAGTATGCACAAAGCCATATCCATACCATCGCGATTGCCTGTTTCTTTTTGGCGAAGTAGTTTTTGCACTTCTTGGTGCAAATTTTCCAAAATTTCGCTCGGTTCGTGGATACGATTCAAAATCACGACTTTTTCCAGCAATCTATTTCCAATCAGACTCATAAAGGCACCAGGAACGCCGTGTCCTGTACAATCCACAGCGGCAACGATAGTTCTGTTTGCATCAAGCTGTTCAATCCAATAAAAATCTCCACTTACCACGTCGCGAGGCATAAAAAGCACAAAGTAATCCTTGAAAAGTTTTTGTAATTTTTCGGTATAGGGCAAAATAGCCGTTTGTATAGTTTTGGCGGCATTGATACTTTTTTCAATTTTTTCGTTTTGTTCGGCAAGCATTTCATTTTTTTGAGCAATGGCATCTCTTTGAGCCATAATCTCTTCCTGTTGTTGTTGCAATTCTTCAGCTTGTACTTGCAATTCTTTGTTTTGCTCCTCAATGGTTGCATTTTGAGCGGCAAGTTTTTTGTTTTTCTGCCTATTCAGGATAAGCAGGTAGCCCACAAAAATTAAAAAAGCCCCTACAATAGCCAGCCCAATGAGCGTATAAAAGTTTTTTTGTTCTTCTTCTTTGGCTTTCAGGTCAGCAAGTTGCTTTTCTTTCTCTAAGATTTCTCGTTTGCGTTCTTCTTCTTTTCTTTCTGCTTCACGTTTTTGCCTTTCTATTTCTTTGTCTTTTTCCAGAGCGGCAATTTGTTGTTCTTGGCGTTCGGCTTCGGCTTTCTGACGGATTAGCTCCAATTGTTGTTCAGCACGTTGCTTTTCAATGGCGGCATTACGCAATCGTTGAGCCTGCAATTCTCTATCGGCTTTGAGACGCTGAATTTCACTTTCACGAAGTTCGGCTTCCTTTTTGGCTTTTTCTTTTTCCAAGTTGGCTTGCACAAGTTCCATTTCTTTCTTTTCCTCTTGTGCGATATTGGCTTTTATTTCACTTTCCTTTTTTTCAAGTTCTAACTGGCGTTCAATCATTTCTTGTCTTTGGCGGGCTTCTTCTTCCTGATAAGCCTTTTGTAAATCCAAGTATTTTTGGTAGTTCTTTTGATACTCTTTCAAATCTTGCTGTTGCTGATAAATATTTGCCTTGATTTGATAACTGGACATCAGTACCTCTTGGGCTTTGAGTTTATTTGCCCCATTCAATTCCCTTTCGGCTATCGCTATTGCCTTATCTACATAGTCCAAGGCATTTTCGTTTCTATTTGCAAGAAAATCATTGACAGCTAAAAAGTTATGCAATTTAGCTTCTTCAACTTTATCGTTTTGTGAGCGTCTGATGACAAGTGCATCTTCATAGTATTTTTTTGCCCCTTTGAAATCTCCTTCATTGGTGTAGGTAGAGCCGATATTCATCAAAGCAACGGCTCTAATACTTGTATTACCTTTATTTTGGTTGGCAATTTGCTGATTGATTTTAATAGATTGGTCAAAGTTTTCTAAGGCTCTTTTGGTATCCCCCATTTTTTTATAGTTGTAACCAATATTGTTATAGGTATTCGCAAGAGCGGGTAGGTCGTCTTTGTAATATCCAAGCAGTTCTTGGTAATAGGTAATAGCTTCTTTGTATTCTTTATTTTCGGTACAAATAGTAGCAAGTCCTTCCAAAGTTTCGGTAATTTCGGCTTTATTGTTATCAGCTTTTTCAATTTCCAAGACTTTCTTGTAATTTTCTTTAGCTTTCGGATAGTCTTGCATCATCAGGTAGGCAAAGGCAATATCTTTTTGGGTTTCTCCTTGCTGATGAAGCGGCTTTTTGTTGGTTTTTTCTAAATCCAAAGCTCGCTGATAATACTCAATGGCTTTGCCATATCCTTTTTGTCTTTGATAAGCGAGGGCAATTTTTTTAGAAATTTGTATTTTCGCCTCATCATCTTTGGCTTGGTTGAGTTGGGCAATGAGTTCATTGATACTACTTTGCCCCCAAAGCGAAGGCAAGGCTAATAAAATGAATAGTAATGCAAGAAGGTAACGCATAGAGTTTTGTTTTTAGAATTTTAAGTTAAATCCTGCCATTATACGCAAAGGATTCTGGGGGGCACCGTTTGCAAATTCTGCTCCTGCCGCTCCTTGAAGAGCTGTTTCAGGAGAAGCCCCTAAATTGAGCGAATAATAACGCTGGTCAAGTAAATTTCTACCTTGCAGAAACACATTGAAATAATTACTAATGCGGTAGTTGAGATGAAGGTTCAAAAGAGCATAGCCGTCAATGTTTTGTCTTGCAGTGCCATTTTCACGCTGACTTACGGCATAGGTAAATTGTTTATTGACAAAAATAAAACGAGGTGTAAAAGTAAATCGGTTTAGTTCAAGCTCAAAACCACCTTTGAAAATCCAAGGCGAAATAGCGGCTAAATCAATAAGTATTTCCTGATTGAGCGTATCTTTGCTAGTTACTTTACCACCAACATAACTTGCAGAAGCATAGAAATTCAAACGTTGATTATTGCCTATGTTCAATCGGTAATCTAAATCCAAAGAACCTCCATAGCTGAACTGCCTTTCACTATTTATCGCAACCTCTATGAAAGCTACGGGATAACCTAAAAATTGCCCATTGTAGCGATTGCCGTTGATAGCATCAGGTCCGTAATTGAACAAGCCCTCACTTATTGAATAGAAGGCATTAAAATTGGCTCGGAAATTTTTACCATTGTTGAACGAAGTAGAACTTTCAAAAGTTTGAATAGTTTGAGGCTTCAAATCGGGGTTCGGGAGGCGGAAAAAGAAAGAAACATAACTTGCACCATTATCAAAACTTACAAAAGAACCAAACTGCTCAAATGCAAAAAGTGGCGAAGGTGCAAGGAAAGCAGAACCATATAGTAGCTTTGTATTGAGATGCTTATTTATTTCAAACACGATACCTGCTCTTGGATTGAGCGAAGCCCCATAACGACTATTGACATCATAACGCGTTCCTAATGTAACAGAAACTTTTTCTACGGGATTTATCTGTGTTTGTAAAAAACCGCCAATATTGCTGTACTCAATAAAGGGAATAGGAACTTCAATACCCGTAGGATTGAGCGGATAAATACTGCCAATGATAACGGCTCTTTGCTTGCGATTACTCAAAACATATTCTAAATCGTGTCCGCGAGGCACAGAATTAAAATATTCGTAAGTAACACCTCCCGAAAAGCTAATGATTGAATTGAGCGTATAACTGGCAAGTTGCTCAGCTTTCAGCATCAAGCCGTTTGAGAACTTATAGGCAGGTCTCAAGCCTGAATATACATTACGGAAATTACTTTCAGGGTTTAGCCAATAATGACTGCCAATCAGAAAACTTGTGAGTTGCCATTTTCCTAAATTTTTTTGATATGTCAGATTACCCATTGTTACATTGTGTCCGAAAAATGCTCCACGATTATACACTACATTATCGGGGGTTTGGGCAATCGTGGAAGGGTTAATAGCTTCGTTGCGGAAAAGTGTAAAAGATAGGTTCTTGTAGCGTATGTTTCCGTGCATTGCATAGCTACGCAAAGGTGTTTGACTATAATAGGGAAATACATTTGCAGTTTGCGGACCGAAAATGGTGTTGAAATTTCCTGTTTGCAGGTTTTGTTCTAAATTTTTGTATTCTTCTGAATAAAATTTGCTCAGTTGCGGCTGCTGGTCGTAGTGATATTGAGCCGAAAAAGTATAGCTCAAATCTTCATTGATACGTCTGCCCATTTGCAAATTTCCCAAAACATAATTATACATTCCACCGATAGCAGTAACTTCGCTTCGGCGAATATCATCAGCGGTTTTTGTGATAATATTGATTACCCCAGCGAAAGCATCTGCTCCATACAAAGCTGATGCAGGACCGAATACAATTTCTACTTGTTTAGCCAAATGAACAGGGTAATTCTCAACAATGGGAATAATATCGTTGGTGGGTGAATTGGCACGTACTCCGTCTATGAGTAAAATAAATTTATCGTTGGCACTGCCATTAGTTCCTGCAATACCACGCATAAGAATATTGTTGTTCCAGCGTGGATCTACCAAATTATCTACACGCACATTCGGAATATCTTGCAAGAGTTCCATTAGCGAGGTGTAACCCCTTCTTTGAATTTGTTCAGCAGTGATAACCACAATAGTTCCCGGTGCTTTACTGGATTTTTGCTCACTGGTACGGCTGGTAGTAATAATAGAAACGTCCTCAAATTCATCTACTTCACCTTTTCTTTTGAGCAAATCTTCTACTTCAATTTCGTGAGTAGCAGGGCGGAGTGTATCTTGGGCAAAAGTAGAAAAACCAAACAAAAGCAGACCTAAAAGTGAAAATAATTTCATAAGCGTTCAGTTGTTTAACCACTTACAAAAGTAAAAACTTTTAGTTTAGCTCGTCTTATATTGAGGGTTATTTTTTTGTTAAGTTTTGCTTTTACGGAAGTCTTTAACGGCTTTTTGAATTACAAATTTGCTTAATAGGTTGGGGAAAATTCTTTCAAGCCACAAGGTGAGTTTGGTATAAAAAGGAAAAACGACAACAGCTTGGTTGTGTACAATTCCTTTCAGAATGTACCTGACAGCTTTTTCGGTAGGAAGGATAGGGAAAGGAATGGTAGATTTGATTTTTTCGGTATCGGTATGCGATTTGATGGCGTTTTCGTACAAGGCACTTTCTACAAAGCCCGGACAAATAGCAGTTACTTTTACTCCCAAAGCTCTGCCTTCTACCCGTAAAGATTTAGAAAGACCTAAAACACCGTGCTTGGCAGTAGCATACGGAATAGCCAGCGGAAAAGGTATCAGAGCAGACATAGACGCCATATTGACAATATGCCCAAACCTTTGCTCGCTCATTATATCGTAAGCGATTTTTGTACCATTTACAACGCCAAGCAGGTTTATATCAAGCACTTTTTTCCACTCCGAAATGCTTAAATCTTGTGCTTCGCCTGCTATGCCTATTCCTGCATTGTTGATAACCAAGTCAATCTTGGAGTGTTTTTGTAAAATGATTTGAAAGACACTTTGAAATTGCTCAAAATCTCTCACGTCCAAAGGTAAGTGAGAAATATTTGCTATTTGATGAGTAGGAGCCTGAATATCTGCATTATACACTACGGCACCCAGTTCTGCAAACCTTTGGCTCAAGGCTTTGCCAATCCCAGAACTTGCCCCTGTGATAAGAACTATTTTCCCTTGAAAGAATTTTTGCATAACCAACCTTTGCATTGAAGTAAATTTTCTATACTTTCTGCTTGCCTGATAGCCCAATGCACGCAATCGGGCTTTTCTTGTTTCAAGAAATCGTAATCTACCCAAGCAATTTCTTGTAAAATTTGGCTTTCTTGGCTCATTTCAGGGTCTTTGCCCAATTTTAATACTCCACCGATTTGCTCTACTTCAAAAAACAACTCAATAGCGTGCAAAGGAGGCTCTAAAAACTCATATACAAACAAAAACTGCTTGATTCGTACTTGCAGACCTGCTTCTTCCAGAAACTCTCTTTGCAAACATTCGCTGATGCTTTCGCCAAAATGCAAACCTCCTCCCGGTGGCGACCATAAGTAGCCCCCTTCGCCCAAATTTGTGTGTTTGATGAGTAAAATCGTGCCTTCTTGCACCAACAAGCCACATACACGCACACGCAAACGATTGCCAAACGTTTCTATGATGGTTTGATGTTCCAAAATTTGTTTTAGGTTTAATAGTTCCAAAAGTTCAAGGGGTCATCAGACGCAAACTTCAAGTTTTCATAAAATTAGGGTAAATTTGCTTTGAGGTCAAAACTTTCATTTATTTGCGACTGCTAAAATTTCTTTTCCACCACTTGCCAAAACTTCGTTAGCCAGAGCAATAGCAGTGTTGATAGCTTCATTGGGCAGGCAGAGAGCCGTTTTTCGGATAATTTTTTCACCATTCCACCCAAGCAAACCTCCTTGTAAGTAAATTTTTTCGCCTTGCCAAGTAGCAAGCACAAAAACAGGCACGCTACAACCACCTTGCAAAGTATGCAGAAACGCCCTTTCTGCCTCTACACAGATAGCTGTAGCCTCGTGATTCAGGATTTTTCTTAACTTTTCTTGCAAATCTTTTTCCAAATGTTCGCTGATTTCCACAGCAATACTACCTTGCCCCGCAGTAGGCGTAAAAATTTCCAAAGGCAAATGCTGGCGAATGAGATGCTCGTAGTTCATTCTTTTTACACCTGCATAAGCTAAAATAAGAGCATCACAAAGTCCATTTTGTAATTTTTGCAAGCGAGTTTGCAAGTTGCCTCGTATTTCGGTGCTTTGAATATGCGGGTAAAAATGTTTCAAAACCGCAATGCGGCGAGTAGAGGAAGTGCCTACGACCATTTTATCGGCAAGCGAAATATTTTCCTTAAAACTCACAAGAACGTCATTCATTTGCTCTCTTTCGGTAAAGGCAATAATTTTCAAGCCTTTGGGCAAGTGAGAGGGCAAATCTTTGGCACTATGAACAGCCAAATGCACTGCTCCCGAAAGTAGTTGCTCTTCCAATTCTTCTGTAAAAACTCCTTTACTACCGATTTTGGAAAGTGAGCGGTCAAGAATTTTATCACCTTTGGTTTCAATAGTTACAATTTCGGTGCTAAAACCTGCTTCTTGTAATTTTTGAGCAACAAATTCAGTTTGCCATAAAGCGAGCTTACTACTTCGGCTGATAATTTTGAGTTTCATTGTTTTTTTGAGCAAAAGGTTCAAAAAAGTTATTTTTCCAAACTTGCAGTTGGGTTATATCTTTCAGAGCGGGGGCGAGTTCAAAACGGCTGTTCAAATCTATGACTTGTATAGGAATTTGCGGATTTTTTTGCAAAAATTCAAACAGCATAGGGCTGTTTTTCAAAGAAATTCCGCCACTAATCCATAGGGGCTTTGCATAAGGATAGTTTTTCAGCACTTGCCAATCAAAGGCTACACCATTGCCACCACGCTCTTTGCCTTGTGTATCCAGCAAAAAGGCATCAACAAAAGGCAAATAAGGCTCTAAATTTGAAAATTTAAAGCCTTGTCCCACACCAAAAGCCTTTACGATAGGCAAAGGGAGCTTTTTACCTAATTCCGAGCAAAATGCAGGACTTTCTTCACCGTGCAGTTGCAGATAATCTAATTCGTATCTTTGAGCTATGGAAGTAATATTTTCACAGGTTTCATTTACAAAAACGCCAACTTTGCGAGTTTGCTGGGGTAGGGAAGGCATTTGCCAATTTTTCCCCACAAATCGTTTAGAATTTTCGTAAAAGATGAAACCCATAAAATGAGGTGAGAGAGAAACCACCTCTTGTATGTTGGTAGTTTCTCTCATACCACAAATTTTCCATTGAAGCATAATTTATCCTCTATCTACTTTTTCTTGAATACGTGTAAAATGAATAGAGAGTTTGAGCATAAAAATATAAAAACCATAGTTGCTGAGAGTAAATAATCTTTGGCTTTGTAGGTCAATTTTTATTGAACTTGCACTGCAATGATTTATTCTGTCCAGAAAAACAATACATTCTTCGGGAAGATTACCACCTTGTGGTAAATAAAAAATTTGAGTAATTCGCTGTTTGCGAATAATATTTATGTGGTTCAGAATATCTTGTTCTGATTTTATTTTTTGTTCAAGAAGTTTTGATTGATATTTCTTTAAGCTAAAAATAGGTGCATAACAAATATTTGCAGGGAATAGACGCTGGTTATTAGGATCTATATCACAAGTATTTGAAAGTATAATAGCAGGCGAATCGTAAAATTGCCCTTTCGCTAAATCAGCAAACTTGAGTTTTTTTATACCATCCCCCTGAAAAATTACGTTTTCTTCTTTGAGGTAACTTGTATAAAATCTGCTATCCAAATTATTAGGAAAATTTGATATTTCCTCAAAGAGTTTTTTATGATTTTCTTCTGAAAGATATTTAGGGAGAAAAGTTTTAATATCGTCAAAAACTATACTCATAGTTTTAGTATCAAATCTTCGTAATTTTCATCAATAATTTGAGAGATAATTGGGTCCAAATCTTGGCTTTCTTTTAAAAGGTTTTCCGCTATAGATGTAAGAATATTCCAATGTTTTTGAACAGAATAAAGATAGATTGCTTGTAAATTTAGGCTTTCAAATATAGTAAGATTGCTAGTAAATTTACAAGTAGAAATTTGGGGGCTACTGAGTATTAAAACATTAGAATTGCCAATATCGTATGGAAGGATTTTCATATGTATCGTGGGTTAAATCGTTCAATAAAATCTTCTTTAAGTAGTGAAAAAAAGGTGTTCTTAATAAGTTGATGGGCTTGATTAGCTAAATTTTCAAAAGACTGCAAATAATCATCATTTGAATAAATGCAAGTAATATCTACAAGAGAACCTTCTTTTTGAACTTGATTTTGTATAATGCTTGCCTTATTTGCAAATTGCAAAACTTTAAGAAAGTTATGTTCTGCTAACTCCATTCTTAAAATTAAGTTATCTAAACGTGGTTCTTCTCCATTGAGAAGGACATTTAGGTTTAAGTTTGGATAAACTTCATATTCAAAGAAATTAATATATCTCATTGAAAAACTCGTAGGTTTTTGAAAGATGGAAGTTTCTTTCAGAGTTTGAAAAAAATTAAATAATTTTTTTTCAAAAAACTGCCAACCAGAGTATTTATTATTAAGATGAAAACTTATGGAATGATAACCAACTTGTATAGTGAAGTTGCTTTCAATTAGCCTATACATTGGGGCATATTGTAGAGTAGGATCATTTTCCAATATTTCTGGAGGTAAAAATGCAGAAGGCAATTTCTCTAATTTGGTAAATTCATTTTTTACCTTTTCATATAACACACCTAGAATTGTTTCTTTGGGAATAACTGGCTGAAATCGCCATTCAACATTAGCTTCTATTATAGGAGAAGGAGTGATATGAACAGGGGTCTTTATCATAAAAATTAGTGTTTAAGCACTCCTCTTATTGTTAGGGAAAGAGGAGTGCATATTTATCTAAATACTATTTGAATGCAGGAATACCTGTGATAGCATTACCCAAGATGAGCAAATGAATATCGTGAGTACCTTCGTAAGTAACCACGCTTTCAAGGTTCATCATATGACGCATAATGGGGTATTCGTTGGTAATACCCATTCCGCCGTGGATTTGACGAGCCTCACGAGCTATATTGAGGGCAATTTCAATGTTATTGCGTTTGGCAAGAGAAATTTGGGTAGTAGTAGCTTTGCCTTCGTTTTTGAGCGTACCCAAACGCCAGCAAATAAGCTGTGCTTTGGTAATTTCGGTCAGCATTTCGGCAAGTTTTTTCTGCACCAGTTGGAAAGAGGCAATTGGCTTTCCGAATTGTATGCGTTCCATTGCATACTTACGAGCCGATTCATAGCAATCCATTGCTACCCCCAAAGCCCCCCAAGCAATACCATAACGAGCTGAATCCAAGCATTTGAGCGGAGCAGAAAGCCCATCAGCCAAAGGAAGCAGGTTTTCTTTGGGAACTTTCACGTTATCAAATACCAGCTCGCCTGTGATGCTGGCACGCAAAGACCACTTGCCGTGAATTTCAGGGGTTGAAAAACCTTCCATTCCACGCTCTACAATCAGCCCTTTGATGCGTCCTTCTTCATTTTTTGCCCAAACTACGGCTATATCGGCTTTTGGTGAGTTGGAAATCCACATTTTAGAGCCATTGAGCAAGTAATAGTCACCCATATCTTTGAAGTTGCTTACCATTCCCGCAGGGTTTGAGCCAAAATCGGGCTCAGTAAGTCCGAAGCAACCCAGCATTTCACCTTTGGCAAGTTTGGGCAGATATTTACGCTTTTGTTCTTCCGAGCCAAAAGCATAAATGGGAAACATCACAAGCGAACCTTGCACCGAAGCCGTAGAACGCATACCCGAATCGCCACGTTCAATTTCTTGCATCATCAAGCCATACGAAATATAATCCATTCCACCGCAACCATATTCTTGGGGCAAAGTAGGTCCGAAAACGCCTAACTCACCAAATTTTCGTACTATTTCGTAAGGGAAATGATTTTTTTCGTACCAATCTTCAATATAAGGCGAAATTTCTTTTTTCACGAAATCTCTTACTGCCTGACGAACCATCTTATGCTCTTCGGTGAGCAAATCATCAATGCCATAAAAATCGGGGTGTTCAAAGGTATCTTGTTTCAAACGCTTCTGAAACACCATTTCACCATTTGCGTTGAGTGTGCTTGCTTGCATAAAACCAAATTTTTTGTTATCAACCAAAAATACAAGTACAAAGTTAGTAAGAAAAAGAACATTTTCAAAAAGGCTATTCTGAAAACTAAAATGGTCGGTGCTTTTTTACACCGACCATTGTTTAGCGTGAAATTTCCAAAATTTCCACTTCCAGCTCTCCTGCGGGAACTTGAATTTTAGTTACATCACCAACGCTTTTGCCCAAAAGCCCTTTGCCAATAGGCGATTCTACGGAAATTTTACCTGCTTTCAGGTCTGCTTCTTCTTGCGAAACCAGCGTGTAGGTCATTACAGCTTTGGTTTTTTTGTTTTTAATTTTCACCGTAGAAAAAATAGAAACCTTAGACAAATCAATATTGCTCTCGTCCATTAGGCGGGCATTGCTGATAAGTTCTTCTAATTTAGCAATTTTTAGCTCCAGCAAGCCTTGGGCTTCTTTGGCGGCATCATATTCAGCATTTTCAGATAAATCGCCTTTCTCGCGTGCTTCTGCGATTTGACGAGCAATATCGGCTCTGCCTTTGGTGCGAAGTTCGTGCAACTCTTTTTTCAACTTCTCTAAGCCTTCTTGGGTGTAATAAGAAATTTTTGACATAACAATAACCTGTTTAGTTCAACCAACAAAAAACGAAAATACAAGTGAGCCGAAAATAGCTAACCTGTATTGCCTTATGAGTAAAAAAAACGGCTGACTGCTTGCCGACCGTTCTCTGTTTATACGTTACAAAAGTAAGAATGTTTTTTCAAAAAAACAAGATTTTTACTTGCTTTTTTTGCTTTTCTGTAATACACCATTCCCCGAAACCTGTACAGTAGTAGATTTTTCTTTGCTACCTTCACTTTTTTCGCTATCTGTGGAAGGTAGTAGGTTTTTACGCATAAGAATTGTTTCCAAAAATTTGATTTCATTTTCGGAATTGAACATTTTGAAGGGGAAATGTAAAAACTGCCCTTTGGAAATCACCAGCGTAATAGCATCTTTGCTTTTGTGGGCTTCCTTGATTAAATCCCACTTGAACATCATTGCTTCTTGGGGCGTTTTTTTCATCAAAATATTCTGACTACTAATTTCATACGAATATTTTTCAAACATTACTTGATTTTGGGGTAGTTGGGGAATGCCTGTGTATTGTATCCACCAGAAAAGATACCAAAGCCAGGCTCCCAGTGGGGCAAGCGTATAAATCCACCAATTTTTGTAGCCCAAAGCATTGATGATGATATTGAGAACAATGATTCCTACAAAAATAGCCACAGGAAGCCACCACTGCTTGCGTAAGATGTATTGCATACCTACCCGCCGATACATCTTGGGGGTAAGTTCGTATTTTTTGGTCTTGATGAGCATTGTATCAAAATTTTGCACAAAATTAGAAAAAATCCGACTTATCTGTATATCTTTGCAAAGAAAACTTTTTCCCACTATAACTATTACGACAATGACTACCACCGAAATTTTTCCTACTGAATTTTTGCAAAGAAGCCACAAAGAAGCTCTTTTGGAGCAAAAAGCCAAAGTGATTTGGTTTTTGGGGCTTTCGGGAGCGGGTAAGAGCGAACTGGCTTTGCATTTAGAAAAAAAATTGTACGAAAAAGGCTTTCTGACACAAGTGCTGGACGGCGATAACTTGCGAAGTGGCTTAAACAACAACTTGGGTTTTAGCGAAGCCGACCGCAAGGAAAACATACGCCGTGCCGCCGAAGTTGCCAAAATTTTGATGAATAGTGGTGTAATTGTGATAGCCTCTTTTATTTCGCCTACCAATGAAATTCAAAAACTTGTCAGAGATATTGTGGGAGAGGATTTTATTGAGATTTTTTTGGATTGCCCTTTGGAAGTTTGTGAGCAAAGAGATGTCAAAGGGCTGTATGCCAAAGCCAGAGCAGGGCTGATTAAAAACTTCACGGGTATTGATAGCCCTTTTGAAAAACCCCTCAATCCCGATTTAGTGTTATACACGCATCTGCAAAGCAAAGAAGAATGTTTGGAGCAGATTTTAGACCTGATTTTGCCTAAAATTACCGAAGTGTGATTTTATATTATGCCGTTGGTGGTGGAATGGGGCATCTTGCCCGTGCCAAAGCACTTTTAGAATATTTTAAGTTGGCAAAAGATAGTGTAAAAGTGCTTTCGGCTTCGCCTTTTGCTCAAAGCTATTTTCCCGATTTACCTATTTTGCCACTGCCTTCGCATTTGGCTCAAAATCCTGAATTTTATCAAGTTTGGCTTGAGCAACAATTTCGTAAATACAACTTTGAGCAAATTTGGGTAGATAGTTTCCCTTGCGGCATATTGGGCGAATTGCAAGCACTTGCTCAAAGAAACTTGCAATGGATTTATTTTGCTCGCATTTTGCAGTGGGAAAACTATAAAGGTATTTGGCAAAAAACTTTACCTTACGAAAAAGTTTACTTGCTTGAAACTTTGGAAAAAGCTCATCAGAATTTTTTAGAAAGCCATTACAGCAAAAAATTAGAGCTTTTGCATTTTGAATATTCTCGCAAATCTGTTCCTCAGATGTTTGATAAAAACGATTGGCTCATCGTTCATTCTGAGCCTGAAGCAGAGGTGTGTGAGCTACTGGCGTTTGCCTACGAACAAGCTGAAATGGAAAACCAGAAACCACGTTTTTGTGTGATAAGTCCAATCAAGAAATTAGATACTTCCTTTGCCTATACGCATTTTCATTTGCAAGAAGCTCATCATTATTTTGAGCAAGCAGGGCGGGTTATTACGGCTTGTGGGTTCAATGCTATGAAGCAGATGAAACCCTACCAAGAAAAACACCATTTTTTGCCCTTTCCCCGCCGTTTTGATAACCAATTTTTGAGGGCTAAACTATCTTTTACTCAAAACTAACTTTCAGCATCAATTTTGGGTTTGCTTTTTTTCCAAAGATAAAAACCACCCCCCAAAAGTAGTAAAACCATTAGAATAGAGCTGATAAGTGCCAATTTTTCACCATCTTGATATACTTTTGCTTCAAAACGGAAAGTAATGGTATGCTTACCCGCAGGAACAACCATTCCCCGCAAAGCATAATTTGCCTTGAAATATTCAGCAGGTTTGCCATCAAGATAGGCTTGCCAGCCCGATTCGCCCATTCGGTAGTAAATTTCCGAAAATAGCACCAACTGAGGAGCTTTTGCTTCAAATTCATAAACCATTTCATTAGGCGAATGCTTGGTTAGGCGTATTTTGGCTAAACTATCCCACTGAACACTGCTTAAGTTATCAGTGCCTTTTTGCTTACGCAAAACAGCCATTTTACGAATATTTAAGTTTTTGAGGGCTTTTAGCTCTTCATCGGCGTTTTCAACGAGTTTGTATTCGGGTACAATCCAAGCCGCACCCAAAGCATCAGGGTTCTGAATAGCAATACTTTTACCTCCTTGCAAAGGCACAATAAAATATTTGATATTCAGCATATCTATTACGGGCTTGTAGGTGCTTCCTTGCGTTAGCTTGCCTGCACTATCTTGTAAATTTTTGTAGAGGGCTTGTATTTCTTTATCCAAATGCCCGCTAATGATGTCCTGATAGATTCGCAATTTTGCTCCGTGATACCCCCCCGCCGAGTGATGAAAATAAGAAGTAGAAGCATCATTAAAAGGATTGCCCAAATTTAGTACACGATAGTAGGACGTATCTTTCAAAATGCTTTCATCAGTAGGCGAGGGTTCAAGAGTGCGGGCTTCTTCTTTTTCTACAAATTTTTCGTTGTTCAAAAAGCGTTTGGCTACGCCTAATAGGTCTATGAGCGAAAGCAAAGAAATAACTGCAATAGCAATTTCAAACTTGATATATTTTTTCCACAAAGCCCACAAAGCCAGCAAAGCCAGCATTACAAAAACAAAGCTACGCCAAGCATCTGCTTTGAAAAGACTTAATCTATCATATTGGGCGGCTCGGACAAGGTTTTTGAACAAATCTGCCATTTCGCCACCTTCTTTGATAAGCATTCTATCTTGTGTAGAGCGGAAATCAAAAAACAATCCGCCTGCCATAGCAAAAATAAGTAGTGTTCCTGCAAAGAAAATCGCAAAAACTCTTAGTTTTTTCCAAAAAATATCAGGGTTTTCCTGTAAAATATTTTGAGTTTCTTGTAAGCCCAAAGCCGCTCCTATT
This sequence comes from uncultured Cytophagales bacterium, assembly GCA_964654605.1. GTDB lineage: Bacteria > Bacteroidota > Bacteroidia > Cytophagales > Thermonemataceae > Raineya. Next base: position 18,481 of record CAZZLW010000009.1, on the reverse strand, counting down.
ACAAGAAAAATAGGCATAAAAGAAAGTATCATCGTAACGGCTCTGAACTTATTAAACAGCGGCAGGTAATCAAAGAAAAAGTCGTTCAGAAAGAAGTTTTTACCCCAAGCAATGCTCACGCAAAGCAATACAGCCCCCAAAACCCACCATTTCAGAGGATTTTTGCTGATGAGCATACTCCATACGAAAAGCATAAGAAGCACTGCTCCCATATAAGCAGGACCGCCTGTACCCGGTTGCTCGCCCCAATACATTGCAGGCAAAGCCCCTTGCGAAAGCAAATAGTTGAATAAATTTTCTGCTTGAAGGTTGTATTTAGAGGCTTCTTCTTGCAAAGCCTCCATTAGTTTGCTGTTTTCGGCGGGAGTTTCAAAAGAACTTCCTCCATAGGCATTGGGAATGAGAAAATTAAGTGTTTCGCCTATGCCGTAGCTCCAACGAAAAGCATATTCTTTATCCAAACCTCCTGCATTGTTTTGAGTTTTGCTTTTCTTGGCACTTGCACCCAAAACAACATTTTCAGGGCTATCGCTCAATTCATTTTTTCCGCGGGTCGTATTCTTTACATACTCATTTACAACCATATACCGATTGATATGGTTGCTCATACTCAGAACGCCTGCTATAATGGCTACTGCGGAAGCTATTACAAAATGCTTCAAGTTATTTTGTATTATAGCTATAATAAACTCTACCAAAGCGAAAATAAGTAGGGTAAGCCCTAAATAATAGGTCATTTGCACAAAGTTGGCGTATTGGTGAATAGCCGAAAAAAACATCAGTAAAATACCTCCTAAAATATATTTCCCACGATACACTTGCCACACTGCCCCAATAATAGGTGGTATGAAAGCCACGGAAAGGCATTTAGAAATATGTCCTGCGTCTATGTTGATAATATTGTAAGAAGTAAAAGCGAAGCTCACCGCTCCCAAAAACGAAAGCCAAGGCGAAAACCCCATCAGGCATAGCCCTACGTATGCTCCAAGCATATACAAAAAGAGCAAGTTAGCGGGTTCGGGAAGCAGATTTACAAGCATACGTCCCAAATGTACCGAAATACTGCTTGGGTAATCCATATAAATCATATAGTTGGGCATTCCCGAAAACATATACGGATTCCAAAAGGGAAAATCTCCTGTTTTTTTGTAGTATTCTTGCGATTGATGTGCCGCCCCCAAACTTTGGATTACATCGTGTTGGCGAAGATTTTTGCCTTTCATAACAGGCGACATATACGCAAGCGAAATAATTACAAACAACACTACGGCAATGGTATGCGGTAAAACTTTTGGTAAAATATTTTTCAAGTTCATACGAAATTTTTTTTGATGAAATTTAAATTTTCAATCAGATAAGGCTTGTCTAAAATTTATGAAAGAAGGTTTGAAAAGTTGGAAGTTTGGGGTTTGAAGTTTGAAAAGTTTTGAAACCTTAAACTTTTGAACCTTAAACCTTCAAACTTTACGCCTTTAATAGACTTTTATTCAAAATATTTAGACAAACTCACCAAAACAACTTATGAAGTTCGGTTCAAAATTATGTTTTTTGTGCGATTTTTACTTTTTTTGTTGAGGATTTTTTCTTGCAATGGGTCGTTTTCAGCAAAGTAAGTTTTCGGCACTTCGGGCTTTTATTCGTTTGGTACGTTTTGGCAACCTACTAATGATAGGCTTTACGCAATACTTGGTAAAGATTTTCTTCATAGATAGCCCTGCTGAAAGTGTATGGGAACATTTTACAGATTTGCGATTTTTTTTGCTTTCTTCCAGTACGGTGCTGATAGCGGCGGCGGGGTATATCATCAACGATTATTACGATGTAAAAATAGATTTGCTCAACAAACCCGATAGGGTAGTGGTAGGCAGTGTAATTCAGCGGCGAATGGCTCTGCTTTTCAATTTTTTGCTCAATGCTCTGGCAATGCTTGTAGGCTTTTGGCTATCTTGGAAAATTGCTGTCATTAACTTCATTTGCATTTTTTTGCTTTGGTGGTATTCCAATTTGCTCAAACGCTTGCCTTTTGTAGGAAATTTTGCGATTGCACTGCTTACAGGAGCTACGGTCTGGATAGTTGCTTTTTATTACAATCAGCACTACGAAGAGATTTACATTTACGCTTCTTTTGCATTTTTCATAACGCTGGTACGAGAGGTTATCAAAGATATGGAAGATGTGAAAGGTGATGAAGCCTTTGGTTGTAAAACTTTACCTATTATTTGGGGCATACCACGTACCAAAATATTTGTTTATGCTCTTGTAGCGGCTTTTATTTCCAATTTGGCAGTGAGTTTCTTTTTTCTCAACAGAGGCATTGTCGTTTTTCTTACGAGCATTATCTTTTTTCCAACAGCGTGGCTAATTATTCGCTTGTATTATGCCGACAGACGCAAGCATTTTCGTTATCTGAGCCGTTGGGTGAAGTTCATAATGTTTTTAGGATTAGTCAGCATTTTTTTTGCTGAAGCGTAAAGGGAAGCATTACAATTCATAATTTTACGCTATAACGTTATTTTGCCAAGTCAGTATTTGAAATTATTTTATTTTTAGGTAGTCTTTTGTTCCAAAGGATTTTCGGTTACAATTTCTCCATTTGGCAACTCATAGAAACGCTTTCCCTTAATAACAAAATCATTGGGCAATCCATTTTTTCGGTTAATTTCTTTAGCTCTTTGTACCGCTTTGCTAAATAAATTAGTAAATATAGATGCATTTTGATAAACTGTTAGGCTATCTAATTTATCCACTCTCATTTTCAAGGTCTTTTAAGAAGTTATTAAATAAATTTTCAAGTTCAACTACAAAATTCTCTTTTGTTCCAATGACTACTTTTTGAGGCTCTTTGTCTGCTGAGTTATAAATTATTACCCATTCATCTGCTAAATTTTTGTAAATATTCCAAAAATTGGATTTGCTACGGTAGTACCTACGAATTACATCTTCATCAGAAACAAAATGCCCACCAAGCATTACTCTGATTTTTATTCGTTGAATACAGTCTTGGGGACTTTCCAAAAATACATAAATAATTTTTATGGAATACCCCTCTTTTTTAGCACTTTCAATAAATCTTACCAAATAGTTACCAGATAATGTACTTTCTAAAATAAAACTTTTTCCCAAATGAATGAGACTATCTAAACGATAAAAAAACTCTTTACCAGCTTGTAATTGTGAAACTGCTAATTCTTTTTTGATTTCATCAGCATTCAGAAAATCATAACTTGTTCTTGCTAAAATATCAGTTGAAAAAGTCGTTTTCCCAGAGCCATTTGCCCCTGCAATGATGATAATTTCTTTCATTCTGAAAATAAACGCTACTTTCTGAAAAATAGTTTCAAACGAGGGTTTTAACCAAGAAAACCCTCGTTTGTATTTGTTTATGGCTGTGTTTGTCCTTGTTTGGGAACAACCTTACCTTTGAGCGTCAGCGTAATTGGCGTGCCTGTGTTGGTAAATACCGTAACGGTTTTATTAAATTCTCCTACTGCGGCGGCGTTATAGGTGGCAGTTACTTCACCTTTTTTCTTGGGAGCTATGGGTTCTTTGGTGTAAGAGGGGGTTGTACAACCGCAAGAAGCCTGCACATTAGAAATAGTAAGAGGTACTTTGCCCTTGTTGGTGAAGGTGAAAGTGGTAGTAACGGGTGTTCCTTGTGGAATTTCGCCAAAATCGTGTATCATTTTGTCAAAGACAATTTGAGGATTGCTTTCCGTAGGAACGCTATTGGGTTGGGCATACCCGAAGCCTGCCAGTAATAGCATTATAGCCAAAATGCCAAAAGGTTTTCCGAATGGTTTGTTTTGTTTCATTTTTTTGAGGTCTAGGTTAAACTTTTTTCTTTTATACACTTCGGGAGCAAAATGTGTTCCAAAAATTAAAAAAATTTTTTCATCAAGATTAAACCTCTGCTCAAAATTTGTATCAAAGCTACAAAAACTAAAATTTTACAAATATGAAAAAAATAATTTTCCCCTTGCTCATTTTTTTGCTTGTTGGTAGTATGGCTTTTGTAGGTTGTAGAAAAAAACAAGAGCCTCTCTTTGACCAAAGTGCTGTGGATAATGCCCAAGCCGATGCCCAATTCAACGACTTGGACAATATCGTTTCTGATGTAATGATTGAAAACAGCAACAATCTTCGCACCACTGATGAAAGTATCGGAGAGCGTACCTTACGTTTCCGAAATTGTGGTACCGTTACTATCAATACCGCTACTAAAACTATTGTAATTGATTTTGGAACAGGTAGCACCTGCAACGACGGCAGAACTCGCCGTGGTAAAATCATTATCACTTACACAGGACGCTACCTAACCCCCGGAAGTGTAATCACTACCACTACCGACAACTATTTCGTAAATGATGTTAAAGTAGAAGGAATAAAGGTGGTTACCAACATTACACAACCCGGACAGAACCCTACGCATACGCTTTCGGTGCGTAATGGAAGACTGACTTTCCCCGATGGTTCTACATTTACTTGGCAAACCGATAGAATGAGGGTTTGGCAACAAGGTTCAGGCGACCTCAACCCTTTCAATGATGTTATTCAAATTACAGGAAATGCTTCAGGTACAAATCGCCGTGGCGTAAATTTTACTGCTGAAATCACAACTCCGCTTATCGTAAAAACTGAATGTTGGTTGCAAGGTATCCGCAAACCTGTTTCGGGTGTGTATGTAGTAACTTCTGAAAATCGTCAGAAAACCGTAGATTTCGGAAACGGCACCTGCGATACAAACGTAACCGTAACCATTACAGGCAATGGCGGAGGTACATTTACTTTCCCTTTGAACTGATAAGAACTTGTTAGGTGTTGTTAAGATACGAAAAAGCGAAACTATTTTCATATGAAGTAGTTTCGCTTTTTTAATACATAAAAACATTAAATCCCTATCAAATAACCTACTGCTCGGTATCTGCCTGTTTTCAGTCTATTCTTGTATTTTACAACAACAGCATTAAACAAAACAATTAACACGTAAAATAGTGTTAATCCGCCTACCATAACCCACACATTAAAGTTTTCGGCACTTTGTTCAAAGAAAATTAAAACAAACCTGATGATTATGGTATGAAACAAATAAATGGAAAGGGAAGTCTTACCTAAATTAGCTACAAATTCAAAGCCTGTGATAGGAGTATTGATAAGAAATATGGAAGTGAAAAGTAAGCCTGCTAAATAAATCCAAAAATATCCCTTTACAGGATAAAAAACCTCGGTATAACCTTCGCGTAAAGGAGGCATTTCTGCAAGATTGGTAAAAAATAAAAAATAGGCATAAAGTAAAAAGCATAGAACCCCAATGAATAAAAATAGAAGTTTATATTTTTTTATGAACTGCTGATGTTTGGCTACTAAAAATCCTAAAAACACAAAGCCTGTCCAAGGAAGTAAAGGAAACCAACCGTCTAAAACCAAACGTTTGATTGTATCATATCCATAATTAGGGAACTTATCCGTTAAATTCAAATCGGGCATACTAAATTCGTAGTGGTTCAAAAAAAAGATATTGGAAACAAAAAAGGCAAGCATAATAATAAATTGTATTATCAAATTAGACTTTGCCAGCAGTGTCATAATGAGCGTAGATAAACTAATGAGATACAACACATCAAAAGTAACAAAGGGGTAAATATTCCAGATGCAAACATCAATAAAAATGCCTATCAGTAGCACTTGTAAGGCTCTTTTACGAATACTCGTCAGCGACCTTCCTGCATTGAGCGAAATATGTACCGAAACTCCGCTTAAAAAAATAAACAAAGGTGCGGCAGTTGAAAACACAATCCTTAATGCCGTTGGGCAGTTCTCAAAAGGATACACATAAGACCAAGAATTTGCACTTACCATAATTAGAATGGCAATGCCTCTTAAAATGTCAATAGCATTATTACGCATAAGATTTAAAAATTAGAAGTGTAAAAACTATACCAAGGTTAAGATGATTTTCAGAATTCAAGAAGCTGAATGTTGGCTTTCAAAGATTTACATTGATGAAATTTTCAAAAACCAATTTTTATTCTGTACAAAATAATAGCATACTAAAAATTACATTAATGAAAAGAAGAGATAAGTTTCTGAAAATCAATCCTTATAAGTAAAAGTTTTGTAGAAAAACGAGAAAATAAAGGCTTTGCAAAAAAATTAAATCAATGATAAAGTAGAATTGAATTAGCAATGATAGATACAACTTGCGTTATGAGTTGCTATGTGCCAGCCAGCACAACTCACTAAAAGCCTTGTATTTGTATGATAAGCAACAGAGATAATGATTACAATACTAATGGGAAATTTTGAGAAAAGCAAGTTAAAACTGAATTTTTTTATTTAAATCTTTCTTTTGGGTATCTGTTTGAGTTTTATTTCACTACTATTTTCTGCGAAGAAATAATCCACTTATTGATTTGGAGAGCCAAATTTTCTGTCAAAAAATTTTTGTTCCATACAATTGTAGGAACGGCAAGCATATCAGCCACTTCTTTTCCAAGCAAAAAACGCATTTCAGCCACTGCTAAATCGGCAAAAAAACGGGAAGGCAGATTTTTGTAGAATGTTTCAATGAGTGCTTGGGTAAGTTTTTTACCTTCCTCGCTCTCCTGAAATTGGGTAGTAGCAATTTGCTTATCCAGCCAGTAGGCTTCACGCATAGAAAAAGGCAACAAATCCTCATTCACCCCCATAAGATACCCTACTACATTCCACAAATGCAAAAAGTTTTCGGCTTCTTTTTCAGAAAAGTCAATCCCTAATTTTCGCATACCTCGCAGAACAATGAATGAAAAACTCAAATTTGTTCCTGCCATATCTTCCTGATTGATAGGCTCGCCCCAAGTGGCTTGCCACTTTCCCGACTGCCAAATGAATAGCCTTACAAAGCTGTGTAGAAGCCTGATTTTAGCGATTTCCTTTTGCCAATCCTTGATTTTTTCGGTTGAAAAAGAGTTAGCTTTTAGGGTAAAAATAGCTGTTTCTCGCAGTCTTTGCAGTGTATCGTTTTGCAAACGCCCTGAAAAGCTAAGTACTTGTACTCCATTTTTTGCCGCATAGCAGTAAGGAAGCGAAAGCACTCCCAATAAATGAAGTATAATACTTTGATGTTTTTGAAAAAATTTTGCCCCCGCTTGCATTTTAGAGGTATCTGCCCAATGGGGCAGTTGAATGTGCTTAAAATAAGGTTGGAAAAAATTTTCAATTTGTGGCGAAATATCATTCTTTGAGCCATTGAGCCATTGTAAAATATCTTGGATTTGTACTTTTAGAACAAAATGCTTACTGGCGGCACTTGCCCACAAATCAGCCCAAGAGTCTGTTTCATTTCTTTTTTTTGCCAAGAAAGGTAAATCAAACTGCTTGCTTCTCATAATTTTTATTTGAAAAACGCTTTGCAAAGAATTTTTGTTTTGGCACAATTTACGTAATTTGCAGGCGTTTTCATCAGAAGACTCTCTGAAAATGCTGGAATTTATTAAATCGGAGTGGCAAGAAGCTCAAAAAGTGCTTACAGATTTTTTTCAGAATGAAAAAAATTTGCAAGCTATTGCCCAAACTGCCCAAATAATGATAAAAGCCATTCAGCAAGGATGCAAAATAATGGCTTGCGGTAATGGTGGCTCACATTGCGACGCTATGCACTTTGCAGAAGAATTAAGTGGAAAGTATCGTGAAAATCGTCCTGCTTTGCCTGCAATTGCTATTTCGGATAGTGGGCATATTACTTGCGTGGGCAACGATTATGGTTTTGAGCAAGTATATGCACGCTTTGTAGAGGCTTTGGGAAAAAGCGGAGACGTATTGCTTGCTATAAGTACCAGTGGCAATTCGCAAAATATTTTGAAGGCTGTTGAAATTGCCAAAAAGAAAGGTATTACAAGCATTGCTCTGACAGGTAAAGACGGCGGAAAGCTCGCTTCTATGGCTGATTACGTGCTTTGTGTGCCTCATTTTGGCTATGCCGACCGTATTCAGGAAATTCATATCAAGATTATTCATATCTGGATAGGGCTTATTGAGCAGGGGATTTTCGGCAAAAATTAGTTTTTGTTGAAAATGAGTAGCTTCCAAGACCATATTCGTTTGCTACATAGCGGCAAAGCGTATTTTGAAACGCTCAAACATATACTTCAAGCGGCTCGCTATTGTATACATCTGCAAACCTATATTTTTGAAGAAGACGAAACAGGCAAAGAAATTGCAGAAATTCTTATCCAAAAAGCCAAAGAAGGCATAAAAGTTTGTGTTTTGGTAGATGATTTTGGCTCCAAAGAGCTTAGTAAAAAGTTCAAACAACATTTGCTTTCGCAAGGGGTGCAAATTCGCACTTTTTCGCCTTTTCAGATTTTTAGATTGCGTTTTGGTAGAAGGTTGCATCAGAAAATTGTGGTTTCTGATATGAAATTTGCCCTCATTGGGGGTATCAATATTGCCAACAAATACGCAGGAGTAGGCAAAAAAGAATGGTTAGATTATGCCGTACTTTTGGAAGGGGAAATCGTGAGGCAGTGTTTTTGGATTTGCCAGCAGTTCTGGAATAAAAAGTATCAGCGAGATGTTTTTCTTCAAAATAAGCATATTTTCCTACTGCAACAAGATTTTTTCAGAGGTAAAAAAGAAATAGCCAAAGCCTACCGAGAAGCTATTGCCAAAGCTAAAAATGAAATTTGGATTGTAGCCAGCTATTTTTTACCCAATAAATCTTTACGCAAACTGCTCATTAGTAAGGCGAAACAAGGCGTAAGTATAAAAATTCTGCTTTCGGCAATTTCTGATGTGCAGTTTTTCAAAAAAGCTACGGAGTATTTGTATGCAGAACTTGAAAAAGCAGGCATACAGATTTATGAATATTTGCCCAGTGTTGTTCACGGCAAAGTAATGCTTGTAGATGATACTTGGGCTACTGTTGGCTCGTATAATCTGAATGCTATCAGTGAGTATATGAGTGTAGAAATGAATGTAGCCACTACCGAGCCTAATTTTATAGAGGTTTTGCGGAAAGATTTACAAAAAACTTTTGCCACTGAAAGTATTTTGGTGCAATACGCCTACAAAAGGCGTAATATTTTTACACGCTTTTACTTTTGGCTCATTCGTTTTGTTTTGAAACTGGCTATTCGTTTTTTGCGAAAAAATAGACAAAGCTATTTGCGAGAATAAGATTTAATTTACATTGAAAGAAGTTTTACCGAGCAATTGTCCTTCGCAATACAATTCTACCAAGTGAGTTCCTTTCTGAAACTGATTTCCTTTTCGGAAAATTACTTCGGTATTGCGGTTGCCGTCATTATTGAAATTAAAGGTATGAAGTGTGGTATAGTTCATTTCTTTTCCATTGGCATCGGCAAATCTACCGCCATCTGCACCTACCATTACTGCCCCCGAAGGCTCAATAATACGGACATAAATATTTCTATTGCCTGCCTTGGCGGCACTATTTTCCATAATTTTTACATTGATTTTTAGTTTGACGAGTCTTTTCGACTTGAAATTGCCATCATCATCAGATTTCCCTTTTTCGTCCAAACCTTCCAGTCTGATATTTTCAGCACGCAACACTGCGGCTTTGGCGAGTGTGGCTTCCAAGTCTTGTTTTTGCTTCTGAATATTACTCATAGAGTCCGCTAACCGCTTCTTTTCTGCTTCGGTTTTGGTTACTTTCTGAGAAAGTTCTTTCTTTTCGCCCTGCAAAGTTTTGATTTCGCCTTCTTTTTGAGCCAAGAGGTTCTCATAATCTCTAATTTTGGCGTCATACTGTTCAACGAGTTTATCTACATCAATATTGCTGGACGAACTGCGGGCATTGGCAATATCTTTTTTGAGTTGCTCTTGAAGTTCCAGCAGGGCTTGATAGTCGCGATTCATTTTTTTAGCTTCAGCAATGCGAATATCCAATTCTCTGCTTACAGAGTCCAATTTTGAGCTTTTATCTTCCAACTCTGCTTTTTGCTTTTCAATAAAAATATCTTTTTCAATGCTTTCTTGCTTGCTTTGCATCATCAGATATACCAAGATGATATTGACAATAGCCAGCACTACCAAAGCAACAATAAAAAATGTGGTTCGCTTATCGCTTCTTGAAATTTCAACGGTCATAAGGGTAAGTTTTTGGCATAGTATCAAGAACGCAAAAATGTTGTTTTGACAAAAATAATTTTTTTGTCAGATTTTTGCAAAAAAAACAAAAAAAATTGAAAGAAACTTTGGCAATTCAAGCGTTCAAAGGTTTAAGCCTTCAAAGGTTTAAATCTCAAATCTCAAACCTATTTTCATATTCAAATAACATTCAGCTGAAATTTGAAGTAGCTTTTGAGCAAAAGCGTAAATTTATGCAAATCGGGTACGCGTATGCGTTTTTGCATAATAGTTTCAGCGGGTTGGGCTTTGATTTTCTTGAAAAGCGTAGTATAATATACATAAGCCAAATAAACACCCATTTTTGCTCCTTTGGGCAATTGTACAATGCCTTTGTAGGCTTCGTCAAAATCTTTTTGGATATCGGCTTCTATGAGTTTTTTGGCTTTTTCATCAAATTTTTCAAAATTGACTTCAGGGAAATAAGTTCTACCTCTTTCGAAATAATCGCTACGCAAATCGCGTAAAAAGTTGATTTTCTGAAAGGCTGAACCCAAACTGCGGGCTGGTTCTTTGAGTTTTTCATACATTTCGTTATTTCCCTCACAGAAAACACGCAGACACATTAGCCCCACTACTTCGGCAGAGCCATAGATGTATTCTTTGTATTTATCGTCGTTGTATTCTTTGAAATACAAGTCCATTTCCATACTATGCAAAAATGCCTCAATGAGTTCTCGTTCTATTTTGTACTGATTTACAACAAGTTGGAAAGAATGTAAAACAGGATTGAGGCTAATTTTTTCTGCAATGGCATCAAAAGTATCTTTCCGAAAACGCTCCAAAAGTTCTTTTTTATTGTGCTGATGAAAAGTATCAACAATTTCATCGGCATAGCGTACAAAGCCATAAATGGCATAAATAGGCAAATGGAAACGTTTGGCGAGGGTTCTGATGCCCAAAGTAAAAGAAGTGCTATAATGTTGGGTAATAAGTTTGCTACATTTGAGCGTAGTAGTATTGTATAGTTCAAGCATAAAGGTATGCTTTTAGGTTAAAAAATTAACTTTGTGGTATAACTTTCAATCATAGTTTTTTGTTTCGGTGCTAAGCAAAGATTTTTCGTAATTGATTAAGTCCAAAAGCAAATCGGTTAGATTGGCAGTTTGTGGCTCACCGAAATTAGCAAATTTACAATACAAAACAGCCTCATCGCGTTGCTGGAAAGCAATATCGCCATAGAGTTCGTTGGAGTAGTTGTCGTAAAAGAGTATATTGAAAATAGCATTACCTTCGGGACTTACATAGTTGCAACGAATCTGCCAACGCATACGCTTGCGTATGTTGCAAAGTTTGGTGAGCAAATTCAATATGGTGATGGATAAGTCCATTTTTTCATTTACTTACAATTTTTTTTCAGCCAATTTTGCATTTCTTCATCATTTTCGCCCATTTGCAAGGCTTTTTTATAGTCGGCACAAGCAAGTTTATTATTCTTAAGCATTTTGTAACAATCGCCTCGGTTTTTGAGCTTACGAGCTGTCATAAATTCCTCACCCATAGCAAATAGTGTGTTGTAGTCGGCGATTGCTCCTTTGCAGTCGTTTAAGTTTTTTTTGCTGTAAGCCATTTCGGCAAGAATTTCGGCATCTTTCTTGATTTTATAGCCTCTTTGGGCATATTCTAAGGCTTTGCTGTAATTCTGGGTTTCGTTTTCCAGCCAAGCAAGTTCATAAAGCAGTTCAAAATTTTCAGGTTCAAGGGCAAGGGCTTTGGCAAAATATTCTTTGGCTTCCAACCACTTTTCATCTTCCATTTCAAGTTCAGCTTTCCAAGTGAAAACTTTGACTTTGTCTTTGTCGGCAAGTAAGGCTTCTTTGCTTGAAGCTAAATCTAAAATTTTAATGTATTTTTCATAAATATAGGGACTTTCTCGCAGTTTAGTACCTTCGGCTACGTAGGCTTTTTTTTCTTGTTGCATTATATCCAGTATTTTAGGAATAACTTTTGCCAGTTCATATTCGACTATAATACACATTTCACCAAAGTTCAAAGCCTCATAATAATTGGAATTGTTTGCATAAAACTCAAAAAGTTCAAAAACTAATTGTGGATTTATTTCTTGATTATACCGAACTGCATAAGCCTTGGAAAAGGTATTGTGAGCTTTGAGAGTATCGCCTAAGGCTTTGTGGGCAAGTCCTTCGTAGTAGAGCATTTCAGCATCTTCTACATCAATAAGTTTAAATTTTTCTGCCACTTCCAGAATTTTGTTATATTCTTTTTTTTCCCAATAGCTTTTTGCCATTTCTTTGTATTGCTCTATGGAATATTTGGAGTGTTTTTTAAGAATATTTTGCAAAGGAATGATTTTAGGAGAAGTGAAATCGGTGAGATACCAACGCTTTTTATGCTTGTAGGCTTCTAAAAAAATAGTGTCGGTAGTACTTTGCAAGGATATTTGCAAAGGAATTTGGTAATAATTGGGAGCAATGAGATACAACTCTTCGGATTTGCCAATTTTTTGGATAGTAATTTTTTCGTTTTCTATTTCCAAAACAGAAAAATACTGAAAAATATTTTGAAACTTCTTAGAGAGGCTATTTTTGTCGTTTGCTAAAATACGCTGAATTTCCTCTTTGCTTTTTTCTTTGAAAGTTTCTACAAAAAGCGGGTAGAGTTCGGCGGGAGCGGAAATGGCTTCTAAATTTTTCAAGTTTTGGGTTTGGAGTATTTGTATGAAATTTTGGGCAAGCTCTTTTTCACTTTTTACGCCATTTTGGGCAAAAAGAAGAATGGACGAAAAAAGCAAGAATACAAGAGAAAGGAGATTTTTCATAAGAAATGTTTTCAACAAACTTACAAATCTTGCTGAAAACATACAAGTTTTGGAAACGATTTTTATACCTGAATACCCATTACGAGAATATCATCAGTTTGGGCGTATTTCCCTTTCCACTCCTCGAAGGCACTGAAAAACTGCTTTTTTTGCTCTGCAAAAGAAAGGGAGTGGATATTGGTAAGCAAATTTTTCAATCTTTTGTTGCTAAATTTTCTGTACTTTTCACCGCCAAGTTGGTCTTGAAAGCCATCAGTGATAAGGTAAAAAGTGCTTTCAGGATTTTGTAAGGCAATGGTTTGGTTATGGAAATCTACTTGTATATCCCATTCGGTATTTCTGCCACCCAAATAATATTTATCAGACTGATACTCAATAAGGTTCTGATTTTCAAAAAGATACAAATTTATCATTGAACCTGCATAGGTAATAGTGCGTTTTTGGGTATTGATACGGCAAATGGCGATTTCCATTCCGTCCATATTTTGTGTAACTTCTTTATTCAAAACCTCATTCAGGGAGCGATTGAGTTCCCAAAGAATTTGGGCAGGATTGTAAATGGCTCTTTCAATGATGATAGTATCCAGCAAGTCGTTACCAATCATACTCATAAAGCCGCCGGGCACGCCGTGTCCGGTGCAGTCGGCAACAGCAACGATTTTCTCGCCGTTCAGTTCACTATTGCTATCTTCAATTTCGTAAAACCAATAAAAATCTCCACTCACAATATCTTTGGGCTGATACCACACAAAAGTATTTTTGAAGGCTTTCAGGAAAGCCTGTTCGGGGGGTAAAATCGCTTCCTGAATACGTTTGGCGTACAAAATACTTGCCGTAATGTTGCGATTTTGCAGTTCAATTTCTTGTTTTTGTTCAAAAAGTAGCTTGTTTTTAGCAGTTTTTTCCAAGTTGTTTCGCCAAAGAGCTACCGCCAGCAAGGCGAGCAAAACGGCTACAATAGATGAAGCCACAATAATAATATCTCGCAGGCGAATTTGGGTTGCTTGTATTTTCTTTTCTCTTTCGGCTTCGGCTTGGCGTTTTTCATCATCAAAAATAGATTGTAAAACACCAATTCTATCGTTAGATTTTTGATTGTAGAGCGAATCTTTGTAGGCATTTGCCAATTTTTCGTAATGAAAGGCTTTGGGAAAATCTTGTTTTTGCTCGTATAAATCTGCCAAATATTCATAAGCTCTTTTGATAGCTACTTTGATATTATTTTTTTTGGCAATTTCAATAGAACGCAGGTAAATCTCTTCGGCTTGGGCAAGGTTACCTTTTTTGTGTTCAATTCTGCCCATTCCATTCAAAAGGCGAGGTATGGTGTACAAATCGTTGGTTTTGAGTCGTAGCTGATAGGCTTTTTGGTAATATGTAGAGGATTTTTCCAAGCTATCCAGATGTAGATAACATTCGGCAATAAAACTCAAAAGGTCGGCAATGGTTTTTTCGTTACGATTTTTTTCGGCACGGGGCAAAGTACGCAAAGAAATTTCTAATGCCTTGGGATAATTTTTCTGATGAACGTAAAGATTAGCAATATTTTTCAGCGTAGTAACGATGCCATCTTCATCTTTGATTTCTTCTTTGATAGCCAGCGAAAGATTGAAATACGCCCGAGCCTTGTCATAAAACTCTTGTTCTACATACACATTGGCAAGGTCGTTGTAGCGGAAGGCAATAAAACGCTTGTTGTTGAGTTTTTCGTACAAACGCAAAGATTTCAAATGGGCTTCTACGGCAAGGTCGTGTCTGCCTTCTCGGTAATGCAAAAGCCCCAAGTAGCCCAAACTTTCAGCCAATCCGTTTTCGTAGTTATTTTTTTCAGCCAGTTCTCTTGCCTGATTAGCCAAAGCAAAAGCCTTTTTTACATCACTATTCCGATACAAAAAAGCCAAACGATTGAGCGTATTGATGCGTGTAGTGTCCGAAAGTTCTGTTTTTAGTAGTAATTCCAAGCTATCTTTTTCGCTCTTTTGAGCAAAAAGACTAAACGAGTAGAAAATGCAAAGAAATAAAGTAAAAAGGTTTTTCAAAGGTTTGAAATTTTGTTTTTGGGTAATTATTTACGTTCAAAAAGTTCAGTATTTGATGTTCAAGCCTGTAAGGGCTTTATCTCTCATTTTTTTCTGTCCGATATCTATTTTCTAAATTCCTGTTTTCTTACCGCACACTGTATCTAAACAATTACGTTTTTTGTAAAAATATGAAAGTGAAGCCTTTGTAATGTAGGCTTCACCTATGCTGGGTTTATATCCACTTGATAACGCTTCTGAGCAAATTTAGTTTGCCTTTGTAGGGCGGATAACGCAAGGGAACATCAAGCCAGAAAGGCTTTTTTACCACCGACTTGTAGTGCGTGAAGGTATCAAAACTAAACTTGCCGTGATAGCCACCTTGCCCGCTACTGCCTACGCCGCCAAAAGGTAGGTTGGGGTTTGCTGTGTGCATTACGGTATCATTTACGCAAGCTCCTCCGAAAGCCAAATGCTCCAATACATATTCTTGCTTACTTTCTGTTTTGCCAAAATAGTAGCAAGCAAGCGGTTTTTCTTTGTATTGTAGATCTTCTACAACTTTTTCTAAATCTGCAAATTCTATCACAGGCAGAATAGGACCAAAAATTTCTTCCTGCATTACTTCGCTTTCCCAAGTTACATCATCTAAAATAGTAGGGGCAATGAAACGCTCTTGTTCATCAATCTGACCGCCTTTTACGATTTTGCCACTGCTCAAATATTTTTTCAAGCGTTCAAAATGCTTTTGATTGATAATGCGGGGATAGTCGGGGCTATTTTGAGGGTTCTCGCCATAAAACTCGGTAATGTATTTGCTCATTTTAAGTATAAGCATACTGCGAATTTTCTTGTGTGCCAGCACATAATCGGGGGCTACACAGGTTTGCCCTGCATTGACAAACTTGCCCCATACTATTCGGCGAGCAGTAACTTCCAAATCAGCGTCTTCATCAACAATACAAGGGCTTTTACCGCCAAGTTCCAAAGTTACGGGGGTGAGATATTCGGCGGCGGCTTTGGCTACAATTTTGCCTACGGCTGTACTGCCTGTGAAGAAAATTTTATCAAATCGTTCTTTCAGCAAGGTTTGTGTTTCATTTACGCCTCCCTCTATTACGCATACGTGGGCGGGTTCAAAAACTTCCGTAACAATTGTTTTTATCACTGCCGAAGTATTGGCAGAGAGTTCGGAAGGTTTAATGATAACGGTATTGCCCGCAGCGATTGCTCCTATGGCAGGCAGCAGCGTTAGCTGTAAAGGATAATTCCACGCTCCAATAATAAGCACTGTGCCGTAAGGTTCAGGATACAAATAGCTCGCCGATGGAAACAACAGCCAAGAACCTCTGACAGCTTGAGGCTTTGCCCATTGCTTCACATTTTCAAGCATTATCTTGATTTCATCAAGAATAAGAGCTATTTCAGTAGCAAAAGTTTCAAAGGTTGATTTGCGAAAATCCTTTTCCAAAGCCTGAAAAATCGCCTCCTCGTGCCTTAAAATCGCTTTGTGTAAATCTTTGAGCTTTTGCAAACGAAAAGATATATCCAAGGTTCTGTGGGTTCTGAAAAAAGCCTTTTGCCGAGCAACCATTTCAGCAATGTGGTTAGCTGTTTCTACCAAAGGTTCTTGCAAGGTTTCCATTTTTTTAATGGTTTAGCGTGCCGAAAAAAAAATTATTGTTGAAACACTAATTTGCAAAATAAAACGTTTTTCTGCAAACAACATCATATTTAGAACAATTTTTATGAAAAAAATATTGCTTGTAGTAGGACTTTTTTTGAGCGGAATGATGCTTTTTGGTCAAAATATTCAAGTTATCAAAAAGAAAGAGCTACTTGAACTTCTGAAACTTACGGAAAAGCAAGTAATAGTCTATAATTTTTGGGCTTCGTGGTGTGCCCCTTGCGTAAAAGAACTACCTGTTTTCAAGCAAACTGCTGAAAAATTTTCAGGTAAAGTGAAAGTAGTGCTGATTAGCTTGGATTTTATAGAAGACTTGGAAAAAGCTAAAAAGATTTTACAAAAAAAGGAAATTGCTTTTGATACGTTTCTGCTGGACGAAACCAAATACAACACTTGGATTGATGATGTAGAGCCTCGCTGGCAGGGAGCTATACCAATGACTATTATTCAGAAAGGCAAAAAACGTATTTTTATCAACGAAGAACTTACTTGGGAGCAGTTAGAAAAGGAAATCAATACATTACTGGCTACCAAATAATGCACTTTTTGTAATTGTTTTAGGTATAGTTTGCATTAAGGAAACAGGATTTAGGACTTTAGATATTTAGACGGAGCAAAACTTTTACCTCAAATGCTTGAATATTTAATTTTTTTGAACGTAAATAATTATCATTTTTTCATCTTAAACCCTAAATTGCAGTGTTATGAATAAGTTTTTCACTTCGCTTTCTGTAATGCTTGTGGCGTTTTTGTTGTGGAGCAACAAACCCGCAGGCGAAGGTTACAAGCCCGGCGATAAAGCCCGCGATTTTAATCTCAAAAACATTGACGGCAAAATGCTTTCTTTGGCTACTTTTCCCGAAGCTACCAAAGGGGCGATAGTAGTTTTTACTTGCAACCATTGTCCTTTTTCTAAAATGTACGAGGACAGAATCATCGCCTTGGACGCCAAGTACAAGCCCAAAGGATACCCCGTGGTGGCAATCAACCCCAACGACCCCAGTCGCGTGCCTGATGATAGTTTTGAAAAAATGATTGAAAGAGCCAAAGAAAAAGGATTTACTTTCCCTTATTTGGTTGATGAAACCCAAGAAATTGCCAAAACCTATGGAGCTACAAACACTCCTCACGTATTTGTGCTTGAAAAGAAAGGCAAGGACTGGATTGTACGCTTTGTTGGGGCAATAGATGATAATGCCAAAGATGCTTCGCAGGTGAAAGAGCGTTATGTAGAAGAAGCAGTAGATAATCTGTTGGCAGGTAAAAAAGTGAGCAAAGCCCAAGTAAAAGCTATTGGTTGTACTATCAAGTGGAAGCAATCGTAAAAATGTTGGTAATAACGTGAGTTGAAAAAATAAAAGTCTGATTTTCAGTTTCTTATTTCAAGAAATTATATCACCCACTATTCCCTTCCTTGAAAAGGAGGGGAGATAATTATACCTAAATTTTTGATTTTCAGGCGTATAGCTCTCCTCTCCTTTGGAGAGGGGCTGGGGGTGAGGTTAAAAACAAAATATTGAAAAAAATCAAATTAACTCACATTAAAAGACACTCTAAATTTCATTTTTTACAGAAAAAATTTCAAGATTACCGATTTTCAACCTTCTCATCTTCAATTACTTACCAAAATTTAACAATTTTTTCACACCTTTTTTTGAAACTTTCTGAGTATTTTTACGTAGATATAAATAGAGGCACTTGCCTCTGTAATTTTTTGTTTCATTTTTAATTTTTAGCTTTATGTTGTACAAAACCCAAACTCACAAAGAAAGCCGAGTCCCTCTTTTAGCGAGGCGTACTTGGGGTTGGAGGCTTTTAGCCTATGCTCTTTTATTTTCCCTTGCCTCTTGCAAGTCTTGCAAGAAA
>CAZZLW010000008.1:0-27246 GCA_964654605.1 uncultured Cytophagales bacterium | reverse complement strand
ATAAATATCTTTGATAAGGATTTCACACTCACCAATTTGTATTTTTTCATCGGGATTTTTGCTAAGGTGTAAATGCCAATCGTTTTCATTTTGCTTTTTGTAGCCTTTGATAGCAATTTTTTCACTATCAATGAGCCAATACTCTTTCAGACTTTCCAGCGTGAAGTAACATTCCATTTTCTCGTGGGCATCGTAATGGGCAGTGCTTACCGATAAAACTTCAACGATAACAGTAGGGTTAAGCAAAACATCTAAACCTTTGTGCTTTTCTATTTGTTGCTCACCACAAAGCAACACAATATCAGGATACACGTATTTTTCACAAGCGGATAGTTTTACAAGCATATCGCTAGGTAATACAATGCAATTTTTTTCTTTGATACAATTATTCAGGATAGTAATCGTGTTGGCTACTATAACATTGTGAGTCAAAGATGCCCCCGCCATAGCAATCACTTCTCCTGCGTGGTATTCGCTTTTGTAGTGATTTTTGGCTTCTTGTTCCAAATATTCCTCAACACTGATTTTGGTAAGGGTTTCCATAAGATGAATTTACCATAAATATCCATAAAAAATCCCGAAAATGCAAATTTTCGGGATTTTTTGATTTTACTTGTAACTTCTTTGCGTGAGTTTTACATTTTCAAAAATGAGTTCCTCTTTGTGTAGGACTTCGGGCTGGTTATCTCCTGTATATTCCCAAGCGGCTACATAGGCGAAGTTTTCATCATCACGCTTGGCTTCGCCATCTACTTGGTACTCTTCTCGGAAGTGTCCGCCACAAGATTCGTTTCTATGCAAAGCATCATCAACCATTAGTTCGCCAAGCTCTAGAAAGTCAGCTACACGATAGGCTTTTTCAAGCGTTTGGTTAAATTCTTCGTTTGTACCTGTAACTTTTACATTTTTCCAAAATTCTTCACGCAATTCACGGATTTTACCTTTGGCGTATTTCAAGCCTTCTGCATTGCGGGACATACCGCAGTAATCCCACATAATTTTACCTAACTCTCTGTGTATTTCATCAACGGTTTTATTTCCTTTGATAGAAAGTAATTTCTGAATTCGGTCTTTTACTTCTTTTTTGGCTTGGTCAAAAGCAGGGTGAGAGGTAGGTACTTTATCGCTAGGTCCGATAGTTGCCAGATAATCGCCAATAGTATAAGGAATCACAAAATAGCCATCAGCCAAACCTTGCATAAGGGCAGAAGCACCCAAGCGATTGGCTCCGTGGTCTGAAAAATTAGCTTCGCCGAGTGCATATAAACCTTGAATGGTAGTCATTAAGTTGTAATCAACCCATAATCCGCCCATTGTGTAATGTACCGCAGGATAAATCATCATAGGCACTTCGTAGGGGTCTTGGTCAGTGATTTGCTTGTACATATCAAAAAGATTGCCATATTTGGCTTCAATAACGGCTTTGCCATCGCGTTTGATAGCATCAGCAAAATCCAGATATACAGCCAGACCCGTTTGGCTCACGCCTCTACCTTCATCACAAACATATTTGGCATTACGCGAAGCCACATCACGAGGTACGAGGTTACCAAAAGAGGGGTATTTTCTTTCCAAAAAGTAGTCGCGGTCTTCTTCTTTAATATCTTTGGGCGATTTGAGACCTTTGCGGATAGCCTCGGCATCTTCAATTTTTTTAGGCACCCATACGCGACCGTCATTACGCAAAGACTCTGACATCAAAGTTAGCTTAGACTGATAGTCGCCTGATACAGGAATACAAGTAGGGTGAATTTGTGTAAAACAAGGATTAGCAAACAAAGCTCCTCTTTTGTGGGCTCTCCAAGCCGCTGATGCATTTGAACCCATTGCATTGGTGGAAAGGTAGAATACGTTTCCATAACCACCTGTACAAAGTAGAACGGCGTGAGCCGAATGGGCTTCAATTTCACCTGTTACAAGATTTCGGGTAATGATGCCACGACATTTACCATCTACTACTACTACGTCCATTAGCTCGGTACGAGGGAACATTTGGACTTTTCCTGCGGCAATCTGGCGGCTCAATGCTTGATAAGCCCCGAGCAAGAGTTGCTGCCCGGTTTGCCCTTTGGCGTAGAAAGTACGCGAAACTTGAGCTCCACCAAAAGAGCGATTGTCCAAAAGTCCGCCGTATTCACGTGCAAAAGGCACGCCTTGTGCTACACATTGGTCAATGATATTAACAGAAACTTGTGCTAAGCGATATACATTTGCTTCTCTGGCTCTATAATCGCCTCCTTTAATAGTATCGTAAAACAAACGGAAGACGCTATCGCCGTCATTTTTGTAGTTTTTGGCGGCATTGATACCTCCTTGGGCGGCAATAGAGTGAGCCCTACGTGGGCTATCTTGGAAGCAAAAAGCCTTGACGTTGTAGCCTAATTCGGCGAGTGTTGCGGCGGCAGAGGCTCCTGCCAAACCTGTTCCAACAACTATGATTTCATATTTGCGTTTATTGGCAGGATTGACAAGTTTCAGATTAAACTTGTGTCTGTCCCATTTTTCGGCGAGCGGTCCTTCGGGAATTTTGGCATCTAATTTCATATTGGGCTAAGAGTTTATGTTTTTATGAAAAAATTAACTTACAGGCAATTTTAAGACTTTTACTATAACAATTTTACTTTGAGCAAGCTGTTTTTGATATTTATTACCTTTCAATTTTACGCCGCTGGTTGCAATCCAATAAAAAACTTGATGACTTATCGCTTTTAGATTTTTAGCTTCATTGTCTAATAATTTTTTCAACCACTCTGCTTTTTTGATAATAACTTTTACATCACTTGTATCGGCGGGGTGAACTTCTATGAAATAAGATTTATTTTCGTACCCTACAACATAGTCCCAACGATTTTCCGAAGGATATATTTCTTTCAGGCAATTATCCAAATCTATACTTCCTTCGCATAGTCGTGTGTTTTCTACTTGAATGCTAACACTATGATTCCCAAGAGCTTGTAACCCATTTTGGTAGCAATTTTTTAGGACTTCAATTTTTTGAACAATATCTTTAAAGTTTATTCCCTTCATAAAAATTCAGCAACAATTTCGCTTGCTTTGCTTGAAAAGGAAGTCAAATTGCCCCATTCTGCAATAGCAATGTCATCAGAGTAAGCATCTAATGATGAAATATCTTTTGAAACAACGCCATTAGGAGTATGTTCAAAAAAGAAAGTTTTAAGCTCTTTACTTTCTATGTTTTTGAATAATTGCTGGGTATGTGTATTTTTAGTAAAATCAAACAATCTTATTATGGCATTATTTTTACTTTTGTTATCTTTTGGGGTGTTTTTTATCATTTGAAAAGCCCAAGCAAACTCCAAAATCATAGCTGAATGGGTAGAAATGATAACTTTATACCCTCTTGTGAGTAAATCTACAATTTGTAAAATAACAGCTTTAATGGCTTGGGGGTGCAAGCCCATCTCGGGCTCTTCTATTACGACTAGCTCAATGTTATCTTTTTTACTTTTTTTGGAGGGCGGACAAAGCCAATAAAAAGCTAAAAGCAGTGGCATAAACTCTTTTTGTCCTGCACTCCAAGTCATAAAAGGAATAGAAGTATTTGCAGACTTCATTCTAAATTTTTTTTGTCCCGATTTCTCTTCAAGAGTTACAGAATGATTATGAAAAATAGAGCTATCAAATTGTTCTCGCAAAATATTTTTTAGTCTTTGCTTACTTGGAAACAAATCTGGGGTTTTGATGATTTCCTTTTGTAGCATTAACCTGATAGATTCGCTAAAATATCTTAATACAAAAGGAACAGTTTCATCAAATTCCATAAAAGTTTTAGGTCTGCCATCTGCAACTGCTAAAATTCTTTGAGCAGGTACGTAAAAAAGTTTTTCAGGTACTTCGGAGTATTTTTCCCCCTTTTTGGGAAAGAAAAAATCTTTACCAATCTCTTTACTGCCTTCTATAAAAACTTTTGTAGCGTTATGCCAAAGGTTTTGCATTCCTTCTCCAAAATACAGCCTAAACAAATAGTCCAAGTCATTTTTCCACTCATAATTATACTGCTCCAAGACTTTTCTGATGTAGTTTTTATCAAATAAAAACTTTAAGAGTTGCAGAAAAATACTTTTCCCACTAGCTTGCTCGCCAATTAGTATTGTCAAATCAGCTATTTCTACTTTAACTTCTTGAATAGGACCAAAATTATTTAGACTGATTTTTCGCATCTTGACAAAAATACTATTTTACCCTGCTCCACCTTCGCTCATTTTTCTTTCTTTGCGAGGCTTGATAATAGTAGAAATAATACCTGCTAAAACCAAACAGCCGCCTAATGCTACAAGTGAAAGATTTTCTTGTTTGGTGTGCATTAGTACAGGTATGCAGGCATACGCCGCAGGTACAAATACGGCAAAAGCTATTCCTACGTGGTGAATAAGAGCATTATATTTTTTATGGTTCAGACCAAGTGTCTGAAAAGCACTCTTAAAGCCGTGAATAAGATGAAAAGAAAGCCCTATCATTGAAACTACATACAAAACCACTATCCACAACTCGCTAAAAGCTATTTGCGTAGCTTGATAAAGATTATGTACACTTTTGCCATCAAGAGTAGTTTCGCCCAACCCACCAAATTTTGATTTAGCCCAAAATGCTTGTAAATGTACTACCAAAAAAATCAGGATAATCGTCCCTAAAAGCATCATATTCCGAGAAGCCCAAGAGCTACTTTTGCCCATATTTACATAAGCATATTGTACAGGTCTTGCGGCTCGGTTGCGAAGCGTAAGAATAATGCTGGTTACAATGTGTAAGGCTATGAAAAAGAAGTTTCCAATAGAAATAGTCTGAATAAGTGGGTTATGCCCCATAAAGTCGGCATATCGGTTGAACGAAACGCCGCCATCGTCTTTGAGAAGTTGTAAGTTGCCTAAAAGATGAACCACCAAAAATAAAATCAAAAATAGCCCTGTAAGAGCCATAATGAGCTTTCTGCCCAGCGTGCTTGTAAGCATATCTACAAGCCAGTTTGTTTTTTGTGTGGTAGCGGTTGCCATACGATTTACGTTTTTGTTTTGGTTTAATTACTATTTGTGTAGAAAAAATGTTTATGCAAATGCAAGTTCAAAGTTAGAGAATATCTGCAAAGAAAACAATACAGCGGAGTTTTTTTTCGCTTTTTGTAAAGTTTTTGTTAATTTGCCACAAAATTAACATTTTCACTTGGGTTATGAAATTTTTTTATGGCTTTTGGCTTGTATTTTTACCCATACAACTTTTGGCTCAAAGTAGCGGACAAATAGCTCCTGATACGGCGGGAGTTTATTTTTCTAAAACTATTACCGAGAAAGATTTGCAAAGACATCTTTTCAAATTGGCTTCGGCGGAAATGGAAGGCAGAAAAACAGCCACCAAAGGGCAAAAAAAAGCCGCTTTGTACCTTGCCCAAGAAATGAAACGCATTGGTTTGAAGCCTGCTAATCTGAAAAACAAAAAAAATCCTTATTTACAACCTTTCAAAGTTGTGGTTTCGGGTTGGTATTATAGCCTGCACAGAAGCATTACTGAAAATAATCGTGAAAAACTGCCTATCGCCGAAACAGAAAATGTTGTAGGTTGGATTGAAGGAACGGATAAAAAAGATGAATATATCATCATTTCGGGGCATTACGACCACGAAGGCGTGCAGGGTGGAAAAATTTATTTCGGTGCAGATGATAACGGTTCTGGTACTTCTACCATTTTAGAAATAGCAGAAGCCTTTATGCTTGCTCAAAAGGCAGGTTTTTCGCCTCGCCGAAGCATAGTGTTTTTGCTTGTTTCGGCAGAAGAAGTAGGACTTTTGGGTTCAAAATATTACGCAGATTTTGAGCCTTTGTTCCCTTTGGAAAAAACTATCGTAGATTTGAATGTAGATATGATTGGCAGAATTGATAAAACCTACGAGGAAAAAAAGAATGAAAATTATGTATATCTGATAGGTTCTGATAGGGTCTCAACAGAATTGGATAGCTTGCAAATAGCTGTAAATGATAAATACACGAAAATCATCTTGGACTACACCTACAACGACCCCCTGCACCCCGAAATGCTCTACTATCGTTCCGACCACTACAATTTTGCCAAAAAGAACATTCCTATTATTTTCTATTTCAGTGGCTTACACGCCGACTACCACCAACCTACCGATACACCCGAAAAAATCCGTTATGCGAAAATGTCAAAAATCGGGCAACTCATATTCCTTACAGCTTGGGAAATTGCTAATCGTGAGCAACGCCTGCGTATAGATAAAACCGAAAAAAAGTAAAGTTCAAAACAATTTGCTTCTAACGTGTTTTTTTCCATTATTATACCTGTCTATAATCGTCCTGATGAACTAAGCGAGCTTTTGCAGTCGCTTAGCGAGCAAACCTTTGACAAAGAAAAAATTTCTTGGGAAATTATTGTCGTAGAAGACGGCTCCAAACAGAAGTCGGATAAAATAGTGGAAAGTTTCAAAGAAAAACTACCTATTCGTTATTTTGATAGAGCTGAAAATGTAGGGCAGGGTTTTACGAGAAATTTTGCTTATCAGCAAGCCCAAGGAGAGTATTTTATTGTGTTTGATTCGGATTGTATAGTACCACCGAATTATTTACAAAAAGTGTATGAATTCTTGCAAAACAACTATTTAGATGCTTATGGAGGACCAGATACGGCTCACGAAAGTTTTACAGATACGCAAAAGGCTATCAGTTATGCAATGACTTCGCTTTTTTCTACAGGGGGCATACGTGGCAATAAAAAATCGGCGGAGAGGTTTCGCCCTCGTAGTTTTAATATGGGAATTTCAAGACAAGTTTTTGAAAAAACAGGAGGCTACATTATTACGCGTATGGGCGAGGATATTGAATTTAGCATTCGTATTGAAAAAAATGGTTTCCGAGTAGGGCTTATTCCCGATGCCTTTGTGTATCATAAACGCAGAACTTCTTTCAGGCAGTTTTTCAAACAACTGCATTTTTTTGGCAGAGGGCGTATCAATATTAGTCGCTTTCACCCCGAAGAAATCAAGTTGGTACATTTTTTCCCTGCGGTCTTTGTGCTGTTTTTATTTTCTATTCCTTTTCAAATGCTTATTTATCAGCCATTGGCTTGGCTTTCGCTAATCGTATTAGCTTTTTACAAGTTGCTTATATTTTTTGATGCTTTGCAAAAAACCAAAAGTTTCAAAATAGCTCTGATGAGTGTTTGGGCAGTTTTTATTCAACTTACCAGCTATGGAATAGGTTTTTTGCAGGAATTTGGGCGAAAGTTGCGTGAAAAAAATTGATTTTTTTTGCAACAAAATTAAAAAAAGTATAGTTTTGCCTTGCGAAAAAACTAAAATTTTGCCTTATGAAATCTTTGATACAAAAATTTGCTCTTTTGGCTGTGCTGGCTTTGAGTGCTTGTAATTTAGACCAATACAATAGTTCTGATTTGAAAAAGGTGAAAGATGTACGCGAAGGCGATATTTATGTGTATGGAGCAAAAGGAGATTCTGCTCGCCAGTTGCGTCAGCAGTACCCCGATGACCCCAATGCCGCCAAAAGAACCAAAGCTATTCGTGAAAAGTTTTTCAGCGTATCTAATGGTGCTAATCTGCAAGACGGCACACCTGCCCCTGCTGATACCGCCAAAACACCTGCCCAACAAGACGGCAATAAGCCCCAAGCGGAAAAAAAGTAATCAATTCCTTCAAAATACCAGAGTGGCGGCAATATCATTTCGGAGCAAATGATGTTGCCGCTTGTTTATTTTCTGTTACAAAATTTTGAGCTCTACTCTTCTGTTGAGGCGGCGAGCTTGTTCGGTATCTTCGGTAGAGAGGGGGCGTTCTGCACCATAGCCAATGCACTGAATACGACTTTTGGAAATTCCTTTCTTGACAAGATACTCTCTGATAGCCAAAGTGCGTTCCAAAGAAAGTTTTTTCAGAGCCTTTTTGTTGCCATAAATTTCGGTATGCCCTTCTAATTGTATCCGCATTTTGGGGTTTTTCTTCATTACTTCGGCAAGTTCATCTAATTCGGGATAAGATTCGGGCATAAGTACCGCTTCGGCTTGGGCAAAAAAGATATTATTCAGGCGTAAGGTAGCATCTTTTTCCATAGGTTTGAGAAAAATATCTTTTTCCATTTCGGTATATTCGCTGATAGCGGTGGCATCAATGATAATTTCTTGTGGGAAAAAACCTTGCAATTCGGCACTGATTTTATACTTTTTACCAATTTTCAGACTTGTATTGAACTTGCCTTCGGGGTTTTCCAGTGGCTTGGGGCTATCATTGATTTCCTGAATATGAAGGCTGACACGAGCAGGAATGAGTTCTTGTGTTTTTTCGTTGAGGGTTCTACCTTTCAGCACGAGCATAGGCTCTACCATTCGGGTTCGGTAAATATCGCCACGTGAGCTATGGTAGCCAAAATTGCCTTGTTTGGCAAAGTAAATATCCATTCCTTCGGTATTGATTTTATTTCCTAAATTTTCGGGTTCGCTCCAGTTTAGCCAAGTGTCATCAAGCCGTTGAGTTACGAAAATATCAAAACTACCATAACCCGAAAAACCATTGGAGGAAAAGTAAAGCGTTTTGCCGTCAGTATCCAGATAGGGAGTGGCTTCGTCTGCCGCCGAGTTGATGATGTTGCCTAAATGAATGGGTTTGCCAAAACTTTTATTGTCTTTCCGAAAAGCTACATATAAATCATTGCCGCCCAGCGTATTAGTGGCTTCGGTAGAAATGATTAGCACTTTGCCATCGGGGCTTAAAGAGTATTCGTTAAAATCACTTTTACTTTCAAAGCCTTCAATTTCCAAAATTTCGGGTTTTCCCCATTTGCCTTCGGGGGTTTTGTAGGTAATAGAAAGCCCTTTTTCAAGTCTGCCATCGGGCAGATATTTGTTGTTCAGAAGCATATAGCTTTCGTCAGGGGCAATGGTAAAAGCGGCGTTGTGTTGGCGGTTGTTGAGTGGCTCGCCGATATTGATAGGATTGGAGGCATTGCCCTTGTCGTCAAGTTCAGCAAACCAGATGTCTTGTTTATAGACCATTTTGCCGTCCAAAGTGTCTTTGATGTTTTCAGGGTGATTGAGGCGAGTAAAATAAATTCCTTTTCCACTGGGCAACACTACGGGATTAGCTTCCAAATATTGCGAATTGATACCACTCAAAGGCTCTGAATTGAACTGCACCTGATTTTTTCCTAAATTGGGCTGAATTTCCACAGGGGTATCACTATCCGAAATGCCTATGGCATCAATTTGATTTTCGCCAGTTACTTTTCCTGTTTGCAAGGTGATTTTCAAAGAAGCTACCGAGTAAGGTGTTTGAGGAACAGCCAAGCTGAACAATCTGCCCTTGCCTGCGGGAGCAACCTGCGGATTTTTGTAAATCAGATGTTCTTTGCCTGTGTCGTCGTAAGCAAAAATTTGTGAAATAGCTCCTGCGTTAAAACTTTCTGCTACCAAAACCTGCTTGATGCTCATTGGGCTGGTAAAACCAACGTGAATGAACTCTTCTTTTTTGTTGTTGTTGGCTTCTTGTGGCGACCAAGCACAAGGGCTATTCTGAAAAGCAGGCAAAACATTGGGTTTGCCAAGGGCTTGTTCGGCTTTATACTGCTTTCCCGAAGTGGATTTTTTTTCAGAAGATACAGCAATCATCTTACTCGCCCATTGAATATTTTGTGAATAAGCCACCAAACACCACCAAAAACCCACAAACGAAAAAATAAATTTCATAATTGGAGCTATTGTTTTTAGTCTTGAAATGTAGGAAATTTGTGCGAAAGTTCTAACTTTGCCTCAAAAATAATTTTTTTCATTGAAAAAATTTGTATTTCGCACCAAATTCGGTTTGTTATGAATTTTACAGCACAATTACCCGCCAGCGAATATCCGCCTTATGCCGAAACATATCTGAAACACTTGAAAAGTGATGATATTCTTTTCATTTTACAAGAGCGTTTAGAATTTTGTAAGCAATTTTACAGCCAAATTGGCGAGGAGAAGGCTAATTTTTCATACGCACCCGATAAATGGACTATCAAGGAGGTACTTTTACACGTTGTTGATTCTGAAAGGGTACTTTCGTACAGGGCTATGGCTTTTGCTCGTGGCGAATTGCAGGCTTTACCTGGCTTCGATCAAGACGCCTATGTTCGCAACTCGCAAGCCCAAAATCGCTCTCTACAAAGTATTTTAGACGAGTTTGAAGCGGTTAGAAAAGCCACTATTTCGCTTTTTGCCCATTTACCTTCCCAAACGCTTGCCATAGTAGGCAATGCCAATAATTTTCCTACTTCGGTAAGGGCACTGGCGGCAATGATTGCAGGACACGAAATTCACCATACTCATCAAATTCAAACCAAGTATTTGTAGGCTCTAAAAAACAAAAGCAATGAAAGTTTTCAACAATCTACTTTGGGTACTGGAAAATGGTATTCTTACGCTTACCATTAACCGAGAAAGTAAGCTCAATGCCCTCAATGCCGAAACCTTGAACGAACTCAAAGAGGCTTTTCAAGCAATTTATGATGATGAGGACATCAAAGGGGTAATTCTGACGGGGGCAGGCGAGAAAGCCTTTGTGGCAGGTGCCGATATAAGCGAAATTGCTCAACTCACCGAAGTAAATAGCCGAAAATTTGCCGAAGCAGGTCAGGAAATCTTTTTGGCAATAGAAAACTGCCCCAAGCCTGTTATTGCGGCGGTAAATGGCTTTGCTTTGGGGGGAGGGTGCGAAATTGCAATGGCTTGCCATATTCGTTTGGCAAGCGAAAATGCCAAGTTTGGCTTACCCGAAGTAAAATTGGGCATTTTGCCCGGCTACGGAGGTACGCAACGTATGCCTCAGATTGTTGGAAAAGCCAAAGCCCTTGAAATGATGCTTACAGGTGAAATGATTTCGGCACAAGAGGCTCTGCATTGGCATTTAGTAAATTATGTTTTGCCTGATAAAAATGCCCTTTTGCAAAAAGCTAAAGAATTGTTGCAAAAAATGCTCAAAAATAGTCCTTCGGCGATAGAGCTTATCATTACAGCTACCAATGCAGGTACTTACAACGAAGTGGGTTATCAGGCAGAAGCCAATGCTTTCCAAAAAGCTACTCGCACCGAAGATTTCAAAGAAGGTACTACGGCATTTTTAGAGAAAAGAGAGGCTAAATTTACAGGGAAATAATGGGAGGTTTGAGGTTTGAAGTTTGAACTTTTGAACTCCTAAAACCTTTTACAACGCAATCAAAAACTTATTTTGAAGTGTATATCATAGGCATAGGTGCTTATTTGCCCGAAAAAATCATTGATAATAGTTATTTCAGTGAAATAATGGGCTTGGGTGAGGATTGGTTTCTTACACGTACAGGCATACACACGCGTAGGAAGGCATCGGAAAATGAGAGTACGAATACTTTGGCAATTAGGGCAGTGGAAAATTTGGCTCAAAATCTTTCTGCTGATTTGAAAGAAGTTGATTTGATTGTTGGAGCTACTTACACGCCCTACGACACCATTCATTCACTTGCCCACGCTGTTCAGCGTTTTTTGAACATTAGTGAAATTCCTGTGCTTTCGCTTTCTACGGCTTGTTCGTCTTTCCTAAACGCTTTGGAAGTGGTACAAGGCTATTTTGCAATGCAAAAAGCCGCCAAAGCCTTGCTCATCGCCGCCGACCACAACACGGCATACAGCGATGAAACCGATAAAAATAGCGGACACTTGTGGGGTGATGGAGCAGTGGCGATGCTTGTAAGCAAAGAAAAGCCCCAAAACCATTCTTATTTAGAAGTTTTGGATATTTTTACGGCAGGCGGAGGAAATTTGGGGAAAGCAGATGAAAGTGTATTTCTAAAACCTATCAATGAAGGGTTTTTGATGAATAACGGCAGAGATGTGTTTTTGCACGCTTGCGAATATATGAGCAAAGCAACGATTAAAGTTTTAGAGCGTAATCAGAAAAATATTGCCGATATTGCTTACTTTGCACCGCACCAAGCCAACAAACGTATTTCGCTGAATGTTGCTGAAAACTTGCAACTGCCTTTGGAAAAGTTACTTTCTAATGTAGAATATTTAGGCAATACAGGTTGTGCGGGTTGTGCCATTGTCTTGTGGGAAAATCAGCATAAATTTCAGCCAAGCGATTTGATTGCAATGAGCGTGTTTGGGGGTGGGTATTCGTATGGGGCGGCTCTGCTTCAATTTTGGACTAATTAAACTCTCGGAGCTATGATTTTATCAGGTAAAGAAATTTTGCAAAGATTGGGTAAAGAGATTCTCATTGAGCCTTTTAATCCTAAACAGCTCAACCCCAATAGCTATAATTTGCGTTTGCACAACGAACTGCTCGTGTATGATGAGCCTGTTTTGGATATGAAAAAGCCCAATAGATTTCATTCTATCACTATTCCCGAAGAGGGTTTGGTGCTGGAAACGGGCAAATTGTATTTGGGCAGAACCATTGAATATACTCGTACCGAAAATTGTGTTCCGATGCTTGAAGGGCGTAGCTCGGTAGGGCGTTTGGGGCTGTTTATACACGTTACGGCGGGTTTTGGAGATGTAGGCTTTGCGGGATATTGGACTTTGGAAATCTTTTGCGTACAGCCTATACGCATATATGCGGGGGTAGAAATTTGTCAAATTTATTATCATACTTTGGAAGGAGAATTTGAAAAATACAATAGCGGCAAGTATCAGAACAATCGGAGCGTACAACCGAGCTTGCTTTACAAAGATTTTGAGATATAATTTGATTTTTTGTAAAAAAATCTTGTAATTTCGTGCTGAATCTTTTTTCCTGAAACCGAAAAGTCCCTTTTTTATGAACATTCACGAATATCAAGCCAAAGAATTATTGAAACGCTATGGGGTGCGTATTCAAGAAGGTTTTGTAGCCGATACACCTTCCAAAGCCGTAGAAGTGGCTCGCCAACTCAATGCCCAAACAGGCACGAATTGGTTTGTAGTAAAAGCACAAATTCACGCAGGTGGCAGAGGTAAAGGCGGCGGTGTAAAATTGGCTAAAAACTATGACGAAGTACGCGAAATTTCCGAAAAAATCTTGGGAATGCAACTCGTAACCCCCCAGACAGGTCCCGAAGGGAAAAAAGTGCATAAGGTGCTCATTGCCCAAGACGTATATTATCCTGGCGAAAGCCAGCCCAAAGAGTATTATATGAGTATTCTTTTGGATAGGGCTACGGCTCGCAATGTAATTATCGCCAGCACCGAAGGCGGTATGGATATTGAAGAGGTAGCCGAAAAGCACCCTGAAAAAATTATCAAAGAATACATTGATACACGCGTAGGTTTGCGTGATTTTCAGGCTCGTAAAATCGCCTTTGCTTTGGGCTTGGAGGGGAACGCTCATAAGGAAATGGTTGCCTTTATCAAATCGCTTTACAAGGCTTATTTAGAAAGCGATGCTTCTTTGTTTGAGGTAAATCCTGTACTCAAAACCTCTGATAATAAAATTTTAGCCGTAGATTGCAAGGTAAATCTTGATGATAATTCTCTTTTCCGCCACCCCGACCTTGCCGAAATGCGTGATATTTTGGAAGAAGACCCTCTGGAAGTAGAAGCAGGTGAAAACGACCTAAACTATGTAAAACTTGATGGTAACGTAGGTTGTATGGTGAATGGAGCAGGTCTTGCTATGGCAACTATGGACATTATCAAACTTTCGGGAGGTGAGCCTGCCAACTTTCTTGATGTGGGTGGTGGAGCAAATGCCAAAACCGTGGAAGCAGGTTTCCGTATCATTCTCAAAGACCCCAACGTGAAAGCCATTCTTATCAATATTTTTGGTGGCATTGTACGTTGTGATAGAGTAGCCAATGGTGTTGTAGAAGCCTACAAGAAAATTGGTAATATCAATGTGCCTATTATTGTGCGTTTGCAAGGTACAAATGCCCAAGAAGGTGCTAAAATTATTGATGAATCAGGCTTGAAAGTGTATTCGGCAATTACATTGCAAGAAGCCGCCCAAAAAGTACAACAAGTTTTAGCATAAATTTTATTAGCATATAACTAAAAAGAGGCTCTGCAAAGCCTCTTTTGCTTTTGTGAAAATGCAAATTCTGTTTTTGTAAATTCAAAGTTTGGTTTGGTAAAAATGGCTCATATAGCTTACAGAAAGTTGCTTTTATTTGTGTAGTATTCAAAACTTAAATTTTACACAAATGAAAAAAGCTATTTTACTTTCTGTAGCCTGTATGCTAAGTATAGCAGTAATGGCTCAACAAAAAACTGCGGCAACCAAGCCTGCTACGAAACCTGCTACTGCTCAAAAGCCTGCTACGAAACCTGCTACTGCTCAAAAGCCTGCCACGGGCAATGCCAATGCCCAAAAACCTGCAACCAATCAGAATGCCAAAACTGAAAAGTTGGACAAAATTGAAATTGCCTGTGGCAATACAACTTTCAAACACGAGGCTATTCTTGCTTTTGCTGATGATAGCAGAAAATACTACTACCGAATAGCCAACGATAGTATTACATTCTATGAACATTGGGTAAGTGGTATAGGAGATGAATTGCAAATCAAGAAAGCGGCTTTGAAAGATTTGGACGGAGGCGACCATAGGATAATGAGTGGCAAAGTTCTTTCGTTGGCACAATATATTGATTATTTTAACTCCAGAAATTACAAAGAGAGGATTTTAACCACCAAACAAACTTGCAATCGTATCGGTGGAGGAACTTTGCCCAAAGAAGAAAAACTTGAAAATTCAGGAACGATGGCTCTGAATTTTGCTAACGAAGAGGAAGCTAAAAAGTTTTTAGAAATGCTCAAACCTATGATGGAAGCCGCAAAAAATAAAAAAGACACAAAAAAATAGGCTTGCTTGAAAGTATTAGAGCCTATTCTTTGCAAAAATTGAGCAGTAATATCTCTTTGAACGATATTACTGCTCTTGCTATTCATCTACCCAATCTGCTATAAAAAGATTAGTATCTCTTGTGCCGCCGTTGTTGCGGTTGGAACTGAAAATAATTTTTTTGCCGTCAGGAGAAAACATCGGAAAGGCATCAAAAACGCTATCAAAAGAAATCTGCTCTAAATTTTTTCCGTCCAAATCTATCATAAACAAATTGAACTGATAGCCACGCTTTGAAAAATGATTGGAGCTAAAAATAATTTTTTTGCCCGAAGGGTGAAAAAAAGGAGCCCAATTGGCTTTGCCCAAATTAGTAATTTGTCGCAGATGAGAGCCATCGGCATTGCAGACAAAAATTTCCATATTGGTAGGTTGTACCAGCCCCTGCGAAAGAAGTTCTTTGTATTCTCGGATTTCCTCTTCGGTTTTAGGACGAGAAGCTCGGAAAACAATCATAGAGCCATCAGGCGAAAAAAATGCACCGCCGTCATAGCCCAAATCGTGGGTGATTTGTTTGAGTCCTGTGCCGTCTGTATTCATTATCCATAAGTCCAAATCGCCTGAACGCATAGAGGTAAAAACAATTTTATCACCTTTGGGCGATACGGTGGCTTCGGCATCATAGCCGGGAGTATCGGTGAGTTGTTTGATGATATTTCCTTTTAAATCAGCAATAAAAATATCGTAGCTATCATAAATAGGCCACACGTACTTTCCCGAAGGACTTTTCGGTACGTGAGGACAAGCGGCATCGGCTTTGTGGGTAGAAGCGTACAGGATATGCTTGCCATCGGGCATAAAATACGAGCAAGTAGTTCTGCCTTTGGCAGTGCTAACCATTTTAGGTTTTTTCTTTTGCAAATTATCTTTTTTGAGGTCTGCAATAAAAATCTGGTCGCAAGAAACACCCCAAGCCTGATAATCGGACTGAAAGACGATTTTCTTGCCGTTAGGACTGAAATAGGCTTCGGCATTGTTGCCTCCGAAAGTTAGCTGACGAACATTCTTAAAGTGCTTTTCTTGTGGATAATGAATTTGGGCAAAAGAAAATGAAAAACTGAAAGCTAACAGAAAGGAACAGATAAAATTTTTACACATAGCCAATGGTTTTTGATGTAGGTGCGTTTTGAAACGGCACGCAAATAACGGAATTTTCAGTCAGTTTGTTATGATTTTTTTTCAGTTTTTCGTTTGATTTTTTCGCAAGATTTCAATACCAATGCCACATTGCAAGCATTTTTTATTTTCGCAGTAAGTACGATACAATTCCAACAGGGCTTGCGAATCGGCGGCGGTTTGTGGCTTTGCTCCAAGTTCTTGCCATTTCTCAAGAATATGATTGCTTTCGGTGGGCAGTTGCTCTAAAAAAGAAATGGCTTTATCCAAATATTCGGGCTTTTGGTGGGTTTTGCTGTAAAACACTAAAAGCGGTACTACGGCATTGATAATGACGCTTTGAAAGCTATTTTTGCCAAGTTGTGAGGCGGTTTTTTCCGTACTTTTCCCAAAATGATAGTGGCTTTGCCAATACTCGGAAACTTTTACGGAGAAAACATTTTTGAGGGTTTCAAATTTTTCGGCGTGCAACAGGACAGAAAAAAAATGAGCATTTTGAAACAAAATTTGAGCCAGTTGTGCCAGCCGAATAGTAGGAAAATTTGCAGGACGCAAGCGTAAAAAATTCCATTCACTTGCTTGTAAAGGCTCTAAATTGTATTTGTGTTGTAAAAATTGATATTCACGCTGTAAATTTTGGGCATATTCATCTTCTAAGTTTTCGCTCAAAAAGCCTGCTTGTCCGAAAAGTAAAGCCTCTATTTGTAAAAGGTTGTTTTGGTGTTTGAGAAAGAGTTTCAGCGGTGTTTGCTTGGCAAGTTTGGCAAAAGGCTCTGCATTGATTTTGAAGCCAAAACTTTCGGCAAGTAGGCGGTAGGTAGCTTCCTGCCAATCTTGGTGGGTTTCTTGCCAAATTTGTTGTACTTTCTCGCTTTTACGCTCAAGCCTTTGGACAAGCACTTTGTCCCAAGTGCTTAAAACAAAGATATTTTCTACTTTGGCAAATAAATTTTCGCAAGGAACAAAATTTTTGCTTGCCAGCAGTTGCCTGTAATTGTGCAAAAGGTTCGGATTTACCCTATTTTTTAGCTCCAAAGTAGGTAAAGGTACTTGCTCTAATGCTTGCAAATCATTTTCCCAAACTACGTGAAGTATAACATTTTCGTATTTAGCGTTTCGGTTATGCTCGTGTTTGAGCCAATCAGAGGTTTTAAGGTGCATTTCTACATAGCCTTTTCGGTGCTTTCCTTCAAAAGCTATGATAGCATTTTCAAAATCAGCTCCTTCGTTGGGATTGTACTTGCCTGTGTCCAGAATTTTAAGGCTTTCTCCTGCAAGCGTTTGCAGATTTTCTTGGGAAAAATAAAGATTTTGCCAAATAAAATGGAGAAAGTCCTCACGCATAAGAAATGCTTTTTTCCTGCTTATTTCAAACTTTTTAGGTGTTTTTCAAGGCTTACTTCATCGGGGATAAGCACCTCGCGAGCTTTGCTACCTTCAAAAGCCCCTACGATACCCGCTTTTTCCAGTTGGTCAATGATTCTACCTGCTCGGTTGTAGCCTAATTTGAGTCTTCGTTGCAAAAGAGAGGTACTGCCTTGTTGGTGCATTACCACAATACGAGCCGCTTCTTCAAAGAGTTCATCTCTGTCGTCAAAATCAAAATCTTCTTGGTTGCCTTCGCCTGCTTCGCCTACGTATTCGGGCAAAAGATAGGCAGAGGCATAGCCTTGCTGTGAGCCAATAAACTCGCAAATATTTTCCACTTCGGGGGTATCAATAAAGGCACATTGTACTCGTACTAAATCCGAACCCGTAGAGTAGAGCATATCGCCCATTCCGATAAGTTGCTCGGCACCGCCAGCATCTAAAATGGTACGTGAGTCTATTTTGGAAGTAACTCGGAACGACAATCTTGCAGGGAAATTCGCCTTGATAACTCCAGTAATTACATTTACGGAAGGGCGTTGGGTTGCCACTACCAAATGAATGCCAATAGCTCGGGCAAGTTGTGCCAGCCTTGCGATGGGTTGTT
The DNA here is from genome assembly GCA_964654605.1 of uncultured Cytophagales bacterium. Lineage (GTDB taxonomy): Bacteria > Bacteroidota > Bacteroidia > Cytophagales > Thermonemataceae > Raineya. The sequence continues at coordinate 9,294 of CAZZLW010000008.1, read as the reverse complement.
CTACTTCTTTACCTGCTGTAATCATCAGGTCGGCAAGCTCATCAATAATCAGTACAATATAGGGCAAAAATCTATGTCCTTTTTTAGGATTGAGCTTGCGTTCTTTGAATTTTTGGTTGTATTCTTTGATATTTCGGCAAGAAGCCTCTTTGAGCAAAGAATAGCGGTTATCCATTTCTATACAAAGTGAATTGAGCGTATTGATAACCTTGGAAGTATCAGTAATGATAGCCTCTTCCTCGTTGGGCAATTTGGCAAGAAAATGCCTTTCTACTTTGTTGAAAAGTGTGAGTTCTACCTTTTTGGGGTCTATGAGAACGAGCTTAAGCTCGGCGGGGTGCTTTTTGTAGAGCAAAGAAGCCAAAATAACATTCAGACCTACGGATTTACCTTGCCCTGTTGCCCCTGCAATAAGTAAATGGGGCATTTTGGTCAAATCTACCATAAAAATTTCGTTGGTAACGGTTTTACCAAATACAATGGGCAAATCCATTGTGCTATTTTGGAACTTTTCGCTTGCTAGTAGGTTTCGCATACCTACTACTTCACGTTTTTGGTTAGGAACTTCAATACCGATAGTTCCTTTGCCCGGAATAGGGGCAATAATGCGTATGCCCAAAGCAGAAAGCGAAAGGGCGATGTCGTCCTCTAAATTTTTGATTTTAGAAATTCTTACACCTGCATCAGGCACAATTTCGTAAAGCGTTACCGTAGGTCCGATAGTGGCTTTGATAGAGGTGATGCCAATGCCATAGTTGGCAAGGGTAGTTACAATTCGGTTTTTGTTGGCTTCCAGTTCCTCTTTGCTTACTTCAAAGCGGGAATGAATTTCATTCAATAGTTGCAGGGTTGGAAATTGATAGCGGCTTAAATCTTGGCGTGGGTCGTAAGCCCCTAAATGCTCAACATTCCAATCCGCTTCTTGTTCATCATTATTTTCAGTTTCAAGGTCAGGGAGGTTATTTTCCTCTTCTTCTTCCTCATCAAAATCTTCCGATTCCTCAAAATCTGTTTCTTGTGGGTGCGAAATAGCATTGAGAGGAGTATTTTGCTCAATTTCTAAAACAATTTCGTTATCTGTTCTACGCTTTTTACTTTCTAATACTATCTGATTTTCGGGGTGTTCAGGTTCGTTTTCTTGCTCTAAATGAGGCGTATCCCAAACTTGTTGTCTTTCGTTTTGAGCAATTTCAAGAACATCTTGGATATTTTCTTGACGATTTTCTATAAGTGAGCCTTGCAATTTGCTTTCTGCTTTAATGTTGTTTTCTTGCGTAAGGGTGTTCTCACTCGTTTTTTTATTTTCTTTGATAATTTGCCCCGTGGCTTTGTTGATAAGCACAATGCCTAATTTTTCCAGCTCGTCGTCAGTTTCTTCATTCTCACTAAATTTGTTTTGCAGGTTTTCTTGTAAAGGCACGTCATCAAAGTCTTCTTGCTCTTCTTTGGGAATGGGCTTTCGTATTACTTTTTCATCGGTTTTTTCTTTTTTCTTGGAAGAAATGGGCAAATCAGCACTTTTGCTTGTTTTTTTTAATGTAGTTAGGTTGAAGAAATATACTACAAAAACTAAAAAAACAACAATGAGCAAAAAAACAGTACCAATGCCTATCAGGTTGGAAAGCAGTTCGGCAATGGCAAAGCCTGTAACTCCTGCAACGCTATGCACAAAAGAATTTTGAGGCAAAAAAATAGCCAAATATCCTAAAAGCGTAGAAAACCAAAGAGCTACGAAAAAAAGTAAAGCAAAAATTTTCTTGGTAGGTAAAATAGATGTCCTAAAAATCCATTGAAAGCCCCAATTAGCAAGCAAGGGTATCAGAAAAAATGCCCCCAAACCAAACCAGCGATAAATAAAATAGTAGGAAAAAATTGCCCCATAAATGCCCAACCAGTTTTCCACTTCCTCGCCTGCTTCGCGTATGCCTGTTTCGTTGTAGGCTTCTACAAGACTTTGGTCGGCTTGGGCAGTAAAAAGATACGAAACAAAAGCAAGCAAGAGATATAAAGCCCAAAATAGTAAAAAAAAGCCCCAAGCTATCTGAAAACGCCTATCTTTCAGTGGCTTGAAAACAAGTTTTTTCTTTTTTGGGGGAGGAGTAGTTGCAGTAACTTCTTGATGAATGTAAGTATTTTGAGCCATTGCAAGAGATTTACCTGCAAATATAAGCAATTTTTGATTGTATTATGCAAAGTGTGATGAAGTATTTTGGCTCAATAGTTACAATCTGTTAGCTTTCTTTCTGGGCAACTACTTACCCTTAAATGAAGCATTTTCTTTGTAAAGAGTTGCCAAGAAAAATTCTCTATATTTAGCTTTTTTTCACTAACTTTGCAAGCAAATCGCTAACACTATGATAAATTTTAACGTAGGTCCTTCCAAGGTTTATCCTTCCATTAAAGATTTTTTACAAGAAGCCTACGATAAAGGAATTTTAGGACTTCCTCACCGTAGCCAAGAGTTTATGGATATGGTGAAAAAGACGATTTTTTTGCTCAAACAAAAACTGCAAATACCACCTCAATATACCATTATATTTACTTCTTCGGCTACGGAGTGTTGGGAAATGATAGCTCAATCTTTGGTAACAAGCAAAAGCTATCATATCTTGAATGGGGCTTTTGGAGAAAAATGGTATCAATATACGCACTATTTGCACCGAAAATCAGAAAAACATCTTTTCCAAATCAATGAAAGTTTGGATATTGAACGCATACAAACTTTTTTCACTTTTGCCGATAGGCGTAGTGGCAAAGCCGAACTGGAAGATAAAGCTCTTATTTGTTTTACACAAAACGAAACCTCTAATGGTACGCAAGTACCCATAGAAGTTATCAGGAAAGTACAAGAAAACTTCCCTAAACAACTCATTGCCATCGATGCTACCTCATCTATGGCAGGAATTGAGTTTGCTTGGCGAAGTGCCGATATTTGGTATGCTTCGGTGCAGAAGTGCTTTGGTTTGCCCGCAGGGCTTGCCCTGATGATACTTTCTGAAAAGGCGATTGCTCGTATTCACGAAATAGGTGAGCATAAGCACTACAATAGCTTACTGAAAACCTGCGAGCAAATGCAAAAATTTCAAACTACGCACACGCCCAATGTGCTGGGGATTTACCTGCTGATGCGTGTGATGGAAACTTCTGAAAACATCAAAGAAATTGATAAAAGAACGCAAATAAGAGCCGATAGTTGGTATCGTTTTTTTGAAAAAAATCCATACTTCTCTCCACTTATTCATAATGAAAGTGTGCGTTCAAGTACCGTGATAGCTCTACAAGGTAAAGCAGAGCAAATTGCCGCTATCAAAGAAAAAGCCAAACAAGCGGGATTTCGTTTGGGCAATGGTTATGATAAATGGAAAGAAAATACCTTCCGAATAGCGAATTTTCCTGCTATCAGTGAAGCTGAAATCCGACAACTGCAAGATTTTTTCTTGCAAACAGAACTATGAAATTATGCTACTTTCTTTTTACAAATTGTATCGCTTCTATCGTTTTGAAGCCCGAAAAACTTTCCTTTTCAGTATTCCTATCATTTTTGCACAGCTGGGTGTGGTGCTAATGGGGGTAATAGATGTAGTGATGATTAAAGACTTGGGAGTTGTAGCTACTGCCGCCGCAGGGGCAACCAACGACACCTTTTTTCTGATTTGTATGTTGAGCTTGGGCAGTATGAATATTATTGCTCCGCTGGTTTCGCAGAGTTATCAGAAAAAAGACCTTGCCGAAAGCAAAAGAATTTTTTTGAGTGGGCTGGTGCTTGCTTCTTTCTTGGGAATCCTGACAATGTTTGTTTTGCAGGCAATTACAGCAAATTTTGAGTGGCTACGCCAAACGCCTACGGTTACGCAAGAGGCTAAAAAGTTTTTGGCTATGCTGAATTGGTCGGTTTTGCCTGTGCTGTTTTTTTTGGTTTGTAAGCAATTTACCGATGGGCTTTCGCTTACCAAAGTGGCTATGACTATCACGTGGATAGGCTTGCTTTCCAATGTACTTTTTAATTGGCTTCTCATACACGGCAATTGGGGCTTTCCTGCTATGGGTTTGGAAGGGGCAGGGTTGGCTACGGTACTGGCTCGCCTCTTGATGCTTGTGCTGATAGTGCTATTTATTGCGTTTCACCCCAAAACAAGAGCCATTCTGCAAAATTCAATTATTCATTTGACTTGGCGAGAGGTCGGAAAAGTATTCCGTTTAGGCTTGCCTGTGGGAATAACCTATTTTTTGGAAGTAGCGGCTTTTTCGGTAGCAGGATTGCTCATTGGCAATTTAGACCACTATTCGCAAGCCGCTCATAGAGTTGTGATTTCTTTGGTTTCTACAACCTATATGATAACTTCGGGAATAGGCATAGGCAGTGCTATTCGTATGGGACAGGCTTTTGCCGAAAGAAATTTTTACAAAATGAAAAAAGTTGGTATTTCGGCGATTGCTTTGGCAGTTTTGGTAATGGGTTCTTTTTGTTTGCTTTTTCTGCTATTCCCTGAAACCATTGTTGTTCAATTCATTGAAAACGACCCCAAAGCTGTGGCTATTGCTATTAGTTTGCTGATTATTGGTGGTGTTTTTCAGATTTCTGATGGGGTACAAGCCGTAGGTTTGGGTATTTTGCGGGGAATGGAAGATGTCAATGTTCCTACTATGATTGCCGTAATAGCTTATTGGTTCATTGCTCTGCCTATTGCTATCCTTTCGCACCAAATTGGTTGGGGGGCGGTGGGTATTTGGGTGGCTTTGCTTGCGGGTTTAAGTACGTCTGCTTTTTTACTAACTCGTCGTTTTTGGCAACTCATTCAAAAACAAAAAAAGCAGTCTTTTCCTTCAAAAACTGCTTTGTGAGATTTAGATAAGTGGGAAGCGGGAGATAAGAAACAGGAAACAGGAATTTGAGCTATCAAACTTGTCAAGCCTCAAACTTTTCGCTTCCATTTTGCTTAAAATACTTGCACCTTCTTAATCCACAATAATACCTAAACTCAAAAGTTTTGTAGAAACTTTCAGTTTGGCTCTATCGCATTGTTGTTTATTGACTTGGTACATTAGCTTGCCTTCTTTTACCACAAAATTGAAACAAGCATCTCGGATATGTTTTTCGTCTTCGGTGATAATCATCACATTTTTACCAATAAGTTTTTGGGCAATATCTTTCACATCAAAAGGGCTTGTGAAAGGTATGAAAAGCACATCACAATCTTTAATATCGTTGGGGTTATTGTATTTTTCTACAATAAATTTCAAGTTGTAGGTGCTTTTGGTTGCCGCCATACGCCGCAAACCTTCGTAGAGTGGGCTATTGCCTAAAACACCTATTTTGAGTTCTGTTTTTACAGCAGGCCATTGCGTAAATTTGCAAAAATTATAGATATAAACAGGGTGATGAGCATAATTTCGTACATTGGGCTGTGCCAACGTAACTTGTACAAAACTCATAATCAAACAAAAAAGCCCCAAAGATAAAATGCGTGTCATTGTGGTATCAATTTTCGGTATTTATGGCAAAACTATAAAATTTTGACAAAAGTTAGACAAAAAAAACGAATTTGCCAAAAAAAGTAAGTTTTTTTAGAAAATTTTACGTAAGTTTTGAGCAAGTTGAGAAGAATTAGAGCAAAATTTTAGAATTTTTGAGATTTTTCCATATCCTTAAAATTTTTGCAAACGAAACTAAATCCCTTTATTTTTGTTTTGCTTGTAAAACCTATAACTATGCTCTTAAAAGTTTTTCAGAAAAAAAGAGATTACCAAGAAAATCTCCTACTTTTTGCGATGATAGGTATGGCTTTGGTTTTTCTTTTCATTACGCTTGCATATCTGGCTCGCAAGGGTTCTGCCGATTGGATTGATTTCAAAATGCCTAAATTATTTAGTTTTAGCACTTTTTTTATGCTTGTAAGTAGTTATACGCTCTATGTTGCCAACAATGCTTTTGAAAAGCAAGATTTCTTTACTTACAAGTATCTATTAGGCACTACCTTTGTTTTAGGAATTTTCTTTTTGCTTTGTCAGTATTTTGGCTGGAAACAACTGGAAGCACAAGGTTTATTTTTTGGAAAAAAAGCAGGTGCGGCGGCAAATTTTTTGTATTTGCTTTCGGGTTTGCATATTTTACACCTGCTTGGGGGTATGGTAGCCTTGTGGATAGTATTTTGGAAAGCTGTGAAAAAAGAAAGCTATGTAGATGACTTCATTCACGCTGTCAATCCTCCTACCCAAAGACGTTTGAAGCTGGCTACACGTTTTTGGCACTTTTTAGATATTTTGTGGCTATATTTGTATGTTTTTTTCTACATTCAGCACTAAATTTTCCACTGTTGCAGAGCATCTGCAATTTTTCTATCGTTAGAAAGGCGAGGAACTTTGTTTTGCCCCCCTAATTTGCCCAGAGATTTCATATATTCAATAAAAGCATTGGGTTGTAAGCGTGTGATAACAAGCGGTCTTAAAATTGCCCCTGAAATCAAATCATCATAATATACGTTGAGTTCTGTCATTTTTTTGTCCAAAACTTGGGCAAATTGAGCCAAATCTTTGGGTTCTTTGGCAAAAGCAATGAGCCACTCGTGATAAGGCAAGCCTTCGGCAGGGGTTACTTGCGGAGCAACGGTGAATTCAAGCACTTCGGTTTCGGGGAATTGCTCTATGGCATATTTGAGGGCTTTTTCTACCTCTTCGCCAATAACGTGTTCGCCAAATGCCGAAATAAAGTGTTTTATCCGTCCCGAAACTATCACTCGGTAGGGGTTTTTAGACACGAACTTGATTGTATCGCCAATAGAGTACGCCCACAAACCTGCATTACTGCTCAGTACCAAGGCATAATTTTTATTTAGTTCCACTTCGCCAATGGTAAGGCGGGTAGGTTTTTCGTTGAAATATTCTTCGGCGGGGATAAATTCATAAAAAATACCTGTATCCAAAAGGAGTAGCATACCGCCGTTGTGGTCGGGCTGGAATTTGTCTTGGTAAGCAAAAAATCCTTCCGAAGCAGGAAAAAGCTCTATGCTGTCTATTTTTTTTCCAATGCTATCAAAAAGTTTGGCTTTGTAAGGCTCAAAATTTACACCTCCATACACAAATACCGAGAAGTGGGGGAAAACATCTTTAATTTTCTTGCCTGTTCGGGCTATAATTCTATCAAAATACATCTGCACCCAAGGCGGAATGCCCGAAATAAGGCTCATATCGGCGTGTAGCGTTTCATCAATAATTTTCTCCAATTTTTCTTCCCAATCTTCTATGCAATTGGTTTCCCAAGAGGGCATCTGATTGCTACGCAAGTAAGCAGGTACGTGATGATTAGAAATGCCTGAAAGTCTGCCCGTTAGAATTCCATTTTTGTTTTCAAGTACAGGGCTTCCCGAAAGAAAAATGAGTTTTCTATCTACAAAATCGGCATTGCCTGTTTCGTAGATATAATTGAGAAGGGCATTTCGGGCACTATTGATGTGGTTGTGAATAGAATCACGAGAAATAGGAATGTATTTCACGCCCGAAGTAGTACCACTGGTTTTGGCAAAGTACAAGGGTTTTCCTCGCCAAAGTACATCTTCTTTGCCTTGTAAAATTTGCTCAATATAAGGTTTCAGCCCTTCGTAGTCGCGTATGGGTACTTTTTGCACAAAATCGGCGTGGGTGCGAATACCTGCAAAATCGTGTTCTTTGCCAAAAATTGTATGTTTTGCCTGCTGAATGATAGTCTGAAAAACTTTTTCTTGGGATATTTCAGGATTTTTAGCCCATTTTTCCTGACGTGCTACAATATAGGAAGCGAGTGGTTTGGCGAAAAAAGACCGTATGCCCATAGATGTTTGATTTTAATATCGGGCAAAATTACAGAATATTTTGAGAAATCACATTTTGTAGTATTTTCTTGTAATTTTCGCCGATAGGAACGCTGTATTTATCAATATGTATGATATTGCCTTCAATAAATTTTACATAAGGCAAAGCAATAATATAAGATTTGTGAGTACGAATAAACTTTTCATTGGGTAGCAGTTTTTCTAAATTACTAATTTTTTCTCGTGCAAGTATGACCTGCTCAGGAGTGTAAATTTTAAGATAATTACCAAGAGCTTCAATGAACAAAATGTTTTTAATATCAATCTTGTGGATTTTTTTATCAGACTTTACAAAAACAAAATCTTTAAGTGTAGTTTCTGTTATACTTTTATTGAATTGTTGAATTTGGGTAATCTTTTGGATTGATTTCAAGAATCTTTCATAAGAAAAAGGTTTGAGCAAATAATCAATTACTTTGCCTATTTCGTAAGACTGCAACGCATACTCACTATACGCTGTGGTAAGGATAGTGAAGGGTGGATTTTCAAGTTGAGAAAGCATTTCAAAACCATTTAGACCGGGTAAGTGAATATCTAAAAATAAAATATCAATAGATGAGCTACCCAAGACTTCAATAGCTTCGGAAGCATTGAGACAAGTAGTCAATATGCTCAGATTGGGTGTTTTCTTCACATATTCGGCAAGTATATCTATTGCCAAAGGCTCATCATCTACTATCAAACATTGCAAAGTTTTCATCGCATTTTGTCTGTTTTGATGGAAAGATTCACTACAAATCTATCAAAAAAAGATTGAATTTCTAAATCGTAATTCCCCTCACCGTAAATCAAATTTAATCTTTTTTTGACATTCTCCAAGCCAAAACCTGTACTAAAATGATTGCTTGAGTTTGGGGTTTCATTGGAGCTTTTGCTATTTTCTACATAGAAAAAAAAGCGTTCTTCATTACAATCAATAACCACATTTACAAAAGGTCGTTCCGTTTCCGAGTCGTTGTGCTTGAAGCTATTTTCCACCAAAGGGAGCAAAAGCATTGGAGGGATTTTTTTATCAGCAAGATTGCCATTTACAATAAAATTGACATCAAATTTATCCCCAAAACGTAGTTTTTCCAAATCTACATATTTTTTTAACACTTCTATTTCTTGTTCAAGACTTACTTGCTCTCGGTTTTCATCTTTGAGCAAATAACGCATCAGTTCCGATATTTTTAGAACCATTTGCGGGGCTAAATCAGATTTTTTAAGTGTATAAGAATACAGGCTATTTAAGGTGTTGAACAAAAAATGTGGATTGATTTTATATCTTAACTGCTCTAATTCTGCTTGGATTTGATTTTTTTCAAATTGAAGTTGTTTAGGATTGAAAAAGATTTCCAATGAAAGTTGTATATTTAGGTGCTGAAACTAAAATATTACTTTTCATGGAAATCTTAAGCAAAGATAATATAAAAAGGTATATAATACCACATTTACAAGTAGGAAGTTT
>CAZZLW010000007.1:0-23414 GCA_964654605.1 uncultured Cytophagales bacterium | reverse complement strand
TGCGTGGCAAGACCAATTCAAGGCTTTAATCATACGCTATGAAACCAGAGTAGATACGTGGGTAAATTTGTTAATTTTATCCTTTATGGTCATTTTTATCCGAAGAATTATCAAAAAAAATAAATCCTAAACAACCTCAGTTACAAAAAAATTTCCTTGAACAAGTTTTTATGCAAAAACTTTCCAAAGAATTTTATACCAGAGCCAATGTAGTACAAATAGCCCAAGATTTGTTGGGGAAATATCTTTTCACCCACATTGAAGGAAAAATCACAGCAGGTAAAATTGTAGAAACCGAAGCCTATTGTGGCAGAAGCGATAAAGCCTGCCACGCTCATCAAAATCGTTATACAGAGCGTACTCAAATAATGTTTGAGGAAGGTGGTAGAGCTTACGTGTATTTGTGTTATGGTATGCACTCGCTTTTCAATGTAGTTACCAACATAAAAGGTGAAGCCGATGCCGTTTTGGTGCGTGCCATTGAGCCGCTGGAAGGCATTGAAACAATGCTCCAAAGGCGTAATTTTGCCAAAATCAAGACCCAACTTACAGCAGGACCAGGGGCTTTATCACAGGCTTTGGGCATAAACAGAAAGCATTATGGCGAAATTCTTTGGGGAAATACTATTTGGATAGCTGAAAATCAGTTTTTCAAAGAAAGTTTTGAAATTCTTGCTTCTACGCGTGTAGGTATTGCCTATGCACAGGAAGATGCCTTTTTGCCTTGGCGATTTCGCATCAAAGGAAACTCTTGGACAAGCCGAGCCAAAGGTATGGGCGAATAAAGTTAGTATTTTACTCGTATGCCGTGATAATTTTCTTGGGCAGTGTAATCTTTGCGAAGGGGGTATCCTTGCCAATCGGCGGGTAAAAGAATACGCCGCAAATCGGGGTGATTGGTAAAATGAATACCCAGCAAATCAAAAATTTCCCTTTCGTGCCAATCGGCGGCTTTCCAAATGTGGCTTATGGTAGGAACTTGAGGTAAAGGTTCATTTTCAGCATTGCGAACTACAAGCACCTTCAAAACTGCCCAATGTTGGTAAGGAATAGAATACAAATGATAAATTACTTCCATTGTACCCACTTCCTTGCCATTATCAATACCCGTAATGCAAGAAAGAAAATCAAAATACGTTTGCGGATTTTGTTGTAGAAAAAAACATATTTCAGGCAAAAGTTCGGTAGGTACTTGCCAGATAGTTTGCGGTGAGCGTTTATCTTCGGCAATAATGCAATTTTCGCCAAATTTTTCTTGCAATAGTTGTCTGATTGCTTCGCTATCCATTACCAATTGCGTTTTTTGTAACCCTTTGCTCCATAATAAGCAATGAAAAGGTATGCAGGCACAAGCATTACATAAGCCAAACGCTCATTTTTGAGCAAATCGGCAATACTGCCATAAAGCAAAGGCATCAAAGCTCCTCCTGCTATTGCCATAATGAGCAAAGCCGAACCTTTGGAAGTATTTTTGCCTAAATCGGCTATGGCAAGCGGAAAAATAGCAGGCCACATTACAGAATTTGCCAGCCCCAAAAGAGCTACCGCCATTACCGAAAAAGATTTTTCAGTAAGCAGAATAAGAATGCTAAAAACTGCACCCAAAACCGCTGAAATTGTCAGCACCTTTGCCTGCGAAAGAAAACGAGGAATGGTGAAAATCGCTATCACATAGCCCATAAGCATACCTGTCAGTGTGAAAGAAGTGAAAAATTTAGCTTCTTGCTTGCTATATCCCCACGAAATTCCATACTGAATAATGGTATCGCCGGCAATCACTTCTACCCCTACATACAAAAATAGTGCTATCACCCCCAAAACCAATTGCGGATATTGCCACAAAGATTTGGAACTATCACTTTCTATGCTCTGGGGTGCTACATTGGGTAGCGAAACAAAGCGTATCATCACAGCAAGCAATACAAGTACCAAAGCCATAATGCCGTAAGGTTCTATTACTTTGCTGGCGAGTTCGGTCAAGATTTGGTCTTTTTGTGCATTTGAAGCAGTAGAAAGTTGTTTTTCAATGCTTTCAATATCACTGAAAACAATAAAACCCAGCACAATTGGGCTGATAATGCCTGCGGTTTTATTGGCAATACCCATAATGCTAATGCGTTGGGCGGCACTTTCGGGCTTACCCAGTATTGCTACAAAAGGATTGACAGCCGTTTGCAAAATTGCCAGTCCCGTACCTTGTGTAAATAAACCTACTAAAAAAATTTCATACAATCTATTTTCGGCGGCAGGTATAAAAATCAGCGAACCTATTGCCATTATCAGCAAGCCCCAAGCCATTCCTTTCTGAAAACCTACTTTTTCCAAAAACCAAGCCGAAGGTAAAGCCATCACAAAATAAGAAATATAAAAAGCAAATGCCACCAAATAGGCTTGCCAGTTGCTCTGCAACTGACAAACTATTTTCAGATAAGGAATAAGTACGCTATTGAGCCAAGTTACAAAGCCGAATACAAAAAAGAAAATTCCAAAAATAATGAGTGCAAAACGATACATATAGAAGTTTGGGGATTGAGGTTTGAGGTTTAGAAGTTCAAAATTTTGCTTTTAACTTCTGCTTGCTAAATAAATTCCTGTCCTTTCTTTTCTGCAATGCTTACAAACTCTTTGACACTCTGCTCTTCATCTTTGGGACAAATCATCAAAGCATTTTCATATTCAGCTACAATAAAATTTTTCAAGCCTTTCACAATAACCAAACGACTATCAGACGTTTGAATGATGCAGTTTTCTGTATCCAGAGCTACTACATTTCCTTTAATAACGTTCTGCTTTTCATCTTTGGGGCTTAGCTCAAAAAGCGATTTCCAAGTACCTAAATCCGACCAGCCGAAACTTGCAGGAATAATAAAAACGTGTTCCGATTTTTCCATAATACCATAGTCTATGGAAATGGCTCGGCATTGTGTATAAGCCTTTTCAACGGCTTTACTTTCTTCTTCTGTAAAAAAGGTATCTTTTATTTCCCAAAAAGCTTCGTAAATATCAGGCAAATGAATTTCAAACTCTTTGAGAATGGTTTGAACATTCCAAACAAAAATTCCTGAATTCCAAAGGAAATCGCCACTACGCAAAAACTCCACTGCAAGCTCCAAAGGTGGTTTTTCGGCAAAAAGTTTTACTTTCTTGATAGGCGAGCTAATGCCTAAAATTTTTTTCCAAAGGGTAGTTTTTTCTTCACAATACTGAATATACCCATAGCCTGTATCAGGACGCGTCGGCTCTATGCCCAAAGTTACCAAAATATCTTTTTGTGAAGTTTCTTTGAGTGCCTTTTGAATAGTTTTGGCAAATTCTTTTTCATTGCTAACGTAGTGGTCGGCAGGCGAAACTACTAAATTAGCCTTTTTATCTTTTTGAAAAATTTTGAAGGCACTATACGCTATGCAGGGGGCAGTATTGCGGCGGCTGGGCTCAAGAATGAACTGATGAGGGGCAAAATCGGGTAGTTGTTCGTACAAGAGCGTTTCGTGTTCTCGGCTACCAACGATATAAATGTTTTCAAGCGGGCAAATTTGCTTAAAACGCTCTACGGTTTGTTGCAAGAGCGTTTTTCCAGTGCCTAAAATATCGTGAAACTGCTTGGGAAAACGCTGACGACTAAAGGGCCAGAATCTTGTGCCTATTCCCCCTGCCATTATTACAGCGTACCAATGTTTTGATGCCATTTTCTTGCGTAAATTTTATGCAAAGATTACAATGATTTTAGATTGAGAAGGCTAAACTTCTAAATTGCACTTTGTTTCAACTCTACTTTTTACGATTGAAAGCATTAGCATTGAGCTTGGCAATGGCTTCCATACGTCTATGAGCGAGAGCTACTGCCGCCTGATGTGTATTGATATTTTCTTTTTCAGCAGTTTCAATAATATCATTTGTAAATTGATAAATTCTTTCGGTTTGCTCGTAAGCTCTTTGTTCGTTATACACGGGCATTGCAATTTCGCAATAAACATTGATAATTCCTCCTGAATTGATAAGAAAATCAGGGGCATACAAGATGCCTTTCTGCTTACACATATCGGCGTGGCGATTTTCGTCAGCAAGTTGGTTGTTGGCGGCACCAGCCACAATTTTACATTTCAGTCTGCTCAAAGTATCATCATTCAAGGTTGCTCCCAAAGCACAAGGGGCATAAATATCCATTTCAGCATCATAGAGCCTATCTTTATCTATAACCTGCACTTGCGGGAATTTGTTTTTGATAGCCTGCAAGCGGTCTTCATAAATATCTGAAATTAGCACTTGTGCTTTTTCTTTGACAAGATGCTCTACCAGATTTTGTCCTACGTGTCCTACACCTTGTACAGCAATTCTTTTCCCTTCTAAACTTTCAGAGCCATACACTTTTTTGGCAGAAGCCTTCATTGCAATATACACTCCATAAGCCGTAAAAGGCGAAGGGTCTCCACTCCCTCCCAAACTTTTGGGTTTTCCTGCTACAAAAGGGGTTTCCATTGCCACAAATTCTATATCCTGAGTGCTTACGCCTACATCTTCGGCAGTAATGTATTTGCCCCCCAAGCTATCTACAAAACGCCCAAAAGCTCTAAAAAGGGCTTCTGACTTGTGTTTGCGAGCATCGCCGATGATTACGGCTTTGCCACCGCCAATATTTAGCCCTGCTACGGCATTTTTATAGGTCATACCTCTCGAAAGGCGTAAAACATCATTGAGAGCCTCGGCTTCTGAGTTATAGAACCACATACGCGTGCCGCCTGCGGCGGGTCCTAAGGTAGTATTGTGTATAGCAATAATAGCTTTTAAGCCTGTATGAGGGTCATTGCAAAAAACAACCTGTTCGTGCTGATGAAGGTTTAACTGTTCAAATACGGATTGCATTGGCGTAGTTTTTGAGTTTCAAAAAGTACGCAAAATTAGAGTATTCCTCAAAAAGTGCAAAAAAATCAGAGATAAATGTAAAAAAAGAAAATAGAAATACACCAAAGGTATATTCCTATTTGTTCGTTTTTACGTATTTGCAATTAAACATAGCAAGGTTTATTGCATAGCCTTTTCGGGACGTGGAAGCAACCTATGATTAATAAATTATTATGGATTTTCAACCTTCAGCTTTAAGTGTCTGCATTTTGCCTTTTATTTTGCTCCATAAGTTCATAAATTCTTCTATCTGAAAGCCTTTTGCAAGCATTCCATCAAAGCCATTTTTGATATAAAATTTTTCACTTGCCTCTAACGAAGCCGTGTGGGCTATCATAGCTATATCACTTTTGATAACCTTTCTTACGTAAAGAGCTAAATCCAAACCCGACATCAATGGCATTTCTATATCAGAGATGATGAGGTCGTATTTATTCAGTTGGCTATCTATAATAGGCAAGGAAAGTCTGGCACTACGCACATAGTCTATTTCTGCAACTTGCAAAAGTTTCGCTTTCAGAAGTACCTCCTGAATTTCATCATCATCTACAAGTAAAATTTTTAGCTTGTTGAAATTCATAGCTGACGAAGGTTAAAATTAAAAAAGTTATTGCTTTATGAGTTTGACTATTTCGGTTTGGGTATCAGTTGAAATTTGCAAGAAATAAGCCCCTGCCGCTAATCCGTTGATTTGAGTATTGAGTTGATAGAATATCTCCTCACCTTCTAGGATAGCGTTTAGGTGTGTTCTACCAATATTATCAATAAGTGTAATTTTTATATTTTTACGTTCAGGATTGAAAATTTTGATGTTCAAATCATCTTTGAATGGATTAGGAAAGATATTTGCCCAAAACTCTTTGTTGAAATGTGCCGCCTTGATAGCAGAGTTGCGACTTGCTCCGTTTTGCTCAATCATTTTTATTCTATAATATAAAACCTCTTTCCCCAAATCTTTGGCATTGAGGTCGGTGTGTAAGTATTGATTATTTTTCTGATTTTGAGCATTAACGCTGGCAATTGCTTCAAAATTCAAACCATCAAGACTGCGTTCTACTTGGTATCTTTGTAAGTTGTATTCGTTTTGGGTTGTCCATACTATTTCTACATCTTTTCCCTTCACTACACGCACAGAAAAGGCAAACATATCCACAGGAAGCGGATTGACAAGGTCTGAAAGAGTCCAAGCATTGTGCAAAGTAGTCAGAGGGATATTAGTCTGCGTATGGCTACGTGTAGCTGATAAATCTAATAAACCCGCATTGTGTATAAACCAAGAGGTATTTATATTCGCAGGAGCAGTACGCCATAATTGCATTTGAGTAAGACTTTTTCCATTATCCCAATCCGAAATCCAAGAAAAGGTCGCATCTCTATTGCCCGTAGTATTGGTAATATTCACTATCCAATGCACATCTAAACTTTCGCTTGCCCCCACCAATGCCGTTCCTGCCGTAGGCGTGAACCCCCTGCTCGTAGTAGTTCCATCTCCTGAACGGCGTGTGAGCGTCAGGTTGCCTACATCTCCGCCAGCAGGCATTGAAAACATCAAGAAAGTAGGAAATGCGGCTGTACCCACCGTTCTTGCCTCCATAATGGCTGTACCACGTATATGGTTGGCATTGGTTTCCGTAGGACTATTTGCAGAAGGTGTAAAATAAACAGGACTATTATCAGAAGCAAACAATCTGCCGTTGGTAAGTGTGAGAGCATTGTGTATTCGCAAACCGCCTGTATTGGTAATACTCACACCATTGCCTCCGTTATTTATTACAAAATCACCAATGTTCAATACTGCACTCCCTTGGATCTGCTGTTCATTTACTCCCAACATCTCAATAATCCCACTAGCTCCATTAAAAGTCCCATTATTGATAACATCTCTGTTGGTAGTATTACCTGCTACCCGCAATGTTCCCTGATGCGAGATAGTTCCTCCTGCATTATTTTGCAGATTAGTTCCTGATAAAGTAACCGTCTCACCTGATAAGATATTCAGGCTCGCACCATTTGTTACTACTAATTGAGCTTGTAGCTTGCCCCCCCATAGTATTAGCCATACTCCAATGAGGGAAAATAAAAAGCGAGTCATAATTTTCTGCATTTATTTGCTTGTCAAATGTTTTTTCAAAAACTCCTCTACTTGTGTAGGGTATATTTCTTTACCAATAATCTTTCCTTCTGAATCCACAAGGTAGCAGGTAGGAGTTCGGCGAATAACGTAATTTTGTATTACTTCCGACTGCCAGCCCTGTAAATCGCAGAAGTGATGCCAAGCGTTATCTACACCAAGTGTTTTCAGATAACTTTTCCAATCTTTTTCGTTGGTATCCAAAGATACCGTTATTACTCCTATTTTTTGTCGGAATTGAGCTAATGATTTTTTCAACTCAGGGGTAGCTTTTTTACAATACTGGCAGGTGGAAGCCCAAAAATAAATTATCGTAACTTCGTAGTTTTTTACAAGTTCTTTGAATGGCTTCATACCTTGTTTTTCAAGAGGAATAAGGGGTGCCAGATTGCCTGGGTTGAGCTTTTTCATTCGCTCAAATCGTTTGAGTTCTTCTGATGCCGAAGTAATCGGCTGACTGCAAGCATCGTAATATTGCTCATAAATATAATTGACCATTTGCTCATAACCACTATGTAGGTAAGTTTTGATAAGATAGTTCAGCATAAAATCAAATACCGTGGCATTTGCTTTGGCTTGTTTGAGTAACTTATCTACCGAAAATCGTATCCCTTCGTAGCTATGAATATAAGTATAATCACTCAGATATTCATAAATTCTTTGCTCCAAAAATGGTACGCTCAATAGACTTGCGTCAGCAAGATTCCATTCTTGCACAAAGTAATCTTTCAGGAAAGCAGAGCGTGTATCATACTTTTGTGGATACTGTTCGGCTATGATAGGTTCGGCAAAAAGCGAAAGCAGAACATCGGCAACATAAGTGCCTCTGTAAGTGTTACGAAACTGCTTGATATTTCGCTGTAAAGAATCAAAACTTTGCACTTTTGCTTTTTCTATTGCCTGAAACTTTGCCAAATATTGAGCATCTAAATAGTTAAAATTTTCTGCCGCAACTTGCCTGCGGTATTTTTTTTGTAAATTTTTGTAAGCATTTATAAGGCGTAGAGCTTCTGATAAAATTCTATTTTCGGTATTATGCTGAAAATACGTATTGCTATTTACCTCGGTAGCTGTGAAAGTCCAATACAAAGTATCAGGGGTTTGGGTGAGAATTATATCTCTATACACTCCCAATTTTAAGCCATCTTCAGTAAAAGCCATTCGATAGAGTGCTTTGATAAATTGTTTAGGATTGCGTAATACAAAATTACCTTTGGCATCTATCTGGGCAGAGTCTACTTTTGCCCAAGTATATTCAGCATTCATTCCCCAAAGATAGATCTTATCATATAGATATTCTTGCTTCTGAGGATTGAGCAAGATGTTATCTTGCAACTTACCTACAATAACCTGCTGGGCTAAGCCATTAAGACTTAACACCATCAAACTAAGTTGCAATATACGTTGTAGAAGTGCTTGCATTATTGTTCAAAGCAATAAAGTCTTCTAAAAGAAGCACAACTTCCAGCTGTGGGAGTAGCACTAATAGTGGAACCCTGTGTCCATCTTGCATCTGTTAGAGTAGGGGATCCCCAAGTACCCGCAGCCCCAGAGGAATAAGATGTTGGTGGACATGTAGCTGTACCACAAGTCCATTCGTTACAATGTCTATTACAGCCCGGAGATGGACAAGATGCATTTATTTCCTGTAGGACTACTGTTCCTGTGAAGCGAGTTCCTGTATGAACGGACGAAAAAGAAGATGCAGTCGTACTAATTTCTGTTATGCTGATAGGTACGTTGATAGTTCCATCTGTTAAATCTGCAAGGTTTGAAGCAACAACAGCGTTATCTATTCTTCTATATTCAGCACTTACAATTCTTGCACTCGCATTGACAGTATTGGTACTGAGCCACGCTCTCCAAGTTCCTCCCAGACTGGCTGCACTGGCTCTGGTTTGGCAAATGTTATCCGCTCCCGCCAAACCGCCTAAGTTACCTTGATGGTCAGTGGAAGTAACAAATACTCTTTTGAAGCACGCCGCCGTACAAGTTACTGCTCCTGTGCTGTTGGTAACGGTAAGCGTGCCTGTGCCGTTTCTTGTAACTGTGCCACCTGCCTGTACTGTAATAGTTCTGCAAGTTGCGTTGGCATTGTTTATATTCACGTGCCCACCAGGAGGAATAGTAACAATGTCATTGCCATCAGGTACTTTGCACAAGTTCCAGTTGCTGGCTGTGTGCCAATCGCCACCAGCGGGACCTACGTAGGTCAGGTTACATTGCCCCCATACATCAGGTACCAATAACATAAGCCAGCTCACTATTATCGCTATTGCTTTCATTGTTGTTATCTGTTTTAAGATTTTGCTATTTTTTTACTTGGGCATTACTCATATCTTGCAAAGCATTCATCATCTCTTCTAATTTCGCCATTTTAGCCTCTAACTTTTGTACTTTTTCGGATTGAGCTTTGAGCGAAGCATTTTCGGCTTTTAAGGCTTCTATTTCTTTTTGTTGCTCTTTCATTGCTTCTACGAGTAGGGCTACTACTTTGCTATACTCTACGGTTTTGTAGCCTACGGGGTCTGTGCTAACCACTTCGGGCAATACTTTTTCTACTTCTTGGGCTATGAAACCGATTTGTCTTTTATTTGAAAATTGGTAAGTAGTGTCTTGCTTGTCAGCTAATAGTTCTTCTTTGGTTTTGAAGTCATAATTCACCCCACGCATTGCCATTACTTTGCTCAAAGCGTTAGGAATATTGCTTACATTCTTTTTCCAGCGAGCATCGGAAGTTTCTTTGTAGCCTGTAGAGTTGAATACGCCTGTAATGGTAAGACTTCCTGCTACACTCATCAATCCAGTGGCATTGTTGTAAGTAACTCTATCACCTGCATTATTAGACCATAGCCTAACTATGTCTCCTGTAGCATACCAAGCAAATGTTCTTCCTCCTACGGTTCTATCTGCAAAGAAATAAGCAGCATTAGCACCAACAGTAGTAACACTTGTTGCACCTGTCATAGGAACAGCACCTTGCAAATCAAGTGTTTTATGTATGTATACACCACTAGGATTTGTTCTCACTGCCCAGCCACCATCGGATGGTAACAAACCAAAGTTAGTACCGTCATGATATACATATCCCATTGTAGCGGCACTTGCATTTAGAAACTGCATACCAAGTCCACTTCTTGAAACCCAGTAGTTGCTGTTATTAGTAGTAAAAAAGTGTTGTCCGTGCTCATAATTGTATATACCTGCCGAGCCTGCTACCCCAAACCAATTACCGCTTGAAAGACGAAGGTATCTGTAACCCATAATATGGTCGCTAGAAGCCTCACCTATTTGAAAAGCTAATCCCG
Organism: uncultured Cytophagales bacterium; assembly: GCA_964654605.1. Taxonomy (GTDB): domain Bacteria; phylum Bacteroidota; class Bacteroidia; order Cytophagales; family Thermonemataceae; genus Raineya. The sequence continues at coordinate 13,076 of CAZZLW010000007.1, read as the reverse complement.
TAGCAGGAGAAGCTCCTGTATAGAAGCGAATACCATCATAACCAAAATAAGCATTCATTTTAATACCAGTGTGAAAGTTGATATTCAAATCGGGAAAAGGATTGCTCCAAGCACCCCCCTCTTGGTAAATAGAATAAGATGCATGGCTAAGACCGCTATTTCCGCCTACACCAAAAGGTGTTAAATAAGCATAGCTAGAAATACTCTGCCCATTCATATTCAATGTAGTAGTAGCCGTATGGTTGCCGAGGTTATCGCCTACGGTAGAGTAAGGTACTGCCGATAAATTACCTGATGCATCTGCTACTACTGCTCTGCTGCCTGTTCCTGAAAGTCCTTGTACGCGAAGATTACCTGCATCAATGCTTACATTACCCGAAGTCGCATTGATGGTCATTACATACTTATTGAAAGTAGTACCAGTTATATCCCCAAAGTAAAATGCCTTATTGGTATCGTGAAAACCGAGTAGGAGTCCATCAGTGGTAATAGAACTGTGATTGGTATTGTTGAAATAAATATTTCTATTCCACCCATTAATACCATTGGTAAGATTAGAAGTGATTGTAAGCATTCCTCTATCAAGAGAACTTGTTTCGTTGATACCTACACGTCCATCATTACGTACAAAGAAACGCGAAGTCCCCGCATTGCTTGTAAGATTAAGCATGGAGGCGGTGTTGTCGTTGGTAGTACCTCTTACTTCAAGGCGAGAGCCTGGCGTGGTAGTACCGATACCCACATTTTGGGCGTTTGCAGTCCAACCGATTATTCCCATAATCGCTAAGACTTTTAAAGTTTTTTGGTAAAAAGTTGCCATATATTTTTTAATTTTGAAAAAATTACTTTTTTAGCAAAAGTGTATGGCAAAGGAAATATATTTCCCTATAAAATTCTAAAAATCACTTACTACAAAGACACTACATTATATTTATAAGCCTTCTACAAATGCACTACAAGAATATATAAGTAATTAAAAATCAAATTTTTATTATTTTATGTAAGCAAAAAATTTCAATTTTTATTTACCTTTAATTCACTAAAAGTATAAATACTCAAAACAGAAAATCTATGTGTAGATTACTATTCTTCGTTGGGTTTGTAATGAATTTTATTAACGCAGATGGACAAGAACTGCCTGTTTTATGGGAAACTAAAAATAAATATGATAAAAATTCCTTAGAGCATCTAAAAGCCTTGTCTAGTTTGGCAAAATACTATTCTGAAAGAAAAATATTAGACTCTGCTTTTTACTATTATTATCAAGCTTTGCCTATTGCCGAACAACTTAAAAATGATGAATTGCTTTATAGTTTGTACATAGGATTAGGAAATACTCTTAAAGATAAAGGAGATTTTGATAAGGCTTTATACTACTTCAATAATGCTATAGAATACTACACACAAAAAAAAAGACACCAACACCATTATAGGTTGTGTAAATAACCGAGCTTTAATCTACAAAGCCAAAAATAGTAATGATCAGGCACTACAAGAGTATCAGTACGCCTTAAAGTTGCACAATAAAATTACCCAAAATAATGAGGAATGGTATTTCAGAGCAATTATGCTTAAAAATAATATAGCCAATTTATACATTTTAAACAAAGAAATACTTCCCGCTATTAAACTTCTAGAAGAAGCTCTAATATTATGCGAAAAAACCAATAACCTTATACTTGTAGCCAGTACTCAAATCAATTTATCAGAAGCATACTTAAACTATGGAAAACATAAGGATGCTGAAAGTCTGCTACAAAAATCTCTTGCAATTGGCTTAGAAATAAAATCTATGGAAATAGTTCAAGAAAGTTATAGACTACTATCAGATACCTATGAAAAAGAACAAAATAGCCAAAAAGCCTTATTTTTTTTCAAGAAATATGACAGCGTATATAAGAAAATTATCAATGAAACCAACCTTAAACAAATCAATGAATTAGAAGCCAAATATCAAACAGCCAAAAAAGACCAAGCTATTTTACGCAAAGAAAAAGAACTTGAAAAAGCCAACTATGAAAAATCTCGTAATTATTTCCTCATCTGGATGCTCATAAGTTTGCTTCTCATTGCGGTAGTAGGGCTTCGCAACCTCTATCTGCGTAACAAACGCCAGCAAGCGGAAAAGAAAGTAGTCGCCTGCGAATTAGAAAGAACTCTAATGATACAAGAAGAACTAAAAAGCCAACAAGAAGTTCTCAAACATCAATTAGAATACCAACAAAAAGAGCTATTGAGTGCCACTCTCCAAAAAACACAACAACAGGAAGCTATCTTACAAATTAAGGAATTTGTAAAAAAATCTTCTGATAAGAGCCAAGAGAATATTCAAAAAATCAAACAGCTAATAGCCTCTACTGAAAATTTGGAAAAAGACTGGAACGAGTTCAAAATGCGTTTTGAAAAAATACACGAAAACTTTTTCAAAAATCTACAAGAAAAATATCCCGAACTTACTGAAAACGATTTGCGAATGTGTGCTTTCATCAAACTGCATTTAGATAAAAAACAAATTGCCACTCTACTCAATATCACTCCAAAAGCCGTAGAAATGAGCCGTTATCGTCTGAAAAAGAAATTCCACCTTGAACCCGAAGAAGATTTAAGCAAATTTATTCAGAATTTTGAGTAATTTGCACTCAAATCAAATGGAATTGTGTTCAGACTTCAATGCTATTTTGCTGTATCTGTTTTTTTCCTACTATCTTTTCAGCTTTCAGCCCAAGATACGCTACCCAAGCCATTCCATAAAAAACGCTTGTATTGGGTAATAGGAGCAGGCGGGACAGCTTACGCAGGTTCTTTGATACTTCTCAATGAGGCTTGGTACAAAAATAACCCTCGTACCAGTTTTCATTTTTTCAACGATAATCCGCAATGGCGGCAAATAGATAAAATCGGACACGCTTACTCGGCATATCATATTAGTCGTGCCAGCACCGAACTTTTTGAATGGACAGGCTTGCAACGCAAAAAAGCCATTCTTTGGGGAGCTATCACAAGCCAAATCCTAATGACACCCATTGAAGTTTTTGATGGTTTTTCGGCTTCTTATGGGGCTTCTTGGGGCGATTTGCTTGCTAATTTTTCAGGGGCTTTGCTTTGGTGGGGACAAGGGCAACTATGGCAAGAACCGCATTTGCATTTCAAGTTTTCTTTTTCACAAAGCCCTTATGCCCCTTTGCGTCCTGCTGTACTCGGAAAAAATTTGCCCGAGCAAATTCTCAAAGATTACAACGGACAAACCTACTGGCTTTCGGCAGATTTGGCTTATTTTACAAAAATCAAAAATTTTCCCTCTTGGCTCAATCTTGCCATAGGTACGGGAGCTAGCGAAATGGTTTTTGCTCGCGAGCCTGAAAATAATGCCAACGGCTTCCATTCGTTTAGGCGTATTTTTTTAGGTTTAGATTTTCATCTGCAAAATATCCCAACCAAAAATCGCTTTCTCAAAAAAGTTTTCTGGACACTCGGCACTATTCGCTTACCCGCCCCTGCTTTGGAGTATAATTTTAGAAATGGATTTCATTGGCATTGGCTTTATTTTTGATAGAAAAATACCAAACCCAAAGCTCAAAAGCTATGCTATTTGACCTTACAGAAGTTATTTTTGAAAATCGGAACAAACGCTATGGAGCATATCGCCTACGCAAAAATTATCATAAAGCCCTTGCCATTGGCTTTTTAGTGAATTTACCCATTATTTTGTTTCTGGCTCTTGATGTAAAGTTTTTTTCTAAAAAACAACTCAAAACCACAGAAAAGCCCACAGAGCAAGAATTTATGCTACAAGTGCAAGACGTTGAGCTGGAGGACATCAACTTTGATGAAACCCCTATCCTATTGCTTCCACAAGCACCGCCTCCACCAAAAAGTGAAGATAACCCTCAAAAAAACACCGAAACTAACACTGAAACAAACCGAGAAATCAGTGTGGTAGAGGAAAGCACGCAAAATAAACCTTTGCAAAATAATGATATTTCGCCACAAAAGGAAAATAAGCCCAACAAAGATAGCACCCAAAATGCTACTTCTGCTGAAAATGCACCTAACCAGCCCACACAAATCTATTCGCCTGATATGTGGAGCATTTATGTAAAGAAAAATTTACGCTATCCGCCACAAGGCTTGCAAGAACGCAAAGAATGTAATGTTTTTGTTGCTGTAATCATTGATGAAAATGGAAAAATGGAAATAGATAAAGAACGTGCCAATTTCAGCTGTGAAGAGTATTTTAATGAGGAAGTTCGTAGGCTTATTGCCAATGCACCGCGTTTTATTGTGCCAGATGCCAACGGCAAAGCCCAACGCAAAAAACTAATGCTTAAAATCCCTTTTGAGTTACCTAAAAATTAACGCACTAAATTTCATTTTTTTTAGAAAAACCGAATTATCAGAAAAAAACACCATTACCCATTAAACCTTTCTTTCAGTTTTTCATCAAAGCAAAAAAATATTATGAAAAAAATACTCTTACTCTCGCTACTCCTTGTGGCTACTTTGGCTTGCAAGAAAAAAGAAGTAAAACCTTCTATTCCAAGCGATTTATATTTTCCGCCACTGCAAAGTGCAGAATGGGAAAAGATAAAACCCGAAGACCTGGGCTGGAATACTGCCAAAATTGCCGATTTGGAAAACACACTCCAACAAAATGGCACAAGAGCCTTTATGGTTCTGAAAAATGGCAGGATAGTTTTAGAAAAATACTACAACACCGACCTTTTTGGACAAACTTTCACGCAAAATAGTCTTTGGTACTGGGCATCGGCAGGAAAAACGCTTACCGCTACGCTTGTGGGCAAAGCCCAAGAAGAAAATTTCTTGAACATCAATCAAAAGACTTCTGATTTTTTGGGCTTGGGCTGGACAAGCCTCACTGCCGCCCAAGAAAACCAAATTACTATTTGCCACCAACTTACAATGACCACTGGGCTTGATGATGCCGTAGGCAATCCAGATTGTACCACACCCAATTGCTTAGTTTTCAAAGCGAATGCAGGTTCTCGCTGGGCGTATCACAATGCTCCCTACACACTTTTGAGCAAAGTAGTAGAAAATGCGACAGGACAAACCTACAACAATTATTTTGCAAGTCGCATTCGTGATAAAATTGGTATGGACGGCTCTTGGATTGAACAAAACTTCAATAATGTCTATTACAGCACGGCTCGGGCTATGGCTCGTTTTGGAATATTGATGTTAGCCAAAGGTAAATGGCAAAATCAAACTATCCTAAACGACACCAACTATCTGGAAGCAATGATAAACACTTCGCAAAACCTCAATCAGAGTTATGGCTATTTGTGGTGGCTCAATGGTAAAAATTCATTTATGATACCTCAATCGCAACTCGTTTTTAGTGGCAGTATCTGTCCGTATGCACCCGCAGATACTTATGCGGCTATCGGAAAAAATGGACAAATTCTAAACATTGTACCCAGCCAAAACCTTATTGTCGTGCGTATGGGTACAGGTGGGACTTCTACATCTTTGGTTGCCTTTGATATTCAAAACCAGATTTGGCAGAAATTGAGCGAAGTTATACAATAGATTTTACAAAAACTCCTCCAAACGAAACTCTCGGATAGCTCTACCTTGAAAAAAGCTATCCAAATCTTTATGTTCAGTTTTTAGGTGTTCGTCTTTGGGATTGGGGTATTTATTTACGCCAATAAGTACACTTTTTTTCTGCTGAAAATCAACAATTTTCTGCTTGGCTACTGCTTGAATTTGCTGGCTCAATAGCCCTTTGCTTTCATAGGCAACCAATCCTCCTTGTTTTTCAATTTCTTGAAGCAAATTCCAACTTCTTTGAGCAAGCTCGTAAGCCAAATACTCTACAAAATAAGTACCTTGTGTGGCATTTTTTACAAAATCAATTTTGCTTTCGTAATGCAAAATTCTATCTATGCAAGTGGCAATATATTCACTTTCTCTATTTTCTGCTCCTCCCAAAAAATAATCATAAGGAATAGCAGAAACTTCGTCTGCTCCTGCCAAACGAGCCGCCATTACCTCCAAAGTGCTTCTGATGATATTATTGTAGGCATCACGAGCCGATTTGTTGATAAAAGCATTTACAGCAAGCAAACGAGGATAGGTTTCACTTTCTTTACCCAAATACTGCACCAGTAGCCGATTTACTAAAAAAGGAATAACTTGTAATTTGGCTACTTCCATAAAGAAATTACTACCCACTGCTACTACTATCTGCAATTTTTTAAAAAAATTTTCAAGGTCAAAATTTTTTGACTGCAACTTTTGTAAATACACATTCACAATAGCCAATGTAGTAGCAATTTCTTGAATAGCATTTGCCCCTGCATTATGCAAAAAAGCCGTATGAATGGTAATATAATCGTCTTGCAATACACTTTCCAAAAAGTTTTCAAAAGCTGTTTCGTCCCAATTTCTACCACTACTGAGCCAATCGCCAATATGCTCTGCTACTTTACCCGTAGCCCCCGCAGGTAAAGTGAAAGTTTTATCTCGCAGTAGGCTTTGAGCAAGTGCTTTTGAAAATTGCACATTTACATCTTCTTGCGTGTAGAAAGGCTTAAGAGGAATTCCTTCGTAATTTTTAGCCAAGATTTCTTCCAATGGCTTGCCTTTCAGGTCTTTTTCTATTTGCAAAAGCCACTCTTGCGGCGAAACAGATTGAAATTCAGAAAAAAGCATATTTTTTTGTTTTGGGTTGAATAAATTTATCTTGAAAATTACAGCCTCAAAAACCTGTATTCATAAACTTTTGGTTCAATTTTATCAGCAAGTGTTTGCAATTTTTTACGTAAGCAGGCAATCAGTTCATTATAGATTTCATCATTGCTTTTATTGTTCATTTTTCCTTTTTCATTTCTACCCTGAAAATATTCTTTAATGTCGTAAAGCGAAGCATTAGGGTTGTAAGTTCCAGGTATAAATTTCTGGCTATGGTAATATTTCCAAAGATTTCTGCCTGCTTCAAAAACCGCTTGAGCTTCAGCAGAAAATTCAAGAGGTGTAGTTCTGATTTTTTCAGGCTCATAAAGATTTCCATTGCCATTAGGCTTGAGTTTTCCTTGAATAAATTTATTCATAAAATTACTATCAAATTTTTCTTTGGCATTTACTTCTTGCTCTGCAAAAGGTATCCAGTGATTTGTACCTTCTTTGCTTGTAATACGATTTTGCCCGTGAAAAAGTGTAAAGGTCAGACAATCATTTTGAAATTCGGTATCATTTTCCCATTTATTATTAGGACAAAGGAATTGATCTCTATCGTTGAGCCAAGTAGGTTCTATACAATGACGAACAGCAAAGTAAATAGCCCCCTGAATAATATTATGCTCACTGAAACTCCAAAAATTAAAATGTTCTATGCCTTTTTTTATAGAAATGTAAAGTTGTGAGTTATGTTGAAAATCAGGTGCAGGATTACCCATATAACCCAATCCATTGCCATTTCCATTTTTGTAATCAAATGTTTTTATCCATTTGTTAATACTTTGAGGCAATTCGCCAAAGAAAGTCTTTTGCCCAATTTTCTGCTTATTGTTTTTAAGATAAACATCACAAACCACTTCATTCATTTTTTCTTTTACAGCCAAATTCCAAATTGTAAAACCTATTGGAAAATTCCCCTTTACATTATCAAAGGTATTAGCAGGGACAACAAAACCATCTAAATATTTAGCTTTGAAAAAATCTCTAAATTTATCAAAATTACTACCCTGAACAAACTTCAATTTAGAAAAAGTGCCTAATAAGCAATTCGGGATTTTTTCATAAACTTGAGCCATAAATAAAGCAAAAACTTCGTTAGAAGCATTGCCAATTTTGTTTTTGAAATCTAAATTTGCTTTATGTGCTGTGGCAACACCTGCTTTATTTTCCCCTGTTTTTGTTACGGTTCTTGCGGTGGTGGCTTCGGCATAGGGTGGATTGATAAAAATAACTAACTTTTTTCGCTTTTTTTCATCTATGATAATTTTGTACAAGCTTTCGGGCAATTTCCCTCCTTTAGATTTAGGCAAAAAGCTATCATTCAGAAAGTCAAATTGAAAAACGTGTTCTTGCAAAAGGTTTGCTCCATTTTCTATGCGGTCGTGCATTACTTCCACATCTTGGACATCTATGGTAGAAGCAAAAATATGGTATTTGTTTATTAAACCCGCCAGTAAATTACCTGTACCTGCGGCACAATCCCACACATAATATTCATCTTGCCAGTTTTCGCCCAATAGTTTTGCAAAATATTCTTGTGCCAACTCTACCCAAATTTGAGGCGTGAAAAAACTCCCTTTTCTTTCTCTTATATCTTGTGGTACAAGCAAATCCCTACGCTCTACGATATAATCCCAATACTCTTCTTTGGGCGGTCTTTCATATTTATTCCAAAACTGCGTATGAGCCACTTGCTTATCTATGAAATCAGTACGCATACTGCTAAACATTCCCATTTGATTGATTTTTCTATCTACTTGATAATGGTCTTTGTTTAGCAATACAAAAAGTTTTTCTTTGAGAGTAACATTTTCTTGCGAGAGCAGGTCGGCAAGATAGAAATCGCCATCAATAATTCCATTTTGTTTGGCTATATCCCAATTTACAGCAATAGTAGGTTTGACGGTCTGCAGCCATTTATTGTAAATGATGATAAAATTATTTTTATCAATTTTAATTTTAGTAACTCCCCGCTTGCTCTCACGAAAATTATGTTTGATAAAATAACGCAATTCGCTATCATCTTTGCCAAAAGTAAAAATGAGAGCCTTTTGGTCAATTGTATTTTTTACCTTATCAAAGACAAGTTTAAATTCTTTTGTTTCGTGATTGGAAGGAGTTACATTCCAATTAAAATCGTTTAAGTAAAAAACTTCGTAAATATCGCTATAAGGAATGAAAGCAATTTTTTCAGAGTCAAAAGCCCCCAAATAAGCAGGAGGTAAGAATTTATCAAAAGTACGAGCTTTTCCGATAGTTAAAATCAACTGAACAATAGCTCTGTAAAGGTCTGCACTACCTTTTTTAGCTTCAGCCCAAAGCAAAAACTCTTGCTCAAAAAGTTCTACCTGACTTTGATGTATGGCTACACAAAAATCTACATTGCCTATAATCTTAGTACAGTCATAAAGCCAAAAATAATCTTTGGCAATTCTGTTTTTAAGTTCTTCTTCTCTAATATTTTGGTATTTCATCAATGTTTTTTTATGTAAAAGAAACGGATTTATTTCTTGAATTGCAAGCAAAACTTGATTACTTTACTTCTGCAAAATTACCCATTCCAAACGATTTTTTTCATTTTTTCGGACTACATTTTGTCGGATAATACGCTGGGGGGCAATTCCTTGCAAAATAAGTTTTTCCTTCAAATCATCTGCCTGTATTTTCAAAAATTCAGTATCGGCGTAATCTTTATCGGCAAAAATAACAATCTTAATTTTCAAATCTTCATTTTTTTCTAAAATTTGAGCTATCTGATAAATTTTGGCTTTATCTATTTCCAAAAAGCCATCTTTATCGGGAAAAGCGGGCTTAAACATTTGCTTTTCCAGTGGCGAGAGTTTGTTTTTAGATTTTTTAGCAGAAATTTCTATCGGCTCACGAATGATGACTTTCAAACCTCCTTTCTGTTCTACTCGGTTGGCTTCGCCTGCCTGTTTGGTCATTTTTTGGGTAGTATCCAAACGTATTTGACTATCTTTTTTAAGCGTATCTTGGGGTTTTTCGGTAGTAGGTTTATCTGTTTGCGTAAGCATTGGGTTGCGAATATCTTGTTTTTCTGTTTTTTGCTTTTGTTTTTTCAGCTTTTTGTTTCTTTCAAAAGGATTTCGCCACAGCAGGCTCACTTCAAAGGCACTTAAAGTTTGCCCTGCCACATTTCTATTGCCAAAAGCAAAATCATAACTGAAGGAAATCTGATAGTTTTTTTGCCAAAAATCAAAACTTGCCACCAAAGCCTTGTTTGTATTGTACCACAATCCTGCTCCCATACGATATTTGTTCTCATTGCGTTCTTTGGCGTTGTAGCGAGCCAAAGCTCCCAGTTGCACATTTCGCCTACTACTTTGCTCAAAGTAGCGTGCCGTAGGGTGGAATGACCAATTATCTTTTTCTGCAAGAAAAAACTCTCCTGTAACATTCCAAAGCAAAGGGATACGACTTACTTCGGCAAACCAAGTAGTATTAGGGCGATTGAGCGTGTAACCTGCAACTCCTACATAATAAAGCAGTTTTTCATCATCTTCACCATACCACAAAAGTCCTGCATTGACAGCAGGAAAATCGGAACGGAAATCTGCCAAAGGTTCGTTGAGAGGCAATGAGGCATCAAAACCATTGATAGTGTATTGGCTTTCGGTAGTGAGCAAACCTGCATTGAGCCTGCGAAAAAAATAGCCTCCCTGCAAACTGAAAGCCAAATGGTCGTATTCACTAAAATTGACACGATACGCCAAATTTGCCAAAATAGCATTGGTTTGCAGAAGTCCCCCTTTGCCTGCTCTTTCATTGAGAGCGAGCAGACCGAAACCTCCCGCTTGATAGTTGGAAGCATCAACCAATGGAAATACAAACTGAAAAGCCGAAGTGCTAATCCCTTGCCCTACGCCAATCTGTTGGCGACGAAAATTGAGCGAAGCCCATACTTCTTGCCTTGCCGCCGCCCAAGCAGGATTTTGTAGCAAAGGAGTAGGCTCGTAATATTGCGAAAAAAGAGCTATTTGTCCCTTTGCCGAAAAGGAGAAAAGTATGATACAGAAAAGAAAAAAGGGTAAAAAAAAATGTCAGTTTCAAATTTCAGCCAATTTTTTCATAGAATCGCTACACGAAGTTACTAAATTTTGCATAACATCGTAATATTTTTTCAGTTTTTCCCAATCAGTTGGGGTGCGGAGTGTCATTTTTTCCATTTCAGAAGCTATACGCGAAAGCACTTCGCTTCCAATAAGCGTCGTAGAAGGTTTGAGCTTATGGATTGCCTTATGAAGGTGTTGCAAATCTTTTTGAGCCAAATATTCGCCTATTTTTTCAATATCTTCGGGAATGCTCATCATTAGCGAGTGAAGCATATCTTGCAGAAAATCTTTTTGCCCGTCAGTAATTTTTTGCAGGTAATTCATACTACACAAAGTACGCTTTTCTGTTGGCACTACTTGTTCAAGCATAAACATCAGTTGCTCTTGCGAAAAAGGTTTTAATAGAATAGGATAGGCGACTTTTCGCAATCCCAAACTTCCCGTAGCAAAAAGAATAGCCGTTTTGTGTTTGTGAGAATTATTTTGCTCAAATATTTTTACCATTTCATCACCTTCCAGATCGGGCATTTGCAAGTCAGTAATAAGCAAATCGTAATACTCATTTTTGAGCATTTCAAGGGCTTTTCGGCTTTCGCCGCAAACCTCTACTTCAAAGCCTAATTGTTTGAGCAATTTTTGGGTATAAAGCCTGCTTATGGCAGAATCATCAACCAAAAGGGCTTTCAGGGCAAAAAATTGGTATTTTTGATGTGTTTCAGAAACTTCTTGCTTAGGCAAAAACTCAAATGGAATATTAAACACAAAACTTGTTCCCACATTTTTCTGACTACTCACTTGAATATTTCCGCCAAAAATTTCCACAAGTTGCTTTACTACCGAAAGCCCTAAACCTGTTCCGCCAAGCTCTTGATAAGAAAGATTGCCTACTTGCTCGTATGGGTCAAAAATGCGTTTTGTTTCTTCTTCGTTCATTCCTACGCCTGTATCTGAAACTTCAAATTTGAGTTGGCATTGATTTTCTTGCAGACTTTCCAAGGTAGCCTTTACACTAATTTGCCCTTGTTCTGTAAATTTAATAGCATTGCTGATAAGGTTGTAAAAGATTTGTGTCAGACGCACCTCATCACCTATAAGTGTATGAGGAATGTACTCGTCCATTTCAAAATGCAGTTTCAGATGTTTTTTTTCCAAAATCTGCAAGAAATTGAGTTGTAGGTGCTGAAAAATAGTATTCAGTTGAAAATGTTGCTTTTGCAGACGAATAGAGCCACTTTCCAGCTTAGAAAGGTCTAAAATATCGTCTAAAATAGTGCGTAAATGTTTGGAAGCCGTATAAATACTTTCAATATATTCTTTCAGCTCCCCTGTGGGGCTTTCTTGCTCTAAAATAATCTGCGAAAGTCCTAAAATACCATTTACAGGTGAGCGTAATTCGTGGCTAATTTTAGAGAAAAAGAGGTTTTTCAAATCCCGATTTTTACGTAATTCCTCATTACGCATTTGCAAAATCGTATTTTCTAATTGAATATTTTTATTTTGCAAGTTCAGGTACTCATTTTCAAGCATTGCCAGCCGAGCCAGTTGCTCCATTTCCAAAACACTTTTTTCGCTACGGCTCACATCTTTGATAATGCAAATAATAGGCTTATCGGGGAAACGTTCTTCACGAAACAGCAAAAAATCAAAAAATTTATTTTCATTTTCATTCTCCGAAAGGTCTATACGTGGCAAAAAAATAGTTTTCTCGCTATGGATTGCTTGGCTAATACTTTCTAAAAAAGGGAAAATTGTTACCAAACTTTCTCCGATAGTCATTTCAAAAATACTCTGACAGCTATCTAAAATTATCAAATCATCATCAAGTTTCAAAAACTGATAAAACGATTGCTCCGAGAGATATAGCTTTTTATAGTCAAAAATGCTTAACATATAATTTCTGTTGCAGATGATTTTCTATGATTGAATATGCTCCTTTGTGTTCATTTTTCAAATTTCTGACGAATTGCTTGAATTTCCTCCACTGATAAATTCGTAAGTTTGGCAATTAGTTCATCATTTAAGCCTTCTTTTATGGCATTTTTAACGATTTCTATTGCCTTATCCATTTTTGCTTTCATTTCTATGTTTTTTATTTTCTCTTCTGCCTCCAATTTAGCATTCATTGCTTCGCTGGCTTTCCAATGCAAATAGTCCAAATAGCGGTTGTAGCTGTACTGATTTTCTTTATCCAAACGCATAATATCCAAGGCTTCTCTTGCCTCTTTCAAACCTTTTGCACGAAATTCATCTTTCACTTCGCTGTTTTTCAGAAAATAAATCCACTCATCAAGGGTATCTTTC
>CAZZLW010000006.1:0-20761 GCA_964654605.1 uncultured Cytophagales bacterium | reverse complement strand
GTGGCAAGACCAATTCAAGGCTTTAATCATACGCTATGAAACCAGAGTAGATACGTGGGTAAATTTGTTAATTTTATCCTTTATGGTCATTTTTATCCGAAGAATTATCAAAAAAAATAAATCCTAAACAACCTCATTTTTAGAAACCGTGAAGCGTCTTTTATCTCTTAAAATCAGGTGTGTATAGGCTCCATCGGCTTGCAAATACATAATTTCGTTGATTTCCACAAACAAAAACCCCTCTGCGATAGGCAAGGCAATTTTGCTGATTTTTTCTTGTTGCCAAGTATTTTTGAGTAGTTCAACACGTTCTTGGGTGTTTTTACCCATTTTTTCCTTTACTTTATCCAGAGCTTGAGCCAATTTATCAATTTGCAGAGGTTTGAGCAGATAGGCAGTAGCGGAAAACTCAAAAGCCTTGATAGCGTATTCTTGATAGGCAGTAGTGAAGATAATATCAAAATTGATGTTTTCAACAAAATCAAAAAGCTGAAAGCCATTATATTCAGGCATTTCTATATCTAAAAAAACAAGCCGAGGCTGATGTTTCTGGATAGCTTTCACGCCTTCGGGAACATTACTTACAGAAGCCAATACCTCAACTTCGGGGTGATACTCTTGCAAAAGACTTTCCAAAACACGGCGGGCTTTGGTTTCATCTTCAATGATAATAGCGGTGATTGCAGACATAAGGTTGTGTATCTAAGGCAAATATACTAAAGACTTGGAAAAGATTGAGCAAATGCAAAAAAATACACATTCATTCCCATTAGGCTAAGAATGAAACGTTTCAGCATAGTTGTAGAATAGTTTTGCGTCAAATCAAATAGAAAGAGAAGTTATTTCAGACTTCTCATAGCTTTCTGGATTTTTTGCACTACTGATAGTGCTTTCCAACACTTCAAAAGCTACTTCGCCCATTTTATTGCCTTTGGTATCCAGCAAAGGGTTAATTTCTACCATTTCCCAAGCACATACACGCGTATCTTGTACCAGTAAAGCGTTAATTTCTTTTGCTTCGGCTACACTCAAACCACCCGAAACAGGAGTACCTGTACCTACCGAAATACTGCTATCCATACTATCTACATCAAAAGAAATGTAAATCAAATCGCAATCGGCAAGTTTTTCGTCTAAAATTTCTCTGATAACCACTTCTACACTTCTACGTCTGATTTCTTCTACGCTGTAATTACGGATTTTATGTTTGGCGATGAAAGATTCTTCTTGGGTTTCGGTATCGCGAAGGGCAATATATACCAAATGATTAGGGGAAAATTTTGCTCCTTTTACACCTAAATTTTTTAGTTTTTCCCAAAACAAGATAGTAGTAGGATTTACTTCATTTACTTTTTCGCTCAAATTATCTTCGGCAAGGGCTATAGCTACGGGCATTCCGTGCATATTGCCCGAAGGCGTTGTATAGGGCGAATGTAAGTCGGCGTGGGCATCAATCCAGATTACGCCCAAAGTTTTGTCAGGAAAAGTTTTCTTGATACCTGCGATAGTGGCACTGGCAGAGGAATGATCGCCTGAAATAACAAAAGGAAAGAGATTTTTTTTCAAACAAGTATGAATTTGCTCACAAATTTCAATCTGATTTTTAAGAATTGCATCAATATTTTTGGCAAAGGTGTGCGGGCTATTCTGAAATAAGGCTTCGTTGCTAACGCAAATTTCGTGATAAGGATATTGTTGGAAAAAATTTTTGTTTTTGCTCAAACTTGCAATTCTAACGGCATCAAATCCTAAACTGGCACCACGCGTGCCTGCACCGAGTTCGGCTTTTACTCCTAACATACAAACGGAACGCATACATTTTCATTTTTGGTGAAACATTAAAAGGTTCAAATCTCAAAAAAGATAGAAACATCAGAACGTTTAGCAAGATAGACAATTTGTTTGATTTCTCAAAATTTTATACCAAGATTAAAGTGGTTTGCAAGATATTTCGTGCTTTATTTC
Source organism: uncultured Cytophagales bacterium (assembly GCA_964654605.1). GTDB lineage: Bacteria > Bacteroidota > Bacteroidia > Cytophagales > Thermonemataceae > Raineya. The sequence continues at coordinate 18,796 of CAZZLW010000006.1, read as the reverse complement.
TTGATTTTCAAAGGTTTATCAGCAAAAATTTTTGAATACTTATTCGCTAAAATTCTTGAAAATTCAAAATCGTAAGGTAATCCTTTTCTTTTGCTACCGAAATTTTGCTTATTTTGCTATTTCAGGATTTAATACTATGGAAAAAAAAGTAGTTTCGGTAAAAGAGGCTTTGCAAAAAATGGCTTCTTGGTGTGCCTATCAGGAACGCTCCCAATATGAAGTCCGAAAAAAATTGAAAGAAACATACTTGCTTGATAGCGAGGAAATGGAGTGGATTATTGCCGAACTCATTACACAGGGTTATATCAACGAGGAACGCTTTGCCAAAACCTTTGCAGGAGGTAAGTTTCGCATAAAAAAATGGGGAAAACGAAAAATTCGTCAGGCTTTGCAAATGCACCATATTACAGAATATTGCATCAAAGAAGCCCTCAAAGAAATTCCTGATGAGGACTACGAAGCAACTGTACGTGAATTGCTTATCAAGAAAAATAGGCAAATCAGTGAAAGAAATCCACTGAAACGCAAGCAAAAACTCGCTTATTACGCCGTTGGCAAAGGCTTTGAAAGCGATATTGTTTGGGATATTGTAAATGAAATGGTGTAGAGGCTACACCATTTCCATTTCTGCAATAATTTCTTTTTCAGAGAGGGTTTCCAGCTCTACTCGTAAGTTGTTGATAATAAACTCTTGACGAGCAGGCGTGTTTTTACCCATATAGTATTCTAAAATTTTGGGGATATTGGTATGCTCTTTGAGTATTACAGGTTCTAAACGAATGTTCTCGCCAATAAATTCGGCAAATTCATCAGGAGAAATTTCGCCTAAACCTTTGAAACGTGTAATTTCGGGATTTCCGCCGAGCTGTCGGATAGCTTTTTGTTTTTCTTGTTCCGAGTAGCAATAAATAGTTTTTTGCTTATTGCGTACCCTGAAAAGAGGGGTTTCCAAAATGTACAAATGCCCATTGCGTACCAAATCGGGGAAAAACTGCAAAAAGAAGGTAAGCAAAAGCAAACGAATGTGCATACCATCTACATCTGCATCAGTAGCAATCACGATTCGGTTGTAACGCAGGCTTTCCAAGCCGTCTTCAATATTGAGAGCGTGTTGCAAAAGGTTAAACTCCTCGTTTTCATACACCACTTTTTTGCTCATATTGTAGCAGTTGAGTGGCTTGCCTCGCAAAGAAAAAACAGCTTGCGTGAGCGGATTGCGAGCTTTGGTAATAGAGCCACTTGCCGAGTCTCCTTCCGTGATGAATAGCGTAGTATCTTGGCGAAGTTCGTGCTTGTAGTCGTCGTAGTGGATACGACAATCGCGAAGTTTTTTGTTGTGCAGATTGGCTTTTTTGGCTCTTTCGTTGGCGAGTTTCTTGATACCTGCAATTTCTTTACGCTCACGCTCCGACTGCAAAATGCGTTTGAGCATTGCTTCGGCAGTTTGCGGATTTTTATGCAGGTAGTTGTCTAATTCTTTCTTGACAAAATCATTGATAAATGCCCGAATGCTTGGAGAGTTTTCATCGGGAGCAAGATTGGTAGAGCCTAATTTAGTTTTCGTTTGTGACTCAAACACTGGCTCTTGCACACGAATACTGATAGCCCCTACTACGGAAGCACGAATGTCGGAAGCATCAAATTCTTTTTTGAAAAACTCTCTTATAGTTTTTACGAGTGCCTCGCGAAAAGCCGCCAAATGCGTACCGCCTTGGGTGGTATGTTGTCCATTTACAAAAGAGTAATACTCTTCTCCATACTGATTGCCGTGCGTGAGGGCAAATTCAATATCATTTCCTTTGCAATGAATAATGGGGTAGCGGATTTCGTCTTCATTGGTTTTGCGTAGCAAGAGGTCTAAAAGCCCATTTTTAGAAACATACTCTTGCCCGTTGAAAATGATTTTTAGCCCTGCGTTCAGAAAAGCATAGTTCCAAATTTGCTCCTCTAAGTATTGAGGTATAAAACTATAATTTTTGAAAATAGTGCTATCAGGTTCAAAAATTACGAGTGTTCCATTGGGTTCGGTAGTGGGCTGTAGTGGATAATCTTGAACAAGTACCCCTTGCTGAAATTCGGCTTTTTTACTTTGCCCATCACGAAAAGATTGCACCATAAAGTATGTAGAAAGGGCATTTACGGCTTTTGTGCCTACACCATTCAAACCTACGGATTTCTGAAAAACTGCTGAGTCGTATTTGCCACCTGTATTGATTTTAGAAACGCAGTCAATTACTTTTCCCAAAGGAATACCTCTGCCATAATCTCGCACTTTCACCCGATTTTCGCTTACTTCTATCTCAATTTTATTTCCAAAACCCATTGTGTATTCGTCAATGGAGTTGTCCAAAATTTCTTTTACAAGAACATAAATACCATCATCTTGCGAAGAACCATCGCCCAATTTGCCGATATACATTCCCGGACGCAAGCGTATATGCTCACGAGGCTCTAATGATTTGATGCTCTCTTCGGTATATTTTTGTGTGGTTGCCATTCCTTTTACGTTTTGGCACAAATTTACAAAGCAAGTGGAATACTTGGGCAATTTTTTTTGTTTTTATTGTAAAGTTGCCACTGATTTGCTAACTTTGTAAAATAAAGCATTATGTATGAAAAAAGTTTTTACGATAACTTGGATAATTTTCTTGCTGAATCACAAACTTTTTGCACAGCAAAGTGTTCCCTTTACGCTTGATGACCGCGACCGCCTCATCAAGATTGAGCAGAAACTTGATGAAATGGAAAAGCGTTTTACGCAGCGTATTGAACTAATAGACAAGCGTTTTGAGCAAGTAGATAAACGCTTTGAAGAGTTACGAGGCGATATGAATGCTCGTTTTGAGCAAGTAGATAAGCGTTTTGAGCAACAAATGAACTTTTTGTGGATATTGACGGCGATATTTTCTGCGGTAACGGTGGCGGCATTGGGATTTGCTTGGTGGGACAGACGCACAATGATACGTCCTTTTGAAACGAAAGTGAAAGAGATAGAGGAAAAAATTGAGCTAAACCAGAAAGATGTAAAAAACATAATGCTTTCTTTGCGAGAAGTAGCCAAGAAAAATAATGAAGTAGCAGAAATTTTAAGACAATACAATTTGATGTAGCTTATGCAAAGAGTTTTATTGATTTTCTTGCTTGTAGGTTTAAGTGCCAGAGCCCAGCAAAGCGTACCTTTTACGCTTGATGACCGCGACCGCCTTATCAAGATTGAGCAGAAACTTGATGAAATGGAAAAGCGTTTTACACAACGTTTTGAACAAATGGATAAACGTTTTGAAGAGTTACGAACAGATATGAATGCTCGTTTTGAACAACAAACTAATTTTTTGTGGATACTGACGGCGATATTTTCTGCGGTAACGGCGGCGGCATTGGGATTTGCTTGGTGGGACAGACGCACAATGATACGTCCTTTTGAAACGAAGGTGAAAGAGATAGAGGAAAAAATTGAGCTAAACAAGAAAGATGTAAAAAACATAATGCTTTCTTTGCGGGAAGTAGCCAAGAAAAATAATGAAGTAGCCGAAATTTTGAAGCAATACAATTTGTTATAGCCAAGAATAAAGAGCAAAGCCCATTGATGTATGAAAAATTACTTTTACGCGTTTTTGCTACTGATACAAGTTGCTTGCGTGCCAGATTTGAAAGAAAGAGGTTACGATACCAAAAAACTTGCCGAAGAGGTCAAGGATAGAAAAATTAAGAAAGTAACACCTCGCCAACTGCAAACTTGGGTTTTGCAGAAAAGTATGCTTATTACCGAAACACTCAACCAAGCTCCCAATACTCAAATCCAACAAAAATGGCAAGATTCCCTGCAAAAGGCTTATGCTATCAAGATTTTGCAAATTTCTGCTGATGATAAAAACCTTTTGCAAAATTCGGAGGGTAAGCGTAAAGCCTTTTTGGAAGCCTTTTTTTATGAATTGGAACAGGGGAAAGCGGTAGAGCCTACTCTACAAAAACTTGAAAATGAAGATTTTATTTTTGTAACTAAAATCACAAACGCTCCTCAAAAGGCTTGGCTTTTAGAATTTACAAAGCAAGAAGCCATACGGCACATTGACGCAAAAGAGTTGCGAAAAATGAGAGAGTAGTTTGGCAGAAAAGGGAATATAGAAACAACATAAACTTATTGGTATTACAAATTTTTTCAGATGATAGAAATTCTCAATTACCTTGGTGGAACTTTGCAAAAATCGCTTTCAGGAGATTTTTTACCCAATATTGAGCCTGCTACGGGCAAAATATTTGCTCAGTTGCCCCGAAGCAATGAAAAAGATGTTGCTCTCGCCATTGAATTTGCTCAAAAGGCTACAGAACAATGGAAAAATTTAGGAGCAGAGGGTAGAGCGAAAATTCTTTTGAAAATTGCCGACTTGATTGATAAAAATGCTGAAATGCTTGCCCAAGCCGAAAGCCGAGATAACGGAAAGCCGCTTTGGCTTGCCAAACAAATGGATATTCCGAGAGCTTCGCAAAATATGCGTTTCTATGCTACTGCGTCTTTGCATTGGGCAAATGAGAGCTACCAACAAACGGGCAGTCTGAATTATACTCTGCGAGAACCGCTGGGAATAGTGGGTTGTATTTCGCCTTGGAACTTGCCTTTGTATCTTTTTACTTGGAAAATTGCCCCTGCTTTGGCTTCGGGAAATTGTGTAATTGCCAAACCTTCCGAACTAACTCCTTATACTGCTTTTCTTTTCAGTCAAATTTGTATAGAAGCAGGTTTGCCCGCAGGCGTGCTAAATATTTTGCACGGCTACGGAGGGGAGGTCGGAGAAGCCATTGTTACGCACCCCAAAGTAAAAGCGATTTCTTTCACGGGTGGCACACGTACAGGAGCAAGAATCGCCTCGCTTGCCGCTCCGCAGTTCAAAAAAATTTCCTTAGAACTTGGTGGTAAAAATCCAACCATTATTTTTGCTTCTGCCGAATATGAAAAGGCTTTACAAACGGCTGTGCGTGCCGCTTTTCTCAATCAGGGCGAAATTTGCTTGTGTGGCTCAAGAATTTTTGTAGAAAAGCCCATTTATGAGCAGTTTAAGCAAGATTTTGTTCGTGAAACACAAAAACTCAAAGTCGGAAACCCCAAAGAGGAAACTACTTTTGTGGGAGCATTGGTTTCAGAAACTCATTTACAGAAAGTTTTGAGCTATATTGAACTTGCTGGGCAGGAAGGCGGTAAAATTCTGACAGGTGGAAAAAGAGTTTTTTTGCAAGGTGAAAATGCAGGCGGTTTTTTTGTAGAACCTACCGTCATTGAAGGACTTTCTTACGATTGCCGTACCAACCAAGAAGAAATTTTTGGTCCTGTGGTTACGCTTACGCCTTTTGAAACCGAAACAGAAGTTTTGGCGTATGCCAATGGTGTTCAATATGGTTTGGCTTGTAGCATCTGGACGCAAAATTTTTCTCAAGCTCATCGTATTGCTCAAAAAATAGAAAGTGGCATTGTTTGGGTAAATTGTTGGCTTTTACGAGATTTGAGAACTCCCTTTGGAGGGGTAAAAAATTCGGGTGTAGGACGTGAAGGAGGTTTTGAGGCTCTCAACTTTTTTACCGAAGAAAAAAATATCTGCCTAAAAATTGATTAGCTCTGCTGAAATTTGGCTACAAAGTTTCTTCCTATTAAATTTTGAAGTTTGAAAGTTTGAGGCTTGAAAATATTAGGCGATTTCACTCTAAACTTTTATTCTTGCAAAAACGTTTATAGCAAAAAGTTTCACAAAAAACTTACACCTATGAAAAAAATAGTGTTTCAAGTGCTTATCAGTGTATTTTCGGGAGTATTGGGGGCGGCATTGTATTACGAGTTTATTGTAGAGCCCAAACAAATTGCTTGGCAAGAGGCAATTTTAAGCCAAAACTTTTCTGCTAAAATCCCTGTAATGCCTACCAAAGGCAAAGATAATGATACGGCCAATGCTATCCCTTTGCTTTCGCCGCCCGATTTTGTACAAGCATCGCAGATTGCTACCCCCAGTGTAGTGTATATCAAAAATATTTCTTCGCGTCAGTCTATGGATTGGTTTGATTGGTACTTTGGTGGGGGCGGGTACAGCTCAAGAGTAGTCTCTTCGGGTTCGGGAGTGATTTACTCGGCAGATGGTTATATTATTACCAATCATCACGTTATTGAAGGAGCGGAAAGCATTGAAGTAATTCACAATAAAAAAACTTACAAAGCCAAAGTAATAGGCAGAGACCCTTCTACCGATTTGGCTTTGCTTAAAATTGATGCCCGCAATTTGCCCAATATACGCATAGCACGCTCGCGTGATGTACAAGTAGGCGAATGGGTACTTGCCGTAGGAAATCCTTTTAATCTTACTTCTACTGTCACGGCAGGCATTGTGAGTGCCAAGGGCAGAGCTTTACGACTTATCAGAAGCACTCGCTTTCCCATTGAGTCTTTTATTCAGACAGATGCCGCCATAAACCCTGGCAATAGTGGAGGAGCTTTGGTGAATTTGAAAGGGGAACTCGTGGGTATCAATACGGCGATACTTTCGCAGACAGGCAGTTATACTGGCTATGGCTTTGCCGTGCCTTCGGATATTGTTGCCAAAGTAGTGAGTGATTTGATACAATTTGGTGATGTACAAAAAGCCTTTTTAGGGGTAGAGGTCTTGGATATCAATTCGGAAGTGGCACAAGAGTATAACTTGAAAGATTTGGAGGGGGTTTTGGTAGATAGGGTAATGAAAGAAGGAGCAGGCTTTCAGGCAGGCTTGCAGAAAGGAGATGTTATCCTGAAAATCAACCAAGAGCCTATCAATTCCCGAGCAGATTTTGATGAAAATTTGAGCTATTTCAGACCTGGTGACGAAATTACCATTACTTTCAAAAGGAAAGGAAAACTGGAACAAAAGAAAATAAAACTCACCAACCAACAAGGTACTACCGATACGAGCAAAAAAGAGGTGCTTTCTGATGATGACTTGGGAGCTGATTTGGAGAAAGTCCCTAAAATTGAACTTGAAAAAATTGGCATCAAAAACGGTGTGAGGCTCAATAATTTACGTAGAGGTTTTTTCAAAAATAATGGCTTTGAAGATGGTTTTATTATTTTGCGTATCAATGGCATTGAGATAAAAGACCCCAAAGAAGTGATAGAAATTTTGAATAAAGCACCTCGCCGAATTACCATAGAAGGCATTGACCGATTCGGAAGTCCCGCTTATTATTCTTTTACGAGATAAAAAATATGCACAGCCAAGAGGAAAAACAGCAAGCCTTTCTTAGGCTTTTGGATATAATGGACGATTTGCGTACCCAATGCCCTTGGGATAAAAAACAAACTTTGCAGTCACTTCGTCATCTTACGATTGAGGAGGTTTTTGAACTTTCTGAGGCAATTCTTTCCGAGAATATGCAGGAAATCAAGAAAGAACTTGGAGATGTACTATTGCATATTGTTTTTTACGCGAGAATAGCCTCAGAAACAGAAAATTTTGATATTGTTGATGTTATCAATGAACTTTGCGAAAAGCTCATTCGCCGACACCCACACATTTACGGAAATGTTTCGGTTTCGGGGGCAGAGGAAGTTACTCAAAATTGGGAACAGATAAAGCAAACTGAAAGCAAAGGTGAAAAATCGGTACTTGCGGGCGTGCCTGCCAGTTTGCCCGCTCTCCTGAAAGCTATGCGTATGCAAGAAAAAGCCCGTGCCGTAGGTTTTGATTGGGAACAGAAAGAGCAGGTTTGGCAAAAAGTAGAGGAAGAAATGCAAGAGTTTCAGCAGACCTACAACCACCAGCAAGCCTTTGATTTAGCAGAAGCTGAAAAAGAGTTTGGAGATTTGCTTTTTTCACTTGTCAATTATGCTCGTTTCTTGGGTATCAATCCCGAGACAGCTCTTGAAAGAACCAATCAAAAGTTTCTCAAACGCTTTCAGTATCTTGAACAAAAAGCCAAAGAAAATAACCGCAAACTTTCGGAAATGAGTCTTGCTGAAATGGACGTTTTTTGGAACGAAGCTAAAAATTTTACTTAAAAATAGCCAAATTATTACTTCGTTTGCTTGCGGTGCTAAAAATGTGATTTTTAAGAATTTGTGCAAAATATATTTTTTTATTTTGCCTAAAAGCAAGAAATATTTGCACAAAATTTTTGTTAAGCGAAAACATTTTGTATTTTTGTGATTGAAACTTACACGATTTTTCTGCGAGCCATCAACGAGTTTCGCAGAAGACTTGAAAAAATTTTTGTCAATATATTTTCTGCGTTTAGCGAAAAGTAGTATCTTACGAAACGTTTTGCACAAACAAAAACTATGTTCAGTAGCGAAATCCTCTTTTTTTCCGCTTTTTTGGTATTTATTGCCTTTGTATTAGCTTTGGATTTGGGAATTTTCTCTAAATCGAGCCACGTAATAAGTTTCAAGGAAGCGGTACTATGGACACTCGTTTGGGTCAGCCTGGCGATGATTTTTTTTATATTTCTGCGATATGAAGGACATTGGATTCATAACCCACAAAGCTACGATGAGATTGTCAAACGTATAGATATAGGGGATAGGGCTGATGTCAAAGTAAGTCCCGATTTGAGTTTAGAAGAAAACTTACAAATTTACCGAAACTATATTTCCATAGAGTTTATTACCGCTTATATTATTGAGTATGCACTTTCTGCCGATAATATTTTCGTGATTATTTTAATTTTCTCTTCTTTTGGCTTACGTGAGGAGTATTACAAAAAGGTGCTTTTTTGGGGGGTTCTTGGAGCTATTGTAATGCGTTTTATTTTTATTTTCTTGGGTATTGAAATTGTCAAGCAATTTCATTGGGTACTTTATCTTTTTGGGGCTTTTCTTATTTTTCAGGGGGTAAAGATTTTCTTTGAAAAAGAAGAAGATGAAGAGGAAACCATAGACCCGCAGAAACACCCTATTGTACGCTTTGCTTCCAAATATTTTGCTGTATATCCGCATTATGAAGGCGATAAGTTTTTTGTTGTGAAAAATGGCAAAAGAATGATAACTACACTTTTCATTGTTTTGCTTATCGTAGAATTTACCGACCTTATTTTTGCAGTAGATTCTGTGCCTGCGGTGCTTGGCATTACCCAAGACCAGCCCATAGCGTATTTTTCTAATATTTTCGCTATTATGGGCTTGCGTTCAATGTTTTTCTTGCTTTCCAACATTATGCACCTCTTTCACTATCTCAAATACGGCTTGGGGGTTCTGCTCACTTTTATAGGTTTGAAAATGGTTTTAGAATATCCTCTACAAGAAATTGGTTTCAAGCCTACTTACTCTATCTATATCATTTTGAGCATCCTTACCACCAGTATTGTGCTTTCGCTCATTTTCCCCAAAAAAGAAGATATAGAAAGCACTATCGTTGAGGAAAAAAAGTCTGCTGATGTATGAGCAAAAAGAAAAAATATACTCTCATTGGGCTTGCTTTCTTAGTAATTTCATTAGTAGCTTGGATTTCAATGATGACCTTCGGAGTGTATAGCGAAGGGGTACGAGCAGGAACGCTGGATAAGTTTAGCAAAAAAGGAGTTGTTTTCAAGACTTGGGAAGGAGAGTTACGAATTGGTACAGAAGATAGAATAAATCCCCAAAGGTTTGTATTCTCGGTAAATGAAAACGAAAAAGAGGTTATTCAAAAATTGCAAGATTACAACGGCAAGCAAGTAAAGCTATACTACAAGCAAAAGTATTGGGTTTTCCCTTGGCAAGGGGATAGCGAATATTTCATCTACAAAGTAGATTTGGTGAAATAAAGTCATCTAATAAACGAAAAAGAGATATAACCACACAACGAAGGTTGGTGGTTTTTTATTTTTTTGTAAATTTGCGGTTCGCTTCCTAAACGAAAATATCAGCTCTCAAACTCTCAACTTGCAAAATTTCAACTTCAAAACCTTCAACTTGTATGGCGAATATTGTAGCGATTGTAGGCAGACCAAACGTGGGAAAATCTACCCTTTTCAATAGACTTACACAAACCAAAGATGCCATTACCGATGACCAAGCAGGTGTAACTCGCGACCGACACTATGGGCTTGCCGAATGGCTCAATAAAACTTTTACCCTTATTGATACAGGCGGCTATGTGGTAGGTTCGGAAGATATTTTTGAAGCCGCTATCCGTAGGCAAGTAGGTATCGCCGTAGAAGAAGCCTCGGTGGTGCTATTTATGGTTGATGCAATGGAAGGATTGCACCCGCTGGACAGAGAATTTGCCAATATCCTTCGCCGTTCTAAAAAGCCTGTTATTGTAGTTGCCAACAAAACCGAAACCTTTGAACGTAACCAACAGGCTTATGAGTTCGCCGCTTTGGGCTTGGGAGAAGTTTTTGCTATTTCTGCTGAAACAGGAAGCGGTACAGGCGATTTGCTTGATGAAGTAATCAGACACTTCAAAGATGAAGAAGAACCCAACCCTTATGAAGGTTTGCCTCGTTTTGCAATTTTAGGAAGACCTAATGTAGGGAAATCCTCATTGCTCAACGCCCTTGTGGGCGAAGAGCGTAGCATCGTAACAGACATTGCAGGCACTACTCGCGATTCCATTGATACCCACTACAATTTATATGGAAAAGAGTTTATTCTCACCGATACGGCTGGGCTTAGAAAAAAAACCAAAGTACGCGATAGCATAGAGTTCTATTCGGTAATGCGTTCTTTGCGTACTTTGGAAGAATGTGATGTTTGTATTATGCTTATTGATGCTACCCAAGGGCTTGAATCGCAAGATGTAAATATTTTACGCCTTGCCGAAAAATCTAAAAAAGGAATGGTACTTGTGGTAAATAAATGGGATTTGATTGAAAAAGACCACAAAACCGCTAAGCATTACGAAGATGCTATTCGTAAAAAACTTTCCCCAATGGATTATCTGCCCATTGTTTTTGCTTCTGTAAAAGAGAAAAAGCGTATTTTCAAAGTGGTAGAAAAGGCTTGTGAGGTGTATGAAAATCGTAAAAAACGTATTCCTACCTCACAACTCAATGATGTAATGCTTGCCGCCATTGAAAGCTACCCGCCTCCTATGATTAAAGGAAAATACGTGAAAATCAAATACGTAACCCAGCTTCCTACGCATACGCCTACTTTTGCGTTTTTCTGCAATCTGCCCCAATACGTTCAGGAAAGCTATCAGCGTTATTTAGAAAATCAGCTTCGTAAAAATTTTGATTTTGAGGGCGTGCCTTTGCAACTGGTGTTTAGAAAAAAATAAAGTCTATGTTTTTTTTGATAGGAATGCCTGCTTCGGGCAAAAGTACTTTGGCTCACAAAGTAGAAAGTAAGTGGAAATGGCAAGCGATTGATTTAGACCAAGAAATTGAAAAAATAGCACAAAAATCCATATCACAAATTTTTGCAAAGGAAGGTGAGCCATTTTTCCGAAAAATAGAGGCAGAGGCTTTGAGAAAAATCCCTATTGAACCCCCAAAAATAGTAGCTACGGGAGGCGGCACCCCTTGTTTTCATCAGAATTTAGACTATATGCTGGGGGCAGGCAAAGTGATTTTTCTTGATGTTCCGCTCTCACTTATTGGGGAAAGAATTTTGAGCCAAAAGTCGCAAAGACCTATGTTTGCTCAAAAAACTGATGCCGAAATTCAAGATTTTCTTGAAAAGCTATACCAAGAGCGTTTGCCTTTTTACGAAAAAGCTCATTTTCGGATTAAAGAGTGGAACGAGATAGAAAAAATTATACAGCATGCAAACCTTTGAAAGGCATCTACTCAACCTTGAAAATCAACACATCAAATCCTGTATATCCTGCAAATCCTTTCAACCCTGATAATGTTTCATTTGTTTTTGCCAAAATTCAGCTCTTTGGTAGGCTTTTTCGGCAAAATCTTTGGCTTGTGAGGCAAATAAAATATCTCGGGAAACATTGATAAGCAAACCACCTGCTTCGTTAGTGCCGTATTCTATCACTTTTTCCAAATCACCACCTTGCGTGCCAACACCGGGTACAAGTAAAAAATGATTAGGTGCTAATCTGCGGATTTCTTGTATTTTTTCGGTTTGCGTAGCACCTACCACATACATCATTTTATGGTGGTCAGCCCATTCTTGCGATTTGAGCATTACTTCCTCGTATAAATAGCGATAGTTGGAAAGTTTGAGCATTTCAAAATCTTTGCTACCCACATTGGAAGTAAGAGCGAGCAGAATAACCCATTTATTTTCATATTCCAAGAAAGGGCTAACAGAATCTTCGCCCATATAGGGGGCAATGGTGAGAGCATCAAAGGCGAGTGTTTCAAAAAAGGCTTTGGCATAAAGTTTTGAGGTGTTTCCAATATCACCGCGTTTGGCATCGGCAATTTTGAAAACATTTTTTGGCAAAAGTTCCAAAGTTTTTTCCATTACTTTCCAGCCTTCTGCCCCAAGGGCTTCATAAAAAGCCGTATTGATTTTGTAGGCAATGGCAAAAGGTAAGGTAGCTTCAATAATAGCTTTATTGAAAGTGAGTATTCCTTCGGCATTTTGGGGTAGATGCGTAGGTAGTTTGCTCAAATCGCTATCCAGACCTACGCATAGAAAAGATTTTTTGGCTGTAATGGCTTCTTGAATTTGTTGGTAAGTCATATTTTCAGAAAATCAGGACTTGGTTTTATTTACTTCTTCACGCAATTTTTGGATTTCTGTACGCAGTTCTTCAATTTCTGTAAGCATTTTGCCACGCATTTCTTTCAGCGTATCGCTTATTTCCCTGAAAAGCTCTTTTTCTTCCAAAGCCTGTTTGGCATTGATTTTCTCTTGCACTTGCGAAGTAAGCACTGCTACAAATACATTGAAGCTCACAATAACGGTGAGAATTACAAAACTAATAAAATACCCTTTTATCCACCAAGAATCTTCATAATGTTCGCTTGCTTGGTACATCATTTCTACCCAGCCCTCTAAGGTCATTACTTGAAAGAGAGAAAGAAAAGACGCCCCCAAACTGCTGAAATCGGCATTTTCGTACTTGTGGTGGCTGAAAAGATAAATCCCAATAATAGAGTAAATATACAAAAGCACCCCCAAAAGCAAGGCAAAGGAAAACACCGTGGGAATAATGCTTACAATTTTGCGTTCTACTTCTTTGAGTTCGTTGCTAATTTCTAAAAGGCGAAGAATACGTAGCACCCTGAATAGCCGTCCTACTACCAAAAATTCAGGATGTTCAAAAATATGTACGATAAGGCTAAATATACTAAAAGCTGTAATGACGAAATCAAAGCAGTTCCAAAAGCCGTGTTCGTGGAATAGGATTTGAGTACGTTTTTTACCTGTTTTAGGGCTAATTTGTTTTTTGAGCGAAAATAGCTTGAAAAATTCCCAAGGTTTATCCTCTGCAAAAATACGCAAAATGACCTCAATGGTAAAATAAAGGGTAAAAGCAGTGTCTAAAACTACAAAAAGCAAGATTTCTTGCGTAAAAGAGGCTTCAATACCCAGCAGAACAGAGCAAGCTATAATCATTATGCTGGTGGTACGGATAAAAGATTTGTTCCTGACAAGTCTTTGAACCAAAGTTTTACTCATAGCTGAAAGATTGATGAAGTTACTCAGGGGTTTGAAATATTGTAATTATTTACGTTCAAAAGTTCAAAGTTTCAAGAGTTTTGGGTGAAAGTTTTAATCTGTCTAATCCCCAGTGTCCTAAAATCTTGTTTCCTGTTTCCATAGTACAAGACCTAAACAATTACGAAATATTTTACCTTAGAATTAGGCAACAGAAACCTTGCATTTCAAAATTTCAACTTTTCCAGCATCGCTTTGATATGCTCTTCAGCTCCAAAAAAATCTTGATAGACTGCCACGATTTTGTGTTCTTTATCCAAAAGGTACGAAATGCGTTTAGGAATACCAATAATAGGGATAAGTGCTTCATAAGCCTTACAAACCGAGCCATTTACATCGGCAAGCAGTTCAAAGGGTAATTTGTGAGTTTCTTTGAATTTTTGGTGGGTATCAATATTATCTCTGCTGATGCCAAAAACATCAACTTCTAAATTGCGAAAGGTAGCGAATTGGTCTCGGAACTCGCAAGCCTCTTTGGTACAACCGGGTGTAAAATCTTTGGGGTAAAAATATAAAACACAAGGTTTGCCTGCCAAATCTTTGCTTAAAGAGATGTTTTTGCCACTTGTTGAGGGCAAAGTAAAATCTGGGGCAAGCGTGCCTACTTTGAGAGCCATAGCGGTATTTTTTGAGGTTGTAGGCGTAAAAGTAAAGATTTTTTTTCACAAATTTGCAATACAAAAACGTTTTTTGAGTTTCTTTGATGTTTGAAAAATGAAGTAAGAATCAGGAAATAGGAGCAAGATTATAGACAAGCAAACTTCCAATATTTCAACTTAAAATTTTCAAACCATTCACAACCCTGAACGTAAATAATCACTTTCTATGAAAAAATTTTTGTTTTTAATTTTTGGCATTACAAGTTTTTCAGTTTTTGCCCAAGAGCGTTGGTCTTTGCAAAAATGTGTAGATTATGCAGTTGAAAACAATATTAGCATCAAGCAAAGGCAACTGCAAGTAGAAAGTGCAAGTCAGAGCCTTATGCAGAGTCGTGAAAGTCGTTTTGCTCCGCAGTTGTCGGCTTCGCTCTCGCAAGCAATGCGTACAGGTCGTTCTATTGACCCTTTCACTAACCAATTTGTAACACAAAACGTTTTCTCAACCAATATTTCGCTCAATGGAAATATTGTACTTTTCAATGGTTTTGGAACACTGAATACTATCAGGCAAAACGAAACTACCCTCAAAGCCAATCAGCTTGATGTAGAGCAAAGCAAACGCGATATTTCTCTTAATGTAGCGAATGCTTACTTGCAGTTGCTTTTGGCACAAGAACTTGAACAAGCCAGTTTGGCACAAGTAGAAATTACTAAAAATCAGTTAGAGCGTACAGAAAAGCTATTCAAGGCGGGTTCTATTGCAGAAGTACAGGTTTTGAACCTAAAATCACAACTGGCTAATGACGAGGTGAATGTAATTACAGCACGAAACCAAGTAAGCCTTGCTCGGCTCAATCTTTTGCAACAAATGAATATGCCTGCTACACAAAGTATTGAAATTGAAAAAGTAGAAGTAGCAACCATTATGAACGAGTATGCAGGTAAAAATCCACAAGAAATCTATGATACAGCCGAAAAAAATCAGTATAACATTCAGAGTGCAGATTTGCGAATAGAAAGTTTGAAATACAATGAGGCAGTAGCACGCTCGGCTTTGTATCCTACGCTTACGCTTGGGGCAGGTATCAATTCGGCATATTCCAGTGCCGCTCCCAGCGAGCTTTTTCGCCCCGATGGCACCAGTACGCTTGTGCAAGTGCCTATTGGCTATGTAGGTGGTTCTTTTGATACAGTTTATACCATTCGGGCTGTACCGAATGGTAAAATTGAGCCTAATCGCTTTTTCAATCAAATGGATTTCAATCGCAGTTCATTTGTAGTTTTGAACTTGAACATACCACTTTATTCGCAAGGGCGTACGCGTAATGCTATCACGCAGGCTCGTATCCAGCAAAAAAATCAAAAGTATCAGGCAGATTTGCTTCGCCAACAGCTTCGCCAAGCCGTAGAACAGGCTTACAACGATATGAAACTTGCTCAAAGCAACTTTGAGGCACGCCAGAAACAAGTAGAAGCCCTTGAACTGAATTTCAAGGCGGTAGAAAGTCGTTTTAATGCAGGAGCGAGCAATGCCGTAGATTACAATTTGGCTAAACTCAATTTAGACCAAGCCAAAGCCCAGCTCATTCGGGCAAAATACGAGTATCTGTTCCGTATCAAAGTGCTGGATTTTTATATGAATAAGCCTATTGAATTGCGATAGGCACAGCTTTTGATATTTGGGCTGTTTGAGATTGACGACTTTACTCAAACCTGACAGGTTTCTCAAACCTGTCAGGTTTAGCAGTTTTTAGCAGTTGGATTTTTAAGTATTTGGTTTAGAGGATTTTCCTGAACTAATTTTGTTTGGGTATAAATACCTATTTCTTGCTTCCTGTATCCTGTTTCTGTAAGTAAATTATCTGATGTAATCTCCTGTGGCATCTCGGCATCGGCGTATGCGTTTTTTGAGGCGTTTTTTCCAGAAAAAACCATTTTTCCAGAAAGCTCTGAAATGAGCATTGAGGTTGGTAAAAAAAATATTTTTCTTGGTCATTCCGTAGCCTATATCTTTGGGAATGATGATAAACTCTATACCCATTTTTTGGGCTTCCATTTCGGCACAACGATTGCCATACAAGGCTTCTTTGCTTTCTGTAATATGAATTTGAATGTAACGACTGCCCGAATCTCGCATTACAACGGCATCTCTACCTGTAATTTTCCACTCATTTTCTTGCCCCGTGATTTGTGATTTTTCTTTAATGATTTTAGTACCCAAATCGTTTTTTTTCTTTTGAGCAAAAAGAAAAGTGGAAAGCACAAGAAAAACAAACGCTAAAAAATATTTCATATTTGTAAGTTTGAGAGCAAAGTTACAAAAATTAGCAAGATTTTCAAGGCTTTTCGTTCAGAGGAAGCAAGACGGTGAAAGTTGTGCCTTGGTTTTCTTGGCTTTCTAGATGAATTTTGCCACCAAGAAGGTAAATAAAAGTTCGCAGAAGTTGCAAAGCTGAGCCTGAGCCTTGTTCATTATCAGTGCCTTTGCGAGAAACAACACCTACTCCTGTCCAAAAGCTATGTTGTACTTCTTCGCTCATACCTATTCCTGTGTCTTTGACAACAATTTTCAGGTTTTGATGTTCTTGACTAATTTCGCAAGATACACTACCGCCTTTGGGAGTGAACTTAATAGCGTTATTTAACAGATTACGTATAATACTTCCAAGCAGAAAAGGGTCAGATTGAATGTTTGAAGAGGTATTTTGAATAGAATAACTAAATTTTACACCTTTTTGCTCGGCTCTGTGAGTTTCAGATTCAAAAATAGGTAATAGATACTCTTTCAAATTGAAGGTTTCAACACGAGGGTTTATTTTGTTATTGCTTTGTTGTAGCTTTCCCCAAGCAAGAATATGGTCTAAAATATTTAAAATATTCTGAATATCTTTTTGAATTTTTAGGGCAGAACTTTTGGCTTCTTCAAAACTAATAAGCTCATCTGTGAATAAATGGACTATGCCGTGCATAGAGATAAGTGGGGAACGTACATCGTGAGCAATCAGGGAGAAAACTCTCTTTTGAAAGTCTAATTGTTTTTGTAAAAGCTCTTTTTGGAAATCCAGCTTTTTATTTTTTAGACGCATTTCTATTTTTTCAGTTACTTGTTTGGCAAGTACTTGTAAAGCAAATTGTTGCTCTTCGGTAAGCTGTCGGGGTACTTTATCAATTACGCAAAGTGTGCCTAAATTATATCCTTCACTGGTAGTAAGAGGCATACCTGCATAGAAACGCACTTGCATACCATTGCTTACATAAGGGTTATCGTGAAATCTATCATCTTGCAAGGCATTAGGTACTTGCATTAGGGTATTTTGAAGAATAGCGTGGCTACAAAAAGCATAATCGCGAGGTGTTTCTGTATTTTCTACTCCTACACGAGCCTTAAACCATTGTCGGTCTTTATCTATAAGTGTAATGAGGGTAATAGGTGTTTGACAGATAATTGATGCGAGCCGAGCAATATCATCATATTCTTTTTCGGCAGGAGTATCCAAAATATCGTAAGCATACAGAGCTTCTAAACGCTCCTTTTCGTTAGTAGGTAAAGGGGGAAATTTCATTTGTATAAAAATATTGGTTGTGGTAAAGATTGTATGATATTTTTGTAAAAGACAAAGAGGACGTATTTTTGTAATATGTCTGAAGTATTAACAAAAGTAAACTGCCCTCATTGCCAAAGTACAAAAGTAGTAAAAAATGCTCGTAAAAAAGACGGAACACAAAATTTTTTGTGTAAATCTTGTGGTAAGTAGTTTCAACAGGCTTATCGGTACAAGGGAGCAGACCCTAAAATTAAACATCTTATAGTGAGTATATTATTAAGAAATAGTGGCATACGAGATATTGTAATAATGGAACTATGACTATCATACATTCTAAACCACAGCCCAAATATTTACATAATTATACAAGAAATAAGGCTAATTTGTTTCTATAAATAAAGAAAAAACTTACACAAATACAATTTTATGGCAAAATATGTAATTTGTGTAAGTTATACAAGAAGTTTAGATTTTTTTTTAGAACTTCACTTGCTCCTCGCTTTCTGCTACTTTAATAGAAAAAGGAAGTACCAAATCCATCAAAAGCCCGCCATATTTGATAATCTTGGAGGAAGTGATTATCCACATTACTTGAATATTTTTTTCGTAATTTTTTAGAAATTTTTGAAATTTTATTCTCGCTATAGGGTCATAATCTTGTATTTCATTGCAACCACAAACAATGCAAAATTTTGCTTCATTTTGCAAATCTTGTTGGATAACTTGCTCAGCTTCTTTGATAACTTTTTGAGCTAATGTATCACTCAAAACCCCTTTGAACTCAAAATACAAGCAATTTTTGCCTGCAAAATTTTTGCAAGAGACATTAGCGATATTTTCGGAATTTTCTTGCTTTTGCTTTGAACTTTTCCCAAATATACTCGCAAACATACCTATATAATTTTGGTTTAGATTTCAAATACAAAAATATAATAAAAATTATGTAAGCATAACGTGAGTTAAGCGGCAATATCTTGAAAAAGTTCAAAATTTGTAAGTAGATTTTTTTCTTGAAAATCTCTAATAGTGGGCTTTTTATCTAGGAATTTGTAGGCAATAATTCCAGACCACAAATTGACCAGAAAGTTTTT
>CAZZLW010000005.1:0-30143 GCA_964654605.1 uncultured Cytophagales bacterium | reverse complement strand
CTTCCTACTTGTAAATGTGGTATTATATACCTTTTTATATTATCTTTGCTTAAGATTTCCATGAAAAGTAATATTTTAGTTTCAGCACCTAAATATACAACTTTCATTGGAAATCTTTTTCAATCCTAAACAACTTCTTTGCTATTTTCGTCAGAAAATTCTATTTTTGTAGAATAATTGCTGTTCAATGTCATCACCAAATTTTATTGATTACGTAAAAATCAACTGCCGTTCGGGCAAAGGCGGAGCAGGCTCTGTGCATTTTCGTAGAGAAAAATATGTACCCAATGGCGGACCCGATGGCGGCGATGGCGGGCGTGGCGGACATATCATCTTGCGAGGCAATCAGCAACTCTGGACACTTCTACACCTGAAATATCAAAAGCACATCAAAGCCGAAAATGGCGTAAATGGACAAGGAAATAATAAAAAAGGTGCCGACGGCAAAGATGTAGTCATTGAAGTACCGCTTGGAACGGTTGCCAAAGATGCCGAAACAGGAGAAGTGCTGTTGGAAATTACCCAAAATGGTGAAGAGAAAATCTTGCTCAAAGGTGGTAGAGGGGGGCTGGGGAATTGGCATTTCAAAACTTCAACCAAACAAGCTCCACACTATGCACAACCGGGCGAAGCAGGCGAAGAAAAATGGATTATTTTAGAGCTGAAAGTGCTGGCAGATGTGGGTTTAGTGGGCTTTCCGAATGCGGGAAAATCTACTTTGCTATCGGTAATTTCTGCCGCAAAACCTGAGATTGCCCCCTACCCTTTCACTACGCTCACACCGAATTTGGGTGTGGTGAAATACAGAGATTTTCAATCTTTTATTGTTGCCGATATTCCGGGCATCATTGAAGGAGCTTCCGAAGGCAAAGGCTTGGGCTTGCGTTTTTTAAGACATATTGAACGCAATTCTCTACTTTTGTTTATGGTTTCAGCTGAAAGCGAAAGCATTAGCAAAGAATATAAAATTTTACTCAAAGAGCTACAAAAATACAATCCCGAACTTTTGGAAAAACCGCGTGTTTTGGCAGTAACCAAGATAGATTTGCTTGATGAACTCGCTTTGCAAAAACTTAGAAGAACTTTACCCAAAAATATTCCGAGCATTTTTATTTCGGCTCTTACCAATAAAAATATTGAGGCTCTCAAAGATTTGCTTTGGGAACAACTTTCACAAGCCAATGTTTCTCTTATTACAAACGAATAAAACCGTATGCTGAACACCAAACTTTTTGAAGAGGTAAAAAAAATTTTTATTGCTTATCTGGAAAAAAAGGAACTTCGCAAAACCCCCGAAAGATTTGCGATTTTAGAGGAGATTTACTCTCGTCAAGACCATTTTGACGTAGAGGAACTTTATATCAGTATGAAAAACAAAAAATATCGTGTGAGCAGGGCTACGGTGTATAATACACTGGATTTGCTCGTAGAATGTGATTTGGTTACCAAACATCAGTTTGGCAAAAATCTGGCTCAATACGAAAAATCTTATGGCTTCAAACAACACGACCACCTCATTTGCGTAGATTGCCACGAAGTTTTAGAGTTTTGCGACCCTCGTATTCAGCAAATTCAGGATATGGTTGGTAATTTGATGAAATTTAATATCTTGCACCATTCTTTGGTTTTTTACGGACAATGTACCAAAGAAAACTGCGAAAACCGAAACAAAAAACACGAACCCAAACCTCGCAGAGCCTATGAGGACGATTAAAATACTACTGCTGTGGCTATGGAGCATTTCAGCTTTGCAAGCACAACTGCAAGGCGATAGCTGGACGAACGCCCAAAAAAATAAAGAAGCTACTATCATTATTACGTATTTTGAAACTCCCCGCTATGTGTATAAAACCGCAGATGGCAAATTAGAAGGCATTTGCGTAGATATTCTCAAAGAATTTATTGCTTATGTAAAACGAACCAAAAACATCAATATCAAAGTCAATATCCAAAAACCCATAGATAATTTTACTCTTTTCTTGCAAAATATCAAAGCCTCTCGGGGTGGCGTTTTTGCTTTGGGTCCTTTTACGATTACCGAAGAGCGTAAAAAAGAAATGTCCTTTACACCTCGCTACATTGATAATATCTCCTACATTATCACACACAACTCCGTACCCGACCTGACGAGTTTACCTTCTATCAGTGCCGTTTTTAGAGGTATGAAAGCCTATGCCTTGCGAGGCTCTACCCAAGAAGCCGAAATTTTGGATATTAAGAACAACTATTTCAAAGACTTGGAAATCGTGTATGTCAATAGTGCTGATGAACTTATTAGCAAAGTGCTTTCGGACCCCAAATCTTTCACCAAACACGATTTTCTCTATTATGCCGATGCCCTGCAAAATGGTAAGCCTATTAAAATTCACACAGCAGGTAAAATCCAAACCAACCCTTATGGCTTTATTATGCCCAAAGGTAGCGATTGGACAATCATTTGGAATGAATTTCTCAACGAAACCAATGGATTCACCACTCGCCCCGAATACCGAAAAATTTTAGAAAAACACCTCGGTTTTGTTGCCGTAAAAGTGCTTTTACAGAAAGGAACTTAGTGGGTTAGAGACAAGAAAGAAGTAGAATAAACTTCAAACCTCAAACTTCAAATCTTTTGAACCTTTGAACCCTCAAACACCAACTTAATGGAACAGCAAGAACAAATTTTTCAGAGCCGTATCAACCTTTCCGAACTAAGTGAAAAAGTCAAGACAATACGCTCCGAAGTAGCCAAAGTAATCGTAGGACAAGATACGATAATTGATTTACTGCTCACTGCTATTTTAGCCGATGGACACGTACTCTTGGAAGGAGTGCCTGGCGTAGCTAAAACCTTAATGGCAAAAACATTTGCCAAAATTACTTCCATTCAATTTTCCCGCATACAATTCACCCCCGACCTGATGCCTTCTGATGTTACAGGTACTTCCGTTTTCAACCTAAAAACTTCAGAATTTGAGTTTCACAAAGGTCCTATTTTTGCCAATTTGGTGCTGATAGATGAAATCAATAGGGCACCTGCCAAAACACAAGCGGCACTTTTTGAGGTAATGGAAGAGCGTCAGATTACCTTTGCAGGCACTACTTATGTACTCAATCCACCTTTTTTGGTGCTTGCTACCCAAAACCCTATTGAACAAGAAGGAACTTATCGCCTACCCGAAGCCCAACTTGACCGCTTTTTGTTCAAATTGCAAGTCAATTACCCAAGCGTAGAAGAGGAAATCGGTATTCTTTCCAAAGCCAACGACCGCAAAGCAAAAGGGCAATTAGACGCTTTACAACCCGTACTCACAGGCGAGGAAATTACGGCTTATCGGAAAGTGATTAAGGAAATTCATATTGAAAAGCACTTGCTTTCGTACATTGCTCAGATAATTACACGCACACGCAACAACCACGCTTTGTATTTGGGGGCTTCGCCAAGAGCCTCACTTGCCTTGCTCAATGCGTCTAAAGCCTTTGCGGCACTTGACGGCAGAGATTTTGTTACTCCCGAAGATATCAAATTCCTTGTGCCTCACGTTTTAAGGCATCGCATTATGCTTACTCCCGAAAAAGAAATTGAAGGTATCAGTTTAGAAGATGTTATTCATCAGATTCTGCAAGCCGTAGAAGTTCCGAGATAGAGGTTTTTCATTGAAAATTAACAATATTATGCTTAAAGTTGAACATATCGGTATAGCCGTCAAAGATTTACAAAGTGCGAACAATCTTTTTGCCAAACTTTTTGGCAAGGAGCATTACAAAATTGAAAGCGTTGAAAGTGAAGGTGTTAGCACTTCTTTCTTTATGATGGGTGAAACGAAAATAGAGCTATTAGAAGCCACCCAGCCCGATAGTCCTATTGCAAAGTTTATTGAAAAACGAGGCGAAGGCATACATCATATTGCTTTTGAAGTTGCCGATATTGAGGCTGAAATGAAACGTTTGCAAGCCGAAGGCTTTACTTTGCTCAACGAAACACCCAAAAAAGGAGCAGATAATAAACTTATTTGCTTTCTGCACCCCAAATCCACTAATGGCGTGTTGGTAGAACTTTGTCAGGAAATTACAGCAAGTTGAAAATGATTTTCAAGATTTACAAGATTTTATTTCTTGATTTTCAAAAATTTACAAGAAAAATAAATCAATTTTGTTTCAGCGTAAATTAAAAAAACAATGTTCAAAAATTTTCAATCGGTTAGTAAATGTGCCTATGGCAGGGGGAGTTTTGATAAGCTGGGTGAAATTATTGCCCCCAAACGCTCAGAAAATGAAGGGTATTTCATTTTTCTCATAGACCACTATTTTGAAGATAAACCCGAGTTTCACCAAAGAATACCCGCCGAAAAAAATGATGTGATTGAGTTTATTTATACTTCGGGTGAGGAGCCTAAAACATCGCAAATAGATGAACTTCGCGATAGATTTTTGCAAAGCAAAGGTTTGCCCGCAGGAGTAATTGGCATAGGAGGCGGTAGCATTATGGATATTGCAAAAGCCCTTGCCCTGATGCTAACCAACGAAGGCTCTTCGGTGCAGTATCAAGGGCTGAACCTTATCAAGAAACCGGGAGTGTATCACGTAGGCGTGCCTACCATTTCGGGTACAGGAGCCGAAGTTTCTATGACTGCCGTACTGACGGGTCCGACTAAAAAATTGGGCTTAAAATGCGATTGGACGGTCTTTGACCAAATCATTTTAGACCCCGATTTAATTGCCACCGTACCTAAAAACCAATGGTTTTATACAGGAATGGATACCTACATTCATTGTGTGGAATCTATGACGGGGCAGTATAAAAATACTTTCAGCGAAGCCTACGGCTACAAAGCCATAGATTTGTGCAAAGAAGTATTTTTGAATGAAGGTTCAGGGCAAAGCCCTTTGAATGATGAAAAATTGATGGTTGCTTCCTATTTCGGCGGATTGAGCCTTACGTACTCGGAGGTAGGGGTATGCCACGCTCTTTCTTATGGACTTTCATATGTTTTTGGCACAAGGCACTGCTTTGCTAATTGCATCATTTTCCCGCATTTAGAGGAGTTCTACCCCGAAGGTGTCAAAGAATTTAACCAAATGGTAGCAAAAAATGATATTTTTATACCCCAAAACCTTTCCAATGATTGGACAGAAGAGCAAGTTGAAAAAATGATAGATGTTTGTTGGGCTCTGACGCATATGTGGAAACACGCTCTCGGTGATGATTGGGAAAAGAAACTTACGAGAAACAAATTGAAAGAACTTTATTACCGAATGTAAAGATATAAACCAGCAAATACATCAATAAAAAACCCCTCTCTTTCGGAGAGGGGTTTGAGCTGAGCCTAAAACTCCCACAAATTATGCTCAAATTCCATTAACTCCATTTCAGCTTCTTGTGCTTTGTAGAGCTCATCAGTGATGTTATTGTTGGTAATTTCAGATAAAAACTTATTATCAGGATTAGAAACTTTAACGATTCTTGATGAAAATAATCTCAATTCAAAAGCATCCATAACACACATATGTCTTCGCTCATTTTTGGGATTATACCATCTTGCCATTTTTTGATTAGAAGTAACATAAAGTTCTCTCATATACTTATCTAACTCTTTATACTTGAAGGTAGCAATAAATTTATCGCTAGGAACCGCACCTCTAGTATCTCCACCTGGATGTACTAAAGTTATTGAAATGATATTTATATACATTCTTGACCTTCTTTTATCAAATACAACTTCCTCCAATATTTCAAGACCTGTTATATCTTCTCTCGTCTTAAGATTACCTCTACTAGGCACTTTTATAGGTGTTCCATTAGGATCCATAGCATCTACATAAATGACTGGATTTATCCAAACACTATCAACAACTACTGGATCATTGTTAGCATCTCTACCTTCAAATTTCTCGGTTTTATCAATCTGTTCAACTATATTTATCCCTTGATTAGGCTTATATGTCGTTAATCTTCCGTTTTTTGCGGCTTCAATAACAGATGTTGCAAAATCATAGCCATCTGCTCTGAAACCTAAATTTTGTTTCTCTTTTAAGTTAACATACCGTGTAACATATTTCCTAAACATTACATCATCTTCCAAAACTGGCTTTACAACATTTGGGTTGTAGCCAAATTGTCCAAACGAGCTAATAGTAGCTACAAATAACAAGAAGAAAATAAAACACTTTTTCATAATTAGATGTTTTAAGTTGATTGATAAATTCAATAGTATAATAACAATTTCTTATTGCTATTATACTATTTTTTTATTAGTTCAATGGAACAACAAGAACAGGATTAGCTACTCTAGCTGGCAAAACCTGACCTCTAAAATTAGTTCTTTTTACGCCTAATGCCTCTATTATTAGAACATCGCCGGGTTTAGCTTTTGCAAGCATAGAAGCTATATTTGCAGTGCCTTTTGCAGTAGCAACTGTTCTCCCAGCACTTTTTAATTCTATATTAGCATTGTCTAAACTATATGAAGCATCTTTGGGATTAGATTGTTTAAAGTTAGGGTCAGGTATTACCTGAACTGAAACATTTCCACCTAATCTTGAATTTAGACCTCTAGCCAAATTTAATTCCGAACCACCGGACATTATTCCAAGTCTTGCATAGGGTACAGGTTTTACTCCAAATTTTCTTGTTCCAACAGGAGTACCACCACTGCTAACAGCTAAAATTACCTCTTTAACTCCTTCATTAGGAACAACAACAACTTTGGTTTTCTCTCCTGTTGTAATAACGGTTGCTCCTGATGTTCCTGCAAAACTAGGATTGTAACTTGCCCCCAACTCAGGCACAGATACATTCAATTCATTTCCACAGCCCTCATACAGTGCAATCAAGTTTGGATTTTCAACTAAAATGTTGGGCTGTACAACCTGATACTCTTTTGTAAATCTAAACACAGTATCTTTTCCTTTAATTTTTGTTCTAATTTCGCCATTTAGAACGTGTTTGCCAGCTCCACCAGCTGGGATTTCAAATTCAGCTACTCCTTGAGAATTATTTGGTACGGTATTACCATTCAAAGAGGCAGAAACAGGTACTTTTTGAGAAGTTGCAAATAAAAACATTTTACCCTTAATTTTTTGACCCGTAGCTACAACTGCTGATTCAAGAGAAAAATCTGGAACATAAACATCAGGGGAAGGGGGAACCTCATTTACACCAAGTTTTTTAACAGCGTCAGCTTCAATAGTTCTAACTTCATTCTTTAAATAACTTAACACAGACATTGAAGCAGCAACGGGTGTTTGCCCAAAACTTCTGTCTTCAAAAGTTTTCCTTTTATCCTCTCCTTTACCAACATAATCAACGGCTAAATCTTTAACTTCATAATTTGAGTATTCTTTATCAACTTTCCGAACAATATCAGTTATTGCCGCAGTGTATTGTTTAAGTTTTGATTTTAATTCAGAAGCTCTTTTTTGTCCAAGCATAAATGTTTCAACCTTGGTTTCATTCATTGGATTTTCTGGTCTAGAAGGATCCTCCTTGCTCAAACCATCTCCAGCCTCAATAATCATTTGTCTTTTAAGTTCATCAATGTATTTAACTAATTCATCTGTTTTGGCTTCTACTTCATCAATTGCTTTTTTTCTAATAATAAATCTTTGTTCTTTATCTTCACCCTCTTTTATCGCTTTATCAACGAATGCTTTCACAGCTAAATCAGTGCTTGTTTTGCTCTTTTCGGCACTGTTTTCAAGGGCTTCAGATAGAAATAAAAATTTATCAATAATAGATGAACTCACCTGTAAAGCAAGTAAGGCGGTAAGTACCAAGTACATCAGGTTAATCATCTGTTGCCTTGGGGTTTCTTTAGGTCCTGCCATAACGTATTTCGGTTTATTGGTTTTAGTTCAAAGTTTACTTGGTCAGAATTGTATGGTAAGAAAACCTACAAAACAATTTTAGGGCTTTGTAGGTTTTGTATAATGTAAAATTAGGCTTGTGCTCCTTTCATAGCAGTAAGCATAGCACCATATACCTTATTGAGAGCAGTAAGGTTGGTAGTAAGTCCTGAAAGTTGTCCTTTCAAACCTTCTGCATCTTTGGCAGTTTCTACAACACCTTCAATGAGTTTAGTCATACCACCATAGTATTTGCTCAATGCCTCGCTAAATTTCTTGCTATCTTGCAATTCCATTTCATAAGCGGCGTTGAGAGAACTTAATGTTTTAGTAAGCGTCTGAATTTGTTGGTGGTAGGCTTTGGCATCAGTAGAGGCTTTAGCAAGTTCAGTTACTGCACCTACCGAAGTAGCCAAGTTTTTATTCATTTCAGTTAGGGAATTGGTAGCGAGTTTCACATTTTTCGCATACTCGGCAGTAGCTACGGAAGCCTCACCGATGGCAGTCATTTTGCTTACGCTATCAGAAAGTTGTTTCATACCGCTACCAAAGCTATTGACAGCATCAGGAGTGATAGCATTGGCTATTTGAGCTTCCAAAGCGGCAAGTTTGGCAACTACTTTTTCATCTTTTTGAGGTCCGCCACCCAAACCAGCCAAAGATTGTACCATTTTATCCCAATCGGGGTCAGTTTTAGGAGGATCAATAGGCATAAATGCATATAAGAAGAAAATTACAGCCTCAGTACCTAAACCAGCAATGAGCATAAAAGCGGCACCAGGCCAGTGCATTAGCTTAAACAATGCACCAAGAATAACGATAGAAGCACCCACACCTACAATTTTAGGAACAATGTAGGTATAAAATTTTTCTTTTGCACTAAGAACTTTGTAAGCCATTTTAGTAAAAATTTAAGGTTAAGAAAACAATACAAGGTTAAGATTTTGATATTTCTTATCGTACTCTTTTGATCTCGTTGCCAGATGAACGACCAAGGTAAGTCATTGCACAACGGAAACCAATAGAGGTAGAAGTAGAGTCAAAATGTTGATAGGTACGGGTACCCGTTTCAAGGAAGTAAGCAATATCTTTCCATGAACCACCTCTTACCACACGACGAGGGTATGCACTTAAATTGCTGTATCCGATACTATTAGCATCTCCTTTTTTGCTTTGAGGGTCAAACACAGGGTTCATATCCCAAACGGTAGGTACTGCGGCTTCATAATAAGCATCTTGGCACCATTCGGCTACGTTTCCTGCCATATCATACAAACCCCAATCATTAGCAAAGTAAGAAGCTACAGGAGCAGTATAAGCAAATCCATCATCATAATAGTTACCTCTGCCCGGCTTAAAGTTGGCAAGCATACAACCCAATGTATTGCGTACATAAGGATTGCCCCAAGGATATTTAGCCAGATTTCTGCCACCTCTTGCCGCATATTCCCATTCTGCTTCAGTAGGCAGACGGAAGCGAGGGTTAGAAGGCAAACCTTGCATAGCTCTGTGATAATCAAGGTGTAAAGTTCTCCACTGGCAGAAAGTTTGAGCGGCAGTCCATTTAACACCTACCACAGGATAATCATCAAAGGCAGGGTGCATAAAGTAATACTCCATCATAGGGTCGCCCATATGGTGAGCGTATTCATTAGACCAGCGAAGCGTATCAGGGTAGATTTTATTTAAGAAATTCGTATCAAGAGCGTTATTTTTACTTTGGTCTCTCAAATTAAGCCCCACATATTGCATTACATTAGCTTCGTAGTCAGGGTCTAATTGTATACTTCCGTTTGCACCTTTGTAAGCGTATGCGGTCATTACTTCTGTAAAGAGGCGGTATTGGTTATTAGTAACTTCTGTTTCGTCCATAAAGAAGGCACTAATAGTAATTTGCTTGTTGTAGTTGATTTGTGTATGAGGCACATCTTCATCAGCTTGCCCCATATGGAAAGTACCCGCAGGAACAACCACCATACTTTGAGGTACGTACTGATCCCAACCGGGTCTTACAACATCAAAACGATATATTTCACCTTTAGATTTGATGATGCGGTCGTTGAGGTCTTTACTTTTCATTACATTCTTTTTGCCACCTCCAAGCAAGCCACACCCCTGCAAAAATGCACTCCCCACTACAAGCGAGACTAACCAAACGTTGCGGAAATTCAAATTATTCATAACACCTTTGTTTTTTTAATTTTGAGAGTTTTCAATGCAAATATAATGCTAATTTTGATATTGCGTAATATCAAGCAAAAAATTTTACAATTTTTTTACATTGTGTTAGTGTCTTGTTCCGTGTCTGGGAGTTTCGGGAGTAGGTTTTCCGTATCTTTTCCACGCCAAACCATAACTAAGGAAAACCTCGTGAGATGTAGGAGCTTTACCTTGCCTACCAGAAATGGTGTAATCAAAAGCATACCCTACTCTCATACTATTATCTTTCAGAGGATACATTCCAATCATAGCAATCAGAGCATCAGATTGACGGAATGAAAGACCTCCCCAAAATTTTTGATTGTAAGTTCCCAGCACCGAAACCTCAACAGAAGTGGTTTTAAGAGTAGCTTCGGGAATGGTTTTAATCATTACAGAGGGCTGTAAGAGCCACTGGTCATTCAGCGGATAGTTGTAGCCTCCTGTTACATACAAATTACGAGCAAGTGCGTTATCTATAAGGTTATCTAATCCAAAACTAATTTGCGAGCCCAAAAGGTGATTACCCGCAAGACCTACATAAAAATCTTCTTGGCTATACCAAACTCCAAAAGCTAAATCAGGTTTGAGAGCCGTTTCTCTTCTACCAATCCAGTATTGAGCAACCGCATCATTGCCATCTACAAAACGAAACTTATTGCCGTCTACAGTTTGGCTATACACTCCTCCTCTTACCCCCACAGAAAGTTTGCCTTTATCTTCAAAAACGCTAAAATGATAATTTGCAGAAAGTTGAGCCTCTAAGCTAGTAAGCGGACCTCTCACATCTCTTACTACGTGCAAACCTACTCCTGTATTAGGCACGAAAATAAAAGGAGCCATTGCACTGAACATTTGCGTTTGAGGAGAGCCTCCATCATCAAAAGAAGCCGAGTATCCGAGCCATTGTGTTCTGTGCGTGAGGAAAAAATTTGCTTTTCCATCAGCACCCGCCACCGCTGGGTTGTAGTAAAACGGATTGAACATATATTGGCTGAACTGGGCATCTTGTTGAGCGTAGCCCAAGCGTACCAATACCAGTAAGGCAAATTGTAAGGATAAAAGGTATGTAAAATTTCTTTTCATCTACTTGTTTTAATAAGTGCTAATTTATTCTGCAATTTATGTAAAATTAAAAATAAAATGCAAATTTTTTTCAAACAATTTTTATTTTATTTTGTTGGCAAGCCTGATATAGGCTTCCAAAGCACCTGTCATTGAAGGTGCATTGGGCAAAGGAGCTTCAATGTCCAGTATTAAGCCTGCATCTTTCACAGCCTTGGCGGTAGTAGGTCCGAAAGCGGCTATGCGTGTATTTCCTTGCACAAAATCAGGGAAGTTGCTAAACAGCGAAGCAATCCCCGAAGGACTATAAAATACCAGAATATCATATTTTACATCAGCCAAATCCGAAAGGTCTGATGCTACCGTATGATACATCACACACTCGGTAAAATTGATGCCATTTTTTTCAAGCAAAGCGGGTAGCTCGTCTTTTCTAATATCGGAGCAAGGATACAAAAACTTTTCGTCTTTATTCTTTTTGATAGCAGGAAGCAAATCTTCTGCTGTCTTGATACCTGTAAAAATTTTTCTTTTACGTACTACAATATATTTCTGCAAATAATTAGCCGTTTGCTCTGAAATGCAAAAGTATTTCATTTCAGGGGGCATTTCTACTTTTAGCTCTTTGCAAATGCTAAAAAAGTGATCCACAGCATTGCGGCTGGTAAAAATAACTGCCGTAAATTCCAAAGGATTGATTTTTTGCTTACGAAAATCTTTCATATCAATCCTTTGTACTTCAATAAAAGAGCGAAAATCTATCTTCAAATTGTATTTCTTGGCAAGCTCAAAATAGGGAGATTTGGGGTCTGTGGGTTGAGGCTGTGTAACCAAAATGCTGGAAACAGGCTTCATTCGGTTTTTTACTTCCTTGAATAGCATTTCTTTCATTGCTTCAAAAAATTTATACCAAGATTTTCAAGATTTACAAAGAAATTTTCTACAAAAAATACTCGCAGAGCTATCTATTACGCAAATTCATCAAACTTCAAACCTCAAACTATAAACCTTTCAATCTGCTTTCATAGATTTTGCCCTGTACATCCCCCCCCCCAAGTTTTTTCAGCTAAAAAAAAGTAATTTCCAATATAAAAGGAGCGGAAACAATTCCACGACGCAAAGATAAGAATAAAAATCTAATTTTCTAAATTCTGCCAGTTTATTTATGATAACTCCAACTGCTATAAAACGCATTGCATACAAAATTCCTAAAAGAAGTTTGAAAAAATTGTGCCAATACTCCAAATGAAAAGGCACTTGCAAAGCCAAATACAATAAAATAAGCGTAAGAGGTAAATAGAAAAAATGACTAATGCGTATGTATTCGTAAAAATGAATATTGATAACCCGAGAAATTCCTAAAAGCGAAGCCATAATACTGATGAGCAGAAACTTGGCGAGTGAGCTTATCAGGATAATTGCAAAAGCCCAAGCAAGGCTCTTGATACTCAAAGCCTCTAAATCTTTATCCAAATACCTGCCAATTAGCAAAACATTGTGCTTTTCCTCGCTGGTTAGTCCTAAAAAATAAAAAAATACCGCAAGCAAAAAAGCATAATTCAGCAAGAAAAGAATATTAGAACCTGCAAAAGGACGCAAAAAAAGCGGATTATCCATTCGCCGTTGAATGTTCCAAAACTTGCTTAGCTGCAAATAACCTACCAAAAGTTTGAAATCTATCTGTCGCAAAACTGCATACCCCAATAGCAAAGTAATCAGCAAAATAACTGCATTTCTACGAATAGTATAAGTATAAAATCTATCAATCTGCTCGTTGGAAGGTTTTGAAAAATCATTTTTGAGGTAACCAATAGCAATTTCCTTCAAAAAATTCCCCTTGCGGGCATATAGCGTGCAAAAAATAGGCTGATAGCCATATCGGCGTGAAAGGCTATCTAATGAAAAACGATGCCAACCCGAAGCAAGTTTGCCTTGTAAATTATGATTGATGTACCAATAAGCCTCTTCCTGTAAGTGTAAAACAAGGTCGTAAGCCGTATATTCCGAAGGTTTGAGCCAAAAATGCAATAACTGACTATTCTGATGAGTGGTAGGCGTATAAGCTACATATTGGTTATAACTTTTGCTAAAATATAGTAGCTCATTTTCTAAGGAAACTACCTTCTTTGCAATACTTTGAGCCAAAAGTTGATTGGATAAAATAAGTAAAATAAAGCCAATAAAGTTTCGCACTATTTTGTGAGGTTTAAGGAATTTTGACTTTTAGAAAGGATTTTGCAAAAAATTTGCACAAAAGTAAGAATTTTGTTGAAAAAAATTTATAGATTTTAGCCTGAAATTTATGATATGCTCCATTAGAGTTCAAAAAGTTTGAAGTGTAAGGGAATAAAACCTTAAACATTAAACTTCAAACCTCAAACTTCAAAAAACCCAAACTTTCAAACTTTACACTTTCAACCTTCAAACGCTAAAATTATGCAAACTACTTCGCATTTATTACTGGTACGTCCTGCGGCTTTCGGCTTTAATCCTGAAACTGCCGCAACCAATGTTTTTCAGAAAACTCCCGCAGATTTTTCGCCTGAAATACACCAAAAAGCTCTGTACGAGTTTGAAAATATGGTAGAACTTTTGCGAGAAAATGATGTAAATGTACTCGTAGCCGAAGATACCCCCGAACCCTACAAGCCCGATGCTATGTTTCCGAATAATTGGATAACCACCCACCAAGATGGAACTATCGTACTTTACCCTTTGCAAGCACCCAACAGACGAGCCGAAAGAAGAGAAGAAATCTTGAATATGCTCAAAAATAAATACAAAGTTCGCAATGTTATCAACCTTTCGCACTATGAAAATAGAAACAAGTTTTTGGAAGGCACAGGCAGTTTAGTTTTAGACCACCACAATAAAATTGCTTATGCCAGCCTTTCGCCACGTACCCACGCCGAAGTAGTAGATAGATTTTGCAACCTAATGAATTACAAAAGTCTTAACTTTCAAGCCCTCGACGAATTCGGACAGCCCATTTATCATACCAACGTAGTAATGAGTATGGGCGATAAGTTCGTAATCATCTGCTTTGATGCCATAAAAGACGAAATTGACCAAGAAGATTTGCTTAATTCTTTTCGCAAAACACAAAAAGAAATTATCAAAATCAGCTACGAGCAAATGAAAAATTTTCTTGCCAACTGCATTGAAATCAGTAACAACAAAGGCGAACGCCTGCTTGTGCTTTCGCAAAGAGCTTATGATTCCATTGAGGAAACCCAAAAAAAACGTCTGGAAAGTTATGTAAGGCTACTACCCTGCCCTTTGCAAACCATTGAAACGTATGCAGGTGGCAGTGCCCGCTGTATGATTGTAGAAATATTTTTGCCAAGTTTTTAGATTTTGGCAAGGAATTTGCTAATAAATTTCTACAATCGCTATAACTATGACTTTAACAAAGCCTCACAAAAACTTGTGCAGGCTTTGTTTTTTATAAATGCCTGAATACCTCCAAAGATTTCAACTTACCAAAATGTTCAAAATGTATCCGATAATAATTGAGCAAATGGTCAATCAGCTCGCTTCGCTGTGCAGGAGAAATACTAAAAGATTCTTTGTTCCACAACTTTTTCAGAACTGCTATTTCTTGATCAAAATGTCTTGGAGCGATTTTCAGATATTTTGTCTGATGCAAACTCTGAAAAATCTCTTCCAAATTGCCATTCCAAAAGCCTAAATATTGGAGCAGTTCAAGCAGAAAAATGAGTAAAAAATGGCTATAATCAGGGTTTTGGTCTAAATCAATAATTTTTTGCTTCAAAAACTGAAAAATCTCTTCGTTTCCCAATTCACCATACAGCACCTTACCCAAAACTTCGCTAATTACCATTGCCAAAGCACTTTTAGCAAAAACAAAAGGAATTTCCTGAAAATTGTAAGCCAAGCGAATTTCGGAAGCTCTTTGCAAAGTATCCTTGCCTTCTCGGTGATAAACTACCATTTCCAGCAATGAGAGCGGCTGAAAAAGTGCAATGTTGAATTTAGGTTTGGCAGTTCTGACACTATTGATAAGATAGCTTTGTAAGCCAAAATTTTTTGTAAAAATTCTCGCAATTATGGAATGGTCTTTGTATTTGATATAGTGCAAACAAATTCCTTCGGTTTTATGTAACATTTTTGCTGAAAAATTCGTAAATAAAGTACAAAGGTTTCAAAAATTGTCCTAAAAATCAAAAATGTTCTTATTTGTATGAAACGCTTAAATTTTCTTTTCACCCTTGTATTTTTGAGCTTGGTTTACGAAGGTTTTGCACAAGTGCGATTTCTGAATGGCAGTTGGCAAGAAGCCCTCAATGAAGCTCAAAAACAAAACAAACCCATTATGGTAGATTTCTACACTACTTGGTGCGGACCTTGCAAACTGATGACCAAAACCACTTTCGCCAGTACCCAAATAGGCGATTTTGCCGATGCCAACTTCATTGCTTTCAAAGTAGATTGCGAAAAAGGTGAAGGCATACAACTCGCTCAAAAGTACGAAGTGTTCAGCTACCCTACCATTGCTTTTATTGATAAAAACGGCAACCTTTTGGGCAAAGAAATTGGTTACAAAAATGCTGACGACTTTTTGGAACTTATGCAAAAATACCGAAAAAAAGTTACAAAGTAAGGTTTTTTCAGGTTTTTGTTCGTAATTTCAGGCTCATCAATGAGCCTTTTTTTAGCTATGCAAAATTTTACTATAAAACAAGGAAGTCCCCAAGATGTTTCTGTATTGCTTGCCTTGATAAAAGAATTAGCCGAATACGAAAAAGCCCCTCAGGAGGTTCTCAATACTGAAAGCAATTTGCTACAAGATGCTTTCGGCGAAAAGCCGCTCTTTCATTTCTGGATTGCTTGGCAAGGCGAAACCCCTATCGGAATGGCAGTAGTGTATTTTCGTTATTCTACTTGGAAAGGCAAATGTTTGTATTTAGAGGATATTTACATCAGAGAAAACTATCGGAACTTGGGAGTAGGCAAAGCCTTTTTTGAAGTGCTTCTTGATTTTGCCAAAAAAGAAAATTGCAAGCGTATCTGCTGGCAAGTATTAGAATGGAACGAGCCTGCCATACGATTTTATGAAAAAATTGGGGCTAAATTTGATAGCGAGTGGGTAAATGGCTTTTTGGAATGTTCGTAAGTATATGCTAATAGGGAAATAGGAAACAAGAAGCAGGAAACAGGATTTTTGAAGGTAGATGTTAGACAGAAATGTAGAAAATTCCTGAAAAATCTGTTATGGAAAAAATTTTAATTGTAGAAGATGACCCTTTTCTTGCCGAAAACTTGCAAAAATTGCTTACTTCCGAAGGGTACAGCGTAGAAAATGTGTATGATGGGCTTTTGGCAGAAAAATTAGCCTTACGCAAGCAATACGACTGTATTGTTATGGACATCAATTTGCCGGGCAAAAATGGTTATGAAATCTGCAAAAATTTAAGAAATCATCAGATACATACCCCTATTCTGATGCTGACTGCTTTCGGAGAAATTGAAGACAAACTGGAAGGCTTTGCAAGCGGTGCAGATGACTATTTGCCCAAACCCTTTTTTACCAAAGAACTTTTAGCCCGCCTAAAAGCCCTGCTAAAAAGAAACCAAAACCGAAAAGAAAACCACAGCGAAGGCATAATTATTGAGGATTTGCACATAGATTTAGCCAAAAAAATTGCCCAAAGAGGGCAAGAAGTTATCAAGCTCACTGCTCGCGAGTTTCAAATTCTGACTATTTTGGCAGAAGCACGTGGCAACCCCGTTTCTAAAAAAGAACTCATACAGAAAGTTTGGGGCACTAATACCGAAGTGAATACCAATACCATTGAAGTATTTATCAATTCGCTTCGCAACAAAATTGATAAGCATTTTGCTACCAAACTCATTCATACCAAACTCGGTTTCGGCTATTATGTGGGTAAAAACGAACAAGATCACTAATCAAATTACGCTTACCTTTTCGGTAGTGTTTCTGATAGTTATGGCAGTGGCTTTGAGCCTGATTTATTACTTTTTTGCTACCTATCGCAAGCAAGAGTTTTACCAAAGATTAAAAGACAAAACTCTGACTATATTCAAACTGCTGGTAGAGCAGAAAGATATAGACCAAGACCTTCTACAAGTCTTAGACCGCAATACCATCAACAATCTTTATGACGAAAAACTATTACTTTTTAACGAAAGGGGCGAAATTATCTACAACAGCGTTGATGATACCCCCATTCATTTTCCCAAAGACTTGCTCAATACACTTCAACACGAAGATGATGAAATTGAATACGAAGAAGGAAAATACGAAGTTTTTGCTCATCGCTTCTACGACCAAAACAAAGCCTATTTTGGCATTATCAAGGCTTATGATAAGTATGGAAAAAATAAACTAAATTTTTTGGGCTGGTTGCTTTTAAGCATCTACCTTATCATTATTCTGATAACCTTTCTGCTTACGCGTTATGTAGCCAAGCAAATTACCGAACCTATTACAATGCTTAGCCGTGAAATTGAAAAAATTGATTTTGAGAACCTACCTACCGCCCAGATTGCCCTACCGCAAACCAATACAGAAATTTTTATTTTAGCTTCCAAATTTAAGCAACTTTTGGAACGCATACGCCAAAAAGTGGATTTCCAAAGACGTTTTATTCAACACCTTTCTCACGAACTAAAAACGCCTATTACCATTTTGGTAGCTCATTTGGAGCAAGCCCTGCCCCAATATCCGCAATGTAAAGAGGTCTTGCAATACCAAATCAATGGCTTACGGCAAATTACAGACGTTATCAATACACTTTTCAAACTTGCCAAAAGCCAAGAAAATAGCTACAAAGGGCTTACCTTGTTGCAGATAGATGAAATTGTTTTTGAAAGTTTTGAGGAACTTTCTGCCCTATACCCCAAGGCTCAGTTAGATTTTCATATCAGCGAAAATATCCACGATACTGCCCAAATGAAACTGCTGGCAGATGCCCTGATGCTAAAAATTGCCTTTTTCAATTTACTGAAAAATGCTTATGAATATGCCGAAAATAAAAAGATATACGTAGAAATTGCTCGTAAAGAAAATATTTTGGAAGTTCGCTTTGGTAACGACGGCAATACGCTTAGCGAAGAATCGCAGAAAAAACTCTTTCAGTATGTATTCAGAGGCGAAAATAGCAAGCAAGTAGCAGGTTTGGGTGTAGGGCTTACCATTGTACAGCGTATAGTACAATTGCATCAGGGTAGCATCAGTTATTTTGCCCAAGACAAATACCCCCAGAACGTAATGCTTTTGCAACTGCCTGTAAATGCCGATTAAGCATTTTTTTATCACTATTAAGGTGTTATTAAGGTCAGAAGGCATACCTTTGGCACTATGAAAACACTATGCCTTCTTTCCCTGTTTCTGATAGTCTTCGGGCAAGGTTTTGCCCAAGATACGCTTCTGATTAGCTTGCAAGAAGCCGAAAAAATTTTTTTAGAAAAAAATTTCCTCTTGCTTGCCAAACAATATGATATTGAAGCGGCAGATGCCCAAATTTTGCAAGCCAAACTATACCCCAATCCTACTTTTATAGCAAGTCTCAATCTGATTGACCCTGAAAACCAGCAAGTTTTGCATATCGGTAATACAGGACAAAAAGAGTTTGCCTTAGAGCAAATCCTGATTTTGGGGGGTAAGCGTAAAAGCGAAATATCCATAGCCCAAAAAAACAAAGAAATAGCCAAAAACGAGTTTTTTGAACTGATACGTAATCTCAAATTTCAGCTTGTTCAAAGCTATTTCACACTTTACGAACAAAAGCAAATTGCCGATAAATACACCCAGCAAATTCAGGTTTTGGATTCTATTATCAAAGCCTACGAAATACAGGTACAAAAAGGAAATCTGCCTATGAAAGATGTGATTCGGCTTAAATCTGCTTATCTGAAAATTTACCAAGAACGCTCCACCATTCTGCAAGAGCAAATTCAGGAAAACCAAAAACTTCAAATTTTGCTTCAAACCAGCCGTATCATTCTGCCTACCCTTGCCGAAAATACTTTTGCAAAAACAAGTTTCTTGCCTGCCTACAACGAAATTCTGCAAATAGCTTTGCAAAATCGCAAAGACCTTCAAGCAATGCAACTATCCAAAGAAATTGCGGCTTTGCGTCTGCGATTGCAAAGGCAACTCGTTGTACCCGACCTTGCTACTCAACTAGCCTATGACCAGCGTGGCGGAGCTTTTGTCAATCAAATCAATATTGGTATTGCTCTGCCACTTCCTTTATGGAATAAAAATAAAGGCAATATCAAGATAGCCCAAGCCGAGCAAAAAGCTGTGAATTTGCTTTTTGAACAAAAACAAAAAGAAATTGAAACCGAAGTGCTATCAGCTTGGCAAAATATGCAAAGAAGCATAGAAACCTATAAGGGCGTTGAAAAAATCTACTCACAGGAATACGAGGCAGTTTTTGAAGGCATTAAGAACAACTTTCGCAAGAAAAACATCAGTCTGCTTGAATTTGTAGATTTTTTTGAGGCTTACAATGATGCCTTAGTAGAATACCAAAGAGCCAGAATGAGGTTACTCTTTTCTGCAAACTTTATCAATTTTGTTGTGGCAACGGATATTTACAAATTTGAAAATTAGGATATTATGAAAAAATTTTGGATTATTCTGTGCCTTTCGGGGCTTATGGCTTGCACCAAAAACGAAGTCAAAGAGATGCAAGCGGCATTTTATATGAGCGATAAAATGATGGAACGTTGCGAGTTTGCCGAAGTAAAAGTTGAGCCTGTGCGAAGCGAGCTGAAACTCTTTGGCAAAATAGCCTCCGATAACAATCGTATGGCTCACGTGTATCCGGTAGTAGGCGGAAGCGTTCTGAAAATCAATGTAGAATTAGGCGATTTCGTTCAGCAGGGGCAAGTGCTTGCCGTAGTACGTAGTAGCGAAGTAGCCGATTTGCAAAAACAGCGTCTTGAAGCCCAACTAAATATAGCTCTTGCTGAAAAAAATGTACAGGTAACCAAAGACCTTTATGAGGGCAAATTAGCTTCGGATAAAGACCTGATTTCTGCTCAAAAAGAATTGGAAAAAGCCCGTGCCGAGTTAGCCCGTATCAACGAAGTGTATAGCATTTATGGCTTAAAAGCAGGCTCTATTTACAACATTACAGCCCCAATGAGCGGATTTATTGTGCAGAAAGATATTAACCAAAACGAACTCTTGCGAAGCGACAAAAGTGATGTACTCTTCACTATTGCCCAAATTGATGAAATTTGGGTGCTTGGGAATGTGAATGAGTCTAACATTGCCCGTGTAAAAGTGGGTACAAAAGCCCTAGTCAATACGATTAGCTACTCTGATAAAACCTTTGAGGGCAGAGTAGATAAAATTTTTAATGCCATTGACCCCGAAACCAAAGCGATGAAGGTGCTTGTCAAAATCAAAAATAACGACCTTCTGCTCAAACCCGAAATGAGTGCTACCATTACTTTGCTGATAGATGAAAATGCTGAAATGCCCGCCATTCCTGCTTCTGCTGTTATTTTTGATAAAAACAAAACTTGGGTAATGGTTTTCAAAGACCGCAACAACATTGAAACCCGACAAGTAGAGGTCTATCGCCAAACGGGTTCGGTAGCTTATATCGCCAAAGGTTTGCAGGCAGGGGAAAAAGTCGTTTCCAAAGAAGCCCTTTTTATCTATGATGCCCTCAACGATTAGAATTTTCCGTGCTTTCCTAAACCAATCGCTTTCTAAAACCTGCAATTATGAATCGTTTTATCAAGCAGATTCTTGCTTTTTCGCTGAAAAATCGTGCTTTTACTTTCTTTTGGGTAGGTCTGGCAGTAGTGATAGGGGTTTTGAGTTTTATGAATACGCCCATAGAAGCCTTTCCTGATGTTACCAATACGCAAATCATTATTGTTACGCAATGGAGTGGGCGTAGTGCCGAAGAGGTAGAACGCTTTGTTACTACCCCTATTGAAATTGCAATGAACGCCGTACAGAAAAAAACCAATGTTCGCAGTGTTACGATGTTTGGGCTTTCGGTGATAAAAATTATTTTTGATGATGATGTAGAAGACTTTTTTGCCCGCCAGCAGGTAAATAATCAGTTGCGTACCGTAACTCTGCCCGATGGCGTAGAACCCGAAGTTCAGCCCCCTTACGGACCCACAGGCGAGATTTTCCGATACATTCTGGAAAGCCCTACCAAAGATACCCGCGAGCTACTCACCATTCAGAACTGGGTATTGGATAGGCAGTTGCGAGCAGTTCCCGGGGTTGCCGATATTGTTGCCTTCGGAGGGCAAGAAAAAATTTATGAAATCACCTTGGACCCTGTGCGTTTGCAAAAATACGACCTTACACCCCTGCAAGTCTATGAGCAAGTAAGCAAAGCCAATCTGAACGTAGGAGGCGATATTATAGAAAAAAATGGACAGGCTTATGTGGTAAGAGGTATCGGTTTGCTGAATACCATTGAAGATATTGAAAATACCATTGTTGCAGAGTTTAAGGATAATCCTGTTTTAGTAAAAAACGTAGCCGTAGTAAGCGAAAGTTCGGCACCAAGAGTGGGGCAAGTGGGCTATAACGAAAAAAACGACGTAGTAGAAGGCATTGTTGTAATGCGTAAAAATGAAAACCCCAGCGAAGTGCTTGCTCGTCTTAAAGCCAAAATTGATGACCTCAACAAAAATGTATTGCCCGCCGATGTAAAAATGAAGCCTATCTACGACCGAGACAACTTAATGGAGTATTGCACACATACCGTAATGCACAATTTGGTAGAAGGTATTGTGCTAGTTACGGTGATAGTGCTAATTTTTATGGCAGACTGGCGTACTACACTCATTGTAGCTCTTATTATTCCGCTTTCTTTGCTCTTCGCTTTTATGTGCTTACGCCTGAAAGGAATGAGTGCCAATCTGATTTCTTTGGGAGCAGTAGATTTTGGAATTATCATAGACGGAGCAGTAGTAATGGTTGAAGGTTTGTTTGTTGCTTTACATCATTTGGCACAAAAAAATGGAATGGAGCGTTTCAATAAACTTGCCAAATTAGGCTTTATCAAAAAACACGGCTCTCAACTTGCCAAAGCTGTTTTTTTCTCCAAACTTATTATCATTTCGGCACTCTTGCCTATTTTTTCTTTCCAAAAAGTAGAAGGTAAAATGTTTTCGCCACTGGCATACACTTTGGGTTTTGCTTTGCTGGGAGCATTGCTTTTTACGCTGACGCTTGTGCCACTGCTCATTTCTATTCTTTTACGCCGCAATGTCAGAGAAAAACACAATCGCTTTGTAGATTTTATCAATGCAGTGGTAGAAACATTATTTCGCAAAACCTATCGGCACAAAAGACTTTCTGTGCTTGTTTCAGGACTGGCTCTGATACTAACATTGCTTTCCACCCACTGGATGGGTACTGAATTTTTGCCCCAGCTCAACGAAGGAGCTTTGTGGGTTACCGCAGAAATGCCTATGAGTATTTCTTTGCAAGAAAGTGTAAAACTTACTGAAGAGCTTCGCAAAGAAATCGGTGCTTTTGATGAAGTAAGTAATGTTCTTTCTCAAATTGGCAGAAGTAATGACGGCACTGACCCCAATGGCTTTTACTTCGTGCAGTTTCAAGTAGATTTGAAACCCAAAGAAAAATGGAGGCGAAACATAAGTTTAGACCAGCTCATTGAAGAGATGGATAAAAAACTCTCACAATATCAGGGGATTCTGTACAGCTATTCGCAACCTATTATTGATAATGTAGCCGAAGCCGCCGCAGGTATCAAAGCCGCTAATGCTATCAAGATTTTTGGGCAAAATCTTGAAAAATTAGACCAACTCGCCGATGAAGTAATTCAAAAAGTCAGAGATGTAGAAGGTGTAAAAGATGTGGGGATTTTACGAAATACAGGACAACCCGAAATGAGTGTGCATCTCGACGAGCAAAAAATGGCTATCTATGGCGTAAAAAAAGCTGACGCCCAAGCTATTATTGAAATGGCAGTAGGAGGAAAAACCGCTACACAAAAATATGAAGCCGATAGAAAATTTGACATTCGCTTGCGTTACAATTACGAGTACCGAAAAAATGAAGAAGATATAATGAACCTGATGATTCCTACCACTCGCGAAACCAAAATCCCTTTACGAGAAATAGCTACCCTACAACTTCATACAGGACCCGCCTTTATTTACAGAGATAATACACAACGTTTTATAGGTGTAAAATTTTCGGTAAGAGGCAGAGATTTGGGCAGTACCATTGCCGAGGCACAAGCCCGCCTCAAAAATCTCCAACTTCCCAAAGGCTATCGTATAGAATGGACAGGCGAGTTTGAAAATCAAGTACGTGCTTCTAAAAGGCTCGGACAAATGATTCCCGTGAGTCTGATTGCTATCTTCGTACTACTATTCATTTTGTTTGGCAGTGTAAAAAATGCCCTATTGGTGCTTGCCAATGTTCCTTTTGCCCTCATTGGTGGCATTTTAGCTATCCACATTACAGGCATCAACTTTGGTATTTCGGCAGGGGTGGGTTTTATAGCTCTTTTTGGTATTTGTGTTCAAAATGGGGTTATCCTGATTTCTGAATTTCAGCAGAATTTCAAAACTACTTATTCTATTGATGAAGCGATTATCAAGGCTGTAAAAGTACGAACTCGCCCTGTAATAATGACCGCAATGATGGCGGCATTGGGGCTATTGCCTGCCGCTATTTCCACAGGCATAGGGTCCGAATCGCAAAAACCACTTGCAATTGTAATTATTGGTGGTTTGGTAACTGCTACCCTATTTACTTTACTTGTTTTCCCTATTTTTTACTATTGGTCGGTAGGAAAAACCCGAAGAAAACTCTCTGAAAATAGCGAATCAGAAGAAAGCTCTCTAACGTAACAAAAGTGGGGGTAATTGTTTAGGTCTAATTGTAGTATAGAAACAGGAAATAGGAAGCGAGAAACAGGGTTTAGAAGAAGATATGAACAGAGTAAAACTTTTACCTCAAACGCTTGAACCTTTAACCTTTTTGAACGTAAATAGTTACAAGAGGGTTAAAAATCCGCTTTCACCGAAAAAATATGCGAATACAGCCCTGCATCGCTACTTACAACATCTGTAAGGGCATAGTCAATGG
The DNA here is from genome assembly GCA_964654605.1 of uncultured Cytophagales bacterium. Classification (GTDB taxonomy): domain Bacteria; phylum Bacteroidota; class Bacteroidia; order Cytophagales; family Thermonemataceae; genus Raineya. The sequence continues at coordinate 5,953 of CAZZLW010000005.1, read as the reverse complement.
CAAAGCGTTTGATTCGGAAACCGACACCAAAATTCGTTTGTACGCTATTATAGGTAGAACCATCAAAATTTTTGATTTTTTGGAAATTACCTACCCCTACACGCAAGAAAACAAGTTTTTTGTAATCCATTTCCAAGCCCAAGGCGGGCGAAAGTGAAACGACATTGGAAGCCAGCAACGTATTGCGTCTGCCGTCAAAGGTATTTTGCAACTCAAAGGCTGGCAGTAAGCCAAACTTTTCTTTGATAACAAAATAGCGGCTTAGACCGATATTGAGTTTGGGTACGGTAATTTCCACAGAATTTTGAGGGATTGGATTATTGGTTTGGGCATAAATTGTGTAAATAAGTGCCAAATTATGACTCCAAGCCGTGAAAGTACCTGTAACATCTCTTGCCATTGCTCCTATTTGCCATTTTCCGAGTTTGAGCATTGCTCCTGCGTCCAAGCCAAAGCCCCAAGCAGTGGCAAAATCGCCTGCCTGTCGGTAAATGACTTTGAAATTTCCACCTAATTGTAAGTTTTTGAGCTTGGGTAAGCGTTTGGCATAAGAAACCTGAAAAGCATAATCGGCGGCGGAAAAAAATTGAACATTGTTGTAGTTCAAAGCCCCATTGGCATCATAAATAAAACGAGTGTCGGGAATATCATCAACACCAAAGCGAATAATTGTAAGGGCAATATGGCTATTGGAATCTACGGGAGTAGCAAAACCCGCATAATCGTACTGGGCAATCCCTGCAAAATATTCGGCGTGCATCAGAGCGGCTTGATATTTGGGTTTGATATTCAGTAGCCCTGCGGGATTCCAATAGCCCGCCGTTACATCATCTACCAATGCTGTGCTGGTGCCTGCCATTGCCAAAGCCCTTGCCCCTACCCCAATATTCAAAAATTCGTTGCTATATTTGGGTGCATATTGCCCTTGCACACGCAAAGAAATCAAAATCAATAATGCCAAAAGGTTTCTATAAAGTTTCATAGTTGCTTTATGCCCTAACGTAATTGTTTAGGTCTAATTTGTGGAAACAAGAAGCTGTAAATCAGGATTTAGAACATTGAATATTTTGGCGGAGTTAAACTTTTACCTCAAACTTTTGAACCTTCAAACTTTTTGAACATAAATCATTATGCCTTAACTAAATCTAAACTTACAAACTCCCAAAAAAGAAGTTACCTGGTGCATTAGTATCCTGACTGAAATGAAAGTCGTAAAAATGTTGATACACCTCTTCACGAGAAAGTACCCCATCGCCATTGAGGTCTAATTTTTGGAAAGCGGCTTGAGCTTCTTGCAGAGAGTTACGGAAACCGAGATAAAGATGATTAAACTCCGAAGGCTGCAGCATATCGTCTTTGTTGGTATCAATGGCAGGGTAAATATGGTCTAGAAAAGGTTTTACATACTCTTCATAACTTTGAGGACTTTGCAGATTTCTTTCGTAAGCCTTCAAAAACACTTCCAAGGTGATAGGTTCATCTTGTGCATCTTCGTTGCCCAGCGTAAGCCTACGCCAATATTTTTTCAAAGCTCCTTTGAACTTCTTATCGTCCTCGGAGCCTACTTGCCAGCCAAAACTTTTTCGGAACTCTTCGGCGATAATATCCATATCTTCGGGTTCTATTACTTTGTTGCCATCGGCATCAAAGAAACGAAACATTCGGCTAATTTTTTGTTTTTGGAAATCAGAAAGCATAACGTAGCAAGTTTAGAGTGGTATAAAAGCAAAGAACAGCCCAAAAATAGCATTTTTTCGGACTGTTCCAAGAAAAATTTACAAAAAAGAGCTACGAACCGAACTTGGCTTTCAAAGCCGCCAGTTTTTCTTCCCAGCTATCTTCCTGCTTTTGCTTTTTCTTTTCGCGTTTTTCAGATTTTTTCATTTCGGGTTTGGTTTCACTTTTCAGCGAAAGAGCGATGCGTCTGCGTTCTACTTCTACCTCCAAAACGGTTACCATAACCTTTTGCCCTACTTTTACCACTTCGGTAGGGTCTGAAACGTATTTATCCGAAAGTTCGCTGATATGCACCAAGCCGTCTTGATGAACGCCAATATCTACAAAAGCACCAAATTTGGTAACATTCGTAACTATGCCCGGTAGTTTCATTCCTACTTTCAGGTCGGTGATTTCGTGAACTCCTTCGGCAAAAGAAAATTCTTCAAATTCTTTGCGAGGGTCTCTGCCCGGCTTGGCAAGCTCTTGCATAATATCTTGAAGCGTAGGCAAACCAAAACGCTCATTTACATATTTGCTTAAATCTATTTGCTTACGTAGCTCGGTGTTTTGCATCAAATCTTTTACGCTACAATTCAAATCTTTTGCCATTTGCTCCACAATGCCGTATGCTTCGGGGTGTACAGCACTGCTATCCAAAGGATTTTCGGCATTACGAATACGTAAAAAGCCCGCACACTGCTCAAATGCCTTATCCCCCAAGCGAGGCACGTTTTTGAGTTCACTACGGCTACGGAAAGCCCCTTTTTCATTGCGGTAATTGATGATGTTTTGAGCCAAACTTTCGCCTAAACCTGCCACATACATCAAAAGTTGCTTGCTGGCGGTATTGAGTTCTACGCCAACCTTATTCACCGAACTAATCACTACATCATCAAGACTTCGTTTCAGAGAGTTCTGATCTACATCGTGCTGATACTGCCCTACTCCAATGGATTTTGGGTCTATTTTGACAAGCTCGGCAAGCGGGTCTTGCAACCTTCTGCCAATAGAAATTGCCCCTCTGACGGTCAAATCTAAATCAGGAAACTCCTCGCGTGCTACTTCCGAAGCCGAATAAATAGAAGCTCCGCTTTCATTTACTACCAAAATCTTTACATTCGGGATATTCAAACTCTTTACGAAACTTTCCGTTTCGCGGCTTGCTGTACCATTCCCTATCGCAATGGCTTCCACTTGGTATTTTTCGCAAAGGGTTTTGAGAATATGAGCCGATTTGGCGATTTCACGTTGCGGCTCGTTGGGGTAAATGGTTTCATTATGCAACAACTTACCATTTTTATCCAAAACCACCAATTTGCAACCTGTCCGAAAGCCGGGGTCTAATGCCAATACTACTTTTTCGCCTAATGGTGAAGCCATAAGCAACTCACGTACATTTTCGGCAAATACGCGTATAGCTTCCTCATCGGCTTTTTTCTTGGAAATAAGCCTAATTTCTGTTTCCATTGAAGGCTTCAAGAGGCGTTTGTAGCAATCGGCAATAGCCATTTTTACCTGCTGACTGCTTTCGTTTTTGTCTTTTACAAATTCTCTTTCAAGCAAAGCAATAGCCTCTTGTTCTTCGGGGGCAATGTCTAAGGTCAGAATCAACTCTTTTTCCCCTCTACGCATAGCAAGCAATCTGTGCGAAGGAACAGTAGCAATAGGTTCAGACCACTCAAAATAATCTTTGAACTTTTGGGCTTCTTCGGTTTTTTGCTTTTCGGGTAAAACTTTGGAGCTAATCATTGCCTTTTTCAAGAACAAATCACGCATTTTGGCTCTTGCCTCTTGATGTTCGTTGATGTATTCGGCAAGAATATGCCTTGCTCCTTCCAGAGCCTCTTCGGTAGAATTTACCTGCTTTTCGGCATCAACGAATTTGCTTGCTTCTGCCTGCAAGTCTATATCGTTTTGCTCTAAAATAAGCATAGCCAATGGCTCTAAACCTTTTTCCTTGGCTATGGTAGCTTTGGTACGTTTTTTAGGACGATAAGGCAAGTACAAATCTTCCAAAACGCTCATTGTTTCAGCATCTTGGATTTTTTGCTCCAATTCAGGAGTCAGTTTACCCTGCTCTTTGATAGATTTCAGGATAGTTTCACGGCGTTTATCCAGTTCAGCAAGTTGCTCTAACCTATCGCGAATAGCCGTAATTTGTGTTTCGTCAAGGCTACCTGTGGCTTCTTTGCGATAGCGAGCAATAAAAGGCACTGTACCTCCTTCTTGGAGCAGTTGTGCAGTTGCTTCTACTTGTCTGATACCTATGCCCAACTCAGAAGCAATTTTCAAGCTATAACGTTCCAACATTGCACAAGTATTTAAGGTTCAATGGATTAAAGATTAAGAAATAGGGGGCTTTTATGTAAGCCCCGCCTAAAAATTTTGTAAGCTAATTGCTTGGGTATGTAACTTATCTAAAACTTTTGAACTTTGAACTACAAATTCTTAAACCTAAAAAAGGCTTGCGTTCAAAGTATTTTAGACAAATTCAGAGGTTTAATATTGTTGCATTTTTGAGAAAAAGAAAGAAGCCTCTATTTCGGCATTTTCGTCAGAATCGGAGCCGTGGATAGCATTAGCTTCAATAGATTTTGCAAAAAGTTTGCGAATAGTACCCTCTTCGGCTTTGGCGGGGTCGGTAGCACCAATCAGTTTGCGGAAATCAGCTACGGCATTATCTTTTTCTAAAATCAAAGCAACAATATGCCCCGAAGACATATACTCGCAAAGGTCGTTGTAAAAAGGTCTTTCTTTATGCACAGCATAAAATTGCCCTGCTCTTTGTTTAGAGAGTTTGGTCATACGCATTGCCGAAATACGGAAACCTGCCTCTTCAATCATTTTCAAAATTGCACCAATATTTCCTGCCTGCACGGCATCGGGTTTAATCATTGAGAAAGTTCTATTACCTGCCATAGTTTTTTGATTTTTTGCCGCAAGTTGCACAAGTTTTTTGGGTTTTTCAAAAAAATTGCGAAAAAATCTTTGCTTGGGCAAAGTAGGAAACAGGAAACAATAGGCAAGAAACAAAAAGTAAAAATTGAAGTTATTGAACTATTGAACACCAAACTTTGAGCTATTCAAACCTTCTGTATGTTTTGCGAGTAAAGTTTGATTAGCAGAAAAACCCCTCAACTTCGGCTTAACAAAAATTTTACAAAAAAAACACAAGAAACTTGAAACATTTTCAAAGTTTCCATAGTTTTGTGCCTGAAAATATTTTTGCGTGAAACCAAAACGTTTGAGCAGACTTGGAAAATAGAGAACGCATACTCGCCAAAGCCGAAGAACTATTTATGCGATATGGCATCAGGAGCATCACAATGGACGATATTGCTCGTGAGCTTGCCATTTCCAAAAAAACCATTTACCAATACTTTCAGGATAAAGACGCCTTGGTAGAAAAAGTAGCAGATAGGCATTTTCAGCAAGATGAACAGCAAATCTGCAAAATATCCGAACATACCGAAAATGCCATTGACGAAGTGATCTTGATGAGCCAACACCTCAAAAATCGGCTCAAAGGCGTAAATCCTTCGGTTTTTTTTGATTTACAACGCTACCACCCCAAAACTTGGGCTTTGTGGCAAGCTCATAAACGCAATTTTATCATTGCCCAAGTACGTAAAAACTTGGAGCAGGGTATTTCTGAAGGTCTGTATCGTCAGGATTTGAATGTAGAGGCTCTGGCTATTTTGCGTGTAACAGAAGTAGAAATGGCATTTGATATTCAGCTATTTCCACCTAACAAATTTGATTTGGTAAGCCTTCAAATGACTTTTTTAGAACATTTTATTCGTGGAATAGTTACCCCCAAGGGGCTGGAAGTTTTGGAAAGCACCTTGCAAAAATACGAAAAATCATTCAATTTCTCTACTCTACATACCTTCAACCCGCTATGATACAAACATAAAGCCTTATGAAAAACTTATTTTTAACTTTTGGATTTTTAGGATTACTCGGGTGGCAAAGTGCTTTTGCCCAAGAAAAAAGAACAATGACTTTGGAGCAGTGCATAGAATATGCCTACCAAAATACTGCCCTAATGCAAAAATCGGTACTTGATGAGCAAATTGCACAAGCCAAAAACCAAGAATATTTGGGCATAGGTTTGCCCCAAATCAATGGCTCGGCTCAGCTTCTCTACAACTTTGAACTAAGACCTGCTTTCTTGCCCGCTTTCTTTCTGGCACAAGGAAGCGGCTCGCCCCCCGACCCCGATGCAGAGTTT
>CAZZLW010000004.1:0-64217 GCA_964654605.1 uncultured Cytophagales bacterium | reverse complement strand
AAAATTCGCACCGAAACAGGAGAGGAAAAAATCATTATTATTGAGGTGCAGAAAAGCAAGCTCACCAGCGATATGATACGATTTAGAACCTATTTGGGCAGTCAATATGCAAAAAAAGAGTATTTTTATTGGGTAACTTCTCGCAATACAGGCAGACGATACAAGGCAGGCTTGCCCATTTATGCGATTTTCTTTTTGGGTTATGGATTGGAAGAATACGCAGGTGTGCCTGTCATTGACATTGATAACTGCGTAAAAGACAAACGAAACGGCGAAATTATTGGCGAAAAAGGGCATTTTATTCCCGCTTTATTTCATAAAGGAATCGTTGTAAATATTCCATACCTAAAAGAACGCTATCAGAGCGATTTGGAGAAAATTTTGAGTATCTTTGACCAAAACAACCGAAGCGAGGATTTTCATATCTTGAACGTAAAAGAAGAGGATTTTCCTGAAAAATATCGTCCCATTATACGAAGATTGCAAGCGGCGGCACAAGAAAAAACATTACGCAACAAAATGATTGCCGAAGATGATTATCTGACTGAAATGAACGAATACGAAGAGGAAATCAACGAGTTAGAGAAAAAGGTGGCAAGCATTGAGGAGGAAAAGCAAAAATTACAACTTGAAAAAGAAGCTCAAAAGCTTCTTGCAGAGCAAGAACGTCAAAAGGCTGAACAAGAACGTCAGAAAGCCGAGCAGGAACGTCAAAAGGCTGAACAGGAACGTCAGAAAGCCGAGCAAGAACGCCAAAAGGCTGAAAAACTGGAACAAGAAAAAGTGCAAACCATTCGCCTAATGATAGAAATGGGTATCCCTTTGAAAACTATTCAAGAAAAACTCAATATCAACGAGGAATTTTTACGAAAAAATAATCTGATAAACTAAACTCAATACACACAAACTATGGAAGTTGTTGCTGATTTATTAAAAATTACGCTCCCCGCAAGCCTTGTTCTTTTAGGAATGTATCTAACGGCTCGCAATTTTTTAGAAAAAGAATTTGAACGCCGTTTGGCTGAAATCAAGCTCAAAAATACTGAAACTATCACAACTATCCGCTTGCAGGCTTATGAACGTATGTGCCTTTTTTTAGAAAGAATTAGCCCCGAAAATATGCTTACTCGCCTGCAAGTTTCACAATTCACTTCCGAGGAACTCCAACAAATTCTTTTACACGAAATACGCAACGAATTTGCTCACAATTTCTCACAACAGATGTATATGAGCAATGAAGCTTGGAATATGGTACAGACTGCCAGAGAAGAGATTGTTTCGCTCATCAACAATTCTGCCGCACAAGTAGCCCCCGAAAGCAATGCTTTGGAACTGGCTAAAAAAATTTTAGAAAACGCCAATAACTACGACATTCGCCCTACAATTGCGGCTATTGGCTTTCTAAAAAATGAACTGAAACAATTTTTTAGTTGATTGGGAAGGCAAAATTTATCTACTACCAAACAATGCACTTCCAATTCGCACCATTGTAGAGCCTTCGGCAATGGCAATCGGATAGTCGCCGCTCATACCCATTGATAGCTCTTGGAAGTCAAGATTAAAATCTTGGTACTTTTGCTTGCAATACCGAAAAAACTCCGCCAAGCCTCTGAACTCTCTGCGTACTTGCTCGGTATTCTCTGTAAAAGTTGCCATTCCCATTAAACCTTTTATGCAAATATTTTTTAGTGCTTTTAGAGCTGTATTTTGCAAAAGACTTTCAGCTTCTTCGTAACTTAAACCAAATTTGGTTTCCTCTTGGGCAATATGAATTTGTAGGAGGCAGTTGATTGTTCTGTTGTGTTTTTGGGCGTGCTTATTGATTTCCTGCAATAATTTCAGGCTATCCACAGAGTGTATCAGATAAACAAAAGGAGCAATGTACTTAACTTTGTTGCTTTGTAAATGCCCTATCAAATGCCAACGGACATCTTGGGGCAAGTGCGGTTGCTTTTCGCACATTTCTTGCACTTTATTCTCGCCAAAATCTCTTACTCCTGCATTGTAAGCCTCTTGCAAATCACTAATAGGCTTTGTTTTGCTAACTGCTATCAAATGCACGTTTCCGAGTTCTTGCAATATTTTTTGATAATTTTCAAGCTCAAACATTGTACTTTTCAAATTTTATTTTGCACTTTTCAAATTTTTGCAATTTTTCTTGGAAAATTCAAAGCAAATCTACATATTTGAGGGCAAAACAAACAAAATATTTTTACGCTTATGGCAATTCTTGGTACTCTCCTCAAAAAAGGCATCAAACTACGCAAAAGCATAGAGCAGGAAAACAAATCTCCTTTCATTTTGCAGAAAAAAGAACTGCTCAAGTTGCTTACCAATGCCGAAAGCACTGCTTTTGGCAAAACTTACAACTTCAATAAAATCATTGATGCTATTCAGAAAAACGCCAAAAACGATAGAAAGTTTTACGAACTATTCAAAGAGCAAGTTCCTACTTTCAATTACAACAAAATCTATAACGAATGGTGGCACAAAGCCCGCGATGGAGAAAAAGATGTTTGTTGGCGAGGACAAATCAAGTATTTTGCTTTAAGTTCGGGAACTTCCGAAGCCTCCAGCAAATATATTCCTATCACCAAAGAAATGATAAAAGCTATTCGCAAAACAAGTATTCGCCAGATACTTTCACTTGCTCACTATCCCGAACTTCCACCCAAATTGTATGAAGGAGGTATTTTGATGCTTGGCGGTAGTACCCACCTCAACTACAACGGCACTTATTTTTCGGGCGATTTGAGTGGTATTACTGCTTCTAAAATTCCTTTTTGGTTTCAGCACTTTTACAAACCGGGCAGAAAAATTGCTAAAAAAAGCAATTGGGGAGAAAAATTAGACGAGATTGTTCTCAAAGCCCCCAAATGGGATATTACCATAGTAGCGGGGGTTCCTGCTTGGATACAAATTCTTTTTGAAAAAATCATTGCTCATTATGGCGTAAAAACCATTCACGATATTTGGCCTAACCTCACCATTTACGTACACGGAGGCGTAGCTTTTGAGCCTTACAAAAATAGTTTCAACAAACTGCTCGCCAAGCCTCTGGTGTATATGGAAACTTATCTTGCTTCCGAAGGGTTTATCGCTTATCAGGCTCGCCCACAAGGTGAGTTGCAATTAGTGCTCAACAATGGTATCTTTTTAGAGTTTGTACCCTTCAACGATAAAAATTTTGATGATAATGGCGAAATGATTGAAAAACCTGAAACCTTGCTCATTGATGAAATTGAGGAGGGAAAGGAATACGCAATCCTACTTTCTACTTGTGCTGGGGCTTGGCGTTATCTTATTGGCGATACTGTGAAACTTGTAGATAAAAAACTCTCTGAAATTGTAATTACAGGCAGAACCAAGCATTTTTTAAGCCTTTGTGGCGAGCATCTTTCTGTGGATAATATGAACAAAGCTATTGAAAGTGTTGCTGATGAAATGGGTTTCACGGTGAAAGAATTTACCGTAGCAGGCGTCAAGTACGATACTCTTTTTGCTCATCGTTGGTATATTGGCATTGATGAGCCTATCAACAGCGAGGAGCTTAAAATACGCTTGGATAATAAACTCTGTGAGTTAAACGACGACTACAAAGTAGAACGCAGTGCCGCCCTCAAAGAAATATTCGTACATACCCTACCCACACACCTATTCTATGATTGGATGCGTTCCAAAGGCAAAGAAGGCGGTCAAACTAAATTTCCACGCGTAATGAAAGGAAAAATTTTAGAAGATTGGGAAAATTTCATCAAACAAAAAGGCTTTGTAAATGTTTGAAAATAAAGAAGTAAAAAGTTGAGGATAGGGAGTTCAAAAGAATTATTCTAAATGTTTGAAGTTCAGAGGTTTAATGATACAAAAAACTTTCAAACTTCAAACGCTCTACCCTCAAACTTCTCAATTAAACTATCTGTGTGCTTATTATGGAACATAAAGTTTGTGTAATTGGTGCAGGCTCCAGTGGTATTGTAGCCTGCAAAGTATTACAAGAAAATAATATCCCCTTCGATTGCTACGAAAAAGGTTCGGGTATTGGAGGAAATTGGCGTTATATGAACGATAACGGAATGTCCTCCTCGTATCGTTCTTTGCATATCAATACTTCTAAAAAAGTAATGGCATACTCCGATTTTCCTATGCCCGAAAATTATCCCGATTACCCAAGCCATTACCAAATTATGGAGTATTTTGAAAGCTATGTCAATCATTTTGGGTTTAGGGATAAAATTCGTTTCAAAACGGGGGTGGAACGAGTAGAAAAGCTACCCAACGGCTTGTATGAAGTAACTTTGGATAATGGCGAAAAGAAAACCTATACAGCCGTAATGGTTGCCAGCGGGCATCATTGGAAACCTCGCTATCCTAATTTTGAGGGAGAGTTTAATGGATTAGTTCTCCATTCTCACGATTACAAAACACCCGATATTTTTTTAGGGAATAAAAATGTGGTAGTAGTAGGTTTTGGCAATTCGGCAGTAGATATTGCTTGCGAGGCGGCTCGTACCAGCACAGGCAAAGTGATGATTTCTACCCGAAGTGGTGCATACGTTTTGCCCAAATATATTCTTGGCAAGCCTTTTGATACGCTCAACAAATACAGCGTAGAATGGCTACCAATGTGGTTCAAGAGAGGTTTGCTTTCATTTTGTTTGTGGGTAGCTCGTGGCAAACAAGAAAATTATGGCATTCCCAAGCCCAAACGCCCTCTACTTTCCGAACACCCAACTATTTCGCAAGATTTATTTTCGCTTGCAGGGCACGGCAAAGTCCATATCAAACCCAACATTCAAAAATTAGCAGGCGATAATATTATTTTTGAAGACGGCTCGCAAGAAAAAGCAGATGTACTTATCTATGCCACAGGCTATAAAATTGCTTTTCCTTTCTTTGATAAGAATTTCCTCAATGCCGAAGAAACCAACGAAGTTTCTTTATACAAGCACGTTATTCACCCCGAACATAACAATCTGTTTTTTATTGGTTTGGTACAACCTCTTGGAGCAATTATGCCCCTTGCTGAAGTACAATCGGAGTGGGTAGCACGTATTCTGAAAGGTAAAAGCAAACTGCCTTCCAAAGAGGCAATGCTTGCCGATATTGAAGGATACAAAGAAAAACTACGCAAACGCTATAAAGCCTCTCCCCGCCATACGATACAAGTTGATTTCTACCCTTACAAAAATATGATTAAGCGTTTGTAAGGATAAAAAGCAAAAGGCGACAACATAAATTTTGATGTTGTCGCCTTTTTAAGACTTATGTTTTTTAGAAATAAAAATCTGTTCGTTTGTTTTCTTTTTTATCTTTCTCCACTTTCTTGATAGCCCCTTTTCTATCTATTTGGTAAATCTCTTTTTGCTCATCGCTTGTTACGGTACTTATTTGCAAATCTTTGTTGATTGAAGCCTGCTTTCTGTAATCTCCCATAAATAAACTCGCAACTTCTAACTCATCAATAATATCTCCATTAGGAGCATACGTTGTGAGCAAAAAATTAGTAGGTAGGTAGCCAGAGTAATTTTCTTCAAATTCTCCTCTATAACCCAAATCAACCGCAGCGTATATGACCGCCGCAAAATCTTTGTTTTCTGCAATTTTAGCCACGTAATAACCTTTTATTTCGCGAGGAACACGACTAAATTCGCCCTCATGGATACGAGGAGCAAATCTAACATATCTTTCATCAATTTGTTTGGTTTCTTTCCACTCTGGCTGGTTGGTAATTTTCAAGAAATTCATTGTTTTTTCATCTACGACAAAAGGAAACCTTGCAGGGGCAAAGCCTTTCAAAAACTCCTTCAAACTTTCAGAGTAGTTATCTGCTTTATCAATATTATCAATGCGAACTTCCGAAGCGGCAACTTTTATCACATTAGGAGCACTTATTTCAGTGCTTTCCTGAACTCTCTTTTGGCTTGCAATAAGCACCAAACCTCCCATTGCTACCAAAAAGGCAACCAACAAACGAACGTTTTTCATAAAAAGCGATTTTAAGATACAAACAAATGTAAGCAATTTCTGTGCAAAAATCAAAAAATATAGAAAAAATAATTGTTTAAGTCTAATTTGTAGCATAGAAACAGGAAACAAGAAGCAGGATTTAGGACATTGGATATTTGGATAGAGTAAAACTTTCAAGTCAAATTTTGAACCTTTGAACGAAAATAATTACCAAAAAACCTGAAAATCAAAGACAAGAAACAGGACTTTTTCATTATGAAGTACCTCCTAATACCCTACTGCTGTATCGTCTTTACGCGAATCTGCTCCTCCCTCCCACTTGCCATTTTTCAATTTTCTTATACCATTCACTCGCCCTATGGTATTGCGAGTTTGAAAGCGATAGCCTAACTGCTCAAGTTCTTGGATAAGTTTTGCTTCAAAGCCATTTTTTTCTACATAAACTACATCAGGTTGCCACTGATGATGAAAACGAGGCATATCCATCGCCTCTTGCAGGGACATTTCAAACTCTACTACATTCAAAAAAACTTGTAATACCGAGGTAGGAATGGTAGTACCTCCGGGCGTGCCAAGAGCAAATAAAAATTTACCATTTTTTTCAACAATCGTAGGAGTCATTGAACTCAACATTCTTTTTTGGGGTGCAATGGCATTGGCTTTTCCTCCAATCGCCCCATACAAATTCGGAAAACCTGCTTTAATGCTAAAATCGTCCATTTCATTATTCAAAAAGAAGCCCGCCCCTTTTACCATAACTTTTGAGCCATAAGCCCCATTGAGCGTAGTAGTTACACAAACTACATTTCCCCATTTATCGGCAATAGTGTAGTGTGTAGTTTCCTCACTTTCAGGAATATTGCCTGCGGTAATGCTTTCAGATTTTCCTGCCTTTTCAAAACTAAAATCTTTCATTCGGTTTTGAAGGTAATTTTTATCCAAAAGTTTTTGCAAAGGAACTTTGTAAAAATCGGGGTCAGCAATGTGCATAGCTCTATCTGCATAAAAACGCCTTTCTGCTTCAATAATCACCTGCATAGTGCGTTTATCTCGCAAGCCCCAACGTGAAAGTGGATATCTATCTATCATTCCCAAAATTTGCAAAAGCCCTATGCCCCCAGAAGAAGGCGGTGGCATTGTGATAATTTTATGCCCTTTGTAATAGCCAATCAGTGGCTTTCGCCAAACTGCTTGATAGTTTTTCAAATCTTCGTGAGTAATGATACCTCTTCGGGACGGCTCTTGGGGACTTTGCATTTCTGCCACTATCAAGTCGGCGGTAAGTCCTTCGTAAAAACCCGCTCTGCCGTAATCTCTGATTCGTTCCAAAGTTTTGGCAAGTTCTGTTTGGCGAAGGGTATCGCCAGCTTTCCATACCTTGCCTTCGGGTTTTACAATATGTGTAGGCGTGTGTGTATTGATACGCAAAAAATCTTCTCGATAGGAATTTAGGTTTTCGGCTTCGTTTTGCGTCAGTACAAAACCTTTGTAAGCTAAATCAATAGCGGGCTGAATAAGGTCTTTGAAAGGTAAACTGCCATATTTCTGATGCACTTTTATCATTCCATCAACGGTACCAGGCACTCCTACGGCTAAATGCCCATCTTGGCTCAAACGCCCAATAACATTGCCTTTTTCATCTAAATACATTTTTTCGTGAGCTTTGAGCGGGGCTTTTTCACGATAATCCAGCACATCGTATTCTCCTTTGGCAGTACGAGCCACCATAAAACCACCGCCCCCGATATTTCCTGCTATTGGAAAGCAAACTGCCAAAGCAAATTCTGTGGCTACCATTGCATCAAAGGCATTGCCACCTTTTTTCAGTATCTCTACGCCTATTCGGGAAGCATCGGGATAGGCACTGGTTACTATACCATTTTCAGCAATTACTGCCTTTTTTTGGGCTAAAAGCAATTCATTTGACAAAAAAAGAAGGGCTAAAAGCAAAAATTTTCTCATTTTGATTTAATTTTGAGGCTCAAAAGGTTTTCGGAAAAAATTGCTTGAAAATATACGGATTTTTTGTAAGTTTGTAGAATACATTTCCGTAAAAAAGATAAAACAATGCGAAAAGATATAGAATTTCCCAGTGTAGAGGGCGTACAGATTGCTATTGCCCGCAAAAAAAATGATTACCAAGAATACGAATGGTTTGCGTATCTTATCAATACCAACGAGATTGACTTGAAAAATGTAATTATCACCTGTCGAGGGTATGGCGAAATAAATGGCGAAAAACGTAATACTTCCACCATTCGCTATTATTTTGAAGTAGTTCCTGCTATCAGTCATTGCATTATTGAGCCTATCTCTCCCGAAGTATTCGCCCTAAATAGTGAGTATTGGATTAGCTACTACATTGATAATCAGATTTTTGACAAACAATTTATTTTCGCACCTGAGCATATTACCGAAGCCAACTACAAATACATCAAACAAATTGATTTGGAAGGAATTTTGCAGTAGAAACTTTACTTTCTTGCAATAGCTACCCTATCTTTGCCCGCAAAGTCCTGCTGAATTATCACATTTTGCAAGCCGTATTGCTCAAATAATGCCTTCACTTCTGTTCCAAAACGCTCATTGATTTCCACATAGAGCCAACCCCTTTCTGAAAGATGATTTTGGGCTAATTTAGCGATTTTTTCATAAAAAAGCAGAGGATTTTCATCAGGCACAAAAAGAGCTTGCGACGGCTCGTAAGCTAATACGTTGGTCTGCATTTGTTTTTTTTCGCTTTCGCAGATATACGGCGGATTGCTCACTACCAAATCCCAAGAATCTGATGTTTGCCAAGTCAGAAAGTCAAGGTGTAGAAAGTTAATACCAACTTTGTTATTCAAAGAATTTTGAAAAGCCAAATTTATCGCCTCTTGTGAAATATCCAAAGCAGTAAGTTCTGCATCGGGAAAAGCCTTTGCCAAAGTTATAGCAATACAACCGCTTCCCGTTCCAATTTCTAAAATATGCCTAAAATTTTGATTTTTATGCTTTTGAATAAGTTTTTGTACCCATTCTTCGGTTTCAGGACGCGGCACTAACACCGCAGAATTGACTTTTAGCTTTGAGCCTAAAAAATCTATCTCCCCTACAACATACTGCCAAGGTTCTTGGGCAATAATTCTTTGTAAATTGTTTTCTAAAAGCTCTTGCTGTGCTTGGGTGAAAGTAAATGCTGTATTGAGTAAAATTTGTGTTTTGCTGAGTTGCGTAACTTTTTCTAAAAGTATAAAAGCCAAAAAATCCGCTTCGGAAGGGGAAAAATAAGCGTTCAATCTTTCTTTGACTTCAAACAAGATTTTTTTGACTGACATAATTTTGCCATTTTTCTAAAACTGCCTGAAAATCGGCAGGTAAAGGACTTTCAAAAAACATTTCTTTGCGTGTAGTAGGGTGCAGAAAACCCAAACTTTGTGCGTGCAAAGCCTGACGAGGCATCAGTTCAAAGCAATTTTCTACAAACTGCTTATATTTTTGTGTAAGCAAACCTTTCAAGATTTTATCGCCCCCATAAGCACTATCAGCAAAAAGCGGATGCCCAATGGATTTGAGATGCACACGTATTTGGTGCGTTCTGCCCGTTTCCAAATTACATTTGAGCAAACTCACATAACCAAACGATTGTACTACCTCGTAATGCGTAATAGCTCTTTTGGCAGTAGGTTCATCAGCTTCAAAAACGTCCATAATTTTTCTATCTCGCTTGCTTCTGCCAATGTAGCTATCTATCGTACCTTTGGTTTGCTTGGGCTCGCCCCAAACCAAAGCCAAATAAGTACGCTGAATGGTATGGTCAAAGAATTGTTTGGCAAGATGGCTCAAAGATTTTTCATTTTTAGCAACCACCAAAAGCCCCGAAGTATCTTTATCTATTCTATGCACCAAACCCGGACGAATCTCATTACCTTCGGTATGAGGCAAATGCTGAAAATGATACAAAAGAGCATTGACAAGCGTTCCGTTCCAGTTGCCAAAAGCAGGATGCACAACCATTCCTGCGGGCTTGTTGATAATCAGCAAGTCTTCATCTTCGTATTCAATTTGCAGTGGGATATTTTCGGGTAAAACTTCTTCGTTGCGGGGCGGTTTGGGCAAATGAACAACAATCGTATCTTGTGGCTTTACTTTGTAATTAGCTTTGGTAGTTTTGCCATTTACTTGTACCAATCCCGCTTCTATGGCATTTTGCACCCTACTGCGAGTAATACCTTCCAGCCTACCTACCAAAAATTTATCAATTCTGAGCAAACTCTGCCCCTTATCCGCTGTAATACGAAAATGCTCATAAAGTTCAGTGCTATCCTCTTCTTCCAAAAACTCTTCATTGGCTGAACCTTGCTCCAATCTTTTTTCTAACTTACTCATTTTTTTAGCTTATTTTGTCCTTTGTTTCCTATCTCTACTACAATACATTCATAGATTGCTCTTTAATTTTTTCCAGTTCCTCTTTCATCAAAACCACCCAACGCTGAATAGTGGCATCATTGGCTTTTGAGCCAATCGTATTGATTTCTCTGCCTATTTCTTGGGAAATGAAATTGATTTTTTTTCCATTAGAATTTTTATCGGAAAGCATTTCTCGCAAGTAATCAATATGTTTTTGCAAACGGACTTTTTCTTCGGTAATATCCAGCTTTTCGGCATAAAAAATCATTTCTTGCTCCAATCGGTTGCGGTCAAAATTTTCATCTCCCAAAATTTCTTGCAATCGGCTCTGCAACTTAGTTTTGATGTAATCTAAGCGATTTCGGTCTTGTTTTTCAATTTCCTGCAAATAGTTTTCAATGTTGCGAGCATATTCCAAAAGTTTGTCCCGAATAATTGCCCCCTCGTGCAATCTGAACTCTTTACAGCGTTCCAAAGCCTGTAAGAGTGTTTCTTTCAGCCCATTCCACTCCTCTTCTGCAAGGTTTTGCAAACTACTTTGCTGATTTTTTTCGGCAAGTTCAAGAGCCATTTGAAAAAGGTTTTGTGTAGAAGCCTCCAATTTTTCGGCAATGCTCAAAAGTTTCTCGTAGTACAAAGTAATGGTATTTTCATCAAGAGTAGTGCTTTGCAATTGTGGAGGTCTTTGGAAATTGATAGTCAGATTTACCTTACCACGCTCCAAATGCTCTTGCAGTAAAATTCTTATTTCCAGCTCTTTTTCGTTGAGTTCTTTGGGCATACGCAAAGAAGCATCTAAAAATTTGCTATTCAGCGTCTTGATTTCAACTTCCATTTGATAGCCATTTTTTTCGGTTTGGGCTTTCCCGTAGCCCGTCATTGATTGGAGCATAACTGATAAAGATTTTTATGAAAAACTTTTCAAGCTAAAACCTAAAATAAATAAACGGATTGTAGCTTCTACCCACAAGCATCGTAATAGAAAGAATAAGCAGAATAAATTGGAAAGAATGAACAATCACCCAAGTATAAAGTTGCGGTTGGTATTTCATTTTTAGAGCAAACCACCTTGCTACCCACGTGTATATGGGCGTGCATAAAAGCAATGCCAAAGCAAACCAAAAGGCATTTTCTTGTAGCTTAAATGTAAGTTCGTAGTTCCAAAAAGGGTTGGGCATAAAGCCAAATAAAATTTTGAGAAAATGTGTAAGTTTATGAAAATCTGTAAAATAAAACAAAGCCCAGCCCAAAATAGCCACAAAAATCAAGTACAAATGAGCAAATATCGCAGGAATTTTTTCTAAAATTTTTCCTAAAAAAAGCCTTTCCAAAGCAATAAGAACACCAAAATACAAGCCCCAAAGCACAAAGTTCCAACTGGCTCCGTGCCAAAGCCCCGTAAGCCCCCATACAATAAAGAGATTGCGATAAAAGAACCTTTTATTGCCCCCAAGTGGAATATAGACATAATCTCGGAAAAAGCTCCCCAAAGAAATATGCCATCTTCGCCAAAACTCAGTAGCAGATTTGGAAATATAAGGATATTTGAAGTTTTCGTAATAATGGAAGCCATACATTCGTCCCAAGCCAATTGCCATATCCGAATAGCCCGAAAAATCAAAATAAATTTGCAAAGAATACAAAATAATGCCAAACCAAGCCTCAGCTACCGAAATTTCCGAAAGATTGCCGTCTAAATAGTTTTTAGCTATTTCTGCGGCTATGTTGGCAATGACTACTTTTTTGAAAAGCCCGATACAAAACCTGTGTATGCCTGCCCCCATATCCACCCAATTAAATTTACGATTTTCTATTTCGTGAGCAATATGAGCATATCGTACAATGGGACCTGCTACCAGCTGATGATACATACTCACAAACATCAAAAATTTCAGAAAAGACTTTTGAGCCTTCACCTCGCCCCTATACACATCTATTGTGTAAGAGATAGTCTGAAAGGTATAAAACGAAATACCAATAGGCAAGTCTATTTTAGGAACAGGCAAATGCAAGCCCAAAAGGGCATTGATATTTTCTGATAAAAATCCGCTATACTTAAAGGCTATCAGTAAGCCCAAGTTGATAACCAATGAGGATATTACCCCCCAACGAGCCTTTTTTTGGGAATTTGCAAGGTATTTTTCTACCCACAAGCCGTTCAGGTAATCTACCAGAGCCGAAAAAAATAGTAAAATCACCCATACAGGCTCGCCCCAAGCATAAAAAATAAATGAAGAGAGTGTTAGAACAATATTCTGATAAGTTTTATTGTTCCAAGCATAATACAAAAGCAAACTTATCGGCAAGAAATAGCTTAAAAAAATCAAACTCGCAAAGACCATTCTACATCAGTATTTACAAATAGACGAAAGAGCCTCAAATTGGATTTGCAAAAGTAGGTTTATTTTGGTGTTTTACAAAAAACATTGAATTTTATTTGTTTCTTTGAAACGAAAAAGCTAAATTTGCAGGCTGAATTTTGAACCCTTAAAAAAATCATTTAAGTATGTACGCTATTGTAGAAATCGCTGGTCAGCAATTCAAAGTTCAGGAAAATCGCTACATCTATACGCATCGTTTAGAAGGCGAACCTGACGCTGCCGTGACCTTTGACAAAGTGTTGCTCGTAGAAAACGAAGGCAACGTAACCGTAGGAGCTCCCACGATAGCAGGAGCAACCGTGCAAGGAAAAATCCTTGAACACTTAAAAGGCGATAAAGTGATAGTTTTCAAGAAAAAACGCAGAAAAGGCTATCGCAGAAAAAATGGACACAGACAATATCTCACCAAAATAATGATTGAGAAAATCGCTGTGTAAAAATTTAACATTCGCTTAAAAAAAGTCTAATTTTTTTTTGAAAAATCCAAAACATTTACTAATATGGCACACAAAAAAGGAGTAGGTAGCTCGAAAAACGGAAGAGAATCCGAAAGCAAACGCTTGGGCGTTAAAATTTTCGGTGGCGAAAAGTGCATAGCAGGAAATATTATTGTAAGACAGCGTGGAACAAAGCATCACCCTGGCAAAAATGTAGGCATTGGCAAAGACCATACTTTATATGCACTCATTGATGGTGTGGTACTTTTTCAGAAGGGCAAAAACGACCGCTCTTTCGTACACGTAGTACCTGTGGGCGAAGCCTAAAATATTCAAAGAAAAGTTTTCATAGTTATAGTGGTTTAAAAGACTTCACCTCTGGTGGAGTTTTTTCCTTTTGTAAAGCAATAATCATACCAAATCTTTATGATAAAACCCAAATTCTTGCTTTTTCTCGTGGCTATCATAGCTTTGGCTCTGATTGTGTTTGTGGTTGTTTCAGACCAAAACGACACACAAGCCTATATTCAAAAAATTGAAACAGAAAGAGAGCAACGCAATCAGACTTTCAAAATCTCTGCCGAATCGCCTATTGCCAAAAGAGACAGCTTTCAGGGTTTGCAGTACTTCCCTCCCAATCCTGATTGGCGTATCAAGGCACGTGTAGAATACATTAAAAATGGCAAACCCATTGCTATTGCTATGACCAAAAGCGAGCCTCAACCTTATCTGCCTTATGCCTACGCCTATTTTAATTATCAGGGCAAGGAATACAAGCTAATGCTTTTACACAAAACAGGCGATAAGTTTCTATTTTTGCCCTTTTATGATGCCTCTAATGGCAAAGAAACCTACAAAGGCGGAAGATACATCAATAACGTGGCTTTCCCAAAAGGTGAGCAGATTGTTTTGGATTTCAACTACGCTACTAACCCCTATTGCGTGTATAACGATGATTACACCTGCCCTATTCCCCCCAAAGAAAATAAATTAGACTTTCCTATTTTGGCTGGCGAGAAAATGTATCAAAAGCCTTCTGATAAATCTCCATAAGTTTCTGATACGAAATTTCGGGGGTATAATTTTGCAGATAGGTATTGCGGGCATTTTCGTACCAAAGCGGACTTGCATTTTTTTCAAAAAAAGCTATCTTTTCTGCTAAATCCTGACTGCTACCTGTTTGGAAATGTATGCCGTTTTGCTGATGAGTTACCAGTTCATTCAAATTATCAATATCCGAAATAATTACAGGCGTAGCCGTAGAAAAGGCTTCAATAAGCGTAAGAGGCAGATTTTCGTAGCAAATGGAAGGTAAAATCAGAGCTTTTGACTTTTTCATTTTAGCAAGGACAAATTCTTGATTTTGCTTTCCGTGAAAAATAATATTAGAATTATTTTGAGCTTGCTCTCTCACGAGGTTTTCCATTTCGCCGCCTCCAATGATTTCTAATCTAAAATTATGATGGCGAGTGGCTTCTAAAAGTGTTTGAACACCCTTTTCTGCCGAAAGTCTGCCTACAAATAAAAAATAGTTTTCTCTACTCTCCATACTTGCTCCTCCTCTATCTTCTACAAAATTAGGCTTGACACTGATTTGATTTTCTTGCAAATGCAATGCAGAAGCTAAAAACTTACGTCTGGCAAATTCGGTAATCGTGATATATTGCGAAACAAGATTTTTCCAAGTACCCAAAATTTTATGAATAGTGCTTAAAAATGTAATTTGGGCGGTTATGAGGCGATTTTCGTAGCAGGCATAGCGAATACCCGCCATTGGAAAAGTTTTTTTTATACAAAGCTCACAAGGCTGATTTTGACGTAATAGCAAAGCATTGGCACAAAGCAAACGAAAATTGTGCAAGGTTTGCACCAATGGTATATTTTTGCGTTTAGCGATATAATACACCGCAGGCGAAGCCTCTTTCCAAAAATTATGTACGTGTAAAATTTGAGGTTGAAATTCATCTATTTTTTGGGCAAGTAGCTTAGCCGAATGGCTATTGTAGATACTTGAAAAGCTCGTTCTGATTTTTTCAGCAAACCCTTGTAGCTTCTGATTTTGAAAAGTGAGGCTTTCTACTTCGTGTCCTTTTTGCAAAAGCAAGTTTCTTTCGGCTTCAAATACGCCGTCTTCTCCGCCCCTTTGGGTGTAATAATTGTGTAAAAGCAAAATTTTCATAAAGCACAAAAGCAAGCTCAAATATAACAAAAATGGCTAACGTAATTTCCGTTAGCCATTGATGATGCAGAGAAAATTGCATTATTTTTTCTTGGCGGCGGCTTTTGCCTCTTTGGCGGCTTCTTGTTCTGCCTGACGCAAAGCACGTGTAACTTCCACCGATACAATAGGATTGGTAGGGCTATTTAAGATTTTGTAAGGTTTTTCGCCCAAATCTTGCACTTTGAACGATTTGCCCACTTCCAAAGGAGTAATATCTACTTCTACAAACTCAGGCATATCTTTGGGAAGAGCCTTAATAGTGAGTTTGCGTAACTTTTGCACCAACCTACCCCCTTTTTGCACCCCAACAGAATTTCCTACAAGTTTTACAGGAATTTGCATAGTAATAGGGCGGTCATCACGCAACAAAAGAAAATCGGCGTGTAAAAGCATTTCATTGGTAGGGTGAAATTGAGCCTCTTGCAAAATAGCATCATACTCATCACCTTCAATATTGAGCTTTACGAAGGCGGCATCGGGCTTATAGATAAGCTCTCTGAACAAACTCATAGGTGCGTAAAAATGAATTTGTTCTTTGCCTCCATACAATACGCAAGGAGCATTTCCTTCGGCTCTGAGTGCCTTTGATGCGGTTTTTCCGAGATTTGCTCTTTTATACCCTATAATCTCGACTACTTTCATAAAATTTTTGGTTTAAGTGAAAATTGGGTTGCAAAGTACGCAAAAAAGAATTACAAAAGCAAATAAATTCTAAAAAATAGTTACAATTATTCAGGTATAGTTTGCCGTAAGGAAACAGGAAGCAGAATTTTAGACAAATGAAATATAAAGTCCTTAAATTCTTGAACTATCAAACATTGAAGTTTCTGAACGTAAATAAATACCAAATTTTCTTAGTAATGCCCTCTGCATTGTATAACCACAATTCTTTCGCTTTCAACTTTGTATACCAATCTATGCAGAATGGTGATTCGTCTGCTCCAATATCCCTGCAAGTCATATTTCAAGGGTTCAGGTTTGCCTATACCTTGAAAAGGAGTTGATTTTATATTTTCCAACAAACTTTGTATTTTTTCATAAATGGCAGGCTCAAACTCTTTGAAATACATCAAATCTTCATAAGCACTTTCAGAAAACTCAACGGTCATAAGCGAATAACTTTGCCTTCTTGCACTTCTTGCAAACTTTTTGCAAGTTTTTGAGCATTTGGTTCTTGTAAAAGATAGGTGTTTTGGTCTATGAAAAGCGGTTCTAAACGCTTACGGATATTTTCAAAAGGTTTAATAAATTTTTCAGCCAAAAGCCCTATTCGGGTTATCAAAACACTCAATTCATATAGCAATTTTAGTTCATTTTCTTCATCTTCTGTTAAATTCAGAACATCAAGGTCATCAAAAGTTGCTTGCTCCATTGCAAGCAAAGCTTCTTGTGCTTCTTCGCTCTCTAAAAAACGAAGCAGTGAATAGAATGAATAAATCTGACCGATATGTTTGCTAAAATTTAACATAATTGTTCCTACATACTGCAAAAATACGCATTTTTTCTCAATTCTAATCTATTTTTCATTCAAAAAGTTCACACTTTGAAGTTCAAGACTGCTTACTTCTTTTTTGCTCTGACATCAATTGTCTAAAATCCTGTTTCCGTATTGCAAATTAGACCTAAACAATTAGGAGAAATCTACATTTTTGCATTAGGTCTGCCAAAAATATAAATCCACACTTCTTTGAGGCTTTTTGCTTTACGAACATCTTTGGCAATAGCCACAAGTTCGTGTGTAATGATACTAAAAAGATTATCTCTTTTGGGGGGATTTTTGGTTAAGCCGTAAATAGGCTTTTCTTTTTCTTCTTCAAAAGTACCAAATAGCCTGTCCCAGATAATAAAAATTGCCCCATAGTTTTTGTCAATGTATTGAGCATTAGAGGCGTGATGTACCCTATGATGAGCAGGTGTATTGAAAATAAATTCAAACCAACGAGGCATTTTGTGTATAATTTCGGTATGGATATACATTTGGTAATAGAAACTGATTTCATCAACCAGTACAATCATAATGGGGTCAAAGCCGAGCAAGGCAAGCGGCGACCAAAACACAAAACGATAAAAAAAGTGTAAAAAATTTCCCCGAATAGCTGTGGAAGTATTCAAAATCTCGGAAGAATGATGAGCTACGTGCATAGCCCAAAAAAAACGACTTTCGTGGGAAATTCTATGATACCAATAGAAAATCAAATCGTTCAGTAAAAACAAAATCAAAATGCTCCACCAAGTATTCGGTATATCCGTTACTTTCCAAAAGGATTGCACCCAATAAAAAAACACAAGGGTTGTCCCCTTGATAAACACTTTCACAAAAGAGGTCAGCCCGCCCAAAGCTAAATTTACTACTGTATCTTTGGTTTCAAAGAGTTTCAGATTTTTTCGTAAACTGATAATAAGTTCAACAACAAGCAAAGAAACAAAAGCTACCGTAGCAATAGCCTGAGCCGTAGATTGTGGCGAGGCAAAAATTTTGTGAAGTAAATCTTGAAGGTTCATAGCGAGCGATTTTTTTGCAAAAGTAAAATTTTTGCACCAAAAAGAAAACAATAGGATAGGCTGATTTTTTTTAACCCATAAACTGACCAAGATTATTTACCTTTCTGCAAAGGTTTCTTTTTTTTGCAAAACTACAAAACTCATAAGCGTATGACTTGGCACACCCAAACTATTTCCGAAGTTTTAGAAACCCTGCAAACATCTCCCGAAGGATTAAGCAGTACAGAAGCTCAAAAACGATTAGAGCAATTCGGTAAAAATGCCTTGCCCCAAGGCAAGCAAATTACGCTTTGGCAGGTTATTTTGCATCAGTTCAAAAGTCCTTTGATATACGTTTTATTGGTAGCAGGTGGGCTTTCCGTAGCTATTCAAGAGTACGAAGATGCTATTTTCATTTTTGCGATTATCCTTCTCAACGGAGCTATTGGCACTTACCAAGAGTGGAAAGCCGAAAGCAGTGCTGCCGCCCTAAAAAACCTAATGAAAACCCAAGCCAGCATATTAAGAGATGGAAAGAAACAACTCCTTGATGCCGAGTTGCTTGTAAGAGGTGATATTGTATTTTTGGAATCGGGTGTAAAAGTTCCTGCGGATTTAAGATTATTGCAAGTGCATAATTTGAGCATTGAAGAAGCCCTACTCACAGGCGAATCGCTACCTATCTTGAAAAAAAACGAGCCTATCCCCCAAGAAAATATCAGCATAGGCGATAGGCTCAATATGGCGTATGCAGGTACAACCGTAATGAGTGGCAGAGGTGTAGGTGTGGTAGTTGGTACAGGACTTGGCACAGAAATTGGCAAAATTGCAGATTCTATCAGTGAAGTAGGCACGCAGAAAGTGCCTTTGGTAGAGCGTATGGAGCGTTTTGCCAAAAAAATCAGTATTGCTGTGCTGGTAGCGGCGGTACTTGTTGTAATTATCGGTTGGAAAACTGCCTCCTCGCCTTATGAAATTTTCTTTACAGCCGTAGCTATGGCAGTTTCAGCCATTCCCGAAGGATTGCCCGTAGCAATGACAGTAGCTCTTTCCATTGCTACCTCTCGTATGGCAAAAAGGAATGTTATTGTAAGAAAACTTGCGGCAGTGGAAGGTTTGGGGAGTTGTACTTACATTGCATCGGATAAAACAGGCACGCTTACCGTGGATCAGCAGACGGCTCGTGAAATCATTTTGCCCAACGGACAAAAAGCCCATATCACAGGCGAAGGCTACAACGGCGAGGGACGCATTCAGGCAAATACAGAAAACTTGCCTCTTATTACAGAAATCATTGAGGCTGTTACGCTATGCAACGAAGCCGTTTTACGCAAAACCGCTACCGAATGGCAACATCAGGGCGATGCCATTGATGTTGCACTGCTGGCTTTGAGCTACAAAGCGGGCTTTTCCCCCGAAGAAATCCGCAGTGCCGTAGAGGTGGTTGGTGAAATTCCCTTTGAATCTGCTAACAAATTTTCAGCTACCTTCTTTCGTAAAAATGGAGAGCTATATGTGGTAGCCAAGGGAGCAGTGGAAGTGCTAGCAGAAAAAGTGCCTTTCGAGCAAAAAGAATATTTTTTAGAACAAGCCGAAAAGTTAGCAGAAAATGGCTATCGTGTAATTGCTGTTGCAAGAGCCAAGGTAGAAAGTGTAAGCAAGCAATTACCCGAAAATATGCAACTATTGGGCTTAATTGCCCTCATTGACCCTATCAAGCCTGAGGCTAAAACAGCCATAGACCTCTGCCACCAAGCGGGCATCAAAGTAGCAATGATAACAGGCGACCACCCCGCTACGGCACTGGCTATTGCCAAAGAATTGCACATTGCAAGCCACAAAAATCAGGTGGTTACAGGAAAAGAACTTCTGGCAATGCCTGAAAATCAGATTGCGGATTTACTTCAAACCAAAAGCGTTTTTGCTCGTGTTTCACCTGAACAAAAATTGCAAATCGTAAAGGCATTGCAGGAAAAAGGTAATTTTGTAGCTGTTACAGGCGATGGCGTTAATGATGCCCCTGCTCTCAAAGCCGCTCATATTGGCGTAGCAATGGGCTATGGAACAGATGTTGCCAAAGAAGCCGCTTCCATTATTGTTACCGACAACAACTTCGCTTCCATAGCGGCAGGCGTAGAAGAAGGCAGATACGCTTACGATAACTTACGAAAAATCATTTATTTGCTTATTTCTACGGGTTTTGCAGAAGTGCTAATGATTATTGCTTCGCTCATAGTAGGTTTGCCCATTCCGCTACTTGCTGTGCAATTGCTATGGCTCAATTTAGTTACCAATGGTATTCAAGATGTAGCTCTGGCGTTTGAAAAAGGCGAAAAGGAAGTAATGTCTTTACCCCCTCGTAAGCCCCAAGAAAGTATTTTCAACCGAAAAATGCTTGAACAACTTGGTATTTCAGGATTACTAATCGCAACGCTTACTTTTACATTGTGGTTTTTGATGATAAAAGTGTGGCACTATCCCGAAACAGAAGCCCGAAATTATGTCCTTTTGCTAATGGTACTTTTACAAAATTTTCACGCATTCAATTGCCGCTCAGAGCGAAAATCTATTTTCAAGATTCCTTTGAGCAACAATTGGCTTTTGGTAGTGGGTGTTTTGGTTGCTCAGAGTGTGCATATCTTGGCGATGCAAATCCCCTTTATGGCAAATATGCTCAAAATTCAACCTGTAAGCCTAAACGATTGGCTCAAACTGCTTGCTTTGGCTTCGCTGATTGTATTAGTAATTGAAATTTACAAAAAAGTTAGCCGCTTGAAAGGTAAAAGTTAGATACTTGCAAACAATGAAATTGAAGGTGTTTTTTAGACTGAGAGCGATGATGTCGCTATGAGCAACATCATCGCTTGCTACGTCTATATCAGTTTTTTGAATAATTTTTAGCCGGCAAGAGTTGTAATTTATTTTACTATCAATTCACACTACAACCTTTTTTTAACTTGTAAGTACGGGAGTTTCGTGATAGCTTTTACAATGCACTCCTAAAAAAAGTTTGGCATATAAACGTATCAAAGCAATCCCTTCTATCACAAAAAATGATGAAATCAAAAAAGCTAGTAAATATTGATTTCGGTGAACGTGCCCTATGATAAGTTTTTCTCCAATAAATGTAGGGGTAAGGGGTAAACCCATCAACCCCAAAGCCATAATGAAAAAGAACTGACCCAATCGCGGATACTCGTGTGAATGTCCATAATTTTTGGCTAAAGAGAAATTTTGAGGCTCTTGTTTTTTTAACCATTCCAGAGCTATCCAACCTGCTAAGCCAGTAATAAACACACCACTCAAATACAAAAAAACTTCATTCAAGCTAAACTTCTCATTCAAGCTCACTGCCAAAGCAATCCATAAATGCCCTAAGAATACCAAAAGCCAAGATAATCTTGGATATATCTTTTCACTAAAAGCCTTCATTACCATAAGCAAGGCAATAACTGCAAATAAAATAGGTAATAGATTCCTTATCCACTCAGGAAAGAAACGCTCAAATATGTATATGCCCCAACCTACCACATAAAAAGGAATAAAATAATAAAAAATATTGTAGTAAGTCAGAAAATGGAGTTTTGCCCCTACTTGTCTAAAAGGTACAAATAAGTAAGAAATTAATTTATCCAAACGAAACTCTTGAAGAGAAAGCACGTATAAAGAATATTTCATTTTTTTACTCCATTTTCCTTTAAGAACACGATGAGGTTTGAAATGATACAACTGCTCACGCATCAAATAAGCTACTACCGAAGGGGAAACCAAAAGTTGATAAGTTCGCAAGAAAGCATTTCCAACAAAATGAAGAAGAGCTATATTTTCAAAACCCAAAGCAATTTCAATAAAAATCAATCCGATTTGTGCCGTAGAAGCATAAGCAATCTGGGTTTTTATAGTAGGCTGAACACTGGCTGTAAAGTAGCTAATTAAGGCTGTAATTGCCCCTATCAAAATAAGAATTACCTGTAAAAAAGTAGCTTCTTGCCAAAAAGGCATTGTACGCATAAGAAGAAATACTCCTAAATGAAGTGAAAGCGAACCATAAAAAATAGCACTTGAAGGTGTAGGTCCTTCCATAGCACGGGCTACCCAAGAAACGAAAGGAAATTGAGCTGATTTTACACTCGCTACTATTCCAAAGCAAATACCAATGAATAACGTTACACCATAATTACTAAGTAAATGCTCTTGCAATTTGTCATTGTTAGCAAGTATTGCAAAATCAATATTTTTGAAGCCTAAATGATGACTTGCCCACATTGCAAGTAAGAAAAAAACATCTCCTATTCTATAAATAGAAAACACCTTAACTGCATTCTTGACAGGTAAATATCTATCACGATAAAAAGCTATCAGCAAAAAAGAAGCTATCCCTAACATCTCCCAGCCTACATAAAGTGTTTCTAAGTTGCCCGATAACACTGTAAAATTATAAGCAAAAACAAAAAATGAAATTGTTGAAAAAAATCTACGAAAACCTCTTTCCAAGTGCATATAATAACCACTATACCGAACAATCAGGAAAGAAATTATTGCACCTACAAACAAGTAAACTGCTGTAATCTTGTCAAAGTAAAAATCAATTAAAAATACATATATGTCGCTTTCATAAAGAACGAATTCTTTAATGTTGTAAGTGGTAAATCCTTGAAAAATCCAGAAAATAATGAAAACTAATACCAAAATCAAATTGAGTGTGACTGTATAGAGAGTAGTACGAGAAATGTTATATTCATCAGACTCTTTCCATAAAAAAGTAATACCAAAAGCTGTGAGCGGTATCAAGCAAAATACCAGTAAAAAATATTCGTAATTCATAGCATCTTTTTATTTTATCAAAGAAACAGGTATAGTTTCTCTTTGATTTTCAAAAAGTTTATCCAAGTTATCTATTGTAGGCAAAAAAGATGTCAGAGGTACATACTCCTGCCAAGCATTTTTACAAAAGCGATACAGCCTTTTATTTTCAGGCTGAAGCACTACAAGGTGTATCCATTCGTTTGCAAACCACTCAAAGGTTTTTTCATCTTGACGAATCACTCTATCTACAACATCAGGAAAGTGTTCTACTACTACAAGCAAACGTAGCGGTTCGTGAATATTAAGCATCTGTTCAGGTAAACCCGTACGTAAATCGCCTTCTATACCATTACCAACACCAATTAGTCCAATAACGTTATGCGGCAATTTAGAACCCGCCCCCAATCGATACCTATCTACTTTAGAAAAATAATATTCCAAATTGATACCTCCACAAACAGGTGCTACTGCTTTCAAAATAACAAGCAAATGCTTACCATCAAGGTCTTGGGAATAATCATAAGAGTTGAGGAACGAACGTCTATCAAGAAAAAGATGCTTATTATCTTCTCTCTTACCTACAATACACAAAGCATTGGTTGCGTGATTCCATTCAGGACGAGGTTCAAAGAGTGAAAGCGAACGTAACTTAACTTTTTGATGTACTTTTTCAGCTTTTTCATTGATATGAATATTTAGAAATCTTCTTGCCCTTTCTTTTGCGTTGTAAGCAAGAGCCACCTGAAAGTTTTTCTTATTTTCTTCGTGTAAAATTTTGTTTTTTCCTTTAAGAATATGCTCATCATAAAACCATATTTCGTCGCGAGTAGTATCGTGTAAAGCCCCTAAAAACTGGGTTGTTTCAGGAATAATTATACCCCTCTTTTTAAGAATAGCTCTTACTTCGGGCTTATTTGCCGCAAGAGCGGCTACACGGGCATTTACCGAACCAACTTTACCACTACAAGCTCCGCAATCGTACCCTGCGTAATGTGTGTTATTAACACTGCTAGACCCGTGCCCAATAATATACACTAAATTGCAAAAATCTTTCGTCAGACCCATACCCATAAAGAGACTTTCTAAGCGTTCTGCTAACTCATCTAAGTTGAACCCCACTTGCAGATGATGTATCCTTTTAGAGCGTTCAGGATTAAATTGCAATGAAAGCTTGCTATTAGGGTCTAAGTGTCTAAAAGAGGAAACCATTGCAGGCGTTTGAGATGGCTTTAGAATGTTCCAAGCCATTTGCAAAGCCGACCAAAAACCAAGTGTTTGGGAAATAATCCAACCTCCAAATAAATTTTTAGTATTACGATGAAAGTGAATATCCTTATCGTGATGACGCTTGCGGGTTTCTGTTTCTTTGATTAGGTATTTAGGCTCTACAGGAGCAGGACAAGATTTAGTATAAAAACGACTATGCTCAGGCTGAAAGTAAAACTCAAAATTAAAAAATCCTGCTGTGCCGAAAGTTTGAGCATTGCAAAATTTTTCAACATATCTACGAATAGAACAACACCTGTCATCAATACAAAAAATACCTTGAAAACTATATTTATCTTTTTTTTCTTCTTTTTGGGGGGCGATTTGCAAACCTTTAAGCACTTGATCGTAGAAAGACCACTCGTAGGCTTCTTGCCATAGCTCAAGTACTTCAAACATTTCATCAAATTCTACTCTAAATGGCAGTAAAGGGGAAACTTCACTAAGTTTTTCAGAACATTTATGAGCCATAGACTGCCATTTGCCTTCACCAAACTTTTTATCCAGAGCATCTATTTCCAAAAGTAGTTCTATAAAGATAAAATCGTGCAAAGAGATTTTTCTTTTATCAAAAAGACTTTCTGGGTGTTTTTCCAATAAAGCTATCATTCCAGACCAACCAGGGTGAGCAAATTGTTGCTCAAAGAGATATTGCTCATAGTATTTTTCATCACCAACTAAAATATCAAGAAGTTTTTTGATAGTAAAGTGTGAATTCAAAAGAATATTTCTAACTCTTGAGCTATAAAAAGTTTTGAAAATAGCCTCTTTTTCTATCTCTTTGATTGCATCTAAAAATGTTTTTTCAACAATTGGAAATTTTTGAAAGGCAACCCCCTGATCAGTATAGGCACTCACCAAACGCAAAAGAAAGCTATGCACTTCATCTTGCATATCTATATGATAACATTCATACCATAAACTATACATCTTTCCTATTTTACCTTTCCAGTTTTCACGAATAGGCTCTTTGAGCAACTTTTCCTGCCATTCTTTCCAGTATTGGCTACCTTTCTTCTCTACAATGATTGTTCGTAAAATATCAGGGCTGATTTTTCCCTTTTCGTATAAATCTCGATATTCATTCAGAGAAAGATATACCTTATAGCCAAAGTTTTGTGATGCCAGACGCAAAGCATAATGAAAAGGCTTATCTTGAAACGATGAAAGAGAGTTTTGATGAATAAAATCTTTTAACGGATTTTGATGTGGCAAGTAATGTCTTATATGCTCTAATACAGATTTTTCCTCAAAAAGAGAACTTTCTTTTTTTTCCTCCATAGTATTTCAACTTTTGGCTTATGTATCGTAAAGGGCTACAAATCTACCCAAAAAGTTTTTATAGATGAATGAATTATACTTCTTTTTATTGTGCTTTCATAAAAAAGTTTAGTGGTTTCTATGGAAAGCACCAAACTGCACAACCTAAATTACTATGTTAATTCCACAAATAGTTTTGCCAAAAGTGCTTTTACCACCCGCCGCCCAAAGCTCGGTAGATATTCACTTTGGCAAGTAGCTGGCGTAATTTAATTTCGGTAAGTTCCATTTTTACATTGAGGGCTTCGCGTTGGGTGAGCAGTACCTCCATATAGTCGGCACGAGCATATTTGAATAGCTCACCCGAAATATCTACCGATTGGCTCAAAATTTCAGCTTCTTTGCTTTTAGTTTGGTAGCTTTGCGAATAGTTTTTCACTGCCGCCCATTGCGTTTGCACTTCCAAATACGCCGCAAGCACCCTTTGCTGATACCTGTATATGATTTGAGCTTGCCTATGATGAGCCGAATAATAATTGGCTTGCAGGGCATTTCTATTGACAAGCGGGGCAATCATATCGCCCATTAGCGAAAAAATAAGCGATTCGGGATTGAAAAGCAAATGAGGCTGAAATGCCTGCACACCTGCAAAGCCATTCAGGCGAAAAGCAGGATTGAAAGCGGCTCGGGCAGAAGCAATATCCAATTTTGCCGCTTGCAAGTCCCATTCGGCTTGGCGTATATCAGGACGATGGCGTAGCAGTTGGCTCGGTACACCCACTCGCAAAGAATCTACCCCGATGCTATGAAAACTGGCTATACTGCGAGGAATGCCCTTCGGGAAGCCCCCTGTAAGCAAATGCAAGCGATTTTCGGTTTCGGTGATTTTTTGCTTGATTTCGTATTGCAAATTGGTAGTATTGAGCAATTGAGCTTCAAAACGATTGACAGCCAGTTGTGATACTTTCGCCGAGTTTTTCTCTTGTTTTACTACCTCCAAAGCATTTTTCTGAATATCAATGTTTTGCTTTACAATTTCTAATAGATTATCCAAAGCCAAAAGCTCGTAATAAGAACTGGCAATTTCGGCGACAAGCTGGGTGGTAAAGAAATTTTTACCCTCCTTGCTTGCCATATAACGAGCTACTGCGGCTTTTTTGGCATTGCGAAGCCTTTTCCAAACGTCCAATTCCCAAGAGGCATTGAAGCCTACCACAAAATCGCTGAAAACCTTGGGAAAGGCTTTGCCCGGCTCTATTTCGGTGCTTTCTTCCAAAGCTCCAAATCGTGTAAATCTGCCTACCCTATCGGCTCCTGCACCTGCATTGAGCGTTACGGAGGGCAGATATTCGCCTCGCCTCGCCCTGATTTCATTTTGGCTAATGGCAATTTCTTGCTCCAAAATGCTCATTTCTTGGTTGTTTTGCAAGGCTGTATCTATCAGAGCCGTGAGGTTGGGGTCTTGGAAATAGTCTTTCCAAGAAATTTTTGCCAAAGAATTGGTATCTGCATTTTGAGCAAACTCTTGGGGCAAATTTTGCGAGCGAGTTTTTACGGCATATTGGGGAGCTTTGCAAGCCGTCCCCAGAGCCACCAGTAAAAATATGATGAAAATTTTATTCAATGCTTCCATTTTCTTGTACTTTGACTTTTTTGCTGAATAATTTTTTGAATTTGAGCAAGACTGATTTTTTCTGCACCTTATTATCCATAAAATCTTCGGTGAGCGGGTTTTCGTCTTCATCTTTGATGAGTTTTTTGCCATCAGCCATTTTGCCAAAAATATAGTACAAACCGGGGATAATCAGCACGCCGATAATAGTACCCAAGAGCATACCTCCCATAGCCGAAGAGCCGATGGTGCGGTTGCCGATAGCCCCTGCTCCTGTGGCTCGTACCAAGGGTATCAGCCCTGCAATAAAAGCAAAGGAAGTCATCAGGATAGGACGGAAACGCACTTTAGCCCCTTCAATAGCCGCCTCTAAAATGCTTGCTCCTTCTTGGCGTTTTTGCACGGCAAATTCCACTATCAGCACGGCATTTTTACCCAGCAAACCCACCAGCATAATCAAACCGATTTGGGCATAAATATCATTTGCCAAACCCATCATTTTCAGCATTGCAAAAGAGCCAAACACCCCCACAGGCAAGGA
This sequence comes from uncultured Cytophagales bacterium, assembly GCA_964654605.1. GTDB lineage: Bacteria > Bacteroidota > Bacteroidia > Cytophagales > Thermonemataceae > Raineya. The sequence continues at coordinate 36,856 of CAZZLW010000004.1, read as the reverse complement.
AAATACCACTGCCAAAGGAATAATGAAACTCTCGTATTGCGAAGCCAGCACTAAATATACAAAGACCAGCACAATTACAAACACATAAATAGCCTCGTTGCCTCGCCCTGCTTCGTCGTAAGAAAGTCCTTCCCAAGCAATATCGTAGCCTTGTGGCAGTGTTTCTTGGGCTACCTCCTGAATAGCCTTAATCGCATCGCCGGTGGTATAACCTTCGGCAGGCACGCCCCTGATAGCCGATGAGGTATAAAGATTGAAACGTGTGATTTCGTTGGGTCCTTGGGTTTTTACGAGTTTCATAAAAGAAGAATAAGGCACCATATCTCCTTTTTCGTTTTTGATGAAAAGGTTGGTCAAATCCGAAGGGATTTTGCGATACTCGGGGGAGGCTTGTGTATAAACCTTGAAAAAGTTTTGGAAACGTGTAAAACCCTGTTCGTAAGTACTACCAATCAGGATATTGAGGTTTTCCATTGCTTTGCCAATAGAAATGCCTTTCTGCATTGCTTGGGCATTGTCTATCACAAGTTCGTATTGTGGATAATTGGCGGCGTAGAAAGTGAAAAGCCCTGTTAGTTCTTTTCTTTTGCTCAAAGCCTCCATAAATTCCTTATTCACCTTATCAAACTCCTGATAGTCAATTTCGGTACTTTTATCCAACAAACGCAAAGAAAAACCATCAGAAGAACCGTAACCGGGTACAGCGGGTGGCTCAAAAAATTCTATCACCGCTCCCAAATCTTTGGCTTTCTCTTCCAACTCTTCTATAATTTCTTTCACGGAGTTTTTGCGTTTTGCCCAATCTTTCAGGTTGATAAGGCAAGTACCTGCATTAGAGCCGCGACCTTCGGTAAGGATTTCGTAGCCCGCCAGCGAAGTTACCGATTGTATGCCATCAATCTCTTCGGCAATTTTTTGGAGTTGGCGAGAAACCTCATTGGTACGCTCCAAAGTAGAGCCGGGCGGCGTTTGGATAATGGCATAAATCATTCCTTGGTCTTCGTTGGGTATAAAACCTGCGGGCAAGGTCTGATTGACAGCAAAAATACCAAATCCAAAAGCTGCCAAAATGCCAAATGTAAGCAAACGCCTATTGACAATGAGCGATAGCACTTTCGTATATTTCCCTGTAAGACGTTCAAAATTCCGATTAAACCAATCCAAAAAGATTTGTACAGGGCTTCGGCGATGCGAATGATGCGGGTTGTGTGGCTTCAAAATCATTGCCGAAAGCACAGGCGTAAGCGTAAGAGCTATCAGCCCTGATAGAATGATAGAACTTGCCATTGTAATAGAAAACTGCCTGTAAAACATTCCGACAGGACCCGTCATAAACGTAATGGGTACAAATACAGCCGTCATTACCAAAGTAATGGCAATAATAGCCCCACCGATTTCACCCAAAACTTTTTTTACTGCCTGATAAGGATTGAGATGCTCCTCTGCCATTTTAGCGTGTACAGCTTCTACCACCACAATCGCATCATCAACCACAATCCCGATGGCAAGTACCAAAGCAAAAAGCGTAATGAGGTTGATAGTAAGCCCCAAAAACTTCATAAAAATAAACGCCCCCACCAAAGAAATAGGCACAGCAATAATTGGAATGAGCGTAGAGCGGAAATCGCCCAAAAACAAGAATACTACAATCGCTACCAAAATAAAGGCTTCTACCAAAGTATGTACTACTTGCTCTATGGAAGCATCTAAAAATTTAGAAACATCATAATTGATTTCGTAACTCATTCCCGGAGGGAAGTCTTTTTTCAATTCCTCTAATTTCACTTTTACGTGTTCTATCAGCTCGCTGGCATTGGTGCCAAAGTTCTGCTTGAGCACAATAGAAGCTGATGGGTAGCCATCTTTATTGGAGTAAATATCAAAAAACTCACTGCCCAGCTCTACTTTTGCCACATCTTTCAGGCGTAGCACTTCGCCTTCGGCATTGGCACGCACAATGATATTGCCGTATTCTTCGGGTTTATTGAAACGCCCCTTGTACACCAATACATACTCTAATGATTGCACCTCTTTGCCCGAACTTAGTCCCAAGCGTCCGGGTCTGCCGATTACACTTTGCTCATCAATGGCGTGCATTACTTCTTCGGTAGAAACTTTGTAGGCTCGCATACGGTCGGGTTTGAGCCAAATACGCATCGCATAATTGCGAGACCCCAAGATTTGAGCCCTTCCCATACCCTTGATACGCTGGAGTTCGGGAATGATATGCACGTTGGCGTAGTTGTAAAGAAACTTCTCGTCGGCGTTTTTGTCGGTGCTGTACAAATTCACGTACATCAGCATACTGGGCTGAATGGGCGTAATAATAATCCCTTCGCGTTGTACAAGCGGTGGTAAGTTGTTCATTACTTGGTCTACGCGTGTTTTTACATTCACTACGGCGGCGTTGGGGTCGGTACCGGGTTCAAATACCACTTGGATAGTGGCTTCGCCTGCACTGGTGGCATCAGAAATGATGTACTGCATACCTTGTACGCCATTGATGGCTCTTTCGAGGGGTACAAGCGTGGTATTGACGAGCACATCGGCACTGGCACCGGGGTACGCCATAAATACCATTACACGAGGCGGAGCTATTTCGGGAAATTGCGAAACAGGAATGCTTTTCATAGAAATAAGCCCCAAAAATATGATGATTAGCGAAATAGCAATCGCTAATACAGGTCTTTGAATGAACTTTGCAAACATAGCTTTTCAGGTTTAGGCTTATTCAGCGTAGATATGTTTCATTTCATTCATTACCTCATCAAAGCTTACTACTTTGATTTTGATATGCTGACCGTCTTTTACTTTTCGCAAACCTTCAATCAGCACTTTGTCGCCTTCTTGCAAGCCGCCGGCTATGGCAAAAGCGTGGGGCATTTCTTCGGCTACTTTTATTTCTCTGGCTCTTACGATATTGCTTTTATCCACTACATACACAAATTTCTTCTCCAAAACCTCAAAAGTGGCTTTTTGGGGAATGAGCAAGGCATTTTGGAGCTTTACGGGCATCAGGATATTGCCTGTTTCGCCGTGTCGGAGAATGCTATTAGGGTTCAGAAAAGTTGCCCGAAATGCAATATTACCTGTTTCGTTGTTGAAATCGGCTTCTATGGTTTCTACAAAACCTTTGTATGGGTAAAGGTGATTATTTGCCAAAATCAGTTGCACAGAGTCTAATTTTTGATTTTTGCTTTGGCTTACAAAATCTAAATATTCTGCTTCGGGTACATTGAAATACACCCACATACGGCTATTATCGGAAAGTGTAGTGAGTAATTCGCCTTCATCAAGCAAACTGCCCAATCGTACCATAAAACGCCCTACATAGCCATCAAAGGGAGCCCGTATTTCGGTAAAACCTAAATGGGTGCGAGCTAAGGCAAGTTCGGCTTTGGCTTTATCGTATTTGGCTTTGGCAAGAGCAAGCTCGTTGGCAGAAACAATGTTTTTATCAGCAAGATTTTGCGTATTTTTGAGTTCTATTTCGGCAAAATTGGCTTCTGCCAAGGCTTTTTTGGTTTCAGCCTGATAGACCATTGGCATTATTTGGAAAAGCAGTTGCCCTTTGCGTACTAGCTTACCTTCATCTACAAAAATATTTTGCAAATAACCTTTTTCCAAAGCACGCAATTCTATATGCTGAATTGAGCGAATTTGGCAAACATATTCTTTGAAGATGGTGGTATCTTTCTTTACTACCTTACTTACTAAAAAGGTAGGTTCTTCTTTTTTGTGATGAGCCTCGTGATGACAGGCGGTCTGCACCATTGCCAAAGCAAGCAAAGTGCAAAGAATTGCAAGATTTTTCATAAAATTAAATATTTTATACGAATTTAGAGTTGTGAAAAGAAATAAGAGAAAGCATAAGACAGCAAGCCTTATGGCATACGGCAAGCATATCCAAACCAAATAATGAGGCTTGGGTATGAAGTAGTATCACTAAATTGCGTAGAAAATAAGTTTATGATAAGCAATGTAAAGAGGACAGGTAGGAGTAAAAAAGGCGTTCCTTTCTGAAACAAAGGAATGTTTGGAAAGCTTTTGAAAACGAAGGAAAAATAATTTCGGAGAGAAAATTTCTTGTATATCAAAAACTTCCAGAGAAAAATACGAAGGATTTTTTTTGATTTTTTTGCACTTGCCAAGTTGTGCTATTTCCTCACTCTCTTCGCCTACTCCTTCTTTTTCGGATTTATTTCCTTCTTTTTCGGTTTCAGCAGTTTTTTCGGCAAAAAGGTCAAAAGAAGTATCGGGGGTAAAGCATAAAAGGTAAGTAAAAACAAGCAGGAAAGAAAAGCAGACAAAGCGTTTTCCAAAAATTTGCTCAATATGTTTTTGTACTTTTCTCATAGTTGCTACAAAGGTAGCAAAATTTTATATTGTAAGCAAGAAAATTCTGTAATTCTCGCTTTTGATAAAACCAATAAAATATACAACAAATTTTTTGCCAAACTTTTCGCAATAAGCTATTTTTCTTATTTTTGGCGAAAATTTTTTCGCAATGTATTCGCTTTTGCTTCGCCAAGCTACTATTTTTGACAAAAATAGCCCTTTTCATTTGCAAAAAAAAGATATTTTCATCAAAGATGGCAAAATTTTACAAATTGCCGATAGCCTCTCTGTTGCTGAAAATACTCGCATAGTAGAAAGCTCTAACCTATCTGTAAGCATTGGTTTTGTAGATTTGCGTTGTTGGGTACCAGACCTTGGTTCAGAGTACAAAGAAACGCTCTCTACGGCTCGTAAAGCGGCAGAAAGAGGTGGCTTTACACATACTTGTCTGCTTCCGAATATGTCGCCTGCTCTGGATAGCAAAGATAGCTTGCAATACATTTTGCAAAAAAATGAAGCCAATTTAGTGCAAACCCTACCCATTGGGGCTGTTACGCTGAAAAACAAAGGCGAAGACCTTGCTGAAATGATTGATTTGCACCACGCAGGAGCTGTGGCTTTTTCCGATGGCTTGCAGGCTATCCATAATGCCGATATTTTGCTCAAAACGCTTTTATATCTGCAACCTTTGAACGCCTTGCTGATACAACGCCCCGAAGACACGCTTCTGACACGATTTGGGCAGATGAACGAAGGCATTACGGCTACCTATTTGGGGCTCAAAGGTATGCCCGCCCTTGCAGAAATATTGGTTATTCAGCGAGATTTGGAAATATTACGCTATACAGGAGGCAAAATTCATTTTTCTTGCATTTCTTGCGAAAAATCGGTAGAACTTATCCGAAAAGCCAAACAAGAAGGTATGCAAGTAACTTGCGATGTTTCTGCCCTAAATCTTTATTTCACAGAAGAAAATTTGCAAGATTTTGATACCAACTTCAAGCTCAACCCACCGCTACGCACCTCAAAAGATAAAGAAGCCTTATGGAAAGGCATTGCAGATGATACCATTGACGCCATTGTTTCCGACCACCAGCCCCAAGATACCGAAAGCAAAATGCTGGAATTTGATTTGGCTCAGTTTGGAGCTATCAACCTGCAAACGGCTTTTTTAGCTACTCATACTGCAAACAAGCAAATTGCTTTGGAAAAAATTGTAGAAAAATTTGCCCAAAAACCTCGTGAAATTTTAGGCTTGCCTATGCCTATTATTCAAGAAAACCATTATGCCGATTTGTGCATATTTGATAGCCAGCAAGAGCAAATTTTTACTACCGAGCAAATTGTTTCACTTTCTCAAAATTCGCCTTTTATTGGCGAAAAGCTGAAAGGTAAAATTTTAGCTATCTGCCGAAATCAGTTTTATGAAGTGTTTTGATTTTTTTAACAAAAAATTCTTGAAAAAAACTAAAAAAAATTTCTAATTTCGCTTGCAAAATTTAACCCTTCCACCCAAAGCACAATGAAAAGCTACATAGACCTCATAGAACAAACCTTTGAATTCCCTACACCCGAATTTAAGGTAAAAAACAACGAACTGCTGTTCAATGGTGTGCCACTAATGGAGATTATTCGCGAGTATGGAACACCTATGAAAATCACCTATCTCCCCAAAATTACAGAGCATATCCAGTATTCCAAAGAGCTTTTTAGCAATGCAATGAAAAAATTTAAATACGAAGGTGAATACGTCTATTGTTATTGTACCAAATCTTCGCATTTTAGTTTTGTATTAGAAGAGGCTCTCAAAAATGATATTCACATTGAAACGTCTTCGGCTTTTGATTTGCCCATTGTGAAAGCTCTTTACAAAAAGAAAAAATTTACCAAAAAGCAATATGTTATTTGCAATGGCTACAAAAGACCTCTCTATTTGCAGTATATCAATGAAATGCTTTCCGATGGCTTTCGGATAATACCTGTACTGGATAATTTGGAAGAAATTGACGCCTATCAGCACAACAAAGCCGAAGTCGTAGAAGTAGGTATCCGTATTGCCGCCGACGAAGAACCCAATTTTGAATTTTATACTTCTCGGCTTGGGGTTCGTTATAGCGATATTGTTCCACTCTACAAAGAAAAAATACGCGATAACCCCAAGTTTAAGCTAAAAATGCTTCATTTTTTTATCAATACAGGTATTAAAGATACAGCTTATTATTGGAGCGAACTAAGCCGCTTTATGTACAAATATTGCGAACTTAAAAAGATGTGTCCCGATTTGGATACCGTTGATATTGGCGGCGGGTTTCCTATCCAACTTTCTTTGAGCTTTCAGTATGACTATAAATATATGGTAGAGCAAATCATTGAAAATATTCAGTGGATTTGCCAAAAAAACAATGTCCCTGTGCCTCATATCTTTACCGAATTTGGCTCTTTCACGGTAGGCGAAAGTGGTGCCGTTATTTATTCGGTAATTGGGCAAAAACTTCAAAATGATAAAGAGCTTTGGTATATGATTGACGGCTCTTTTATCACCCAACTCCCCGATGCTTGGGGTATCAATCAGAAATTTATTCTGCTCCCTATCAACAACTGGGATAAACCTTATCAGAAAGTTCATTTGGGCGGTCTGACTTGCGATAGCTTGGATTATTACAGCACCGAAGCTAATCTTTCGGAAGTATTTTTGCCCATTGTTGAAAACGGGGATACCCAATACGTTGGCTTTTTCCATACAGGGGCTTATCAGGAATCAGTGGGTGGATACGGTGGCATTCAGCATTGCTTGGTGCCTGCTCCCAAGCACGTCATCATCAATCGGGATAAAAAAGGAAATATCAGTACACAACTATTTGCCCCCGAACAAGATAGCGATTCTATGCTAAAAATTTTAGGTTATAAATAGATGTTCAAGTTTTGAGTTTGGAAAAATTGTAGATTTGTAGATTGAGGTTCAAGAGTTTAAGATTTCAGGTTTGTGGCTCAAACGCTGTTTCTTAATTTCTTACCTCCTGTTTTGTTTTTCTCAGTAATCTGAAAAACAAGCACATAAATTTTCATTATTTTCAAAAATTTGATTTTTTTTGTTTATTTTGCGAGAAAAATTTGCTTTTTTCGTTTGCATTTATTTACTTTTTGAACCAAAAACAACACAATGAAATCTAAAAGCTACAAAATTTTTGCTTGGGTGGCAACGGCTCTGTTTGTATTGCTTTCAGGCAAATTGTTTTATGATTTTTACACCCTTGATGCACGCATAGTAGAAGAGTTGGGAATTATAGAAATTGCTAAAAAAAGGGTTTTGGCAAATACCATTCTCATTCCCTTTGTAGCTTTCGGGATAGCCTTTTTTATGGCAGTTTTAGCTATTCTACTTACCAATATTGCAGGTTCAACTCGCTATGCTGAAGGTATGGTGATAGGAGAAGTAAAAAATGACCAAAACACCGAAAAAAGAGGGCAAACAGAGGCTCAAAGTACAAGCAAAGGTATGAGCCTTTCAGCTTTGGGCGAAGTAAATAAAGTTTTGAGCGAATACAGCGGCGAAGAACGTTTGGAGCGTATCCTGAGCCTTATCTGCAAAAATTTGGAAGCCGCCCAAGGAGCAGTATTTTTGCTTCGCAAAGAAGGTAGAAAGAAATTTTTTAACTTTCAGGTTGGCTATGCTTATTATTTAGCAGAAAGCCAGAAATTAGAATATGAAGAAGGAGAAGGTTTGGTGGGGCAAGTAGGCAAAGATGGCGTACCGATTTTGCTCAAAAATGTTCCCGAAGGCTATATGAAAGTTATTTCGGGTTTGGGCGAAGCCTCTCCTCGCAGTTTGCTGATTGTGCCTATTTTCGCAAGAAATGGCAGGGAAGTAATTGGCATTTTTGAACTTGCTTCTTTTTCAACTTTTACCGAATTACAGAAAAGTTATGTGCAACAAGTAGCTTCTTTGCTCACAGAGCAAATGGAAGAAAGTCTGATTATTACGGCTTAAAATAGTTTTTCTCAAAAATCTGGTGCGTATGCTCAACCTATTCAAGAAATTCAAAATTGGTGCAAAAATTTCACTTATCTTGCTACTGGTGGTGCTTTTGGCGGTAGCTTCGGTAAGTTTTTTTGCCTACAACCAAAGTAAAAACTCCATTGAAGAGCGTTATTTGCAATCTTTGAATGGGGTTGCGGATTTGAAAGTGGAAAAAATCCAAACTTTCATCAACGAAATCAATGCCGCCGTAAAAGTAGGTAGCGATTTGAAACCTATTGTGGATTTCCTCAAAAAAATTGACTCCCCCTCCAAACCTGATGAAAAGAAAGAAGAAAAAAAGACCGATGATGATGAACTTGGTAACTTATTCGCACAAGAGCTACAACAAGTAGATACCACAAAAACAGAGCAAGAGGGTCAAAATCCTACACCTTCTGCCGATTTTGCTATCAATGTAGAATTGGAAAATGCCGTAATTGCTATTCAGTTTGCTTACGAACTCAATAACGTTTATTTGTTGGATAAAGAAGGCAAAGTAAGGTATATTAGCCGTTCTACCCCCGAGCAAACCTTGAATGAAAAATTCAGAACCCCTCCCATAGACCCCGCTATTGTAGTAAAAGGCAGAGATACCACCTATTTTAGCAAGGTTTCTTTACAACAACTCGGCAAAGAAAAAAGAACAGTGTTTTGGGTATCTGCCCCTATCCGTGATAAAAACGTAACAGGTAACCCACTCGTAGGTCAGCTTATCTACGAGGTAGATATGGATAAGGTACAAAAGCTGGTTTCTGATAAGGTAGGTTTGGGCGAAACAGGGCAAGTGTGGCTCTTACAAGAGCAAGAAGGTCGTTTTGTGTATCTAAATAGTTTCAAAGCAAAAAATAAAGAAATCAAATCTTTGGATAAAGCAGGTGAAAAAGAAGATGCAGGTACGCCTTTTATTATTCGTAGGGCATTGGATAAAAATGCGAAACATAGCGAAGCCATTGACGAAGCCGATTTTTTAGCTGTTTCTCGCTATATTCCGGGCGTAGAATGGGGAATGGTTGTAAAAAATGACAAAGCGGAAATTTATGCCCCTGCGGTAGCTTTGCTTCAAAGGTTTCTCATTGCTGGTGCGGTGGTAATTGTAATTGCAGTAGTTATTGGGATACTTTTCTCCCAACTGCTTACCCGCCCGCTGGCTGTTTTGCGTAGAACTATCACCTTGCTCGGAAAAGGAGAGCTCCCCCCTGTGGTTACCACCAATAGCCAAGACGAAATTGGCGAAATGACCGAACAAATCAATGCTTTGGTGCAAAACCTTGAAAAAACAGCTAATTTTGCCCAAGACATTGGTTCGCAGAAATTTGACGTAGATTTCAAACCACTCAGCGAAAAAGACGTACTCGGAAACGCTTTGATAAACGCCCGTGATAGTTTGATACGCTCTGCCGAAGAAGCCAACATCAATGCTTGGGTGAACGAGCGTCTCAACGTAATCAACGACATTTTGCGTACTACCGACAAGCTGGAAGTAATGGCTGAAAAAATATTGGCTTATGTAGTGCGTGAAGTAGGAGCTATTCAAGGAGCTTTCTATGAAATGAAACGTGATGAAAAAGCAGGAACAGAAGAACTGGTAATGATTGCCAGCCACGCCTACAACAAGAAAAAATATTTGAGTGCTTCTTTCAAAGTGTTCAAAAATCGTTATGCAGAGGGGCTTGTAGGGCAAGCCGCTATTGAAAAAGAAGCTATACGCCGTACCGAAATTCCTGATGATTACGTAACCATTACATCGGGGCTATTAGGTGAAAAGAAACCAAAGTTTTTACATATTTCTCCGCTCATCACTGCCGATACACGAGAAGTATATGGAGTTTTGGAAATTGCCGCTTTAGAGGAAATTCCCAAAGGCTCACGCGAAGATGAATTGCTTACTCGTATCAGCGATAGTATTGCCCGTACTATTTTCAACATCAATGTAAGGGAAAGTACAGATTTGCTTTTGAAAGAACAAACAAAACTCACCGAAGAGCTACAAGCCAATCAAAAAGAATTAGAGAAAAATGCCAAAGAACTTGCTCAGAAAAACGAAGAAGTAGAAAGAGCCAACCAAGAACTCCAAGAGCAAATTGAAAAGGTAAATCAGGAGCAACGCAAAACACAAGCTCTCCTTGAAAATTCATCAGAGGTTATCATTATTTACGACCCTGATAAAACCATTCGCTATGCTTCGCCTTCCGTAAGAAGAATTTTGGGTTTTGAAGCCGATGACCTCTTGGGTAAAAACGATTGGGACAACATTGAACAAGGAAAAGAAACTTTCGAAAGATTGTTCCAAGAGTTGTTGGAATACCCTGACGAAAGACACGCCGCTATTGAATATCTGTATCGTACTGAAAGCGGACACACTATTTGGATGGAAGCCACAGGTAGCAACCTAATTCACGAACCCGCTATTCAGGGTATTGTTATCAATGCTCGTGATATTACGGCTCGTAAGGAAGCAGAACGTGAGCAACGTCTTCGCGGTCAGATGCAGGCTCTCTCCGAAAACTCTGCCGACCTTATCTTGCGTATGGATAAAGAAGGAACGGTGTATTACGTAAACCCCGTGATTGAAAGTTTGACAGGACACCCCAAAGATGAGTTCTTGCAGAAAAAAATTACTTCCGATTATATCCCTCAAAAAGTTTTGAACGCTTGGTTCAAACTGGTAGAAACCTCCGTAAGAAACATTACGCGTGGGGAAGCCAAAGCCAGTGGTGTGGTAGATTTTGAAACCATAGAAGGGCGTAAAATTATGAGTGTAAATGCCATTCCTGAAAGGAATGATATGGGTGAAATTGAAACCTTCCTCCTCGTTTCCCACGATATTACCAAAAGTGAAGAAGACAAAGAAATCATCGCCGCCGCCAACAAGAAAATCACAGACTCTATCAATTACGCAAAACGTATCCAAAGCTCTATTTTGCCCGATAGCACTTGGCTACAAAGTGTTTTCCCCGACTCTTTCGTGATGTTCAAACCCAAAGATATTGTAAGTGGTGATTTCCCTTGGATGCTTAAAACCGATAATGGCGTATTTGTAGCAGTAGTAGATTGTACAGGACACGGCGTTCCCGGTGCTTTGATTTCACTGATTGGCTACTTCCTTCTGAACAACATTTTCAGTGTGGAAGAAAACAAAAAGCTCAAACCTAGTGAAATTTTGGATATTCTTGATGAGTCGGTGGTACGTACCCTCAGACAGACCGAAGAAGATGCTATCAGTAAAGACGGTATGGACGTTTCGCTTTGCAAAATCAATTTTGATACAAAAATTTTGGAATACGCAGGGGCTCACAGACCGCTTTACTACATAGATACCCACAAACCTGAAATAGAAGATCCCTTAGAGGAAATCAAAGGCGATAAAATGCCTGTGGGTGGCGGGCAATACAAAAACAGAGGTGCTTTCGCCAATCACGAAAGACCTTACCAAGAAGGCGATATGGTTGTTATTTTCTCTGACGGCTTGCCTGACCAATTCGGTGGTCCCGATAACCGCAAGTTTTCGCCCAAACGCATTAGGGATATTATCAAAGCCAATTTGAATGTACCTATGATGGCTCTCAACGATGCTCTTGAAAATGAACTAAAAATATGGATGCGTTTAGATGATGAGAAAAATGCAACCAAACAAACTGATGATATTTTGGTGATTGGCATACGCTTTTAGATAAAGAGCGGGGGGAGTTCAAAAGATTAAAGTTTGAGGTTTAAGGGTTCAAGAGTTTAAACTTCAAACTCCAAACTCCAAACTTCAAATTCCAAACTCCAAACCCTCAAATTTTTGATTTTTTCAAACAATTTTCAGGAAAGTTTTTTGTTTTCAGAAAAATATTTAACTTACAGCAAAATTTTCAAAACAAAGCATAGTAACCATCAAAAATAGTTAAGCTATATGAAATATGTTTATGAACTGCACAAGACGATGATTGCCAACAATCTGATTTTGGTATATGAAGGTGAATTTACCCAAGATATTACCAAATCCATTTTGGCAATGGCAGAAAGAAATATGGACGCTATTGGCGAACTTGGGGGGGTAAAAAGAAAGGTTTTTAGTGTAATGGTGGAATGTTTACAAAATATTGTAAAACACTCCGAAGAACTCAACGAAAAAGATGAAGATGGCTTGAAAAACAATGCTATTTTTATGCTTGGAAAGCAAATCAACGAATATATTGTTACGTCAGGTAACCCTATTCGTAATGCCGCTATTCCTTCGGTACAAGCTAAAATTGAAAGAGTAAATTCTTTGGATAAAGACGGCTTGAAAGACCTCTACAAAGAAATTATCAAAAACACTGAAATTTCTGATAAAGGCGGAGCTGGTTTGGGCTTTGTAGATATGGCAAGAAAATCAGGGGAAAAATTAGGGTATAGTTTTGAGCCTATCAACGATGAGTATTCATTTTTTGCCTTGAAAATCATTGTTCCTCGTAGCGAATAAATTATTTTTCTCTCAAAGTTAAACATACAAAAATTTGTGATATAGTTATGGAAATCATCAATTTAGAAGGGACCGAAGAAACACCCAAAGTGATTTTGGATAAAGATAACGGCATATTTGAAATTTCGGGACGCTCTCTACCCGAAGACGTAAGAACTTTCTATCAGCAAGTTTTAGATTGGCTTGATAAATATGCCGCCGCACCCAATCCCGAAACTAAATTTACTTTCAAACTTGAATACTTCAATACAGCTTCCTCCAAAGTTATTCTTGATGTACTTACCAAACTGGAAGGCATCAGCGGTGCGAAAGTGATTTGGTATCATCACGATGACGACGAGGATATGGAAGAAGCGGGCAAAGAGTTTCAGGATATTGTAGATGGATTGCCTTTTGAGTTCAAAACTTACTAAAATTCTTACCTTATAGGCTTTTGAAAGCCTATAAGGTTTTCTGATTAAATCTGTTGTACCTTTTTCTAAATCCCTAATTCTATTATTATCTTGCTATAATTTTTTGCATATATGAGCGAAGCCGTACTCGATGCCCTCACCAAAGTTTTTGCTATTACTATTTTACAAGACGGCGGGGTTTCTCCCAAAGAAGAAAATTTTGTGGCTGAATATTTCCAAGAGGTTTTAGCCCAAGATTCCATTCCCGCTTATATGCAAAAATATAAAGAATACTACGAAAAATTGTGGAATGATTTTGGAGCTAGAGTAAGCGAAAATGAAAAAGAAACTCTGCCCGGCGAAGAAGAAACAAGTAGTAAAAAAGTAACTGACGAAGAAAGAGCCTTTCAGAAATTTTCTGTGAAACTTGGCGGGCTTTTCCGCAAAGAAATCGCCCCTGAAAAAGAAAGTCGTTTGGTTTTGAGCCAAAAAATCCTCATCGTAGTACGAATGTTGGAACTTTTGGCTTCGGATAATCGTGTAACCAAAAGACGCTTGGAGGTAGTGCAAACCTCTGCCGATTATCTGCTCAAAAATGAAACGCTTTTCAAAATTATTTACGACTTCGTTTTCAAGAAAGCTGATGAACTGGTAGGTAACGAAAACATACTCACAGTTAGTTCGCTGTATATTCCTCGTACCAATACTATCAAGCACATTCAAATAGAAAGATTGGACGGCGAGCTGATATTTTTGCGTATGCCCGAAGCCAATATGTATTTTGTGAAATATACGGGCAGTGAAAATATTAAGCTCAATGATTTCTTGATGAAGCCCAACAAAATTTACCAATTTACTTCGGGCAGTATCATCAGAACACAAGCAGGTAACTCTTTCTATTTCAGCGATATTGTTGCTAATTTTACTGATGTTCAGAAAAAACAAAAACTTTCCTTCAATGCCATAGATATTGAATATAAGTTCAAAAATGGTAATTTGGGTTTGCGTGGCGTGAGCGTAGCCGAAAGTGCAGGTAACCTCATTGGCATTATGGGGGCAAGTGGAGCAGGGAAAACTACCCTACTCAATGTACTGGCAGGTCTGGAAACTCCTTCCAGAGGGCAAGTCTTACTCAATGGCATTGATATTCACCGAGAAAAAGATAAGGTGCAAGGAGTTATCGGCTATGTAGCCCAAGATGATTTGCTCATTGAAGAGCTAACTGTTTATCAAAATCTTTATTACAATACCAAACTTTGTTTCAAAAGTTTTACCGAAAAAGAACTGCACGAGCGAGTAATGAAAACCCTTGAAGACTTGGGGCTTGCTCATATCAAAGATTTGAAAGTAGGGAATGTTCTCAATAAAACTATCAGTGGTGGGCAACGCAAACGCCTCAATATTGCTTTGGAACTTATCCGTGAACCTGCGGTGCTTTTCCTTGACGAACCCACTTCGGGGCTATCTTCCAAAGACTCCGAGAATGTTCTTGACTTACTCAAAGAGCTTTCTGCCAAAGGAAAACTCATTTTTGTTGTTATTCACCAGCCTTCCTCCGATATTTTCAAAATGTTCAATAAACTTATCATTTTGGATACAGGAGGCTATCAGGCTTTTTACGGCAATCCTGTTGATGCTGTTATTTACTTCAAAAAACAAGATAACCAACTCAAAGCCGAAGAAGGGCAATGCCCCAACTGCGGTAATGTAAATCCTGAACAAATTTTTGATATTATTGAAGCCCGTACCATTGATGAAAGCGGACAATATACCAACCAACGCAAAAAAACGCCTATTCAGTGGAATGAGCTATTTTTGAAAAATTTTAGCGATAAAATTCGCCCCGTAGAAGAGCAAAGGGAAGTTCCGCCCAAAGCCTTAGATTTACCCCATTGGACAAAGCAAACCATTCTCTTCACGATACGCGATTTTCTGGCAAAAGCAGGCAATACGCAATATATGGCTATCAACCTTTTAGAAGCTCCCCTACTTGCCTTTTTGCTTGCTTTTATTATACGCTTCAATAACGACCCACTTACTTTGGGGTATAGCTATCGTTACAACGACAATATCCCCGCTTATATCCTAATTTGTGTGTTGGTAGCTCTTTTTATGGGACTCACCGTAAGTGCCGAAGAAATCATCAAAGACCGCAAAATTCAACGCCGAGAATCGTTCCTCAATTTGAGCAGGCACAGCTATCTACTTTCCAAACTCATTATCCTTTTCGGACTTTCTGCCGTTCAAACGCTTACTTTTGTACTCATTGGCAATGCTATTTTGGAAGTGAAAGGTATGAATATGATGTATTGGGCAGTGCTTTTCACGGTTTCTTGCTTTGCCAATATGCTCGGATTGAACATCTCTGCTACTTTCAATTCCGTAGTTACCATTTACATCACTATCCCTTTGCTACTTATTCCACAAATGATTTTGAGCGGTGTGATTTTCAATTTTGATAAGCTCAATCAGTTTGTAAGTGATAGAGGGCAAGTGCCTCTCCTTGCCGACCTTATGGTTTCGCGTTGGGGCTTTGAAGCCATTGCCGTTGAGCAATTCAAAAATAATCAGTTTCAAAAGCCATTTTTTGAGTATGAAAAAGAAATAAGTGTGGCAGATTTTAGGCAATTGTGGCTTGATGAACTCGGCAATGCTCGTGTAAGACTTTCTAAAATTTTGGATAAAAACTCTGATTCTTTAAGCAAAGTAAAAACTGCCGAACTCAAACTCATTGCCTATGAGTTGCAAAGAGAAAAAGCCTTTGACCTAAAAACCCCATACGGCAAACAAAATCGCCCTGCTTTCAAAGATTTTGATAATCTGCTCACCAAACTCAATATCAATACTTACAACGAAAAAGTTGAAGAGGAGCTCAAAAACTATCTGGAAGAGCTTGCAGAATACTACAAGGCTCGTAGAAACTACTTCAGCCGTGAAAAAAATGATTTAGAAGATAGATTAGAGGAAAAAGTGAAAGGCTACTCTTTGGAAAAATATAAGAATACCTATTTCAACGAAAGTCTATCCGATTTGGCTCGCAATGCCAATGTAAGAGATAAAATTTTACTTTACAAAGAAAAACTCTTGCAACAAGCCGACCCCATTTTCCAAGAGCCTCTGCTCCCTGCTCATTTCTTAGATTACAGAACGCAATTTCTTGCTCCTTCCAAGCATTTTGCAGGTATGCTTATCAATACCTACTATTTTGATATTATAGTAATTTGGCTGTTTTCGTTGGTATTGTATATCACCTTATACTACGAAACTTTCAAAAAAGCCCTTTCTTTATCTATTTTTGGGTTTTTCAAGAAAAAAGAAAAAAACAAAACAAAAAAATGAAAATTTTTCAGGGAATGTTTGAAATTTTAGAAAAAACTATTTTATTTTGAACTGAAATTCTTATTCTGGCAAAGTTCATACCCTCAAATTAAAACGTGTAAATTTTATGAAAAAAGTAATTTATAGCCTTCTGACTTTTACTTTCATAGCTATTACTGCTTGTGATAATAACGACGACATCAGCAAAGTAGCAAGCGATACAACTAAAAAAGTAAAATCAGGTAAAGAAGCCATTGATAAGAAGACTATCAAGGAGTTTGTAGATAGAATCCCCAGCCCTATGATTATTTCTTCTATCATCAAAGATAGTGGCATTGATTACGACCAAACGCTACTCAATTCGGTAGATAATGAATCTAAATATGTGATTGAGTTTAAGCAGGCTCTCAATCTTGGTGTTTTCAGTACAGATTTGGGCTATGCCAATATTTACGAAAAATCGCAAGATGCTATCAATTTGCTTGTGGGGGTAAAAGATATGGCTGATAATCTTAAAATCGGTCAATATTTTGAATTTGAAAAAATCAAACAACTTTCTAAAAGTAAAGACAAACTTGATGAACTCCTGCAACTCACCGAAGAGAACCTTATCAACATCAATAACAAATTGTACGAGCAAGATAGAAGCGATTTGACCGTGCTTATCATTACTGGCGGTTGGGTAGAAGTAATGTACTTGGCTACCCAAGTAGTACAGAAAAAACCTGTTAAGGATTTAGAGCAAATGATTGCCGACCAAAAAATTGTTCTTGACCAAATCGTTCAATTGCTGGATTATTACGCCAGCCAATCTAAAATGAGAGATTTGCACGATGAACTCGTAGATTTGCAAAAATCTTTTGAAAAAATCAAATTCACCAAAAGCGAAGGTGAAACCAAACAAGAAGAAAAAGAAGGTACTGTATCCGTTCAGCAAGGTGGTAGCGAGCAAGCCGAAATGAGCAAAGAAACGCTTAATGAAATTACAACCAAAATCGCCGCCATTCGCAATAAAATCGTTAGCTAAAATTTTTTACTTCAAAAGGTTCAAAAACATCAGTTCTTTTGAACCTTTTACCCTTTTGATACGCTTAACAATCAATTTTGAAAATTTATGAAAAAACTATTGATAGCCTTTGTTTTTATAGGGGGAATGTTGGGAAAAAGTTTAGCTCAACAGAAAACAACTACTACTCAGCAAAACACCAAAACCGAGCAAAAAACTACTACGCAAACGCAGAAAGATACTAAAACGCAAACTGACCCCAAAAAACAGGAAACTAAAAAAGAAGTAAAGAAAGAAGAAAAAAAAGAAGTAAATCCACGTATTGAAAACTGCAATCCTATTGGTTATATCAGAGATATTACTGATGCAATGAAAAGCTCGGGGTACAAGTTTTTGAGAAGTTACAAATTGGAAGGTCCTTCCAATAAGCCCATAGAGCAACAATATACATTGAGCAAAGGAACAACCTATTTTATCAGAATAGAATCTTATGTAGATAGCCGATTGAAAGTGGTACTCTACGACCCCGAAGGCAGAGCAGTAGCCTCTACGTTCAACTCCAATACGCAAAAATTTTATCCTTCCATAGAAATACAATGCAGTAAAACAGGTGTGTATAAAATTTCTTTTGAACATCATTTCAATAAAAGAGATTTCTGTGGTGGAGCTGTTTTAGGTTTCAAACGTTAAAAAAAAAAATTTTATGAAAAAAATCTTTTGGCTTCCTCTGTCTGCTATTATCTTGATGGCTTGCCCCAAAAGCGACAACGAACAAAAGCCTACGCAAGACACTACTCAAAAGCAAACTAACACCAAAACGGAGTTCAAAACCGATTACGAATTGCTGAATGCAATGCCAAATCCTATTGAAATGACCGACCTTATCAAAAGTTCGGGAGTAGAATACGACAACAGCCTACTAAATAAGCCTGAAAACATTGAAAAATACAACGCCGAACACCAAATAGCCCTCAATTTGGGCGTGTATAGCGTAGATTTGGGTTATGCCAATTTACACAACAAGACCCAAGATGCTATCAGATTTTTAGATGCTACTCGTAAAATGGCAGAAGGCTTGAAGGTCGCTCAATTTTTTGATTTTGAAAAAATCAAAAAAATTACCCAAGAAAGCAAAGATATGAACGAGCTTATTCTTACCACAGGTTTAGGACTTACAGCTATGCGTCAGAAATTGGAAGAAGACAAACGAGGTGAAGTGCTAACTCTGATGGTAATCGGAGGCTGGGTAGAGTCGCTGTACTTGGCTACCCAAGTCGCCGAAAAAGCGAATAAACCTGCTCTAAACGAAAAAATTGCCGACCAAAAATTCGTCGTTGAAGCTATCTTGAAAGAATTAGAACCCAACAAATCAGTTTCCAAACACATTGAAAGTCTTTACAACGATTTACAGAAAATTGGTGAAAGCTATAAAAATATCAGTGTAGAACCGCAAGAAGGCAAACCTACCAAGGTAAATATGAGTAAAGATGACTTTCAGAAACTCTCACAAGCACTCAAAGAAGCCAGAGGGCGTATTGTGAGTTAAAAATTATTGCTTAATGTATTGACAGCAATCATATTTTTTATTACTTTTGAAATCAAAACCAGAACTCTCAAAAAATCAACACATATATGAAAAAGGTATTGTTTTTGCTCCTCGCTTTTAGCTTTGCATATTTTGCAAATGCTCAATGTGATGTTACTGAATACACCAACAAATGTGCTGAACGCCTCAAACCCGATGGTTTCAAGTATCTCAAAAGCTACAAACTGGATTTTATGAATGGTAGCAAAAAGCAAATCATCTATTCTTATGTATTCAGCAACAATACAAGCTATCGCATTACTATTGCCAATAGCGATAACAAAGGGCTTTTCGTAACGCTTATGGATTCAGAGAAAAAACCTGTAGCAAGTAGCTATTTAGAAAAAGAGAAAAAATATATGCCCGCTATTGATATAAAATGCTCACGTACAGGCATATACTACTTGGCTTACGAAGTAAAAGAAGGTAAAGACTACTGCGGCTCTAGTGTCATTGGCTTCAAAAGATAAAATTTTCAAAAAATTTACATAAAAGGTTGTGTTTTGCTTTCGGCAAACACAACTTTTGTTTTTTTACAGCTAAATTTTTGCAGTATGCGTAATAAGCTATCCTACGTCTTTGGCACAATATCCAACATTGCTTTTGTGTTGCTACTATTAGCTTTTGTTTTGAAAAACTTTCAAAGTTTATCTGCTGAAACCTTCAAAACACTATCTCTAATTGCTTGGGGTTCTTTGGCATTGGCTTCGCTATTTGAAGGCTTATTTTTTCAGGGAAAAAACAAAGTTTTTGTGCTTTTTACGGGCTTAAGCATTTCGGCTACTGCAATGCTTATTCTTTCACGAATTATGGATTGGCGTAATTTTGGGAACTTACAATATGCCCCTTATGCTTGTTTGATAGCAGGCGTATTGCTTCTAATTCTTCAAAGAAACTTATCCAATATAGCTACCAAAGCCCTACTTATTGGTACAATAGGACTTTTGATGATTATGGGAAAATTTTAAAAATATGCTCAAAGGAGAAGTTATCAATGGCTATGTAATTTTGCAAGATTTCACAACCGCAGGCGGCGGACTAAGCAAATGGACTTTTGCTCGCAAAGGAGAAAAAGAATACTTCATCAAAGAATTTCTTTCACCCAAGTACCCTACTGAAACCTCACCGGGTAGCCCCAAGTCCAAAGAACGTAAAAAGTTGGAATGTGAAAAGTTTGAAAACCACCACAAAACTCTAATGAAGCAAATCAATGAGCGTTGTGGTATAGGTGGTAATTTGGTAGTTACGCTTGATTTTTTTCGTGTAGGAAGCACTTATTACAAAGTAACTGAAAAAGTTGATGTAGCTTCCCTTTCTCCCAAAGAGATTTACGCTCTTCCTTTACCAAATAAAATTCTGATACTTAAAACTATAGCTCACAGCCTCAATATTCTACACAAAGCAGGTATCGTACACGGCGATTTGAAACCCGAAAATGTACTTATCAAGCAAACCCGCCTGAATTATTATACCACCAAACTCATTGACTTTGATAACAGCTACTTTTCGGGTAAGCCACCCGAATTGAGCGAAGAGGTAGTTGGCGATATGGTTTTCTATTCCCCCGAACTGGCTCGCTACATTCAGGGCAAAGAAAATCCTGAAAATTTAAGCACACAATCAGATATTTTTGCCTTGGGCTTGCTATACTGCATTTTTTTGCAAGGCGAACTGCCCGATTTCCCTAAAAAATATGCCTACCCTTGCCTTGCCGTAAATGAGGGCAAAGAGCTTAAACTTATTGATGCCAAATTACCCAAAAAGCTAAAAAAAATGGTGAATGCAATGCTTGCCCCCTCTCCTGCCGAACGCCCTACCGCAGAAGAAATCTTTGAAACTCTCAAAAATCTTGATTTGAAAGATGATGATGAACTGATAAAAGTTCCTGAAAGAAAATCTTTTGTAGAAACTTATTGGGAAGAAAAAGAGAAAAAAGAAGCCGAAAGCAAAAGTTCCAAACTCAAAATGACTTTCAGTAAGAAAAAAGAAAAAACTAGCGAAGAAGATCCCTGGAAGAAAGTTGAAGAGTTAGCAAAAAAATTGAAATTTGAAACAGATGAACCTATCAATGATAGTAGCGAAAGCAAACTACGAGGCAAAGGTCTGAAAATCGTAAAAAAATAAAAAACAAAAGCCTTCAAGTTTTGAAGGCTTTTTGGTCTGATGTACCCAGGGCCGGAATCGAACCGGCACGCCCGAAGGCATACGATTTTGAGTCGTACGCGTCTACCAGTTCCGCCACCTAGGCATTTTTGGCTTTTGGGACTGCAATATTAGTGCAATCGGTTTTTATTTCCAAATTTTTTGGCAAAAAAAATATCAATTTTACAATAAAAATCTGAAAATCAATTTTCTTTTTGTTGCAAACTATTCCATAAAAGCTCCGCAACTTTCTTGCCCGCCACCGAAGCAATTTCCTCAAATCTTGCTTGCTTGATATTTGCCAACGACTTGAAATGTCCAAGCAATTTCTGCATTGTTTTTTCCCCAATGCCTTTGATACTTTCCAACTCACTCTCAAAAGCCTTTTTGCTACGCTTTTCTCTATGGAATGTAATGGCAAAACGATGCGTTTCGTCGCGAATTTGCTGAATAAGCCTCAAAGATTCCGATTTTTTGGAAAGATGAAGAGGTAGCTCATCATCAGGGAAATAAATTTCCTCTAACTTTTTGGCAATACCAATAATTGCCATTTTGCCATAGATTTCCAAATCTTGCAAAGCCTTGCAAGCGGCAGATAGTTGCCCTTTACCCCCATCTATAATTACCAGTTGCGGCAAAGGTTGTTTTTCCTCCAACAGCCTTTTGTAACGCCTGAAAACTATCTCATACATTGAGGCAAAATCATTCGCTCCTACCACGGTTTTGATATTAAAGTGCCTATAATTGCGTTTTGAGGGCTTCCCGTTCAGAAAGCAAACCATAGCCGCCACAGGGGTTGTACCTTGAATGTTAGAATTATCAAAACACTCAATATGGGTGGGTAACTCACGCAAACGAAGGTCTTTTTGCAAAGTTTCCAGTATGCGTTGGGTGCTTTCCAAAGACTTTTGTTTGCGTTCTGCTTGCTTTCGCAAATGTTCTTTTTGAGCAAAGAATAAGTTTTTCAGCGAAAGCTCTAAAAGTTTCTTTTTTTCTCCCACTTGGGGCGTAAAAAAACGTAAATCCGTAGGATTTTCAGCTATAGCTATGTTGCTGATTACTTCTTTGGCGGGGCTATTGTACTTTTCTCGTAAATTGAGAATGGCTAAAAGGGCAATTTCTTCGGCAGTTTCATCAAGTTTTTTTTCAATTTGTTGCGTTTCAGTATGCAAAATAGTACCATTTTGTACATCTAAAAAGTTGATAAAGGCACTTTCTTCGTCAGTAGCCACCGTAAGCACCATTACATCAGTAATATGGGGATTTACCACCTGCGATTTTTCTTGAAAAATCTGTAAAAGTTCTATTTTCTCCTTGCAGGCTTGGGCTTTTTCAAAAGCCAATTCTGTGGCATAAGCATACATTTCTTGCTCCAATTTCTCTCTGACTGCCTTGATATTTCCTTTCAAAATTTTCTTGATTTGCTCAATATCTTCCAAATAATTGGCTTCACTTTGCAACCCTTCACAAGGGGCTTTGCAGTTCTGAATATGAAATTCCAAACAGGCTTTGAACTTGCGTTGGGTGATATTTTCCTGCGAAAGATGATAAGAGCAAGTCCGAATGGTGTAAAGTTTTCGGATAAGTTCCAAGAGGTCGTTAATAGCACGTACATTGGCATAAGGACCAAAATACGTACCTTTTTCTCGTTCAAAACGGCGAGTGCTAATAACTCTCGGAAAAGGCTCGTGGGTAATACAAATGTAAGGATAAGTTTTATCGTCTTTGAGTAAAATATTGTATTTGGGCTGAAATTCTTTAATAAGGGCATTTTCTAAAAGCAGAGCATCTAATTCCGAATTTACCACTACATATTCTATTCGCTGAATTTGCGAAACAAGTCTTTGCGTTTTACGACTATGATTTTGCAGTCCTACAAAATACGAACTCACCCGATTTTTAAGATTTTTCGCCTTGCCTACGTAAATAATGGTATCATTGGCATCAAAAAATTTATAGATACCCGCTTCTTGTGGCAACTGACTTAAAATTTCGCTAAAATCGTTCATAAAACTCACAAATTTTCACGTAAGTCTGTTTTCAGGGCATTTTTAGCAGGGAACAAAGAAACTATCCAAGTACAAACAACTATCGTAAAAAACGTAAAAACAAAATCTACCCAATCCATTTTCACAGGGTAGGCATCAACAATCGTAGAAGTAATGTTCATTTTTACAAAGCCATATTTTTCTTGGAAAAAGCAAAGCAAATAGCCCAAAGCCAACCCTAAAATGCCTCCTGTTAGGGCAATCATTAACCCCTGTCCAATAAAAACACTTCGGATAAACCGCTTTTCAGCTCCCAAAACTTGCCATACTGCAATATCTTTGCGTTTTTCAATGACCATCATAGAAAGCAAAAAGAAAATATTGAAACAAGCTATCAGAAACACAAAAGAAAGTGCTATACGCGTAACAAGTTTTTCAATACGAATAGCTCTCAAAATTTCATATTGTTGCTCCTCTTGGTTCTGCACTAAAAAGTCCTCACCCAGCACCTTTTGCAACTCTTTCTGAATTTTGGGAATTTGTTTTTTCTCTTTTAACGCAAGTTCCAAATAGCTTCTTTCGTTGTGTTCGTATTGCATTAGCTCTTCGGTAAATTCAATGGGTACAATAATATATTTGCCATCGTGTTCGTATTCTACCTCAAAAACCCCCGAAGGCAAAAGAGCCAGTTTGCGAATATCTTTTTCAGTCATAGAGATTTTTTGCTTGCGGTTCGGATACCAAATTTCTAGTACATCATCAGCCATATTCATTGTAAGCATCTGAAACACCCCCAACCCTACTACTGCACGAGCATAATCTCCTTCATAAAGCCTAAACTCCCCTGCTCTTACTTGTTTGGCTATGCCTCCTAGTTCTGCAAAATTATTGGTAACCCCTTTTATTTTCCCTACCATTTGTCGGTCTTTGTAACGAAAAACAGCATCATCTTCTATTGCCTCCGAAACTACTTTTATACCTGCTACGGAAGCAATTTTTTGCTTAATTTTTTCATCATAAACAAAAAATTTACCTTTGGCAGGAGAAATTTTAAGTTCGGGGTTTAGGATATTGTATTGGCTACGCATCAGTGCCTCCAAACCATTGAAAACTGAAAGCAAAACAATAAAAGCAATTGTAGCAAGGGCAATTACAATGACCGTAATAGCAGAAATAATGTTGATAAAAAGATTTCGTTTTTTGGAAAGAAAATATTTTCCTGCAACTTTTAGGGCTAATTTCATATTTTTGTGCAAAATCTTATGCCAAGTAACAACAAAAAAAGCATATCCGCAAATCTATGCAAGTTTCCGTGATTATACCAACGTATAATGGTGCAAAAAAGATTTTGAACTTGCTTCATTCTTTGGAAAAACAAACTTTCCGTGATTTTGAAGTAATTGTAGTAATAGATGGCTCTACTGATGAAACGCAAAAAATACTTGCAGAAACCCCATTCAATTTTCCCTTAAAAACCATTTATCAAGCCAATAAAGGGCGTGCAGGGGCAAGAAATGCAGGGGTAAAAAACGCCTCTGCCGATTTGCTCGTTTTTGTAGATGACGATATGCGTTTAGAACCTGAAGCCATACAAAAACATTGGGATTTTCATCAAATCACGAAAAATGCAATTTTAGTAGGCAACCAAATAGAAGATTGGAATGCCTTACAAAATGATTTACAAAAGTACAAAGCCATTTTGAGCCGAATCTGGGGCAATAGCGTAATTAGCAAGCAACCTATGCCTGCCGATAAGTTTTTTCTCACCTCTGCCAACTGCTCTTTGAACAAACAATTATTTGAGCAATTAGGCGGTTTTGACGAAAAACTCACCGATGCCGAAGACTATGATTTGGGAAAAAGGGCTATTGAGCAGGGTATCGCCATTTATTTTAACCCTGAAATTATTGGTTGGCACGATGATTTTATTACTTGCCAAAGCTACATCAAACGCCAACAACAATACCAAAAAGCACACGAGAAACTCAAAGAGCTTTATCCTGAACGCTATGCCTACAATCAGTATAGCTATAAACCAGCCCAGGGCATCAAAAAACTCATTTACCGATTTTTTGCAGGCTGGTTTTGGGTGAATGTAGTAGATAAGTACAATTTTCTAAAAATTTTACCTACCAAAATTCGCTACAAAATCTATGACCTCATCATTGTGGCAAATGCTGTGCATTTCCCTTTGAAATTTCAAGAAAATAAACGATAAGCTAAAAAAACCGCCCCCAACGAGCCTATAACATTCAAAAGAATATTCCAAAAGGCATACTCCAACGATTTTTCGGCAAGGGCAAGGGTTTCGTAACTAAATGCAGAGAAAGTTGTAAAGCCCCCTAAAAAACCCGTTACAACAAACAAACGCAAGCGTTCTGCACTTTCTTTGTGTAAGGCAAAAAAAATCCCTATCAAAAAAGAGCCAACAATATTTACAACAAGCGTTCCGAAAGGAAAACGTGTAGAAAAAATAGCCGTAGCCAATACATTTATCCCATACCTGCTTACACAACCCAATCCGCCGCCTAAAAATACCCAAATCAAATTTTGTAACATAGATAAGAAGGGGTTAAAGGTTAGGAGTTAAAGGTTTAAGCGTGCTAAAAAAAATTAGCCAAATTTTCTTTGGGAGGCTCTTCTGTTGTTTTAGAGGGTTCGCTGTATTTTTCAGTAAGTTGTTCAATTTCCTGCTGATGTTTTTCCAAAATGGCTTCTGCTTCTTTAATTTTACTATCAAAAGTTTCCAAAATATTACGCTCTTCGCTTTTGCTTACCTTATCCAGCATTGAGTAAGCCCAATTTTTTAGGTCGGTGATAAGATTATCGCGATAAGAATCCAACATCAAACATTCGTGGCGAATATTTTTCATTTCATTGATAGCATCTTGCATAAGACTTTTCGCCTTTACATCAGCCTTCTGAATCATTGTTTTAGCTTGCAGGCGAGCATCATTCAAAATATCATCTGCTTTGAGTTGAGCTTCTTTGATTTTCAGTTCGGCATCGCGTTTGGCTTGTTCTACGATATGGCTACCTGTATCTTCGGCTGTTTTGAGCGTTTTGAACAAAGAACTTTCTACCTGACGAAGTTGTGAAACTTCTTTTTCTGCTATTTCCAAGCGTATTTTTGTTTCACGCAATTCATTATTGAGTTTTTCCCATTCTTGCGATAGTGCTTGCAAAAAAGCTGTTACTTCATCTTTATCATAGCCCCCGAAAGCCTTTTTCTCAAAAGTTTTCTGACGAATTTCAATAGGCGTAATTTTCATAAACAGGTGTTTTTGGTAAAAAAAGCAATTTTGCCAAAATTTTCCACAAAACTAATACTTTTCTGCTCAAAAAACTAATTTTCAACGCAATTTCAAAAACACTTTATCGCCTCTGCCAATCCCTCTGCCCGGCTTTACAGACTGGTAATAGACTTTGCCTGCTCCTTCGGTTTGCACACGTATTCCTCTATTTTCAAGCAAAAATAGAGCATCGCGAAGCGTATAGCCTTTCAAATCGGGCATATACCCTTTGCGTTGCTCCGAAGGTTGTAAAAAAATAGAAGCATCGGGGCTAAATACACTTTTTACCCAATCGCTGGTGCTATCGGTTTTAACATTTGCTCCCAAATTGAGATATGCCTCGTGTAAAACATTTCGGTAGCCGTTTTTATGCACTGCTATAAAATTGTTGTTGGGCATACCACCAAGTCCCAAAGAGCGTTGCAAAGCGGCATCTTGATAGAAAAGTTTATCAGCTACTTTCCTGAATACAGGTGCGGCGACATCTCCACCATACTGCTTATCGCCACGGGGGTTATCAATCACGACAATACAACTATACTTGGGCTTTTCGGCAGGGAAAAATCCTGCAAAAGAAGTATGATACGCCTTTACATACTTGCCATTACGAAACTTCTGAGAGGTACTCGTTTTTCCTGCAATTTTATAGAGCGAATTTCTTACAGAACGAGCTGTACCTCGTTCCACAACTCCTTCCAAAAGTGTTTTTAGAAGCATTATGGTACTATCGGAACAGATTTTTTCTTTGAGCGTAATTGTTTTGAACTCTTGCACGGCTTCATCTGCTTCACGAATACTTTTTACGATAATGGGCTGAACCATTTTCCCATTATTAGCTACTGCATTATAGAAAGCAAGCATTTGCAGAGGCGAAATTCTCATTTCATAACCAATAGACATCCAAGGAAGTGATGTAGCACTCCAAGTGGGGTCTTTGGGGGTTTTGATGTAGGGCTTTGCCTCTCCTGCCATTTGGAAATCCAGTGGTGTATTCAAACCAAATTTTTCCAAATATTGAATAAATCGCATAGGCTCGTGCCTGAAACGGTCATTGATGAGCTTGGCTATACCAATGCTGGAAGAAACTTCAAACATTCTTTGCACAGTGATAGTGCCAAAACCTCCTTTTTTGACATCGGTGAGCTTGACACCATAAAAGTCTTTCACCCCCTCTTCGGTATCTACGTAATCGGTGATTTTTACGGCTTTATCTTCCAGCAGTGCCATCATTGAAGCTAGTTTGAATACCGAGCCAGGGTCGGTACTACCTTTATCTCCAATGGCATAATTGTAATTTTCGCTATAAGAGCCATCTTCATTTTTACCCAAATTTGCCATTGCCTTAATTTCGCCTGTGGCAACCTCCATTACAATTACACAGCCAAAGTCTGCATCATTTTCCACCAAAGCCTCTAATAGAGCATCTTGGGCAACATCTTGAATGTTTATATCCAGCGTAGTGTATAAATCATAACCATTTTCGGGTTCAATATAAGAACCCGCTTGGTAGGGTATCCAGTTGCCACCTGCTATTCTCTGAAAAAGAGCCTGCCCCGATTTTCCCGCCAAATATTTATGAAAACTATATTCCAAACCTACCCCAACAATTTTGCTGGAATCTTCGCTGGCATAGCCCAAGGTACGCGAAGCAAGCATACCAAAAGGACGAAAACGCTGAAATTCGGGTTCAAAAATTACGGTAGTACGCTTACGATTTTTGCTCTGAATTCTAAACAAAGGGAATTGAGCTATTTGCTGTTTGGCAAGATAATCAATGCGTTTGTTGTTGAGATACACAAATTGCTTTTTAGCACTACGAGCCTCTGTAATGAGTTTTTTGTAATAAGAAGCGGGTTGGTCTTGAAAAAAATTAGCGAGCAGTTTGGAAAGAGAATCAATATTTTTCTTAAAGTCTTCATCATTGGGCAAAGTGGGGTCTATGGCTACGCGATAGTAAGGCAAAGAAGTAGCAAGTAAACTACCGTCGCTGGCATAAATATTACCCCGCATAGCAGGAATTTTGCGAAAACGAATATCTCGTTCGGCAAAACGCTTTTCCCACCTTTTGCCTTGCACCATTTGTAAATATGCCATACGAGCCACTGAAAGCACTGACACAGCGAGCATTGCCAAAAAAGCAATACGCACGCGTAAGAGTATGGATTTTTTGACATTCATCACCGAAAAACCTAAGAAAAATCTTTGAGCAAAAATATAAAATCTTTCGTGAAAAGCGTTATTTTGCAAGAAAAAAGATAAAACTATGCTTTCGGAAATTGCAATTATCAGTCTATTTATCTTGGTAGGCATAGCCCTGATTGTAATAGAAGTGCTTTTTATACCGGGAACTACCTTTGTAGGTCTGCTTGGCTTTCTGCTAATGGCGGTAGGCGTTTGGTATGCGTTTAGCGAGTATGGTAGTAAAGTAGGGATACTGACGGCTTCGGGTTCTATTGTTTTTTTAGTGTTTATATTTTATTGGGGCTATAAAAAGAAAGTATGGCGAAAATTTGCCCTCAATACCGAAAATGATGCCAAAATAATCCCAACTGCTGTATCTTACTTACAAGTAGGGCAAGAAGGTTTTACTATTTCAGCTCTACGCCCTTCGGGTATTGCAGAGTTTGATGGCAAACGCACCGAAGTACAAACTTTCGGCGAACTAATAGATGCAGGGAAAAAGGTCAAAATTATTGAAATCAGAGGGAATGAGGTATTTGTGAGTATAGCGTAAAAGAAAAAGGCAGGAAAACCTGCCTTTTTTATTTTCTTAGAAATCTCTCTTACTTGAAAAATTGTGTAGCTTTTTAATCATTCGTCCATTTTCTACGAATTGTACCGCTCTACAATTCTTTTTGGGTGCGATAATTACAAGAGGGGTAGCGTTTTTCCAACCTAAACCTTCATCGGTCTTTTGAGCTTCATACTCAAAAATAAACTCTCCTTCGTCCAATTCCAAGCGTTTTGCTTCCAAACGCCAAGCATCTTTGCCTGTTTTTACGGTAGCAATGGCATTATATTTTTGCCAATCAATATTGGTAATTTCTTTTACATAATGCCCAGGATATGGCTTAAATAGCGTATTCCACTCTTGTTCGCTATGAATAATGTAAAAAAGTTGGCACATATCTTGGTCATCACCTACAAAAGCATAACCTTTTACAGGTTGATACTGAATTTCACCACTTTGGGCATTGGAAAATAAAAAGAGAGCAATAAGTGCAAATGTATAAATAGGTTTCATTTTGTTTGTAGATTTACCTTGCAAAGGTAATACTTAACGAGATATTTTACAAATTTTTTTGAAAAAATTTTACTTCTTTTTCCGAAAATACTTTCAAAAAAAGTTTATTTGAAAAGAGTAATGTTGCTAAAATCAATAAAATCAGATTTGCTATCAAAAATTCAGACGATAAAAGGCTTAAAAGCAAACAAAATTTTAAGTGTAATAAAAATCAAAAATTTTAATGATATTTATCAGGCTCTTTTTGAAAGGTTGAGTTTGGTAAGAAAAAGAATAAAACCGATAAGTACGACAAAATAAACCAAATTGCGTGAGTCAATAAGCCCTTTACTCATTGCTGTATAATGAAAATCTATGCCTATTTGCTTGATGAAATAAGCGAAATCAGCGGTTTCATCAATACGGCTGATGCCTTCAAAGCCAAAATATAGCACAAAACACAAAAAAACTGCCAAAATAAACGCTACGATTTGGTCTTTGGTCAGAGAAGAAGCCAATATACCAATGGCAGTAAAAGTAGCCCCCAAAAGTACCAAAGCCAAATAAGAGCCTATGATGCTTGCCAGATCCATTGTGTTTTTCAATGCTATTTCGCCTGTTTGTTTGTTTTTAATTTCTACCGTAGAAAGGTCATACACCGAATAAACATATAGCAAAGTAGGCAGTAATGCAAAAAGCAGTAGTAATACAGATGCCGCATATTTCCCCAAGAGTATGCTCCACTCTCCTATCGGACGCGTGTAGAGCAGTTCAATCGTCCCTGATTTCTTTTCTTCTGCAAAGCTACGCATCGTAATAGCAGGCACTAAAAACATAAAAATAAAAGGTGAAACCAAAAAAAACTTACTCAAATCGGCATAGCCGTAGTTGAGCACGGTAAGCCCACCTATATCCAATACCCAAACCATAAGCCCCATAGCAACCAAAAAAGCCCCCAAAACCATATAGGCAATTAGAGAGCTAAAAAACAAACGAATTTCTTTTTGTAAAATAATCCACATAAAATATGGTAGTATGATTGAATGAATGAGCTTGATGTTTTTGGGATTTTAGCATAAAGAAAAAAGATTTATGCAATACATAAATCTTTTCTATGCAAATTTATATTAGGTCAGATATTAGGAAAATTTGGGAGAAAGATGGGACTCGAACCCACGACCCTCGGTGCCACAAACCGATGCTCTAACCGACTGAGCTACATTCTCCGTTTTTGAGTGTGCAAAGATAGATAAAAAAAACAAGCCTGTCAAGGATTTTTCAAGGATTTTTTTCAAGCCAAATACTATCTTGCTCAAAGCCTTGCTCTTTGAGTTGTACCTTTACGCGTTCGCTTGCGAAAGTATGCACAGCCTTACCTACATATCTGGCTTCAATAGGCAAATCGCGAGCATATTTTCTATCAATGAGTACGAGCAAATCTACCAGATGAGGTCTGCCGAAGGCAAGCATAGCATCAAGAGCGGCTCTAATAGTTCTGCCCGTGTAAAGCACATCATCAATCAGAATAACTTTTTTACCTTCAATCAAGAAATCAATTTTAGTAGTATTTGCCGAGAGAGGCTTTTCACGCTTGCGAAAATCATCTCTGAAAAAGGTAATATCCAAATATCCTAATGGTATCTGCTTTTGCAATATTTTTTCCAAAGCAGAAGCTATACGTTGGGCTACAAAAATGCCCTTGGGCTGAACGCCAATCAAAACGCTTTCCTGAAAATCGTTATGATTTTCAATTAGCTCTTGGCAAAGGCGTTGCAAAATAACTTCCAAAAGATTTTGAGGAATAATAACTTTGGCTTGCATATCAGAGCAAAAATCTGTTCAGACGACCGCGTTTTACTTTGTAAAGTGTAGGACAATGCGAATTTTGGAACACATAGCTAATTCCCAAATTCAGGGCAAAGTAAGTATCTTTATTATTGGGGTTTCCCGAAAAAAGATTAGGGTTTCTACCTGAACGCACATACACATCATCTAAATAATCGGTAAAGGTTTTCCTTGCCCCAAATTCCAATGAAATATTCCAGTTTTCATTGACCATAAATTTAGCCCCTACACCAAAAGGAATAGCCACTTGCAAAGGAGTGTAAGGCGGAAGCGTGCCATCAGCAATATTTTGGACGCTCATATTAAAAGCCGCTACTCCCACAAAAATATAGGGTGTCCAAGGGCTACTATCCGTAAAATGTCCAAAATCATAAAAATTATATTGCCCCAAGAAAGCGATTTCAAAGATGCGGGTTTTGAAAGAAAAATCTCTTTGCCGAGCAAGGGCATCGTTAGGGTTATCTTTATCACTTGCCTGAATATTGCCATTGGATACAGAGAGTTGTGTTGAAATAGCCCCATTCCAATTCTGACGAAACATCACTCCTGCCATTCCTCCGGGCGAACGCCAACTAAATTTAGAAACCTCTCCTCTGTAAAACATTCCTCCTGCAAAAGCCCCTATCTCAAATTTTTGAGCATTGAGTAGATAGCTTTGAAAGATTGCAAAAACTACGAGCCAAGCTATTTTTTTTCGCATTTTTCTAACCTTTAAGTTCCAAAATCTTTTCAAATAAATCTAAAATCTTGCCAAAAAATAAATCCCTCACAATATTTTTGGAGGGAATAAAGAATTTTTTGTATTTACCAAACCTATTACCTTCTTACTCTACGGAATTTAGGGCATCTAACGCCTCTTTGTTCCATAAAGTATTGCACACGAAAAGTGGTAACAATGTAAATATCTCTATCGCGAGGGTCTCCTCTTTGGTCGCCTGCTCTACCAAAGCCATTTACGGTAGGTCTGCCTATTTCATCTACGCCATAGCCATTAGTACCTTGCACCACAGGGTCAAAATCTCTATCTTTACCCGAAATAGGGTCGCGAGGTTCAAGGGTTCTGTTTGCCATTACTACCGATAAAGGATTGAAAGCGGCTAAATCAGCGGCACTGGCATAGTTTCCACTCACATCATCAAGATAATCAGTAAATGTAAAGCGATAACCAATTTCAAAAGCAATATCCCAATTATCGCTCAATCTGTATTTGATACCTCCACCAAAGGGAATAGCAACGCTGAAAAGTGAATAAGGCTTTTTAGGATATTCAATGATAGAACCATCAGGACGTGTAGCCGTAGATTGCAAACCTTGTCCTTCGGTACGCAGAGGTTGCAAATCTACCCATCTGCCATCAGGTGTCATTCCTTTGGGGTTATGATAAAACCCTGCAATTCCTGCAAAAGCATAAGGACGCCACGTAGGTCTGCGGAAAATCCCCCCGATAGTAGGTTTGAAATCCCACTCTCCTGTGATACCTACTTCAAAAACATCATTTCTGAAATTCTGATTACGCAAGAAACGATAGCGGTGTCTAACGTTACGAGGGTCTGCTGTCTGAAAGTCTGAAGAAAGCAAACGTATCCAAGCCACGTCAAATTCTACGGCAAACTGCTCAGTGAATTGATAGGCAACATCAATACTTGGGCTCAGACGTGTATAACGTAAATCTGTACTCAAATCATTGGCTTTGGGTACTATATCACCAAAATAGTTTCCTATTCCCAGCCCCGCTCCAATAGACCAAGAACCCATTTTCATTTGAGCAAAAGCTCCACTTATCAAGCAAAAAGAAAATACAGATAAAAACAGCTTTTTCATACGTGGCTATTTTTTTGATGTTTTAATGCACAAATATAAGAGAAGCCCGCAAACTTGCAAAAAAAATCTGCAATTATTTTTTGCATTTTTTTTAATTTTCCAGAAAGTTCTATAAAAAACTTTTGCGTTTTTGTAAAAAATTACCAATTTTGGCACAATAATTATAGTATTTTTGCTGAAAACAACCCCGAATGTATGAAAAAGTTTTACATTATCCTCATTTCCTTCTCAGCCTTTTTGTATGCTTGCTCCGGAGCAAAAAGCTACTATAAAAAAGGCTTAAAATTGGAGCAAGCCAATATGTATGATGAAGCCTCGCAAATGTATTTGCAGTCGCTATCTCGCAGACCCGATTATATTGATGCAAAGATTGCTCTCAAAAAAACAGGGCAAATTGTTTATGACAATCGGCTAAGTGATGTTTTTAAGGCTCACGCCAGCGATAACCACAAAGGGGCAGTCTATGCCTACCTCAAAGCCCAAGAATTTGCCGAGCAGGTTCGCAGGTATAATATTGAGCTTTCGGCTCCCCCTCAATACGAACAATATTTTGAAAAGTCCAAAGCTAAATATTTAGATGTTCTCTATAAGCAAGCTACTGACTTGCTTGCCGTAGAAAATTTTGAAGCCGCCGACCCCATACTTGCTGAAATCAAAAACTTAGACCCCAACTACAAAGATGTAAAAACGCTCAAACGCACCTCTGCCAACGAGCCTCTTTATAGAAATGGTCTTGCCGAAATGCAAGCTAAAAATTACAAGCAAGCCTATTATTATTTTGACCAAATCTACCAAAATGATAAATCCTATAAAGATGCCAGCGTTTTGCGTGAAAAAGCCCGCAAAGAAGCCGCTATCACCGTTTCGGTACTTCCTTTCCAGAATTATACACGCTACAATGGCATAGAACGCACCATTCAGGGCAATGTAGTAGCTTCTATTTTGGCTCTCAAAAGTCCCTTCATTGATTTAGTGGATAGAGAAAACTTGCAAACTATTCTTGACGAACAAAAATTTGGTCTTTCGGGCAATGTAGATGAGGCTACCGCCGCCAAAGTAGGTAATCTTTTGGGTGTAAAAGCCGTTTTGATTGGCAAAGTAACCAATTTTACCGAAAACGTAGGTAGGTTGCGTAGCGAAGAGAAAATCGCCTACGAGAGCTACCAAGCCAAAGAGTGGAATTCTACTACCAATCAGTATCAGAATGTAACCAAATACCGCCGTACCTCCTATCGCGAGTATTACAACGATAAAGATATCAATGTTACTTTTGAGTATCAGCTTATTTCTTCTGAAACAGGGCGTATTTTAGCCTCTAATATTGTCAACAAAACACTAAAAGACGAAGTTCGTTATGGTACTTACCAAGGCGATACCCGCAACCTTTTTCCCGGTGATGCAAATGGTGTTTTTTGGGGAAATAATGAAAAAAATCGCTTTGATAGGCTATTTCAAGGACGCCGAGAACTAAGATCTACCAACGAGCTTGTACAAAATCTTTACAAACAAATCTCTGACGAAGTTTCTGCTGACGTGTATAGAGCTATTGGGAAGTAGTGAGGTTTGAGGTTTGAAAGTTTGAGGTTTGAGGTTTGAAGTTTGAACCCTAAATCCTTGAACCCTTGAACCTTTGAACCTTTGAACCTTGAACCTTTGAACCTTGAACCTTTGAACCCTTGAACCCTTGAACTATGAAAAGTTATTTACATATTATCCTTGTAGCAACTTTTAGCTTATGGGCTTGTACGGCTCAATCGCAAAAGCGAAAAAATAAGCAAACTACAAGTAAAATAGAAGCTAAACCTAAACCTGAATGGGTGATTGCGAAGCCTATCAGTTCTCAATATTATGTGGGTATTGGCTATAGCTCTACTCGCTTGCCCAACTATCAGCAATCGGCGAAAAATAGTGCTTTTGAAGACTTGCTTTCTGAAATCAAGGTGAATATTTCCAGCACTTCGGTACTATACCAAATGGATAAAAAAAACAGCTTCCGTGATGAATATGAGTCTGTTATCAAAAGCACGGTTCGCAACGAAATTGAAGAGTATGAGTTGGTAGATACTTACGAAAATCCACAAGAAGCAGGTTATTGGGTATATTACCGACTTTCTAAAAGCAAATATGCCGAACAAAAACGCCGAAAACAGCAAAATGCTCTTTCAGTAGCTACTGATTTTTTCCAAAAAGCAGAAGAAAATGAAAAAATAGGACAAACTGCCACTGCTATTGATTTTTATGCCAAAACCATTCTTGCTCTCAAAGATTATTGGGGTGAAAATTTACAAGCTGATTTGCAGGGACGTTCTGTAATGCTTTCCAACGAAAGCTATACGCGTATTCAGCAAATTTTAGATAATATTCTTTTTCAAACGCCTTCGGCAAATATTCAGCTCAAAAAACAAACTACCCAAACGCCTTCGGTAAGTTTCAAAATCACTTACAAAAATACACCCCAACGCAGTATGCCCGTAGTGGCTCAATACGCCAAACAAAAACAAACGTACAATAGCACCGAAAAAGGAGAAGTAAGCGTGTTACTGGAAAAATTGGAAGGTTTGCGTAATAGTTTCCGTTTAGAAGTTTCTTTGGAACTTGCCAAAATTATCAGCGGCAACAGCGAAGATAAATTCTACAAGTTTTTGATAGAGAGTTTTCGTACTCCTTCGCAAAGTATCACTATCCATTTGGCAAAACCTACTTTGTTTATACGAAGTGAAGAGAAAAACTTGGGTAATCCTCAAAGAACAGCTCTGCTCGCCAATCAGCTCAAAAATGCTCTTACCAAACGTGGTTATGTATTTGTAAGTAGTGCCGATAAAGCAGAGGTTGTTTTAGAGCTGGAATCCGACACTCGTCAAGGCGTAGAAAGCGGTGGTATTTATTTTGCTTTCCTTTCAATGAATTTAAGAGCTATTGATAATTTGAGCAAAGAGGAAATTTTTAACCAAACCTTGCCCGAAATCAAAGGCGGACATACCTCTTTTGAAAGAGCAGGCATTGATGCTTACCAAAAAGCTACTAAAAATATTGATAGCGAAATTGCAAGCAAACTCGCAGAGGTGTTGTAAGAAGCACTTTTTACTCTACAAGTATAAATAGTCGTCCCTTAAAAAGTATCTAATAGTTTGATAATCAAAATCTTACTTGTAAAAAAATGCAAAAAAATTTGCAAGAAAATTAAGCAAAATAACAAAAAACTTGTGATATAAGCACACAGACGTAGCAAGCGATGATGTAGCTCTAAGCGACATAATCGCGCTAAACCAGATAAAACATATTAAAAAATCATCTATTTTGAAGGAAATTTCTATTGTTACACTTTGATTTTTCACTAAACAGACTTTTTAAGGGACGACTAAATAAGCGGTCAATTCGTTTATCGAACTTAACGCTTATTTCTAATGATTTATTCAATCATTTCAAAAACTGTGTAAGCG
>CAZZLW010000003.1:0-8394 GCA_964654605.1 uncultured Cytophagales bacterium | reverse complement strand
AAGAAAATTAAGCAAAATAACAAAAAACTTGTGATATACGCACACAGACGTAGCAAGCGATGATGTCGCTCTAAGCGACATCATCGCTCTAAACCCGATAATACATCTTAAAAATTCATCTTTTTGGAAGGAAATTTCTATTGTTACACTTTGATTTTTCTCTAAACAGACTTTTTAAGGGACGACTACTTAATGCTACTATCCAATATCTCCAAGTTGTGGGCGAATGAGAATTTCCTCTACCACACTTTGCGGCGAAAGCTGAAAGCAAGCCCAAAGGGCATCGGCAACATCTTGGGGTTTCATAAAGCGTTCGGGGGGCAAATCTACTCCTGCCCAGCTATCGGTGAGTGTAGCACCGGGCAAAACAGCCGTAACCCGAATGTTATGCGTTTTGAGTTCGGCACGAAGCACCTTGGTCATTCCATAGAGGGCAAATTTGGAAATGCAGTACGAACCGCCATTGGTATAGGCTGTAATGCTTGCTGTTGAGCAAATTGTGAAGATATGTCCTTGCTGTCGGCTCATCATCATTGGCAAAAATGCTCTTGTCAGATGATAGGCACTATACAAGTTGGTTTCAACCATTGTCTCCAAAGTACCTTCGGCTTCATTGTGAATTTGTCCGGGCAAGAAAAAGCCCGTGTTATTCACCAGTACATCAATTTGAGCCGTTTGGCTTTTCACAAATTCAGCAAATTTCTCTACACCCGCTTTCTGCGATAAATCAGCAGGAATAGCGTGCAAAGAAATGTCGGGGAACTTTTGAGTAATTTCGCTTACAAGAGCCTGTACATTTTCGGCTTTGCGAGAGCAAGTAAAAATTTGAAAGCCATTTTGAGCAAATTTTTCCACAATCGCTTTACCTATTCCTTTTGTACCGCCTGTAACTACAAGGGTGGGCTGTAATTTTTCCATTCTTTTTGCCATTTTTCCACAAAACTAATGATTTGTGGAAAAAACTCCTCAAATTCTTGCTCGTAAAGCGTATAATTTTCACGTAAGCATTCCGTAGCATTGAGCAAATTGGAAGGGAATTTCGTTCTTTGGCTCATTCCTTCAAAAACCCTTGCTATTCCTTCCAAACTTTGGTAATGATACAACCAGTTTTGCCTTTGCATATACGGAAACATATATTGCACTTTGGAAGGTAAAAGAGTAAAGTTGGCTTGTATTTGCCTATAAAAATTTTGTGTAAAGGTGTGCAAATCCTGCAAGTGGTATTTTTGCCAATTTTTGGCAAGAAAGTGGTCGTAGAATATATCTACCGCTACCGAAGCATACTTTCCTTGTGTGGCGTACAATCGCTCAATTCCTTGCAATACAAGGGAATGTTCATCTGTGAAACTATCAATAGCTCTATGCAAATGGATACCTCTCTGAATTTCAGGCTCGTACTCTTCCCACCGATTGCCCTTAATGGCATCAGCAATAAAATTCCCTATCCGAATTTTTTCCGAATCGCCTGAAAGAAAGATATGTGCTAAAAAATTCACAAAACAAGGTTTTAGACTTTTTTCATCATTTTTTTCCCAAACTGCAAGACTATCAAGATTTCTGCAATGGCAAGGTTCGGAAGCCAACTAAGCATTGAAAGCATTACATAAATTTCGGTGCTACTCCAAGTTTCAAGCAATTTGAAATAGCCTATTACAAACATATACAAACGCAAAGTAATAGCCGAGAAGGTCAGAGCATAACTCCTCAGCATAAAATTGGCGTGTTCTATCCACTTTTTTTGCAGAGCCTTGCGATACGCTTGCCACGTAAAAACCCACCAAATCAGCGAAAGCATTGTAAAGCTGATTTTGGAAACCAAATTGCCATTCGCATAAAAAGACATCACCAAACCCGCAGGAGCAGAAACCAACAAAATAATCGTTACATACAATTTTCCAATATTTCTGTGCCAAACAGCATTTTCAAACATCAAATTCCGAGAAAATTGTGTCGCTCCTGCTAGTAGTACCAAAGGCGAAGTAAAAATATGAGCATAAAAAACGCTCATATACAAATATTTTTGCCAAGCCTCCCGCTTGAATAAAATTTCGTATTTAGTAAGCAAAAAATCTATTTCCAGTTCCCAAGAAGTATAAGGCAAAGTGATAACCAACATTCGGTAGGTAAAATAAAATACCCCAAAAGTGGCAAAAATTTTCAGCCAAGCCCACTTTTCTTTCCAAAGTAAAGGAAACAGCAAAATACAAGCTACAAGCACCAAAAGCCAATACACACTAAAAAATTGACTTTGTGTAATGGTTGCCCATTCGTGCTTAAAGTAATACAAAACAGGGTTCATTGGGCGTATTTTGCAAAAACAAACACAAATTTTGTGCTAAAACTTAATTTTCAAAAACTCTTGAAAGCCAAATGCTTACCGAAGCTCCAAACGCTATTCCCGAAAGAAAAGTTGTCCAAGTCAGATTTTTCACTCGCAAAATTTGTGTAAAAATAAAAGCAAGTATCAAAAAAATGAATATAATCAGGATTTGCCCTATTTCAATGCCTACATTAAAGGCAAAAAGAGGCAAGGCAATGCCTGTTTTTTCGGTAGTTGTTCCAAACCATTCGGCACGATTGCTGGTAAGTAGTTCGCTCAATTGGTTAGAAAAAGCCGCTCCGTGTACTAACCCAAAAAGAATTGCTACCAAATATTTTACAGACATTTTGGTTTGAATTTTCGCTTGGCTCACATTCATTAGTGCTGTTATCATTATGCTGAATGGAATTAGCCAGTTTTCAACCAAAGTGCTATCCATTCGGATAATTTTCAGCGTTACTAAAATAAGTGTAATGGTATGCCCAATGGTAAAAGCCGTAGCGAGCAGAACTACTTTTTTCCAATCGGCAAAGAAATATGAAGCACAGAGAGCTATCAAGAACAAAATATGGTCTTGGGCGTCAATGCCTACAATATGATGAAATCCTGTTTTGAACCAAACCTGAAAGGTATCCATAGAAATAAAATTAGGAACTAAACGTTCCCAATCTATCATTTTAATCTTGAATTTGCAACTTTTTGATTTTTTTCACAACTCCCGTGCAATGCGTCTGGTGGCAACTAATGCAAGTCTGAACTACTACTTTATAGAGCTGAATACGTTTTTCCTTGTCTTTTTCCTCATAAAATCGGTTCAGATTATCCACAAAGGCTTTTGCCATATCAGGGTAATTTTCGTGTTTGGTATCGCTATCGGTAGGAGTTGCATTGTGCAGATAAGTAAATTTTTCTCGCAAATCGGTGGGTAATTCTCCTTTCAAAACCAATTTTTTTATGCTATCCATATCATCATACATTTCCCGCATAAGCACTGCCAGTTCGCTACCACCATTCGGATAGAGTGTACTATCGGTATATTTGGCATAATTGAGCTTGGGCTTCGGTGTGATGGATAGGTTTTGGGTTGCTTTATTCTCCCTATTTTCGTTGGAGTTTTGAGAAGTTTCTTTCGGCTTGGAACAAAACTGAAAAAGCCCCAGCAGAGCAAAAAAAGTAAATATTAAAGAAAAAAAGCGTTTCATAAATCGTTTTTGAAGTTGAACTTGTCTAAAATTTCTGCAAATAGGTCAGAAGTTTTTAAGTTTGGAGTTGGAAAGTTTGTCTGCTTAAACTTAAAAAAGCCTAAAAATATTTAGTAACCTCGTTGTTTAGTTAGCCGTCCCTTAAAAATTTC
The DNA here is from genome assembly GCA_964654605.1 of uncultured Cytophagales bacterium. Classification (GTDB taxonomy): domain Bacteria; phylum Bacteroidota; class Bacteroidia; order Cytophagales; family Thermonemataceae; genus Raineya. Next base: position 4,720 of record CAZZLW010000003.1, on the reverse strand, counting down.
ATTTTCACAAAAATAACTTGAAAGTTTCCTTGCAAAAATCAAATTTAGAACTTTTAGCGATGATGTCGCTCTAAGCGGCATCATCGCTTGCTACGTTCCATTTTTAGATTAGAGAAACTGTGTGCTGGATTTTGGATTATCAAACCTGAAACTGCAAGCCCAAAAAACTGCTTCCCCAAATTCCAAGTTGGCTTGATTACTTAATAATTACCCCTTTTGCCTCAAAGGTAATTTCTTCTACGGGTTTTGTAATAGCTTCTATTTCCTTTTTAGATTTTCCTGCATCTTCGGCATAGTGGCGAAGTGTGGCTACATCAATGATTTCTTTCATTGCAACTCCCTCAATAATAGCCGTTTTGCCTGCGGCATTTTTAGGAACAAAGAAACCATAATCTTTGAACTTGATACGCATAGATGAGCCATTACCCAAATCCATTTTCATCCAACAACCTTTTTTCTGACAAACCTCCTCAATTTTACCTTTCAGTTTCACATTGAGTGTCTGTTTGTCTTTCATCATTGTAGGCAAGTTTTTTACTTCTACAGCACCTGTTTCGGTAATTCTTTCCCCAAAATACTTTTGAGCCGAAACCCAAGAAAACATTCCCAATAAGACAGCGGTGAGCAATAATTTTTTCATCGTTTTTGAAGTTTTAATTTTTTCACTTGCAAATAAACGCAAAAACTTTTCCAAAAATTTCAGAATTTCTAAATTCCTTTGCAATTTTTATTCATTCTAAAACTAATTTCTACTTGGCTTTTTTCTTTTTGGTATCACCACTACGGAAAGCGGTTGCCCCTACAAGTGAAACCAAAAGCAAAATGATACTCTTTGCTCCAAACTCTCGCAGAATATACTCGCCAAGTGTGAGTTTCTGATAACTTTCCAATAGTTTCTGATAATCTTGGGGTGTTTTTAATCTTTTGAGCCAAGTTTCTTTGTTTTCGGTAAGCTCTTTGAGCCACTCATTTTTGTATGAAAGTAAAATATTTTCGCTGATAGCATAGCCCACGGCAATCGTTGAGGCAAAAGCTATAAACATTGCAAAGCTCACCAAAGCCCCTAAAACCAAACCTTCTTGGAATTGCAAAATACCCTGATTGACTTTCAGTTTGTAATAAAGCATTGCCCAAGCAGGAAATCCTACAAAGAAAACCCAAGCAAAACCCATAGGCAGGCTATTCAGCGGACTTTTGTAAAATAAAAGTATCAGTGCTGTGAAAAGAATTATACTACCACTACTCACCAAAGCAGTAGCCCGAAGCGTTTGAAAGAACTTTTCTCGCATATCTTTTTTTAGCCCAAAAATCTACATTTTGGCTGATATTGCCAAAAAAACCGATGCCTTCATTTTAATTGAAGGCATTGGTAAGGAGCTATACTCAAACCCGACAGGTTTGGGAAACCTGTCGGGTTTTGTGATTTAATTTTTAAGTAGTTGTTTTAATGAATTTTCGCAAAACAATTTTGTTTGAATAAAAAAGCTTTTATTGCACTTTTTTCTTGGTGAGCAATCCGCCTGCTCCTGTGTGTATCAAGGCTCCTTCTGCCCCTTGGTTGAGTTCAGCGGCATTGGCTTCGTCGGTATCAATGTGCATTTCCAGCTTAAATTTATCCGAAACACGTATCAGTACATTTCCGAAAGTAAGGCTTCGTTCCTGATTTTCTACGCGTACTTCTACAATATCTTTATCCTCTACGCCAAAATATTCGGCATCGTCAGGGTGCATATGAATATGCCTCCAAGCACAAATAACCCCTTCTTTTAGTTCCAATTGCCCCGCAGGACCAATCAGCAAAAGCCCGGGCGAGCCTTCGGTATGCCCCGACTCGCGAATAGGAGCATCTATTCCCAAAAAGAACTCATCTGTACGAGAAATTTCAACTTGGTCTTTGGGACGCGTAGGACCTAAAATTCTCACTTTTTCAATTTTATTTTTTGGACCTACCAATGTAACCATTTCGTTGCAAGCAAATTGTCCGGGCTGGGAAAGGGGCTTTTGTACCGTTAGCTGATACCCTTTTCCGAATAGAATTTCCACACTTTCTTGGGTAAGATGAACGTGGCGAGCCGAAACAGCAATAGGAATACTACGTGGCGGTTGCCCTTTGAACTTACTTTCTTTGATAACTTTGGCAGTTTGCTCGGCAATGGAAAGTTGTTCGTCAGTTTTTACTACCAAAATTTTACACTTGCTATTAGAAGCAGAAATATCTTCTACCCAATCTACTCCCACAAATTTGAGCATTTTGTTTTTTTGCTCGTCAAGAATTGCACGTAAAAAGCCGAGTTTTTGTACCACTTTATAGCGAAGCGAAGCACTATTTTCGCCTATGCCCGCCGTAAAAATAATGGCATCTACGCCACCCATTACCGCCGCATAAGCTCCTATGTATTTACGAAGTCTATGTACAAACATATCTATAGCGAGTTGGGCATCAATATCGCCTTCGGCGGCACGTTCTTCAAGGTCTCGCATATCGTTGGTGCCAGCAATACCCTTCAGTCCGCTTTCTTTATTGAGCATATCGCTGATTTCTTGCCAAGTTTTACCTTCTTTCTCCATTAGATATGTAATTACGCCTGCATCAACATCACCGCTACGCGTACCCATTACCAGCCCTTCCAGTGGAGTCATTCCCATACTGGTTTCAACAGACTGCCCATACTCAATGGCACAAACACTGGCTCCATTGCCCAAATGGCAAGAAATAAGACGTAAATCGTGCAGGTCCGTTTCCAAAAATTTAGCGGCTTGCTCGGCAACGTATTGGTGGCTTGTGCCGTGAAACCCATAACGCTCTATGTCGTGTTTTTCTATTAAATTTTTGGGCAAAGCATAATTTTTGGCTCTTGGTGGGATAGTGCTATGGTAGGCGGTATCAAAAACAGCTACGTGAGGCACATCAGGGAAATATTTTTTGGCAATTCTTACCCCTAAAAGATTGATAGGATTGTGTAAAGGGGCTAAACTGAACAACCCTTCTATTTGCTTTTCAACTTCTTCTGTAATAACGACAGGCTCATCAAAAATTTTACCGCCGTGTACAATTCTATGTCCCACACCTTTCAGCTGGCTTTTATCAATTTTTTCTAAAAGCAGTGGAAAAGCAAAGGCAAGTGCATTTTCGTGTCCGCTACCTTGGCAGGTAAGCACTTCGGTACTACCCGAAAATTTAATCTTGGGTTCGGGGTCAGAAATTCTATCTACGCTCATTACAGCAATTCTTTTGCCCGAAGTTACATCAATTACCTCGGCTTTTACAGAAGAGCTACCACAATTAACAACCAAAATTTGCATAAAAAATACAGGGTTTAAGTGGGAAAATCTACTTGACAAGTTTAGAAAAAAAATACATTTTCCCCAAATGACTTACATCAATTCTTTGTAAAATTTTTATGATTTTCGGCAGAAATAAGCAAGGGCTTCGTTTGTCAGCGAAGCCCTTGTCCAAAAAACCTTGCAGAAATTCAACTACTCCCAAACTACCATTTTATCGCTATTCATTGCTTTGGCGAGCAAAGGAGCGTACCTATCTTCCAAAATATTACGCTTGATTTTGAGCGTAGGGGTAAGAATTCCATTATCCACCGTCCAAGGCTCTTTGGTAATGATAATTTTACTGATACGTGCATAGTTCGGAAGCCCTGCATTTACTTCTTTACAGCTATGCTCTAAACTTTTGCTCACTTCCTCTTTGCTGGCTTTAAGTCCTATCTCAGAAAGAACCACCAAAGCCACAGGCTGGTCTAATGTACGCCCTGTAACGCAAATCTGTTCTACAAAATGATTGGTAGCAAATCCCCATTCAATAGGAGCAGGCACAATAAACTCGCCTTTGGTAGTTTTGAAAGTATCTTTTACCCTACCTGTAATTTTTAAGAATCCTTGGTCATCAAGTTCGCCTACGTCGCCTGTATGTAGCCAACCTTCGCTATCAATTACCTCGGCAGTTTTTTCAGGGTCTTTGTAATAGCCCTTCATAATCCAAGGGGCTCGCATCTGAATTTCGCCATTCTGAGGGTCTATGCGGAGTTCTACGCCAGGGAAGGGCTGTCCTACGGTGCCTATTTTCATATTATCCTCACGCATAATGGTACAAGCGGCGTGGTTTTCGGTCATTCCATAGACTTCTTGAATTTTAATACCTAATTTGTGAAACCATTTCAAGGTTTCTGCGGGCATAGGAGCCGCACCTGTTACAATCATTCGGGCTCGTGAAAGTCCTAATTTTTTCTTAATTTTTTTCTTGACAAGGCTGGAAATAATAGGTAAGCTCAAAAAAAGATTGAGTTTCTTTTGCGACATTTTTGCAAGAATACCCATTTGAAATTTTATCCAAATCCGAGGCACCGCAAGGAAATGCGTGGGCTGGGTATCTTCCAAATTTTTAGCAAATGTATCAATAGACTCTACAAAAGAAACCGTACCCCCACACTGAATACTAAAAGCCTCTACAATACATCTTTCAGCAATATGGCAGAGCGGTAGGTAAGAGAAAAATTGGTTATCATCGTGATTGAGATGTAAAAACTGAATATTAGTTTCCATAGCCATAGCCGTATTGAGGTGCGTTATCATTGCACCTTTGGGCGTACCTGTGGTTCCAGAGGTGTAAATAATGGTAAAAACCTCATCTAAATCAGGTTTTACGTTTTCTTGTAAAGGTTCAATTTTAGGGGCAATGCTTTCCCATTGCAGAAGTTCTTTGGCGGGG
>CAZZLW010000002.1:0-20849 GCA_964654605.1 uncultured Cytophagales bacterium | reverse complement strand
TTGAATGACTTTTCAAGTCTTTCAATAATCGCCTTTCTATCATACACCACTTCCTCCACTTTTTTATTCGGATTTTTAATATCCAAATCGTAGTTGCGGTCTATGATGGTTTGTATCGGCACTTTCCAGGCTACTTCGCTTTCTGTTCTATTATTCCACCATTGTTTAATGGGTTCAAACTCTTCTAAGCGAATGGGTTTGGTTTTGCTGTAGGCTTTTTGTCCATCGGGCAAGGTATGTTCGTAATACCAAATTTCTTTGGTAGCGTGCCTATTGTCTGAACCTTGATTTTCAGGATTAAAGGATTGCCCTGATTTTTCAAAAAAGATAAGGTTGGTATTTACCGTAGCGTATGGTGCAAAAACGGATTGTGGAAGCCTAACAATCGTATGGACATTACAATCTCTGAGCAGTTTCTCTCTCACTCTTTGTTTTACGCCATCGCCTGTAAGGCTGCCATCGGGCAATACAATGCCTGCCCGTCCGCCCTCTTTCAGCAATTGGATAAAGAGTATCAAAAACAAATCGGCACTTTCTTTGGTACGGTAATTCAAAGGGAAATTGGTTTCCATACCATCGCCCACCACCCCCCCAAAAGGCGGATTGGCTACAATGATGTCCACACGGTCTTTTTGTTTGATGGAGTTGTATTCCCGGCTTAGCGAATCCCCGTTTTCAAGCTGTGGCACTTCAATATCGTGAGTAATCAGGTTAATCACAGCCAGCATAAAGGGCAGTGGTTTCAGTTCAGTGCCGGTGATGGTTTCCTGTAAGGTTTTGCGGTCTTCAATGCTTTTTACTTGTTTTTTCAGGTGTTCAACGGCACACACCAAAAAGCCACCGGTGCCGCAGGCGGGGTCGGTAATTTTTTCGCCCAATTTGGGGTTTACCATATCCACAATAAACTGGGTAACGGCTCGTGGGGTATAAAATTCGCCTGTGTCTTTCTTGGCAGCCAAGCCCTGCAAAATCTCCTCATAAATCACATTAAAAATGTGATGCTCCTTACTGCTGGTGAAATCAATTTCGTTGAGTTTGTTAATAGCCTGGCGGAAGGTGGTTCCGCTTTTCATATAATTGTTGGTGCCGTCAAAAATCTGGCGTATGGTAATGCCCAAGCGGTCATCAGCCGCCACGGTCAGGTTTTTGAGTGTGGGGAACAGTTTGTTGTTCACAAAATTAATGAGTTCATCACCCGTGATGCCTTCGTCATTTTCTGCCCAATTACGCCATTGCAGTTCCGCAGGAATGGGCGATTTGTATTTGGGGTTCAGGAGTTCTTTTTCCTTGTCTTTGTCGTCAAAGAGTTTGAGAAAAATCATCCAGCCCAATTGTTCAATGCGTTGGGCATCGCCACTCAAGCCCGGGTCTTTGCGGAAGATGTCCCGGATAGATTTGATGGTGCCTGCTATGTTGGTCATTTTATTGTGTTTTAATTATTTGGCTAAAGCCGATTTGATTATTGATTTATTGTTGTAATGGGTTGAAAACCATTCCTATTGAAATGGATTGATTATTTATTTGAATGGAATGGGCAAAATTTTATGGAATGGGCTAAAGCCGCATTCCTATTCAATGAATTGCCTCCATCTGAAATGCCTCCATCTTTAGAATGGGCTAAAGCCGCATTCCTATTCAATGAATTGCCTCCATCTGAAATGCCTCCATCTTTAGATGGAGGACAATAAAATTCAATTGCATTATTGGCTTTAGCCAAAATATTATCCTTTGTGCCTCTCAAATCCATATTTGGTAATAAATTCATCATATTCATTCTGAAATGTTTTCTTGCTATGATGTTCTTCCTGATTTTTAATGTATTCTCTCACCTTATCCAACATTGATTCAGAAACTGAAACTGCAAAATATTCATCTTGCCATTCAAATTTTTCTTTGGTCAAGCCATTTTTGTTAATCCAAAAAGATGATTCGCCTTTAATCAATTGCATTACTTTTTGAATGGTTTGGTCAATACCCAAAGAAACTAAGCAGTGGCAGTGGTCGGAATAGCCATTAATGAAATCTATGAAAATACCTTTTTCCTTGGCATTTTCTCTGATGTGATTCCACACTTTAATTCTCAACTCTCTGGAATCTAAATATGGATACCTGTTTTTGGTGCTCCAAACAAAATGAATGTAAACTTTTACAAACGGCATATTGGTTAGATTATTCGGCTAAAGCCAATTTTGAATTCATTTTATTATTGAATGGGTTAAAACCCATCTATTGAAATGGGTTGATTGATCATATTTTGGTTATTTATTTTATGGGAATGGGCTAAAGCCGCATTCCTATTCAATGGGTATTCATTTTTTATATTGAAATGGATAAATGCCATATTCCTATTCAAAATACCGTCATTACAATCCAAAATTGAAAATGTCTTTTCCTGAAATTGAAATTTCTTATCATTAGGCGATACTTTTATATAATTCATTTTCCAATTCTTTAACCGCTTTCTCGTATTCTTCACGACTGCCAAACGCTTTGATGATTTCGGTTACTGACCCCAATTCGTTGATGGGCGGAACCGTCAGGATTTGAATGTTCTCAATATTTTCAATGCCTTGGTCAGCATATTTGTCGAGCAATGCTTCCAATACTTTTCGGGCTTGTTCGCCATACTTGGTGAAGTAGTTGCGTTTCTTCACATTATTTGCCCGTTCTTTTCGGGTCAATGGCGGTTGGTCATACGCTACGTGGCAGATTAAATCAAACAAATCCACCTCACGATTTACGGCATCATACAAGGCTTCCACCATTACGCCTTGTTCCGCCAATTCAGCAATGATGGCTTCTTTACGGTCGGTTGAGTTCCATTTATTGAGAAAATCATCTAAAGAAGCAAACTGCCCTTTGATAATTCCTTTGGTATGGTCTTTCAAACTGGTGGTGATGGGTTTGCCGTGCTGGTCGAAATATAACTCACGGCTAATCAACACCGAAACATCTACACCGTTTACATATACTTTTTGTCTGGGTTCTTTGACTACTGATGGTGGAATTTCAGTTTCAGGATAACGAATTTCAGGTGGATGGATGTCAATTTCTTCACCTGTTTCAATATCAATGATCGGTTCGGTGTTTTCTTCTTCTTCATCCACAATGCCGCCTAAGTCGGTATCTTCGTTAACAGGTTTAATTCTGATAGGGGCACCGTCAAATTGCGGGTCGGCAAAAAGGTCTGTTGCATTTCTGAAATCCAAAATGGTGAAATACATTTTGCCGTACTCTTCATTGATGCGTGTTCCTCTACCAATGATTTGCTTGAACTTGGTCATTGAGTTGATGTTGCTGTCCAACACAATCACTTTGCAGGTTTGAGCATCCACACCTGTGGTCATCAATTCAGAAGTGGTTGCAATGACAGGATATTTTTCTTCGGGATTGATGAAGTTATCCAACTCTCGTTTGCCTTCGTCATTGTCGCCTGTAATCTGCATTACATATTTGTGGTTTTCTGCTACCAAATCAGCATTGTGTTGGGCTAAAGCTGTTCGCATTCTTTCAGCGTGGTCAGTATCTACACAAAACACAATGGTTTTGGCAAAGCGGTCGTAACCTTTCAAAAACTCGGTTACTTTTTTGGCAACTAAATCGGTTCTTTCTTCAATCACTAAATTTTTGTCAAAGTCCTTTCGGTTGTAGATGCGGTCTTCCACTAGGTTGCCGTCTTTGTCGGTTTTGCCTTGTTCGGGTCGCCAACCTTCGGCATCCACATTCAGCGTAATACGCACTACACGATAAGGAGCCAAAAAACCATCATCAATACCCTGCTTTAGCGAATACGTATAAACAGGTTCGCCAAAATATTCAATGTTTGAAACCTCATTGGTTTCTTTGGGAGTAGCTGTCAAACCGATATGCGTAGCATTTTGGAAATACGTCAAAATCTCACGCCAGGCACTATCTTCTTTGGCACTTCCTCTGTGGCACTCATCAATGACAATAAGGTCAAAAAAATCTCTTGAAAACTGTTTGTAAACATTTTTATCTTCTTCGCTACCAGAAAGTCCTTGATACAATGCCAAGTAAATTTCAAAGCTCTTATCAATTTGTCGGTGTTTTACCACCGTCATTTTATCCTTGAAATGTTTAAAGTCGCCTCTGCGTGTCTGGTCAATTAAAGCGTTTCTGTCAGCTAAAAACAGAATGCGTTTTTTTGCTCCGCTTTTCCAAAGTCGGTAAATGATTTGAAATGCTGTATAGGTTTTTCCTGTTCCTGTTGCCATTACAAGCAGAATCCTGTTCTGTCCGTTGGCAATGGCTTCAACGGTTCTATTTACGGCAATTTGCTGGTAGTATCTTGGTTTGCGGTTAGTTCCGTCAAAGTAATAATCTTGAGCAACGATTCTTTCCGCTTCAGGAGTTTCAATGCCTTTATATTTTTTATATTTCTGCCAAAGTTGTTCAGGAGTAGGGAAGTCATCTAAACCAATCTCCGTTTCAATGTTTCCGTCTGCTGCGGTGCGGTCGTGAAATAAAAATCCATCCCCGTTGCTGCTGAACACACAAGGAATGTCTAATATTTCAGCATAGTTCAATGCTTGTTGTATTCCTGCTCTTAACGAATGGTTGTTGTCTTTGGCTTCAATGATGGCAACAGGAATATTAGGTTTGTAATACAGAATATAGTCGGCTCGTTTTCTTGTTCCTCTTGCTATGATTTTTCCTCTAACGTAAATTTTACCGTCAGTAAAAGAGACTTCTTCTAAAATCTGCAACTGCTTGTCCCAGCCTGCCTTTTCCAAAGCAGGCGTGATAAACTTGGTGCATATATCTCTTTCTGATAGTGTCTTTTTATTCATAATTCAACTATCCAAACAAAATACAAAATTTTGCAATGTAAAATATTTAGTCGTCCCTTAAAAAGTATCTAATAGTTTGATAATCAAAATCTTACTTGTAAAAAAATGCCAAAAAATTTGCAAGAAAATTAAGCAAAATAACAAAAAACTTGTGATATACGCACACAGACGTAGCAAGCGATGATGTCGCTCTAAACCCGATAATACATCTTAAAAATTCATCTTTTTGGAAGGAAATTGCTATTGTTACACTTTGATTTTTCTCTAAACAGACTTTTTAAGGGACGACTATTTAATTTATGCAATAGTACAATTTCTTTTTTTAATTTCAAAATTTTTCTATCCAAGTCCATTTAGTTTCGTTTAAGTTAATTTTTTTACATTGTTTAGATTTTGTCTAAATAAATTTTGTAAATTTGCCCTGCTTTTGATATTTAGGCTATGAGAAAGTTTTTTTATACGTTGCTCTTTTTGCCTCTGATAGCTTGGGGGCAAACTTTCAATATTTCAGGGAAGATAGCTTTGAGGCAATCTAATGAACCTATCGCTAATGGGATAGTAGCTTTGCAAGGAACAAAATTTCAAAGCCCACTGCAAGCTAATGGAAATTTCAACCTGAAAGCCATTCCGCAAGGTAAGTATGTGCTGATTGCCTTTGCGGAAAATGCTAAAACTTACTTTCAGGAAATAGAACTAAACAGCGATTTATTTCTAAACATTGTTTTAGATAGTTTTGAAAATGAAATTGAAGCTATCACCGTGCAAGCCGAAAGAGAACGCTTATTCGGGCTTACACGATTGAAAAGTGTGGAAAATTTTGGTATTTATGAGGGAAAAAAAAGCGAAGTAATTGAAATGGAAAACCTGACCGTCAATTTTGCGACCAACAATGCTCGGCAGATTTTTTCGCGTATCACAGGACTAAATATTTGGGAAAGCGACCAAGCAGGTTTGCAATTGGGCATCGGAGGCAGAGGGCTGAACCCTAACCGAACTTCTAACTTCAATGTTAGGCAGAATGGATATGATATTTCAGCCGATGCCTTGGGCTATCCTGAATCTTATTACACTCCCCCTGCCGAAGCTCTGGAACGCATTGAAATAGTGCGTGGTGCCGCTTCTTTGCAATACGGAACACAATTCGGCGGTATGCTCAACTTCAAATTTAAGCGAGGCAGTGAGAAAAAAATAGAACTCACGAGCCGTCAATCTTTGGGTTCGTGGGGCTTTTTGAGTTCGTTCAATAGTTTGGGAGGTACTATCGGCAAGCTGAATTATTACACCTATTACCTACACAAGCAAGGCAGAGGCTTTCGCCCTAATTCTGATTTTAGGTATCATAATTTTTACGCTTCTTTGGAATACAATTTTTCTGAAAAACTTTCTGCTACCCTGCAAATAACCCAAATGAACTATCTTGCCAAGCAAGCAGGCGGCTTGACCGACAGGAACTTTGAGGAAAATCCGCGTCAATCTTTGCGAGAAAGAAATTGGTTCAGTGTGAATTGGAACTTGTTTGCACTACTTTTTACATACAAACTCAACGAAAACAGCCAAATCAATATTCGCAACTTCGGTTTGCTTGCCCAAAGGCTTGCTTTGGGAAATTTGGAACGTGCCAACGTAGCCGATTTTGGCACAGAAAGAACACTCATTGCAGGGCAATTCCAAAATTTTGGCTCGGAAATACGATTTTTACACCACTACAAACTTTCTAAACAAAAACATACCTTTTTACTCGGTGCAAGAGTTTATCAGGGCAATAGTACCGCCCAACAAGGTTTTGGCACCAGCGGCTCCGATGCTAATTTTACTTTTCTAAACCCCAATGACGTGGAAGACTCCAACTATCGCTTTCCTAATGCAAATTATGCTGTTTTTGCTGAAAATATCTTTCAAATCAATGATAAATGGAGCATTACGCCGGGTATACGCTACGAAAATATACAAACTTTTGCCGAAGGCTTTTACAAACGCTATGTGAAAGACGGAGCAGGCAATATTATCGTACAAGATAGAATTTCAGAAAATTTGGAACGCAAACGCGATTTTATATTTGCAGGTATAGGCGTTAGCTATAAAATAAAGCCCCAAACAGAATTGTATACCAATTTCTCTCAAAACTACCGAGCCATTAACTTTACCGATTTGCGTATCAATAACCCTAATTTACGCATTGATGCCAATATTCAAGACGAAAGGGGCTTTACTGCCGATTTAGGCTTGCGAAGCAAAGCTCACCATTTATTTAATTACGAAATTACGCTGTTTCTGCTGAAATACAACGGCAAAATTGGTCAGGTTTTGCGTACCGATACCATCTTATTCAACGATTATCGCTTTCGTACCAATGTTTCCGATGCCCGCAACATAGGGATAGAGGCTTTCGGAGAAATTTCACTTTTACCACTTTTGGGCAAAGAAAATTCTGCGTGGAAATGGGCAGTATTTGCCAATTTTGCACTCATTGATGCCCGCTACATAAGCACCCAAGAAACCGCTATCCGAAACCGAAAAGTAGAAATGGTGCCGCCTATTACTTTGCGGTGGGGAAATACGCTTCAATACAAACATTTCAGCACTACCCTACAATACGCCCACACTGCCGAGCATTTTTCTGATGCTACCAACACCCGCCGAACCGCTTCTGCCATAGAGGGTATTATTCCTGCTTATCAAGTTTTAGATTGGTCTTTTGCGTATGCTTGGAAGTTCTTTCGTGCTGAGTTTTCTATCAATAACCTTCTCAACGAAAGCTATTTTACTCGCCGAGCCGAAGGCTACCCAGGTCCGGGCATTATTCCTGCCGATGGCAGAGGGTTTTATGGAACGCTACAAATAAAATGGTAAAATTCACATAAACATAAAACAAAAATTACAAAAAACGCTTGGCTCAAACGAAAGAAAACCTTATTTTTGAAACTTACACCAAGCGTTTTTTGCTATGAAAGTAGTTACCTCACAACCTTTCCGAGTAGTTTATTCGCTTTTCAATCATCAATTTTTGGGCTATCTGATAGCCCCTTTTGTGGTGCAAATCAATAGCAAAGGGGAATTAACTTTTTCCTATCAAGCCCTTTCAGCGAAAACTGCCAAAGAGTTTCAAAAAAATATAGACGAAACCGACCTCAAAATTATCAAATTTGCCGATGCCATTCAGCCCGAATACATTGTAAGCAAATTTTACAACAAACGGATTCACCCAAACGAGTTTTTTCTGAAAGTATATGACAAAACCAAAGGCGATAAAAACCTGCAAACACTCATTGATGAATTTGTAGATAGCCGAATTGGCGAAATTCTCAAACTTATTCAAACGCACCAAAAGCCTTTTTTTGTAATGGGAACAGACGGCAATCCTGCTTGGAAAGCTATTCAGATTGCACAAAACCCTGTTTCGGTGCTGTTTCATTTTGTAAGAGATGAAAAAGAAACTCACTACTTCCCTACTTTACAATACGAAGGCAAAAAACTTACTTTTCAGTTCAAAGATGCCCGAATTTTATGCAACCAGATGGCTTGGTTGCTTTTGGAAAATACTTTGTATCATTTCAAACAAAACATTGACGGCAACAAACTGCGACCTTTCTTGCAAAAATGGTATATCAATGTTCCTCGCAATGTAGAAGAAAACTATTTTCAGAAATTCGTTTTGCCTCTGATAGCCTCTTTTGATGTTTCTGCCAAAGGGAGCGGCTTTGAAATCATTACTGAAAGTTTTGCTCCAAAGGCAATTTTGCGTATTGGCTCAGTTTGCAGAGTGGCAGAAAACAACCTGTTTGAAGCAGGAAACGAAGCCGTAGAGCAGGAAGTAGATTTTTTGTTTGAGCTATTCTTCCGATATGGCTCTTATGTATTTGCCGCCGAAAACGACCACAAACCCGCTTTTGTGAAGTTAGAAAAAAACGCAGAAGGTTATCTTTTTCGTAAAATCATCAAAAACAAAATTTTTGAACAGAACACTTTTGAGTTTCTGAAAAATAAAAATTTGGAAATCAGCAAAGGAAGGCTCTATCTGCCCCCTGAAAAGGCTTTGCAGTGGCTTGAAAAAAATGCTGAAAACTTACCCAGCGAGCAGATTATTCTGGAGCAAAACTTTGAAAGTGGGAAAAAATACTTTTTTGGTAAAAGTTTCATTTCGCTGAAAACCACTGAAAAAGCGGATTGGTTGGATTTGAAAGCTATTATTCGTTTCGGAGAGTATGAAGTTCCTTTCATAAAATTACGCCCTTACATTTTAGGAAATATCAAAGAATTTCCTTTGCCCAATGGCGAAATAGCCCTTATCCCTGATGAATGGTTTAGCCGTTATGGCGATATTTTTTACTTGGCTCAAAGCGAAAACAATGAAATCCGATTAGAAAAATACCATTTACCCATTTTGCAAGAAGCCGCCCAAAATGAAGAATTTGAGCTAAATATTCAGGAAAAACTGAAAAATCTGCTATCGCAAGAAATACAAGACTATCCCTTGCCACAAGGCTTGAAGGCAACTCTGCGAAACTATCAAAAAGCAGGTTTCAACTGGCTTTGCTTTCTATCCGAAAACCGATTGGGCGGATTTTTGGCAGATGATATGGGTTTGGGAAAAACTTTGCAAACCCTTGCCCTTCTGCAAAATGAAAAAGAAAAAGGTACTTCAAAACCTTCGCTTGTGATTATGCCCACTTCTTTGCTGTATAATTGGGAATTGGAGGCAAAAAAATTTACACCTTTTTTGCAAATAACCACCTATACAGGCTCGCAAAGAGAGCAAAAATTGCCTTTTTTACGCAAATTTGATGTAATTTTCACTTCTTACGGCGTGGTGAGAATGGATATTGAGGAACTTTCAAAAATTGCTTTCAATTATGTAATTTTAGACGAGTCGCAGGCAATCAAAAACCCACAATCGTATATTTCACAAGCTGTAACCCTACTGAAAGCCGAAAAAAGACTTTTGCTCACGGGTACGCCTGTGGAAAATAGCCTTTTGGATTTGTGGTCGCAGATGAATTTTGCTAACCCTCGTTTGCTGGGCGAGCAATCTTTTTTCAAGAAAAATTTTCTTAAACCCATTGAAAAAGAAGAAAATACAGCACAACTGGGAAAATTGCAGAAAATCATCAGTCCTTTTATTCTACGGCGTACCAAAGAGCAAGTCGCTACCGAACTACCCCCCAAAATGGAGCATATCGCCTTTTGCGAAATGAGTGCCGAACAGGCGAAAATATACGAAGAAACCAAATCTAAACACAGAAATCAAATTTTAGAGCAAATAGAAAAATTTGGGGTAGCTCAATCGCAATTTGTTATTCTCAAAGCCCTTACCGAATTGCGTCAGATTGCCAATCACCCACAGCTCATCAACAAGGATTTTCAGGGTGTTTCGGGCAAAATGGAAGATGTTACCTATAAGTTGCAAACGCTTTTATCCGAAGGTAAAAAAGTGCTTATTTTTAGTCAATTTGTGAAACATTTGGCTATTTTCCGTAAATATTTAGAAGAAAATCGTATTCGTTATGCCTATCTGGACGGAGCCACTACCAATAGGCAAGAGCAAGTCAATGATTTTCAGCAAAACCCTCATACGGCAGTGTTTCTCATTTCTCTCAAAGCAGGTGGTGTAGGGCTGAACCTTACTGCCGCCGAATATGTTTTTTTGCTGGATCCTTGGTGGAATCCTGCCGTAGAAGCCCAAGCCATTGATAGAGCCTATCGGATAGGGCAAACCAAAAATGTAATTGCCTACAAGTTTATCACACACGGCAGTGTTGAAGAAAAAATCTTGCTCTTGCAAGAACGAAAAAAAGCCCTTTCTCAAAATCTGATAAATGCCGAAGAAGGTCTTTTTAAGCAGTTTTCTGCCGAAGATATTGCCTTTATGTTGAGTTAGGAAAAAGATTGTGTTTTGATATAATTTCCCTGACAAAAATCATTTTTTCGTTTCAAAAACAAATATTAACTTTGCGAAAAATTTTACCACTCTGTTTGAAGCAGAGCTAAACGCAAGGTTATTTATGGAAAATCAAAATCTTACCCAAGGGCAAGAGTATTGGGTGCTATTGTATTATTGCTATACCCATATTGCCGACCCCGAAGCCTATCGTGAAGAGCATCATTTATTTTGCATTGAAAATGGCATTTTAGGGCGTATCATTATTGCCCACGAAGGGCTGAATGGTACGGTTTCTGGCACCAAAGAAGCCTGTCAGAAGTATATGGACTATGTTCTTTCTGATGAACGCTTCAAGAATACCGATTTTAAGATTGAAAAAGTACAAGGACATACCTTTACGAAAATTCACGTAAGGGTAAAGCCTGAAATTGTACATTCGGGCTTACGCCACATAGACCCTACCCGAAAAACAGGTATTCATCTTTCCCCCGAAGATTTCAAAAAACTCAAAAATGACCCCGATGTAGTCATTTTAGATGCCCGCTCCAATTATGAACACAAACTTGGGCATTTCAAAAATGCAATTACGCTGGATATTGAAAACTTCCGAGAGTTTCCCGAGAAGGTAAAAGAAGTCTTCCCATTGCTAAAAGGTAAAAAGATTGTTACCTACTGCACAGGAGGAATTAAATGCGAAAAAGCAAGTGCCTATCTTTTGGAACAAGGTTTTGAAAACGTTTATCAGTTGCACGGTGGCATTATTAAATATGGTTTGGAAGCAGGCGGCGAAGATTTTGAAGGCAAATGTTATGTTTTTGATAACCGAATCGCCGTGGAGGTCAATAAGGTAAATCCCAAAGTGATTTCTCATTGCTACATTTGCGGCACCGAATGTGATAGAATGATAAATTGTGCAAACCCTCATTGCAACAATCACGTTTGTATTTGCGAAAAATGTGGCTGGGACTACGAAGGTGCTTGCTCGGTAGAATGTAAAAGCCACCCCGACAAACGCCCCTACGATGGTACAGGTTACTATCAAAAAAATACCAATGGCTACAACCCCTATAAAGGTTGGAAAAGGAAATATAAAACTGCAACTACAAAAACTTGAAAATCAGGATAGTTTTCTTCTAACAATAGTTGCAGAAGCCTGTGCTGTTGGGAAAATGACCATATCGGCAATTTGTACGTGAGCAGGTGCCGAAACGGCATACCAAATGGCATCAGCAATATCTTGGGCTGTAAGTGGCTGATAGCCTTCATATACCTTTTTAGCCCTTTGAGCATCTCCTTTGAAGCGTACCAACGAAAACTCCGTTTCTACAAGTCCTGGGGCTATTTGCGTAACTCTTATGCCATATGGATTCAAATCTATACGCATACCTTTCGTAAGGCTATCTACTGCCGCCTTGGATGCACAATATACATTTCCATTAGGATAGGCTTCTTTGCCCGCAATAGAACCAATATTGATAATATGCCCCTCCTCTCGTTCTATCATTTGAGGTAAAACGCACTGCGTTACGTAAAGCAAACCTTTGAGATTTATATCAATCATTGCCTCCCAATCACTCAATTTGCCCGACTGGATAGGCTCTAATCCGTGAGCGTTTCCTGCATTATTCACCAAAATATCTATGTTTTTCCATTCATCAGGCAGGGAATTAAGGCTTTCGGCAACTTCTTTTTGCTGGCTTACATCAAAAGAGAGTGTATAAACTTTTGTAATTTTTGAAAGCTCCGCTTCAAATGCTTTCAAGCGTTCTTTTCTTCTGCCACAAATAATAACTTTCAGACCATTTTGGGCAAAAAGCCGAGCTGTAGCCTCCCCTATGCCCGAAGTTGCTCCTGTAATGAGTGCAATTTTTCCTGTCATAGCTTTTTCGTTTTAGCAAGACGCAAATAAGCAAATTTTTCAAATTGTGGCAAAGCAAAATTTGACTTTGCAAGCAAAAAACTATAATTTTGCGGTTATTATTTCAAAAATTGTTCCTGCTTTCTAAATCTGGTTTCCTGATTTTATATTTCGTATGAATGGATTAGTACGTTTGGCTTTACCACTGATAAAAAAAATCTTACATTTCCCTTATCGTCGCATTAGGCACTTTATGCAAAACGCTGCCGAGGTGCAAGAAAGGCAATTTTTTTACCTTATCAGCAAAGCCAAATCTACCGAATGGGGCAAAAAATACGACTATGCTTCTATTCGCAATGTAGAACAATTTATCAAACGAGTACCTGTATCGGCTTATGAAGAGATTGCTCCCTACATTATGCGAATGATGAAAGGCGAGCAAAATATTCTTTGGAGTACCCCTATCCATTGGTTTGCCAAATCCTCAGGAACAACCAATGCCAGAAGCAAGTTTATTCCTGTTTCCCGAGAATCGCTTGTAAAATGCCATTTTCAAGGTGGTAAAGACCTAATTGCCTTGTATTTGGAAAATAATCCTCAAACCAAATTTATGTTTGGCAAAGGTTTGGGGATAGGCGGTACTTTTCAGGAAAGTCTTGAAACCAAAGGCATTTTTTATGGTGATGTTTCGGCAGTTGTTACGCAACAACTACCTGCTTGGGCTCAAAAACTCCGAGCCCCCAGCCTTGAAGTAGCTATGCTTGCCAAGTGGGAAGAAAAAATTGAAAGAATGGCTCAAGAAACCATTGGGCAGAATATCACAAGCCTCTTGGGCGTGCCTACTTGGATGGTGGTACTTTTGCAAAGAATCTTAGAAATTACAGGTAAAAAAACAATCCACGAAGTTTGGGAAAATTTGGAAGTATTTTTCCACGGAGCAGTGGCTTTTCAGCCTTACAGAACACTTTTCAACCAAATTGCCCCCAACCTCAAATATATGGAAGTCTATAATGCTTCCGAGGGCTTTTTTGGCTTACAAGACGATTTGAGCCGCGACGATATGCTTCTGATGCTGGATTATGGCATTTTCTATGAATTTGTACCTATTGATGAATGGGATAAGCCGTTCCCCAAAACACTTACCATTTCAGAAGTAGAAGCAGATACCAACTACGCTATGGTTATTTCTACGAATGGTGGGCTTTGGCGTTATAGAATTGGTGATACTGTGAAATTCACTTCGCTCAATCCTTATCGTATCAAGATTACAGGCAGAACCAAGCACTTTATCAATGCTTTTGGCGAAGAGCTAATGGTAGAAAATGCAGATGTAGCCATTGCCAAAGCCTGCGAATACACACACGCTACCATTGTAGATTTCACTGCTTGTCCTATTTACATAGGCGATGGCACCAAAGGCGGACACGAGTGGCTCATAGAGTTCGAACAACAACCTACCGATTTAAATTTTTTTATAGAAATTTTAGATAAAACCCTCCGAGAAGTCAATTCCGATTATGATGCCAAACGCTATCAGGATATAGCTCTGCAAAAGCCTATTGTACATAGTTTGCCTGCGGGTACTTTTTATGAGTGGCTCAAACGTAAAGGCAGATTAGGCGGGCAATACAAAGTTCCACGCCTTTCTAATAGCAGAGAAATTGTTGAGGATATTCTCAAAATCGTAGCTACGGCTTAAAGATTTTCTCTAAACCATTCTGCCGTGAGTTTTAAGCCTTCTTTGGCAAAAATAGTAGGCTGATAGCCCAAAAGATTTTGGGCATCAGAAATATCGGCAAGACTATTGCGAATATCGCCTTTACGAGGCTCTGTAAATTGAGGCTCTATCTGGACAGCAAAAATTTCTCTTAGTATCTCAAAAATTTCCAGCACCGAAAGTTGCTCTCCGCAAGCAATATTATACACCCGATTTACCGCTTCTGGGTTTTCTGCAAACATTGCTCTGATATTGGCTTGTACAGCATTTTCTACAAAAGTGAAATCGCGTGTTTGCTTGCCATCGCCGTGTATGATAGGCGATTTTTGAGCTAGCAAGGCTTTCATAAAAAGTGGTATCACTGCCGCATAAGCCCCTTCGGGACTTTGATTGTAGCCAAAAACATTGAAATAACGCAAGCCTATGCTTTCCGTGCCATACACACGTGCAAATACTTCTGCATATTGCTCATTGATAGATTTGGTAAGAGCATAAGGCGAAAGTGGCTTGCCTATTTGGTGTTCTTTTTTGGGTAAAATGGGGCTATCGCCATATACAGAAGAAGAAGAGGCATATACCAAGCGTTTTACTTTGTTTTCTTTACAAGCCCAAAGAATATTTAGGAAGCCTGTAACATTGGCTTCGTGGCTTGCCAGTGGATTCTGAATACTACGAGGCACTGAACCCAAAGCGGCTTGATGAAATACATAATCAATCCCTTCGCAAGCACGCAAACACACTTCTGACGAGGCTATATCTCCCTGAATAAACTCAACATTCGGAAGGCTCAGGAAAGGTTCTATATTTTTCAGATAGCCCGTAGATAGATTATCTAAAATTCTAATTTTTTTTACTTGATTATCAAGTAGATAAGCAACAATATTAGAGCCTATAAAGCCCGCCCCACCTGTAACTAAAAAATTGTAACGACTTATATCCTGACTTTGATACTGCATAAAATTTAACTTCAAGGTCTTGCAAAGGTATATTTTTGTAATATGCTTTGCAAAAAAATAAAAATTTTTGCAAAAAAATTTGCAGAATAGATTTTTATTCGTACCTTTGCACTCGCAAATTACATCGCGGGGTAGAGCAGTTGGTAGCTCGTCGGGCTCATAACCCGAAGGTCGCAGGTTCGAGTCCTGCCTCCGCTACTAAAAACCCTTCATACGTGCAGTATGAAGGGTTTTTGCTTATACCATTCACGGAAAAGTTCACATTTAATTACCAAAGCAAAGCCGCTTTTCTTAATAAGTTATCGCTTTTCTAAAACAAAATTGCTCAAACATTAGTTATAGAGATGACTTTTATTTTTTTATGAACTTCCTAAAACTCTTATGCTTATGAAGCTACTAAATTTCAATTGTAAGGAAGTTGGCAAAGAGGATTTACACCTATTCTCTTTTACCAAGTTTGATGTGCTTACCTCGGAAGAGGAACGTAAATTACGGCAAATAAACATAGAAAAAGGCTTAAAATTGGGCAATCTGTACCAACAAAAAGTCTTTATTTACTTCCGTGATGTGAATAGCGAAAATTTCTATGTTCATACCACCATTTGGGCTATTTGCGAAGATGTTATTACCCTAAAAGGAGGCAGAATAATTCCCATTAGAGCTATTTACGAAGTAAGATTCTAAATCAAGAAGGTCGGTAGTTACCGACCTTCTTGATATTTACACTCGTTCAATAATTGTAGCGATACCCATACCACCACCTATGCAAAGTGTTGCTAAGCCTGTTTGCAGATTTCTTCGCTCCAATTCATCTAAAAGCGTACCCAAAATAATAGAGCCTGTTGCTCCAAGAGGGTGTCCCATTGCAATAGCACCACCATTTACATTTACTTTATCGTGAGCAATGCCAAGCATATCCATAAAATACAAAGGCACCACTGCAAAAGCCTCATTTACCTCATACAAGTCAATATCATTAGGTTGCATACCTTGTTTTTTAAGGAGCTTTTGCACCGCAGGCACAGGACCCGTAAGCATAATGGTAGGTTCAGAGCCAATGATAGTAAAAGCCTTTACTTTTGCCCTTGGCTTCAAGCCTGTTTTTTCACCAAATGCTTTGCTACCCAAAAGCGTAACAGAAGCCCCATCTACAATTCCTGAGCTATTTCCTGCGTGATGTAAATGTTCTATGCGTTCCACTTCGGGATAACGCAACTGAGCCAAGCCGTCCAGACCGCCCATTTGCCCCATCATTGCAAAAGAAGGTGGCAGTTTGGCAAGAGTTTCCAAAGTAGTATCAGGACGAATGTTTTCGTCTTTATCTAAAATCACAAAACCTGCTTGGTCTTTTACAGGAACAACCGATTTCTTAAAGTACCCTTCGGTTTGTGCCTTAAAGGCTCTTTGATGCGAATGAACGGCATAAGTATCTAAATCGGTGCGAGAATAGCCGTATTTAGTGGCAATCAAATCTGCTGAAATACCTTGTGGTACAATTTTATGCTTAGCAATAACGGCAGGGCTGGTAAATAAGGCTCCTCCGTCTGAGCCCATAGGTATTCTTGACATAGACTCTATCCCACCCGCAATGATAGCTTCTATCTGTCCCGACATAATGTATGCCGCCGCCATATTGATAGCCTCCAAGCCCGAAGAGCAAAACCGATTGATTTGTACACCTGCGGTAGTTTGGGCATAGCCCGCCACCAGAGCCGCCGTACGAGCAATATCTGCTCCTTGCTCACCAATAGGTGTAACACAGCCCAAAATAATATCCTCAATCAGACTTGTGTCCAACTGATTTTTTTCTCGTAATGTTTTCAGTAAGGTACTCACCAATTCCACTGGTTGAATGGTATGCAAAGCACCTTCGGCTTTGCCTTTGCCACGTGGTGTGCGAAGTGCATCATAAATATAAGCATCTGCCATAGAAGTAAATTTTAGGGTTGAAATATTTTTTGCTTGCAAAATACAACTTTATCTGTAAAAAAATGTTTTCCTTATGCAAAATCTTTTAGACAAATTCTTGATTGTTTGGAATGATATTTGCTAATTTTGAGCCAAAAAATAAGAGTTTATAGGTTGAAAGTTCAAACTTTCAAACCAAGCCTATGAACCCAAACATCAAAAGCTGACTTCCAATGAAAAACGTAGCCATAGATTTAGGAAATACACGCTCTAAAACAGCCCTTTTTGAAGACAATCGGCTCGTAGAAGGGCTGGAAACTACCGATACCGATTTGCTTTTACGAACTATTGAAAGCTACAATGCCGATAATTTTATTGTAAGTTCCGTAAGAAAAGATACTGATTTGCTTGCAGGAAAGCTACCCAAAAAGCCGCTTATTTTTGATAACAACGTACCTGTTCCTATTGAAAACTGCTACAAAAGTCCGCAAACGCTGGGAACAGATAGGCTGGCGGCGGCAATCGGAGCAAAAGCCCTTTTTCCTGATAAACCCTGCCTTGTTATTGATTTAGGGACTTGCATTACCTACGACTTTGTAACTGCCGATAACAAATTTATGGGCGGAATGATTGCCCCAGGCGTGAGAATGAGGCTCAAAGCTATGCACGAATTTACTCAAAAATTACCTCTTGTAGAATGGAAGCCTGAACAAGAAGTGCCTATCACAGCCAGCACCACCGAAGAAGCCATATTGAGCGGTGCGGTAAATGGTGTAAAAGGCGAAATCCATAGCTTGCGAGAGTATTATCAAATCCTACACCCCGACCTGCAAACTATTTTATGTGGTGGAGATAGTATTTATTTTGAAAATATCAAAAAAGCAGGTACTTTTGCAGTCCCAAAACTTGTACTTTACGGACTAAACCAAATTTTGATGTATAATCTGCCTCTGGCAAGTAATTAGTTCGTTTAACGTGAGTTGCAAGATTAAAAATTTGATTATCAAGTTTTTATTTTTAATAACTTAAACCACCCCTTGTTCCCCTCCTTGAAAAAGAGGGGAGATAATTACACCTAAAATTTTGATTTTCAGGTGTATAGCTCCCCTCTCCTTTTGGAGAGGGGCTGGGGGTGAGGTCAAAAAAACAAAGTATAACAAAAAAATAAATTTTTTAACAAATTGTATTTCAAACACTTTGTACTTATAACTCACGTTCGTTTAAGGTATAAGGTTGGAAAGTTCAAGGGTTAAGGGTTTAAGGGTTCAAAAGTTCAAAGGTTCAAACTTCAAACCTCAAACCCAAAACTTTTCAACGCTACTTGCAGAAATTTGGGAGAAGTTCAAAATAAGAAATTTCAAAATCATTTTTATTGAGCATACCATTTATCTATGAAAAATTTTTCAAGAAAGCTATTTTTTCTCGTTGTTTGTTTTTCGCTTACGCAAAAACTTTTTTCTCAAAATTCCCCTCTTTCAGGTTTTGGCTTGGGTACGCTTACCCCCCAAGGCAATATAGCTCAACAATCTATGGGCAGTGTGGGCGTAAGTACCAGCAATTCTTTTTGGGTAAATACCATAAACCCTGCCCTTCTTGTTCGCAATGGGAGCGTGATTTTTGATGCAGGGTATAATTTCAAGTTTCAACAACTGCGTTCCGAAAGGGCTGAACAAGGTTTTACAACGGGGAACTTCAATTATGCTACATTGGCTTTGCCCATTACCAAAAAATGGACAAGTGCCATTGGTTTGCAACCTTACAGCAATTTAGAATACCTTACCGAAACTTCGGCAAAGGTAGAAAACTCTGATTTCTTTGCCTATTATACGTTCAAAGGCGAAGGTGGCTTGAATAACTTTTTTTGGGCTAATGGCTTTAGCCCTATCAAGCATTTGAGTCTTGGCGTAAAGATGTCTTATCTTTTTGGCAACCTCACACGCGAGTCGGTTACGGAACTCATTGCTTCGGGTCAAAATAGCCGAATAGCTTTTTTACAAAGGGATAATTTCAATCAAATCGTTTGGAATTTGGGGGTAGCTTATCGCTATCCTTTGGAAAAAGACCGCAAATTTTTGAATTTTGGGCTTACATACGACCTTTCGGCACAGATGAAAACCAAGCGTTTTGAGGCTTTTGAAAAACGCGATTTCTTCGGCAGTAATCTCATAGCCCCTTCTTTTGTGGATACACTTACCACTATCAAAGGTAAAACCGCTTTTCCTTCACGCTTGCGAGTAGGTGCTTCTTACGAGAAATTGAACCATTACACCATTCACGCAGAAGTTATTTCTCAAAATTGGTCGCAATTCAAACGCTTTGAGGTAGCAGATAATCAGCTAACCAATCGTCTTACAATTGCCGTAGGTGGCGAATGGACACCCGAATTTGGCTCTAACAAATTTTGGAATAGAAGCACTTATCGTATAGGATTCAATCATACCCCTCAAATTTTGCAAATAGAAGGTAAAACCCTCGCCGAAACCAATCTTTCTGTGGGTGGCTCTTTTGCTTTTTCGGGTGGGCAAGGCAAACTTACCTATCTACATTTGGGCATTATTGCAGGACAAAGAGGTAGTCTTTCTCGCAATGGCTTGCAAGAACGTTATGTAGAAGCACGTTTGGGTGTTTCTTTGAGTGATGTGCTTTGGTTTTATCGTCCTAAAATTGATTAAACCAATTTTTTCTTACAAACCTTTGCAATTTTTATTTTTGCCTTGTAAGTTTGCACAATGAAATTTGCCGCAATAGACATAGGCTCTAACGCCGCTCGTATGCAAATCAGTAGCGTGTTACATCACGCTGAAAGCATTTCTTTCAAAAAAGTAGAGTATGTACGCTTTCCATTACGCTTGGGTTTAGAAGTATTCAGAAATAGAGAAATCAGCATAGCTAAGGAAAAAGATATTCTCAAACTTTTGCAAGCCTATAAAATTTTAATGGAATTACACCAAGTTGATGACTATCTGGCACTGGCTACTTCGGCGATGCGTGAGGCTCGTAATGGCTCTGCAATTGCTGAAAAAGTCAGAAAAGAACTTGATTTGCAGTTGCAAATTATTTCAGGAGACCAAGAAAGTGAAATTGTCAATAAAGGACTTTTGCGAGTTTTGGACGATAAAAACTATTTGCACATAGACGTAGGTGGTGGGAGTACAGAGGTTACACTCTTTTCTCAAAAAAAGGTACTGGCAAGCAAATCTTTTCCTGTGGGTTCAGTGAGACTCTTGGAAAATGCCGTTTCGGCAAAAGATTGGCAAGAAATGCAGATTTGGGTAGAAAAGAATATTCGTGATGTTGTACCCAAAATTACTGCGGTAGGAATTGGTGGCAATATCAATAAAATTTGGGAACTTGCCCGAAAAAAATCTAAATCACTCACTATCAAAGAAATTGAGGAAGTTATACAGAGGCTTTCCAAATACACTTTGGAAGAGCTCATCAACGAATGGGAACTAAACCCCGACCGAGCAGATGTGATTACACCCGCTTCTAATGTATATCTTTCGGTAATGAAGTGGGCAAAAATCAAGGAAATTTTAGTCCCCGGCTTGGGTTTGAAAGATGGAATTATGGAAATTCTTGCCGAAAAACACAAACTCGGCGTTACAACCTATCAAAATATTAGCGTTGGTGAATGGTGAGAGAGGTTTGAGGTTTGAGGTTTGAGGTTTGAGGTTTGAGGTTTGAGGTTTGAGGTTTGAGGTTTGAGGTTTGAGGTTTG
>CAZZLW010000001.1:0-15116 GCA_964654605.1 uncultured Cytophagales bacterium | reverse complement strand
ATGCAAAAGAAATTGCACTAAAATTGACCAAAATAAAAAAAAACTTGTGCTCGAGCCAAAGAGGAGTCAACAGCACTTATGTACCATAGGGCTACATCATCTCTCTAAACCCGATCATACATATTAAAAATTCATCTTTTTGGAAGGAAATTTCTATTGTTACACTTTGATTTTTCTCTAAACAGACTTGTTAAGGGACGACTGTTTAGGCGAAACGTAACGATTTAGCTCAAAACTTAAAGGAATAAACCCTTGAAGGGTTGTTGAAAACCCTTCAAGGGTTGCTTATCGGTCTTTGGGCTTATTTAGGCAAAACAAAATTTACAGGTATTCTTCTGATAGATTTGACGGGTTTGCCCATTCTCACCGCAGGCGACCAAACCATTTTCACTTTTGCAAATGCCTCCAAAACCGCTTCGCCACAACCATCGCCTATATCTTTGATAATTTTAGGATTTGACATTCTACCCTTTTCATCAACGACGAAATACAACATTACTTTTCCTTGGGTACCTTTTTTGAGAGCTGTTCGGGGATAATTGACATTTTTTTCCAATTCTTTTCTGAAAGCATCAATGCCCCCTTCGCATACAGCCTCTTTATCTAATTCAAAGGGTTCAAAAATTTTATCTTTATTCTCTTCGCCTGTGGAGGCTTCTTTGAGGTCTGTTCCTGCATTTTCATCAACTTTCACAACTTCGGGCTTATTGGTTGCACCCTCCCCTTCTACATTGTTATTTCCTACCACTGTATTGTTTTTATCCATTTCTTCGGTAGTAGTAAGCACATCAGGCTTGGTATTATCGGGTTTTATTTCAATTTCTGTGTATTTTTTTTCGCTGATAGGTTCTATTTCTTCGGGAGCAATGGGTGTTACGATTTTAGTGTCTTGTTTGGGTTCATCAGGAATTTTTATATCTTCTATGGGTTTAGAATTATCCAAATCAATTACCACCTCTTTTTGAACTTCCTGTATAGGTTCAGAAAAAAATAACCTTTTCAGCGTAGGCAAGCCAAACAGCAGTCCGCTGGCAACTACCACCAAAAGCAATACTCTGCTTACTACAACCGAATAGTTGCGGCGAAGTACGTAAGCACCATAATTTTGGTTTCGCCCCTCGAATCCATCGTGAGGCAAATAGCAATAGCTCATCATTTGCATAAAATTTTGATTTTTGGGTTTTCAAAAGTTTTTTATTTGGCAAAAAAGAGCAAAAACTATGCAAAAGCGTTGTAAATGAAAGGTTATTTGATAGCAACGAATTTCAAAAAATTCAAAATCAAATACTTAAACAATACCAAAACTATACAAAAACAGGAAAAAGCCGCTGGCAAGAGAATATTTTTGGAGTTTTATCAAATTTTATTAGTTTTGTGAAATGGCTTTGCTCTGTTTAGCAAAAAAGTATGCTTATGGAAAATTCAGGTAATTCTATTTCCACCACTCGGCACGAAACTCTCACCGAAGAGGTAAAAAATAACTTCTACGTATTAGATTATTTGTTTGATATTCGTTTGGGAAAGGCTCTTTCCAAAGATGTTTTGAGCCTGATTGATAAGGTTTATTTTCGTTCGGAACTGGTTGGTTTTGAAGAAAGCAATTATCCCAAACGCAATAATCCCGAACGTCCTCTAATATTTGCCAGCAACCATTCGGGTATGGCTTTCCCTTGGGATGCAATGATTTTTATCAATCGCGTGCACGAACTCAAAAATTATGGTTCTGATGCAGTGCGTCCGCTTACAGCTCCAATGCTTTCGGCTTCGGTGCTAATGAACCCCTACCAAATCAAGCATTTTTGGAAAAAAGTTGGAGGAGCCGTAGATGCCACTACGCTCAATTTTGAAACCCTTATGCATCAAAACGATTTCAATGTGATGATTTACCCCGAAGGGGTGCCAGGCATCGGAAAAGGCTTCAATCGCAGATACCAACTCCAAAAACTTTCTACCTCTATGGTACGTATGGCTATCAAGTACCGCACCGATATTGTACCTGTGGCAGTGGTGAATGGTGAATTTATCAATCCTTATACGTACAGCTCCAAGGTGGTCAATAAAATTGCCAATGCTTTGGGCATACCTTTCCTTCCTTTGGGCTTGATTACCCCTTTCATTCTACTTTTTCCTTGGATTTTCTATATGGGTTTTCCTGCCAAACTCATTTTCGTAATGGGCAAAAGAGTAAAACCTTACGAAATGACCGAAAAACCCTTTGAGGAAATGACTTATGACGACTTTCGTGTGATTGCCGATAAAATTCACGTGCAAATGCAAGCCGAGCTTACCGAAGCCGAGCAGAAATATGGCAAAAAACCTTATCGCTTAGGCGAGCATTTCAAATTACTATTCAAATATTTCAAATTTTTTCCTTACACCGTTCCTATTGGCTGGCCTCTGCTTTTTGCCGAATTTGAACGAGTAAGGGTAAAAAAACAAGACTTTGAAAGTCCCCTAAAATTAGGTTGGGGTTCGGCTTTGAGAATTATCTTGCAAAATCCTTTGGTTTTGGCTTACTATATTCCTATTTTAGGCTGGATACCGCTTGCTATTCGTGGATTTCGGAAGGTAAAAGAACCTATCCCCGCACAAAAAAAGCATAAGTAAGGTGGAAAATTTTACAATTTCAGATACTATATCGCAAGTTTATGAAAGTGGCGAAAAAACAACTTTTCAAATTCCACTTTTAGCTCCTTACATAACTGAAACTGAAAGTGATTACGTTCAAGAATGCATCAGAAAAGGCTGGATAACTACCGTAGGGGAGTTTATTGAAATTTTTGAGCAAAAAATCAAAACTTATACCCAAAGCCCTTATGTAGTAGCCGTTTCTTCGGGTACAGCGGCTTTGCATTTGGCTCTCAGAGCCGTAGAAGTTGAAAAAGATACCCTCGTTATTTTGCCTAATATTAGCTTTGTTGCCTCTGCCAACGCTATTCACTACTGCGGTGCCGAGCCTCTTTTTGTAGATATTCACCCTGCTACTTGGCAATTAGATGAAAATTTATTGCTCAAATTTTTGGAAAACGAATGTTTTTATACAAAAGAACAAACCTTTCATAAAGCTACCCAAAAACGCATTTCAGCACTTGTGCTTGTACATAATTTGGGCAATTTGGGCAATATTTCTGCAATCCAAGAAATTTGTCGGGCATACCAAATTCCTTTCGTGGAAGATGCGGCAGAGGCTTTGGGTTCTTTTTACGAAGGCAAACACGCAGGAACTTTCGGAAAAGTAGGTATTTTGAGCTTCAATGGTAATAAAATTGTAAGTACGGGAGGCGGCGGAGCGGTACTTACCAATGATGAGGATATAGCAAAAAAAGTGCGTCATTGGGCAAATCAGGCAAAAATAAGTAGCGAAGAATATTATCACGATGAAATAGGCTATAATTATCGTTTGCCTAACCCACTGGCGGCAATTGGAGTAGCCCAAATGGAAAAAATAAGCCTTTTTTTAGAAAGAAAACAGCTTATTCACGAGTTTTATACGAATATTTTACAGGGAAAAGCTATTTGGCAAGATACTTTGCCAAAAGTAGAGCCTAATCATTGGCTTTTTACAGCACTTTTTGAAAATAGTGCCACGCTTACTCAAAAATTCAAAGAAAACGCCATTCAGACTCGCAAACTTTGGTGTCCTTTGAGCCGCTTGCCTATGCATCAAAAAGCTATGTATGTGCAAGAAAATGATATTAGCTGGAAAGTTTATGAAAAATCTTTGAGCCTGCCCTCTTCCGTAGGTTTGCAAATGCAAGATTTAGAAAAAATTGCAAGCGTTTTGGCTGGGCATTGAAAGCGGCAGCATCACTATCAAGTGATGTTGTCGCTTTTAATTTTCTGTAATCATTTGCGTTTAATGAGTTTGAAGTTCACAACTTTAAGAGTTTCAACTCTCATTTTGCAATCTAATTTCTATTTACTAAAATCCTGCTTCTTGCTTCTTATTTCCCTACTGCAAATTAGCTCTAAACAATTACACTTTTTTACTTTTGAAGCAAACGGAAGTCTGCTCTACGCATTTGGCGTTTGGCGGCTTCGGGGTCGGGGGAAGGATTTGCCCCCAAGCCTTTGAAGGTTAGTCTATTTTTACTAATTCCCTGATTTACGAAATAATCATATACAGCTTTGGCACGACTTTCAGATAGTTTTTGGTTGGTTTCTGCTTTCCCTTCCGAGGAAGCATAGCCTAAAATTTCAGCATTGACACCACTATTGAGCTTCATATACTCAATAAATCGCTTCATTTCTTGCTTGGCTCTTTCGTTGAGTTGAGCAGAGTTGCTTTCAAAATAAGCAGTATAAGATTTATTGAGTGTAATTTCGC
Organism: uncultured Cytophagales bacterium; assembly: GCA_964654605.1. GTDB lineage: Bacteria > Bacteroidota > Bacteroidia > Cytophagales > Thermonemataceae > Raineya. The sequence goes on along the minus strand of CAZZLW010000001.1, from coordinate 10,789 downwards.
CACTATTTACAGAATAATCGTCTGTTTCAATGGGTGGCATTACCATAATGGTTTTTTCTTCTACTTTATAGGGTTTGAGTTGCCCTTTGGAGTCGGCATACATATAAGTAACTTGTACTTTATTATCTTTGGGTTTGGTGCCGTCATCTTTAGCATCAATTTTTCGGTTTTTGTAAAGCACTTCCAAAAGATAATTCAGGGCTACGCTATCTTCAGACTGAATAATATCCTCCATCATATCGTAAAGGTCTAAATCTCTGCCCTGATAGTTGTTAGGATTTTCTTTTTCGGGGTCAAAGTTATTTTCTATCGTGATTTTTTCACCCACTTCTTTGCCATTTTCCAGTTTCTTTTCCAATTTTATTTCCTGATACATTTCTTGGAAATACACTTGGTTCGGAATATTGATAGCTATCAGATAAGGTAAATAACCTTCGGCAGTTACAATCATATCGTAATTTTTGCCCGGAGGGAAAATCATCAAGTAATCGCCCGTGTGTGGGTTGGGATTATAGACATATTTCAAAACCTGTTGCGTTTCTTTATCTACTACACGGATACGTGCCTCTACGGGTTTAGGAGGATTGCCCGCCAAAATTCTACCTCTTACCATTGTAAGGGCAATGCCTTTATCATCAGGCAAAATTACGGAGTAAATATCTTGCTTACCAAGTCCTTCGGGGCGGTCGGAGGAAAAATAGGCTTTTTTGCCATTGGCAGTAACCACTAAATAGCCATCGTTAAAGACAGAATTTATCGGATAGCCCAAATTTTCAGGTTTAGACCACTTTCCGCCACTCAAAGTGCTTTTGAAAATATCTGTACCGCCAATAGAATTGTGTCCGTTGCTGGTAAAAAACAAAGTTTTGCCGTCAGGGTGAATGAATGGAGCATCTTCATCATAAGGCGTATTGATATCTGCACCCAAGTTTTGAGGTTTTCCCCAGGAGCCATCAGGCTGTTTTTCTATTTTGTAAATATCCTTACCGCCCATTCCGCCCGGCCTATCAGAAGCAAAATACATCACATTTTCGTCAGGGCTAAGGCTGGCACTGCTTTCCAAATATCCCGAATTGATTTCACTGCCTAATTTTTCAGGAGCCGACCAGCCCGTTGCCATTTTTTTACTGCTGTAAATATTTCCTGTGTTGTTACCCTCGCCCACATAAATCAACATTTTTTGTCCATCAGGCGAAAGTCCTACGGTTCCTACGTTTTTATTGAGTTTGAAATCAATCGGAGCGATGCTCACCCAAGCATAATCCTTCTTTTGAGCAAGCATTACTTGCTCTTGGGCAGTGGCTTGCTGAGCAGAACGCGTGAAAGCTAAAATGGTTTCATCGGCAGAAATCAGTGGTGCAAACTCCGAACCATCGCTGTTGATAACCTTACCCAAATTGGCTATGGTAGCTTTTACGGGTTTTGCTACTACCGCTTTGGCACTTTGAGCTATTTCAATGGCTCTTTTGTTTTCTGCCTGAAACTTATCGGTAGTGGGGGCTTTTTGGGCAAATTCGTTGTATGCTTTTATGGCATCATCAAAGCGTTGGTGCAAGTGCAAAGCTCTACCCAAGTAATGATGCATCCGTACAGGCACTTTATCGTTAATTTTATTTTTGGCAGTTTCCAAAAAAGTTAGTGCCTTCATTTGCTCTTTACCATCTTTATTTTTCAGGTAGCAAACCCCTATTTTGTAGTTCAAAGCAGGTTCTTGGGGTGTTTTTTTATGAGCGGCAAGATAAATGGGCAAAGCAACTTCAAAAGTCCCCTGTTCAAAAGCCTCATCAGCCTTTTTGAGGTCTTGGGCTTTAGCTAATATGCTTATTCCTATCAAACAAATCACAGAAAATAATAACTTTTTCATACGTTCAAATTTTGAAGTAATACACTTGGTTTGGATTTGCAATAATTTTGGTGCTAAAATACAAAAATATTACATTCGTTCCAATAAAAATTCAATTTCCTTGTACTGAAATGCCTGTAAGCGTTCAGAAAAAGCTATTTGAAGCCTTCCTGTGCTATCTACGCCACAAATTTTTCCTTGTAAAGTCTGATTTTGCTTTCTGAACCATACCCATTCCTGAAAGCCGAACAATCTTTCATAATAATTCTGCCGCAACTCATCAAATTTTTTTGAACGTAATTGCAAGTAGCGACCTTCCAAATTTTCTAATAATTTTTGCACTAAAAAAGGTAAATCATACATCAAACCCGTTAGTTGGCTCAAAGATACTGCCTGCGGATATTTGAAAACTTTTTGATTGATATTTATTCCTATGCCAACTACCGATTTCTGAATTTTTTCGCCAGAAACAAGGTTTTGTATCAAAACACCACAAATTTTTTGATTTTGATACAACAAATCATTTGACCATTTGATTTTTAGTAATGAAACTTCGGGAACAAAATGGCTCAGAAAATCGTGAATGGCAAGCGTTACGGCAATATTCAGGTAAAATTGCTCTTGAGCCTTCAAAAAATTGGGATACAAAATCACTGAAAGCGTGATATTTTGAGCGGGCTCGGCTTCCCAAGAGCTATTTTGCTGTCCTTTGCCTGCTGTTTGGCAATCGGTGAGAATAGTAGTGCCTTCAAAGCAATCTTCTGATGAAAGCAAAGAAAAGGCGTACTCATTGGTAGAATGACAAGTTGGCAGATAGCGGAAATCTTGACCGACAAATAAAGTTTTGATTTTTTTAGAAAAATTTTCGTAATTTTGCATCAGAAAAATGAAAATTTAGTTTATTTTTGTTTAATGCAAACTTCAATCCAATAATACAAAAAACAAGCGAATGAAGCAAAAAAAAAGCAAGGAAGTTGAAATAAAAAACCTTTGTGATTTGATTATCAAGGGTATGCAAGAAAAGAAAGCACAAGATATTGTGCTACTGGATATGCGGAAAGTACCAACAGCGATTGTTGATTATTTCATTATTTGCACAGGAACTTCTGATACTCAAATAGACGCCATTGCCGATTCCATTGAGGAGGAAGTCTATAAAAATTTGAAAGAATTACCTTGGCATAAGGAAGGAAAACAAAATAAGGAATGGATTTTGTTAGATTATGTTGATGTGGTCGCTCACGTGTTCAAAAGAAGCAAAAGAGAGTTTTATGCTTTGGAAGAGCTTTGGGGCGATGCACAAGTGCAACATTTTTCGTAAAGATTTTAGACACTTAGTTTTATGGCAGAAAATAAAGAAAAAACTCCCCAAAACCCTCAAAATTCACCCAACAACAACCTCAACAGACCTAAAAACCCCAATCCGAACTATCAGATGTGGCTGGTTTTTACGCTGATAGCTATTGTTTTGAGTGTGGTGTATTTTAGCAGAAGCTATTCGGCAGTGGAAACCTCTCCCGATAGCTTCGAAACTATGCTCAACAATGGCGACATCAGTGAAATTGTAGTTTTTGCTGATGAAAAAGTTGCTGAAATCACGCTCAAAAAAGAAGTGGTAGAAGCCCAAAAATATGGCAGTTTGCTCAAACAACGCTCCCAAGGCAGTATTCTGAAAGGTCCCCATTTTTGGTTTCGCATTCCTTCGGCAGATAAGTTCGTAGAGCTATATCGCGAGCCTATACGCAAGCAAAAAGCCCAACTCCGTTTTGATGAACGCTCCAACTATGGTGCTATCTTTATGCAATGGGGCTTTTTGTTCCTGCTAATTTTTGGCTTTTGGATGCTTATGCGTAGAATGGCAGGCGGACCCGCAGGCGGAAATTTGTTCAGCATAGGACGCTCGCGTGCAACACTTTTTGATGCCGAAAACAAAGTAAATATTACTTTTGATGACGTAGCAGGGCTTGATGAAGCCAAAGAAGAAATCAAAGAAATTGTAGATTTCCTCAAAAATCCTAAAAAATATACCGATTTGGGTGGAAAAATCCCCAAAGGAGCTTTGCTGATTGGACCTCCGGGTACAGGTAAAACTTTGCTTGCCAAAGCCGTAGCAGGCGAAGCCAATGTTCCTTTTTTCAGTCTTTCGGGTTCAGATTTTGTGGAAATGTTTGTGGGTGTGGGTGCCGCCAGAGTAAGAGATTTGTTCCGACAAGCCAAAGAAAAAGCCCCTTGTATCATTTTTATTGATGAAATTGATGCTATCGGACGCTCACGTGGCAGAGGAATGATGCCCGGTGCCAATGATGAAAGAGAAAACACCCTTAATTCGCTACTGGTAGAAATGGACGGCTTCGGAACTGATTCAGGTGTAATTATTCTTGCCGCCACCAACCGCCCCGATGTATTGGATTCCGCTTTGCTTCGTCCTGGTCGTTTTGATAGACAAATCAGCATAGATAAGCCCGATATTATTGGCAGAGAAGCTATTTTCAAAGTTCATTTACGTAGGCTCAAATTGGGCGAAGATGTAGATGCCAAAAAACTTGCCGCTCAAACTCCCGGCTTTGCAGGAGCCGAAATTGCCAACGTTTGCAACGAAGCCGCTCTGATTGCCGCCCGAAAAAATAAGCAGGAAGTCAATATGCAAGATTTCCAAGATGCTATTGATAGAGTGATTGGTGGTTTGGAAAAGAAAAACAAACTGATTTCACCCGAAGAAAAACGCATTGTAGCCTATCACGAAGCAGGACACGCCGTAGCAGGCTGGTTTCTGGAACACGCCGACCCTTTGGTGAAGGTCAGCATTGTACCTCGTGGCGTTGCGGCTTTGGGCTATGCCCAATATTTACCCAAAGAGCAGTTCCTTTATCAAACAGAGCAAATGATTGATGAAATCTGTATGACCTTGGGGGGTAGAGCCGCCGAAGAAATCGTATTTGGCAAAATTTCCACAGGAGCATTAAGCGATTTAGAGCGAATTACCAAAATGGCATACGCAATGGTTACTGTGTATGGTATGAATGAAAAAATTGGTAATCTTTCTTTCTACGACTCCAAGCCTCAATCTGATTTTACTTTTGAAAAGCCGTATTCAGAAGCTACTGCCGAACTGATTGATAAAGAAGTTAAGAAAATTATTGACCACGCATACGAAAGAACTAAAATGCTTTTGCAAGAGCATCGCGAAGATTTAGAAAAAGTAGCCCAAGCTCTTTTGAAAAAAGAAGTGCTTTTCCAGTATGATTTAGAAGAACTTATCGGAAAGCGTCCTTTTGGCAAAGAAACCACTTACCAAGCTTATACCAATGGCTCACGAGCCGAAGAAAATACTGCTGAAAAAGAAAAAATCAACTTGGAAAAGGAATAATTTGTATAAAGGCAACCAACGGGATTTTAGGCATTTTTTATACCCAAACAAAATTGGTTTAGGAAAATCACCTAATATAAATATTTGAAAATGAAACTGCTAAACCTGATAGGTTTCTCAAACCTGTCAGGTTTGAGTATGAACACAAATAGTTATTATGCGTATTCTTGCAATTACATAGTCGTCCCTTAAAAAGTATCTAATAGTTTGATAGTCAAAATCTTACTCGTAAAAAAACGCAAAAAAATTTGCAAGAAAATTAAGCAAAATGACAAAAAACTTGTGATATACGCACACAGAGGTAGCAAGCGATGATGTCGCTCTAAGCGACATCATCGCTCTAAACCCGATAATACATCTTAAAAATTCATCTTTTTGGAAGGAAATTTCTATTGTTACACTTTGATTTTTCTCTAAACAGACTTTTTAAGGGACGACTACATATCCAAATATTCCTCAAAAACTCCTGCCGCAGAAGTCTGATTGCTTTGCTCATCAATCAAAATAAAATTACCATTGGGGGCATTTTCGTAGAAGTTATCAAAGTGCAATGGCTCGGCAAGGCGTAAATGCACTTCCGCTATCTCGTTTGCGTGTAAAAAGTTATCCGAAGCCTCATAGGTAGCCGTATGAATATTGAGTTTGCGTGGGATTGCCTTTACTACGCATTTTACAAGTTTAGAGCCTTTTTGAAGCAGATATTTTTTCCCAATTTGCAAGGCTTGCCAATCATCGAGCCAAGCAAGCAAAACCCTGATATTCTGGTTTTCAGAAATAACCTCTTCTGCCCCTATAAGCATATCGCCACGAGAAAAAGGGACTTCGTCTTGCAAGCGTATCGTGATAGCTTGCCCTGCGTGTGCTTCGTCTATTTCTTTTCCCGCAAATTCAAGATGTGTAACATAGCTCACAGCCCTACTCGGAAACACTTTCACTTTATCACCTTTCCTGAAAGTGCCACTCATAATTGTTCCTGCAAAGCCTCTGTAATCTTGATGAGGACGTAATACAAATTGCACCTGAAAACGCTTTCTTTCAGAAGTATTTTCAGGAAAATGTTCATTTTCAAGAATTTGTATGAGTGTTTTGCCCCCGTACCAAGGCATATTTTGGCTTGGCTGAGCAATATTATCGCCCAAAAATGCAGAAATAGGCAAAAAGTGAGCAGTTTTTACAGGTAAATGCTCTAAAAAACTTTTGTACTCGGCACAAATTTCTTGGAAAACACTTTCTGAAAAATCTACCAAATCCATTTTATTGACACACAAAACAAGATGTTGCACGCCAAACTTGGTACAAATAGCCGTATGGCGTTTGGTTTGCTCCTGAATCCCCTTGCGAGCATCCACCAGAATAAGAGCAAGCTCTGAATGAGTAGCCCCTGTAATCATATTGCGAGTGTATTGCAGATGACCAGGGCAATCTGCAATAATAAACTTACGCCGAGCCGTTTGGAAATACTTATAGGCAACATCAATCGTAATTCCTTGCTCACGTTCAGCCTTTAAGCCATCGGTAATGAGCGAGAGGTCTAAAAAATCTTTGTTTCGGCTGGCTCGCTCAATGGCTTCCAGTTGGTCTTGTAAAAGATTATGTGTATCGTATAAAAGCCTACCTATGAGTGTACTTTTACCATCATCTACGCTACCTGCTGTCAGAAATCTAAGAATATCCACGCTTTTGGGGTTTTCTGAAAAAAGCAGGCAAATTTACAAAATTTTACCTTCCAACCAAGCTACCAGATTGGCTTTTTGCTCACTGCTTGCCGAAGGATTGATTTGCAAAAGATGATTTTTTAGGTAACTATCGCGATTGGCTTGTAGAAGCACGTGCAAAAGCCTTTTCTGTCGGAAAATGGTAAGAATAACGGTTTGTTTATTACCTAAAAGCTCTGCCAGATTATTTTCTACTTTTCTATCATCAACCGCCACAATTTCATCAGCAAGGCTCAATACCGCTGAAGCATTAGAGTTAGGTTCAATGAGGCTCACGAGGCAAGCCCCATTTTTTTGGATAGCTTTGAAGCCAAAAACTTCCGAACCAAAATTGTAATGTTGCACTATCAGGTTTAGAGCAAAATGCTCCGCCAACTCCTGAAGGGGCTTATCCAAACTTTCTCTGCCCAAAACATACTTTTCAAAAAAACTCTGTAAAGAACTTTGAGCAATTTTTTCGGCAACAGCCTGAAAATCTTGCATTGTATAGCCACGAGCAGTTTTACCAAATTGTAACCACATTTCACGCATTACGCTATCCAGAGAGGCTTTGTTTTGGGTTTGCAAGCGTATAGTCCAGTCCAAAAGCATAGCAACAATTGCCCCTTTGCCATAAATAGAGGGATTGCGTTGGGGATAAATTTCTTCTTTCAGATAGCCATCTACCCACAAATCCCAAGAGGCTTCGGTAAGCGAGGCTTGCATTCTACCAAAATTTTCAAAATGGTTTTTCAGTGTTTTATTGGTTTCTTTGAGAAAGTAGTCCGACTCCCACACCCCTGAACGTTGTAAAGCCAAATCGCCGTAATAAGTCGTAATACCTTCGGCTATCCAGCCTGTTTCAAAATACGTTTCGCTTGCATAGTTGTAAGGCAAAAGTTCAGCAGGACGAATCTTGCAAACATTCCAGCTATGAAACAATTCGTGAGAAGCTATTGCCAAAAAATTATCGTAATTTTCATCTTCACTCATTTTTTCGGCACTACCCAAACAAATCACCGTAGAATTACGATGCTCTACGCCGTGATAAAACTTATAGGGCAAAATTTGAAACAAGAAATGATAATCTTTTTCAGGAAATTCCCCAAAGAGTTGAATTTGCCAAGCTGTAAATTTTTCAAAATCTTTCAAAACCCTTTCCCAATCAGGTTGCCAATCTCCCTGCATCCATATATGAAAAGTAATGCCTGCTACTTCGTAAGTTTTGTGTTCCAGCGAGGCAGAAGCAATAAAAGGACTATCTACAAGATGATGATAACTTTCTGCCTGCCAAAGATTTTTAGCTTTTTTAGGAAGCCCGCAAGCTATTTGATAGTTATCGGGCAAAGTCAGTTCCAAAGTACAAGGCTCATCAAGCAAATTTTCGGCATACACCAAGCAATTGATAGGATTACAATATACTTGGGTATCATCAAGATAAGAACCGCCTGCATCTAACTGAAAAGCATAATAGCGATACTTCACTACAAGTTCCGAAGCAGACTGCGATTGCACTTGCCAAGTGTTTCGGTTTATTTTTCGGTAAGGAAGAGGGCGATTTTGTTCATCAAAAACGGCAAAATCAAAGATATTTTTGGCATAATTCTGCAATTCGTATCGCCCCGGACGCCAAGCAGGCAAATAAATATTCAGGCTCTTGCTATGTAAGGAAGTAATTTTACATTCAATTTCTAAAAATCGGGCTTGTGGATTGCTATAAGCGATTCGGTAGTGTATCATTTTGGCAACGGATTATGAATGATTAAGGTTTTCGTAAAATGTAACATCTGCAAAATTAAATCAACGGCATTTTTATTGTCGCCAATATCTATCATTAGTTCAAAAGAATCAAGCATTTCGGGATAAAATTTGCCAATCCGAAACTTGGCGTGGCTTCTTTTCATAATGTAATGAAAAGGCGGAAACTCTACAACATTTACACAATATAGGTAATCAAACTCTTTTTGTACAAACTCCTCTACTTGTAAAGAATGAATAACTCCCTTGCTATCAATATCTTTGGCAGTGAAGAAATCAAAACGAAAATCGTAAGGGTTAGAATGTTTTTCCTCAAAATAAGCCAAAGCCTTCACATTTTTTTTATCCTTCTGCAAGAGTTTTACAAAATAATTGATAGCCTTGGGGTTTTCATCGTTGGAATGACTGAACAGCACCCCTATATCACGTGCATCTTCGTAGTTGAGCGTGTAACGAGCAATTTCACGTGCAGGGGCTTGCTTTTTTTTAGGCTTAAAAACAGAAATAAAGTTTTCTAAAATGGTCATAATTCAGCTATTAAAAAACCAAAACAGCAAATACAAGTATTTCAGGACACTTTCTTGCTTACAAACATAACAAGTTCGCAATAAGTTTGGGGTTTGAGGTTCAAACCTTTAACTTCTAACCTCAAACTTTAATCATTTCAAACCTGCTATGTGCTATGAAAGCATTTATCTTTGAAAAATCAACAAACAAAGTCCTGTAAATCTTGAAAATGAGTTATCTTGGTGAAAAATATCGCTGAATTATATCAAAAAAAAATGAAAAATCCTAACGACAAGTCTGTAAATCTTTTACGATTTGCTCAAAAGTGCGTTTAGGAACATTATTTTCAAGGTTAGAAAGGATAAAATTTGTTAGGTTGTGTATTTCGGTATCCGAAAGTTTGAGGTTGGCGGGCATTGGGTGGTTGTAAGTAATACCATTGACTTGTACTTCGCCTTTTTGCCCATAGCGAATGATACAGGCAATTTTTTCGGGGTTTTTGGCAAGCCAATCTGCTTTTTTGAGCGGTGGAATAAGTCCTGCAAGTCCTTCACCATTTTCCATATGGCAAGAAGAGCAGTGCAAAGCATAGAGTTTTTGTCCTTGCTCTTGTGTTTTGAAAAAAAACAAGTTTCCCAGTAGCAAACCTACGAAAAAAAGGATAGGAAAAACCGCCAGTATTGGTTTAGGGATTTTCATTGAGCAAAATATCAATATCTTTGAGCAACTTATCTACTTCTTTGGGGTCTGTGCCTTCATAAATACCTCTGATGCGTTTTTGCTTATCAATGAGAGCGAAATGACCGCTGTGTAAGTAACCTCCGGGCTCGTTTTTGTCTTCGGTTACAGTTACAAAATATTGTTTTGCCATACGCTCAATTTCATCCCAATTCCCCGTAACCAAATGCCAGCGTTTAGAGCTGATTTTTATTTTTTTTGCGTACTCTCGTAATACAGGTACGCTATCCTCACGAGAAATAGAATGTGATAGAATAAGAACGCGATCATCATCTTTGTACTTTTCATACACACGGAGCATTTGCTGTTTCATTTTGGGGCAAATGCTGGGGCAAGTCGTAAAGAAAAAATCTGTTACATAGATTTTCCCTTCAAAAGTTTTCTCGGTAATTTCTGTACTATCCTGATTGATAAAACGAAAAGCAGGAATGATGTGGTAGAGGGTATCCGTTACGATTTTACCATCTTTTTCCACCTGAACAACTTGCCGCTCTCCTAAAATAGGCAGGCGTTTTTCTTGCGTGCAACTCAGCAAAACAAAAGTTATTAAAATTACAATCAACCAACGCATAGCTGTAAGATAGTTTCTCTAAATTAGTAAAAAATAAACATCTTTACATAGGAAAAAGTTTGTTTTAGCAAATAGATCGCTTCTTTTCACTTCCTCCGAATATACCCCGAACCCGTAGGCTTTAAAATTTTGTAATACTGCAAATCTTGGTTAGCGGTAAAACCTTCACCTTTTACGACATTATTACCACTCTCAATAACTACGAAATTATCGGTGAAAATGCGTTTTTCGTGAGGCGACCAGTGCAGAACTTCTGTTTTGAGTGTTTTATCTTCTACTAAATCTTTCAGTACCACTTTTCCTGTGGCAGT